>CAKZXA010000076.1 GCA_937922045.1 uncultured Acidimicrobiales bacterium | reverse complement strand
TCTGGTGGGTCAGGATGAGGCGGGAGTCGAGCACCGCGGCGGTCCGAGCTGGACCGGCAGTCTCATAGATCGTGGAGTTGGCCATTCGACGGAAGTCGGCGATGGATGGGTAGGCGATCAGTAGGATGCGATCCCAGCTCTCATCAGCCGGGCCGATGATCGTGGCCTCGCCCTGCCCATCCCAGATGATGGTGCCCGGAAAATCGTGGTCGTTCATGGCTTGGAGACGTCGAACGTATTCGGCGTAGGCCTCTTCACCGCTCATGCCATCGCAGGTGTGTCCGGGGAGCGCAGCATCTTGGTAGCGGATGAGGTTCAGCATGACGATCGGATCTTCCGCCCTATCAGCTTCTCCGGTTCCGACCGCCCACTGCTTCATGGCATCGCCCATGCTGGCTGCCTGTCGCATCAGAACGAGACGGGAATCGGCCACGGCCGCGGTCCGGGCTTGGGCCGCTTCCTGGTACGACTCGGATGCGAGCATGCTGCGGAAGATCGAGACCGACTCATAGCCAACAAGGAGCACCATGTCCCAGGTCTCAGAATCGGGGCCGATATAGGTCCGTCCGGCATCGCCTACCCAGAAGGGCCGGCCGGGAAAGTCGGCCGCCAGCGCTCGTAACCGTCGGCCGTATTCGGCGTAGGCCTCTTCGCCGGTCATGCCGTCGCAGCCATGGCCGTCGAGGGCGGTGTCGCGAAACCGGATCAGATTCAGCATCACGACCGGAACGTCTGGATCGACTTCACTGAGCAGCTTCCACTGCTCGTCGCTACGAGTTACGTGCATTGCGGCAGCCTACCTATGAGGCGCTGGCGGTACCAGCTGACGGGGGATCAGCGCAAGCTGGGGTGATATCAGCCCACTGACCGAGTTACAGGGTTGCGGCGCCGGGGATAGCGCAGGTTTGGCCGGTTTCGATTTCGACGGTGACCGCCTGATTGCGGTGAGGGCCAGCGCACCAGCTTGGAAATGCTACGGAGTACAAGCCGCCGCCGCCAGCGACGAACACCAGTAGATCATCGGGCTCGTCGAAACAGCGGTACGTATTGTCGGGGCGTGGCGGGCGGTCCAAATACCCGGCCGAGGCGGCCAGCACATCATGGTCGACCACGGCCGCGTCGACGACGCGCTCGCGTAGCTGCGCGAGCGTCCATCCCCGGCTAGCGAGGAAGGTGGCATGGTCGGGGTTGAGCGCAAGCGCGGCCTGTCCGCCGCCTAAGGTCGCGTTGTTTGTGGTCACATTGGCGAACGCTGCGGCGAGCGACTGTACCAAACGGTCTGTGCTTGTGGGGTCGTCGGCATCGAGGTTGATCATCACCGACTGCGGCGAATCGACACCGATCACCGTGACCGTTGACTGCGACGGATCGAAGCCGCGCCCAGTGTGCATCGGCTCGAACGGACTGTTGAGTTCGTCTTCAGCAAGGCACATGGTGAACTTGCCGGGGTGTCCGAGCAGGGCCATGTCCGATGTGCCAGCCCGACCACCACCTATATTGATCATCGCTAGCCGCAAAGCTCGGCCAATTGTGGCGTTGGCTCGGTGGCCCGGACCCAGTGCGCCGAAGCCGCCATGGATCTGGCACCAGTCGCGTGCCGGCCCGTTCACCACGATGAGCGGAGCGATGGCGTGGGTGGTGGCTTGCATCTCGGTGAGGTCGAACCTCGGGTCCATCACTGCTCGGGCTGCAGCCAGCACCACTGGAGCGTGGTCGGGGGCGCAGCCAGCCATGACCGCGGCAACCGCTAGCTTCTCGACCGTGCACTCACCCATGTTTGGGCCCATCGTGCCGAGCACCAGGTCGGCGTCGTAGCCCATGGCGAGCCCCATGCGCTGCACCCGTTGAGGCGTTGGCACGGTCACCGGCAACCCATCAGTGCAACCCAGGTCGTGTAGCAGCTCGACCGCAGCAGCCTCGTCGACAGCGGAGAGTTCACCCATCGATGGCCGCCTTGCCGTTCAGGGAATCGAGAATCCCGGGCAGTATGTGGGCGGCCACCATCGTCATATTCTTTGTGCCGCTTCCGGCCACGGGGTGGGGCAGCTGTACTCGGGGAATGTCGGGCATGCCAACCGAGCGTGCGATGAAGTCGCCTTGTGCCCAAAATTCGGTGGTAACCAAAGCCACGGCGGGTACCCCTCGCCGCGCTGCCTTCACGCCGTCACGCACGGTGCCGGTGGTGCAACTGCCTCAATGGCCGTAGGCGGCGATGACTGCATCGCAACCCGCCACGACCTCGTCGAGCATGGCGTCAGAGATCGTGGCTGAGGCATTGTGCTTGTTCCACCTGCGCACCGAAATATGGGGCTGTTGAGCCTGCAGTGCATCACTGATCAGGTCGAGAAACTTTTCGGAGTCGGGGAAACCGTTCGCTACCAACCCAACCGTTGCCGGACCGGCGGTGAGGTCGATGGTGAGGTTGTAGTCCTCGATTGGTGCGCCGGCTTCGGCCCGTGGATCGACAAAGGCGACCGGAGTCTTGGTTGACTGGATCATAGAATCAGAGCCTGACACTCGGCGACCAGCGAGTCCAATCTGTGGTGAACGGCTAGTGAATGCCCTGGCTCGATAGCCATCGATCGATCGTCACCGAAACCGCTCTATCGGTAACCTTGCTGTGAAGAAGCAGGTGTTGATGGAGGATTGGGCCAACGAGCAGAGCGGCTTCAATCCGAAGATCGAGTTCAGGTGCGAGTTCTCCTCGCTCTCGACTTGCTTCCAGAATGTCAACGACGGGCTGTGTTAGGTGCTCAATGAATCGACGTTGAGCATCGGCGAAGGCTTGTTCGCCGCCGGCGTATGCGGCAAGTCCGCCGAAGACCGAACGGACATCTCGTTTGGCCAGACGTTTGCGGAGGTTGCCAAGCGTGGCCTCCAGGTCGTTCCTCAGATTGCCAACGCTCGTGGTCGCATAGTGGGGCGCTGTGAGGTGGTCGATCGACGCGAGCAGGAGGCTGGCCTGGTCGGCCAGTGGCGGTAGATGGTTGTGCGAGCGACGTCGGCGCGTTCGGCCACGCGATATACGGTGACGTCGAAGGCGCCCTGCTCAAGGAGAACCTCGGTTGCGGTATCGAGAATGAGCTTACGGACACGGCGCGTCCGTGGATTCACGCGGTCCACGTCTGCGTTTGATTTGCGCATCATGACACCTACTCAACTCGTAGGCTACACACTCTAGTGGCACCGGGTTGATCGTCATCCACTCAAGCTGCTGAGGCCTCAGACTGTCCCTACGTGGCGAACTTTCGGTTCCGGATGCGATCTTCTTCGGGCCAGCGCTGTAGGCCTGATATGGCAAATGGCGACAAGATTCCGCTCTGGCTGCTACGGTCCGCGTTGATGTGTCAGTCACTCAACCCGAAGACGGTACGTTCGCGAGTGGCGAGGGCTGGCTTACGTGCCCTGGGTGGCTGGGAGTTCGAGGGCGACCTTCCAGCGGAGCCACGTGTCGTCACGTTGGCGGTTCCTCACTCTCATAATCTCGATGGGCTGCTACTTGTCTTGTTGGCCAATTCGGTCGGCTTGAATGCCAACTGGATGGTGAAGGACATCTGGACCAAAGGCCCTCTTGGCTGGATGACGAGACCGGTTGGAGCTATCGCCGTCAACCGCGACGCACCAGGCGGCGTGGTAGAGCAAATGGTTGAGCAGTTCAGCCAGAGCGAATCTTTCCACCTACTTGTTCCGCCGGAGGGCACTCGTAGCCGCACCGAGTATTGGAAGTCAGGCTTCTATCGCATCGCCATGAAAGCAAATGTTCCGGTGGTGCCTTCGTTCCTCGATTACGCCCGTAAGCGCGGGGGTTTTGGCCCAGCGATCACCCTGACCGGAGACAAGCAAGTCGATATGGACGAGATCCGAGCGTTCTATGCCGATATCGCTCCGATAGCTCGACGACCCGAGCAGGTTGGCCCGATCAGACTCAAAGACGAGTAGAGGTGCGCGCCTTCATAAATGCCTGCCGCCACTCGGTTCGTGAATGATTTTGGTCAGGATGAAGATCGAGCGGCGACCGAGCTGATGCGGGCCGTTCGAAGGGTTAGGACTCGGGGAGCTGGTGTCTGGGTATGGTCTAGGCATGACCCGTAGCGCACGCCACGTCAATCTCGCCTCCCGTCCGAACGGGGCACCCGTTCCCGCGAATTTTGAAGTGGTCGAGGCCGACGTGCCTGCGGCTCAGGATGGGGAGATCGTCGTCGCCAATCGCTTCATGTCGGTCGATCCGTATATGCGGGGCCGAATGAACGATGTGAAGTCGTATGTGCCGCCGTTTCAGATCGGCGAGCCGCTCAATGGTGGCGCTGTCGGTGAAGTGATCGAATCGAACTCGTCCGACGTCGCTGTCGGTGACCACGTCGTCCACGGCCTCGGCTGGCGTGAGATTGCGGTGTTGCCTGCGTCGCAAGCTCAGCCCGCCGCAAGCGTCGACGGTGTCTCGCTCTCGGCCAACCTCGGCGTGCTCGGAATGCCCGGCATGACCGCCTACGCCGGGCTGCTCGATGTGGCCGCGTTCAAAGAAGGTGATGCCGTATTCGTATCGGGCGCAGCAGGCGCTGTCGGCTCACTCGTCGGTCAGCTCGCCAAGGTGAAGGGTGCGTCGCTTGTCGTCGGTTCTGCCGGTTCTGACGAGAAGGTTGCTTGGCTCACCGAAGAGCTCGGCTATGACACGGCCTTTAACTACAAGACCGGCTCCGTCGCCAAGCAGCTCCTCGCTGCCGCTCCCGACGGCATCGATGTGTATTTCGACAACGTCGGTGGCGACCACCTGCAGGCTGCCCTCCATGCACTGAATGTGCATGGGCGAGTGGCGATGTGTGGTGCCATCTCGATGTACAACAACACCGAGCCGGCGCCTGGTCCGAACAACCTGAGCCTTGCGATCGGCAAGCGCCTTAGCCTCCGTGGATTCATCGTCAGCGATCACGCCTCTATACGCGACGACTTCATCCGTGAGGTTGGCGGCTGGCTCGTCGATGGCACGATCAAGGCCGAGGAGACCGTGATGCAGGGAATCGAGAGCGCTGGCGATGCGTTCATCGGACTGCTCGCCGGTGCCAATACCGGTAAGATGGTGGTCGAGCTTTGAGCCGCGCCTAGGCCTAGCGCTACGTGGTATCGATTGTCGTAAACGTTGGCGGCCGACGGTGGTTGGTTGCCTGCTCGTAGCCGTAGGCAACCGCGAGCAGCGTCGGTTCGCTCCATGCCGAAGCGAAAAACGAGATACCGAGCGGAAGTCCGTCGACGAAACCCATCGGCACGCTGATGGAGGGGTAGCCCGCGACGGCTGCTAGCCCCGCCGAGCTGCCTCTGTTCGAGGCGTCGCCGTTGATGTGATCGGTGGGCCAGGCAAGGTCGGTAGTCGGGGCCACGATGGCATCCAAGCGATGTTCGTGCATCAGTTTGTCGATACCGTCTTCCCGGCTCGAATGCATCATCGCTGCTCGGCCTTCGATGTATGCCGCGTCGGTGAGTGGTCCGCGAACGTCCGAACAGGTCAGGCGCTCCTGCCCGAAGTGGCGCAGCTCCACATCGGCGTGCCGTTCGTTGAAATCGATGATGTCGGCCAGGTTCTTCACCGGAGCGTGCGGGCCCAAGGAGGCGAGGTAGGTGTTCAAACCGGCCTTGAACTCGTATTCCATGATCGCCAACCGGCTATCGGCGTTCCATGGGCCGTCACGAACCTCGACCGGATCGACGAGCACGGCTCCTGCTTCAATCATCGCTCCGATTGCTTGATCGAACAGGCGCATTACACGAGGGTCGAATTCTGAAATGGTGCGGGCTACACCGATGCGTGCACCACGTAGTCCATCCGGGTCTAGGAATTGCGCATAGTCACGGTACGTCTTGCCCCGGCCCGCAGCGATAACGCTGTCTTTGGCGTCCGCTCCGGTGAGCGGCCCCAGCAGAGCGGCTGCATCGGCGACTGTTCGACACAGAGGACCGGCGGTGTCTTGCACGTGTGAGATCGGGATGATGCCCGACCGACTCCAGAGACCAACCGTCGGCTTGATCCCAACAACGCCGTTCGTGGATGAGGGGCACATGATTGAACCCGATGTTTCCGTGCCGATCGTGAGCGCCGCCAAGTTCGCTGACGCGGCCACGGCCGATCCGGAGCTTGAACCGCATGGGTTGTGGTCGAGGGCATAGGGATTGCGGCACTGGCCGCCCCGTGCGCTCCAACCGCTGGTGGCTCGTTCACCACGGAAATACGCCCACTCACTCATGTTGAGCTTGGCGAGGATTATCGCCCCTGCGGCCCGAAGCTGCTCCACGATGAAGGCGTCTTGGGGCGGAATCGAACCTTCGAGGGCCAGAGATCCGGCGGTCGTCGTCATCGCGTCGTGGGTGTCGATGTTGTCCTTAAGCGCCACCGGGATGCCGTGCAGGGGCCCCCGAACATTGCCGCTAGCCCGCTCGGCGTCCAGAGCATCAGCGATCTGTAACGCGTCGGGATTGGTTTCGATTACGGCCCGCAACGCAGGTCCGGCGAGGTTCAGTTTCTCGATGCGACTCAGGTAGAGCTGGGTGATCGAACGTGCTGATCGCTCGCCTGATCCCATCGCCTGCTGTAAACCCGAGACCGTTACTTCATCAAGTTCAAAGGAGGCGTTGGTCATGGTGTCAGGCCGGGGCCATGACCTTGGGCGAGGGTGCCTTTGCCTCGCTCGTGCGAGTGCGGAACCACTCGGCGATCAGAATGCCAAGGGGAGCCGAGAGCCAGATCGAAAGCAGAAGCGAGACCGACTCGTAGTTGCGAAACAGCGGCCCGGTCACAACGAGCATCACCCGAAAGATCCAGAAGGCGCCCCACATCGAACCGAGGGCTCGAATCATCCAAACCTTGTGACCGGCGGCGTTGCCGGCCCTAGCCTTTCGCACCCCCATGATGGTGGTGCCGTAGACGAACGCCGACATCGAGTAGAAGCCAAGCATCGCCCAGATACCGCCGTAGGAATCGACAGCATGATGCTCCGACGCCATCCATAGCGCACAGATAGTGCCCAGGGTCAGAGAGGCGAACGTGACGCGTCCGATCGTGCGATGTCGGGTACGATTTGCGCCGGTGCCCGGACGGAGAACCTGGACGTGCATCAAGATGAACGCGATCGTGTTGAACGCTATGTGACCCAACAAGAGATTCGTTCGCAGCTGCGGGCCATTCAGGAAGCGATCATGGAATGCCACTCCCCACGATGGGTGGTTCACGAAGCGGTCTCCCCAAACGGTGCAGGCATTGTCGGGGCATGCTGCTAGCGCTGGGGCCCCCTCGGTACGGCCGAGACCGACGTTGTCGAAAACGTCGTAAATCCCGATGAAGAAGGCGATGGCGTCGGGCGGTCCCTTGACGAAGTAACCGACGTTCAGCACCAGGGCGATAGCAAGCCCCCAACCGAGGAAGGGCCACCAACGGTTACGTCTCCAACTGGCCACCAGCAACACGCCCCAGATAGCGAGCGCACCGTAGATGGCAAGCACTTCGTAAGCGACTTTCATGCGTCCCCCCTGGAGCAGCGATCGTCTCTTCGTTCACAATCGAGGCTACACACTCCGAAGTATCAGGCGCCAACGACGACCGCGACGCCATCCAGCTGAGCGGATCGGGCCACGTAGCGCCCGGCGGCCTCGACGTCGAAGGGAGACGTGAGACCTCCGGTGAAAACGATCTGGCCGGGTTCGATCGACTGGCCTTCGGAGGCGAGCTGTCGAGCGAGCCAGGCGACGGCTTCAGCGGGAGACCCCATGGCTTGAGCGCCACTCCCGCTACGCGACTCGACACCGTCTGAGAAGGACACCTCGACGTCGCAAGGATCGATGTCTAGCCGGATAGCAGGGCCATAGATGACCGCCGCCGCAGAAGAGTTGTCGGCGGTGTTGTCTAGCCAGGTGAAGTCGTATGAGGCCCACCGAGGGTTGACGACTTCGATGCCGACCGCCCATCCGTGCGCCCGATCGATGGCATCCTCGGCGGTGACGTTCGTGCCGTCGAGTCTTGCACCCGCGGTGTAGACGATCTCGGGCTCGACCTTTGCATGGTGAAGTCTGTCGAGCGCGAGTCGATCGACGATCAACTGCGACCGCCAGAGCGTGCCCCAGTTTGGTCGGTCGATGCCGAGCGCGTCACGCATAGCCGCTGAGGTCCAGCCCAGCTTGTAGCCGATGCATTCGTCGCCATCGGCTCTTCGGAGCTCATCGCGAGCAAGTGCTATGCGGCGGGCGCCTTCCCAATCGATCTCGGTGAAGATCTCACTTGCCAGCGGAGCGGCGGAGCCGTCGCGCTCGGCGTTCCTGAGCCGCTCCGCGAATGCGTCTGCAGCGTGTCTATCAAGGCTCACGGCGCGATGCCGAGTCGATCGGCGACATCATGCCAAGCATCGGTGGCGTTGGCGATGTCGAACCACGATCCGTGGAGGCCGAATGTGTTGGCGCCGTCGACATTGATGGGCTGGTCGTCGATGAACAGGACCCGGCCGGGGTCGACGTTGATGATGTCGACCGCTCGTTGGAAGGCCCGCGGATCAGGCTTCAGAATGTTGGTGTCGGAACAGTCGACGATGTGATCGACGAGCTGGAGGAACTCAACGTTTCGTTCCCACTGTTGGCCGTGGAAGGCTCGCATATCGTTGGTGAGGACCGAGACACCGTACCCGGCGGCCAGGGCTGCGTTTACGACCGCCGTGGCTTCGGGTCGGATCATCTCCGAGACCGGTGGGTCATAAAGCAGCGTCATGTAGGCGCGCAGATCGAGCGTTTGGCCTGCCGCCTGCCCGACGTCGATTGCTCGCTGCGCCCAGTACTCTCGCTCGGTCAAACCCTCGCCCGACACCATTTCTTGCCAGAGCGGGTCGGTTGTAGGATCCACGGGGCCCAACCAGTCGAAGGTGCCTGCTGCGACCCCGAGTACGGTTTCGGCGCGGCTGTGAAGTTCGACGGGGTTGACCAGACAGACACCGCCGAAATCGAGCAGTAGTACGTCGAACTCGGAGTCGTTCATGTCGAGACGCTACACCCCCGTTGGACCCTACGGAAAGGCTGTCCCGCATGGTGGGAAGCGCCCTACCTGCGGCCCCGGTAGCCCATCCGCCGAGAGGCGCCGAACGCCATCGCCATCACGGTCTCGATGAGCTGATCCCGGTCGCCGTCCATTCGGCCAGCGGGCCCGGCAACGCTCATTGCTGCGACTGTGGTGCCGGCGTCGTCGCGGATGGGGGCAGCGATCGAGACCACGCCGATCTCTGACTCTTCCCGGTTTTCTGCGAATCCAGCGGTGCGAATGACGTGGAGCTCATCGACGAGGGCCTGGCGAGTCGTGATCGTGTGCATCGTCTGTTCCGGAAGTGTCCAACCCTTCAAGAGCTTGTCGAGTTGCTCGCTGCCAAGGAATGCCAGAAGTGCCTTGCCCGATCCTGTGCAGTGAGCGTCGTTGCGGCGACCCAGCTCAGTGAACATTCGGAGGGTATTGGGGCTGTCGAGACGCTCGACGTAAACCACCTGTCGCCCGTCGAGGACGCCGACCTGAACGGTCTCGCCGGTGATATTGCGCAGGTCGGTCATTGGCAAGAGCACCGCCTCGTGCAGGGTTCGCTGAGACGGTACAGCTGCCGCGAGGTCAAACAGAGCCAGACCGAGACGGTACCGGGATGTCTTGGGGTCTTGTTCGAGGAGACCTTCGTCGGTGAGGGTGCTGAGGATCCGATGGACAGACGACGTTGACTGTCCGACATGGGCCGCGAGATCGGAAACACCCCAATTCGGCGTGGCTGAGGTAAACGCCTTGAGTACGGCCACTGCACGAGCGACTGATGACAAACGGTTTCGGGCCATAGATGGATGATAAACGTGGCTGTCCCGCTCGGCGGAATCTTGCTGGTGTGTCGTGCGTCTCATTCTTAAGATGAGGCCTGTGGGAATCCTTCGTCTCAGTCACGTCGACATTACCGCTCCAGACCTCGAGCTCGCTGCGGCGTATTACACCGAGGTGCTTGGGCTCGACATCAGCGAGCGCACGGACGACGAAAACGGTGATCGGATCTTCTTCAAGTGTTGGGACGAACGAGATCACCACTGCCTGACGATCCGCCATGACACTCGGGTCGGACTCGACCGGTTCGCTTTCAAGGTCGATCATCCCGGAGATCTGGATCTGTTCGAAACACGTATCGAACGTGCAGGTACGCCAGTGCGCCGAGTTGGGGCCAGCGAAGAGGTGGGGCAGGGCGAATCGATCCGCTTCGAAATCCCGTCGGGTCACGAGATGGAGTTGGTGTACGACGTCCAGAAGGTCGGTGGTCGACTTCCGCTCGTGAACCCGGCGCCGATTGTCCCCAATCTGCGAGGTATTGCACCGCCCCGGATCGACCACCTGCTGGTACACGCAGAAGAGGTTCCAGAGGCCGCTCGCTTCTTCCAAGACGTGCTCGACTTTCGACTGACCGAACAACTTCTTGACGGCGGAGGTCACCAGACGATCGCCTTCCTCGAACGTTCGGCCAAGCCACACGACATCGCATTCGTTCAGGGGACAAACGGTGCGCTGCACCACTTCTCGTTCTGGCTCGATGACTGGGATCACGTCCGCCGAGCAGCTGATCTTCTCGCCTACCACGGTGTCACCATCGACATTGGTCCCACCCGCCACGGCCTGACGAGGGGCAGCACGATCTACTTCTTTGACCCGATGGGCACCCGAAACGAAGTCTTCTCCGGCGGCTACCGGCCTGACCCCGACTTTCCGACCATCACCTGGACCGATGATCGCGCCGGACGTGCAGTCTTCTACTACGAGGGCGTTCTCAACGAGCGATTTGCGAGTGTGCACACATGAGCTCTCCTGGCATTCTGCGCTTGTCTCACGCCACGGTACGCGTACCCGACCTCGAACTCGCCTTGGCGTACTATGCCGAGGTCGTCGGATTGGTCGTCACCGGGAGAGACAACGAACGCGCCTATCTCAAGGGGTGGGACGAGCAACAACACCATTCACTTATCTTGCAGCAGGCACCCACCTACGGCCTCGACGGACTCACGTTCAAAGTCATGGAGGAAGCTGAGCTCGACCGTCTCGCAGACCGAGTCACCGACGCTGGCATCCCGGTCGAGCGCTTCCACCCGGGCGAGGTCGCAGAAGCCTCGGGGGCAACCGCTCGATTCGTTGCCCCGAGTGGGCACACCATTGACCTAGAGTGCGGTCAAGGCCAGGTCGGCAATGGTCTGTCGTTGATCAACCCGCCGCCCGCCCCAGACAATCTCGTTGGTATGCACCCTCCGCGGCTCGACCACATTTTCTTGCTCTGCGAAGATGTCGATGGGGTGACCGCCTTCTTCCGCGACGTCCTCGAGTTCCGTCTGACCGAACAGATCGTCGCCGACGATGGCCACCAGCTCGCAACGTTTCTCGAGCGCACCCACACGCCCCATGACATAGCCTTCCTCACCGGTCCTGATAGCGGGTTCCACCATCTGGCCTTCTGGGTCGACGAATGGAACGATTTGCGTACCGCGGCAGACACATGCGCCTACCACGGTGTCACGATCGACGCCGGGCCCACCCGTCACGGCGCAACGAGGGGATGCGGGTTGTACTTCTTTGATCCAGCGGGCAACCGCAATGAGGTCTACACCGGCGGCTATCACTTTGACCCCGATGATGAACCGACCGTGTGGACCGAAGCTGAAATGGGTCGAGCGATCTTCTCCTACCGTGGCCAGGTCGATCAGAAGTTCATGACGGTTCACTCATGAGCAACTCGAACACCAACTCGAACGGCAATGGTGCCGGCCCATCGACCGACAGGTTCGAGGCGCCGATGTACCTCGCCCGCTATCGCGACCGCCAAGCGCTCCCGACCCGGGAAGACGAAGCCGGCACCGATGACGATGATGCACCGATCTATCTCAAGCGGTTCCGTGATCGCAGCCCATCGACACCTCCGGGTGACACGCCGCTCTGGCAGCGTGGCGATCTCGCCACCCAGCAGGCGCTGACCGAGGACAACCGAAACAAGGAGATCTCGGCGCCGCCAAGCTCGGCCCGCCACGTTCTCAACGACGTCTACCTGATCCGTCACGGTGAAACGCAGGGTTATTCGACCGATTCCGGTCTGACTCCGCAGGGCGCGTGGCAAGCCCACACCTACGGCCGCACGCTTTCGCGCCGTATGAAATCCGGTGAGACCATCGTGTTCCGCCACGCCGCCACCAATCGGGCACGAGAGACAGCCGAGCAGATTCACCGCGGCCTCGTCGACGGCCTGCACCAGTACGAAAAGGAGATAACCATCGTCGAGCCAGGACCGGCCGACGAGTTTCGCAACTTTCAGTTCGTCGCTCCCGACGGGCTGAAAGACGTCACCGCCGCCTTCCGGCAGTACAGCGCTCTCCTCGAAGGCCACGAGCGCACCGCCGTCGGCGATCGACCGCTGTGGCTCGTTGAGATGGACCGCTTCTGGCGCACGCAGCAGGGCGGTGGCGACCCGATCCAGCATTGGCTCACCATCCCACTCGTTCACTTCGAGCCGCCATCGATGACGGTCCGGCGCTTCTGGGCCGGCATTAGCCGGTTGTCGGCCGAGTTTCCTGGCGCCCGCCTCGCCATTGCGACGCACTCGGGTTGCATCCGAGCCTTCGCCGTTTCAGCTTTGGGCTATGACCCGGGCGAGCCCTACAACACAGAACATGTCCGGGTGAAGATGCTCGGTGATACCGACTCGACCAGCGGTGGCCGCGACGCCACCGTGGCCTATCGCAACCGGGTACAGGAGATCAAGGTGCCCGACATCAGCCTGCTGCCGACGTGGACGGTCCACGACGACTGGGCGGGGATGCCCGGCCACGAGCCGACAGGCGCATGAAATGTGCGAAGCGTGTCCGATCATCGACTGGGCTGATGAACTCCCGACTATCCGTTCCTTCACCGCAAGAAAGGTTGCCGCTGACATGACCGACAACATCGTGTGGTTCGACCGATACGACCGAGACAAACACAAGGCGTTCGTTGGCGGGAAGAACTCCAGCCTTGGCGAGATGATGATGGCAGAGCTACCCGTTCCGCCCGGGTTCGCCATCACCACCAACGCCTATGAGGTGATGTGGAGCGATGCTGCCCTGGTCGACGACATCAACGAGCTGTTGCGCAGTATCGACCACGACGACTACGCCGCCAATATTGCCACGGCAGGCCAGATACGGGCTCGGATCGAGTCGGTGCCGATAGCGGACGCGGTAGTGGCCGACATAACCGACGCATACGCCGCCCTCTGCCAGCACTGTGGTGTCGACAACCTTCCCGTTGCCGTACGGTCGTCTGCGACCGCCGAGGATCTGCCTGATGCCTCGTTTGCCGGGCAACAAGACACCTACCTGTGGATTCAGGGTGCGGACTCGGTCGTCGACCATGTCCGCCGATGCTGGTCATCGCTTTTCACAGATCGAGCGATCGCCTACCGCCATTCGATGGGGTACTTGCATGACTCGATCGCCATGTCGGTCGGTGTCCAGAAGATGATCGACCCGGTGGCCGCTGGTGTGGCGTTCACCCTGAACCCGACGAATGGTGATCGGTCGCAGGTTGCGATCGATTCCTCATGGGGCCTGGGCGAGGCTGTCGTGTCGGGTGAGGTCACCCCCGATAACTTCCTTGTCGACAAGGTGCTACGTGAAGTCGTCAAGCGTGAGATCTCCGACAAGGCCATCGAGTACCGGCTCACCGACGCCGGCACCGTTGACAAGGTCGAGATCGAGACCGAACGGCGTACGTCAGCATCGGTCACCGATGACCAGCTCATCGGGATCGCGATGCTCGCACGACGTTCTGAGAAGCACTATGGCTGCCCTCAAGACGTCGAATGGGCGGTTGACCGGCATTTGCCCGAAGGCGAGAACATCGTCATGCTGCAGAGCCGACCCGAAACGGTCTGGTCGCAGAAGGCGGTCAGTCCGATCCGGAAGAACTCCGGCGATGTGATGGAATCGATCGTCTCGACCCTCGTGTCGCCGCTGCACACAAAGAAGTGAGCATCTCGCTCGTACACCAATCCGAACACGACCAACGGCCTCAAGCTAGGCATTCCTCAGGGGGAAAAGCATGACAGAAAAGAGATTCCCGAATCCGTTCGAGATCCAAGCGCCTGCGGGCGCTGAAGGCTGGCGGGAGCTGTATCCCTATTCAGTAACGTTCTCCGAGGAGCGCCGGGAGTACGAGGAGAACCGTTTCTGGTTCTGGGACTCGATGCACTGGGGCACGGCCATGACACCGTGGGACTCGCACTTCTTCGAGACAGCCATCGCCACGCTAAGCCAGATGAACAGCCGGCACTACCGAATCCCACCGGCCGACGGCATCGACTTCCGGGTGTTGAACGGGTACGCCTATCTGTCGCCGGTCGCCGTTGATCCCAGCAAGATCGAGGCCCGTGTTCCAGAGTTCATGGAACGCGCCGGCCACTACTTTGCCAATTGGGACAGCCTGTACCAGTCGTGGTTGGTCAAGGTGAAGGATTCGATCGGCGAGATCGAGGCACTCAACTTCTCACCGCTGCCCGAAATGGAAGAACTCTCGATCATCACCGAAGGCACAGCGCTCGGTAGCGGTCACCGCATGCTCTCGGACTACAACCGATTCAAAGACCTGATTGTGCAGGTCTGGCAGTATCACTTTGAGTTCCTCAACCTCGGCTACGCCGCATACCTCGACTTTTTCGGGTTCTGCAAGGAAGCGTTCCCGTCGATCCCTGATCTCGGCATCGCCAAGATGGTCGCTGGCGTGGAAGTCGACCTGTTCCGCCCGAACGAGGAACTGAAGCTGCTGGCCAAGAAGGCCATCGACCTCGGTATTCAGCGAGCCTTTGATGACCCCGAGAACGTCAACCTGGCCAGCGCCGCAGGCATCGAGTGGCAGGCCGCTTGGGACGAAGCATCCGACCCGTGGTTCAACTTCACATCCGGCAACGGCTTCTACCATTTCGACGAAATCTGGCGCGAGCACACCGCAGTTCCCTACGCCTTCATCAAGGACTACATCGCTAAGATCGAGGCTGGCGACGACATCAGCCGACCGATCGATGCAATCCAGGCCGAGCGCGATCGGATCGTCGAGGAATACCGTGACCTGCTGGCGACCGACGAAGATCGTGAAGCCTTCGATGGCAAGCTCGGCCTCGCCCGCACTGTGTTCCCCTATGTCGAGAACCACAACTTCTACATCGAACACTGGACGATGTCGGTCGTGTGGCGCAAGGTCCGCGAACTCGGCGCCACCCTCGCCAAGGACGGACTGCTCAGCGCCGACGACGACCTGCTGTTCCTTCGTCTCAGCGAGGTCGACGAGGTCTTGTGGGACTACTACACCAACTGGGCGGTCAACGCTCCGACTGCGTCGAAGGCGCATTGGGCGCCGACCATCGAACGTCGTCGTGGAATCCACCAGAAACTAAAGGGCTGGCAGGCGCCGAAGGCACTTGGTGAGCCGCCCGAAGTTATCACCGAACCGTTCACCATCATGTTGTGGGGCATCACCACCGACTCGGTGAGCACCTGGCTCGGCGGCGATGATGACGTCGAAGGTGTCATCACCGGGATGGCAGCATCACCAGGAACGGTGGAAGGACTCGCCCGCCTGGTGTTCAGCCCGGCCGATGTCGGCGAGATCCAGGACGGGGAGATTCTCGTCGCTCCCATCACTGCACCCAGCTGGGCACCGGTGTTTCCGAAAATCCAAGCGTGCGTCACCGACATCGGCGGAATGATGAGCCATGCCGCGATCGTGTGTCGTGAGTACAGCGTTCCGGCGGTCACCGGAACCGGCTTCGGTACCGACAAGATCAAGACTGGCGACCGCATCCGGGTCGATGGTTCCTCGGGCACCGTCACCATCCTCGACTGAGACACGAATCGGAAGGACAACGTCATGCTGAGTCAAGAAGAGAACGACGAACTGACCCACGTTGGTCCGGGTACGCCTATGGGCGACGTGCTCCGCAACTACTGGTACCCGGTAGCGTTCACTCGCGAACTCGAAGAGTTCCCTATCAGACAGACGCGTCTGCTCGGTGAGGAGTGGGCTGTCTTCAAAACCGGCGACGGTGGTTACGGCATTGTCGACGAACGTTGCCCGCACCGGGGCGCATCGCTCGTCTACGGGATCGTCGAGGACGACGGGCTTCGCTGCGGCTATCACGGTTGGAAGTTCGACACGGCAGGGGAGTGCGTCGAGATCCTTGCCGAGCCCGACTCGTCACCGAAGTTTCGCGCTGGCTGCGGGGTGCGATCGGGCCAAGCGCAAGAACTTGGTGGACTCGTGTGGGCCTATGTTGGGGAGAGCCCGGCGCCCGAGTTGCCCCGATACGAGGCCTACACGATGGACGGCATTCGCGATATCGGCCACGCGATCATTCCCTGCAACTGGCTGCAGATCATGGAGAACGCTGTCGATCCGTACCACGTCGAGGCGTTGCACGGGAACTACTTCGAGTTCATTGCTAAGCAGCAGGGCACACCGATGCCCGAATCGTTCGGCGGCAACAAGCACGAGAAGGTAGCGTTCGATCCTTTCGAGCACGGCATCATCAAGCGTCGATTGCTCGTCGGCCAGTCAGAGGAGAGCGACGACTGGAAGATCGGTCACCCACTCGTGTTCCCCTACAAGATGTGGGTTGGCGGCAACGGTGTCTTCCAGATGCAGATCCGGGTGCCCGTGGATGATACGCACACCCACGTGATGTTCTATACCATCCATGCTCCTGAGGGTGTCCCCGCCCCGGAAGGCGATCGTTGTGTCGACTACGAGATCGAGTGGATCACCGATGACGGGAAGTACATCGTCGATTACATCGAAGGGCAGGACATTATGGCGTGGGTCTCCCAGGGGCCGGTTGCAGATCGGGTCAATGAGAGGATCACCAAGAGCGATGTTGGTGTCGTCGCCTGCCGCCGCATGTTTAAGGAAGCGGTCGAGGCCGTTCGGAACGGCGAGGACCCCATCGCCGTCGTTCGCGAACCACACGACACGATCAAGCTCCCGCTCGAACGGTCCAAGTTCGGGCGCGGCGCTCAGTTCGCTACCGACTGGATCAACGACGGGTCGATGCGGTACAGCCCTTTGGCGGAGGAACTCAAGAAGCTGCACATCGATGCCGCCGCAGCACGAGAAGGACTAGGGGCGTCCTGATGGCGATCGATCACGCCCACTGGGCTGCCTACCTTCTCGCTGCGATGGACGAACGTCGCGAAGTCCAAGCGATAACGAAACAGGTCGACGAACTCAGCGTCGATGACGCCTATGCCATTCAGGCGGCCCTCCTCGAGCTGCAACTCGGGCGCGGCGACCAACTAGCCGGAGCCAAGCTCGGACTCACCTCGGTGGCCAAGCAAGAGCAGATGGGGGTAACCGAGCCTGTCTATGGTTGGGTGCCAGCATCGACGGTGCTCAAGGCCGGACAGCCAGCCCAGCTCGACGAACTGGTCCATCCCCGATGTGAGCCCGAGTTCGTCTTCGTTCTGGCCGATGCCCTCGCAGGTCCCGGTATCACAGCGAACGACGTGCTCGACGCTACGGAGAAGATCGTCGGCGGCATCGAGATCATCGACTCCCGCTACGAGGCGTTCTCCTTCACCCTCACCGACGTCATTGCTGACAACACATCAGCCGCTCGAGTGATGATCGGCGCCGAGGGCATAGCACCACGAGAAGCCGACCTCGCCACCATGGGATGCGTCTTCGAGGTTGATGGTGCGATCACCGGAACCGCCGCAGGTGCAGCGCTTCTCGGCGACCCTGCTGCATGCGTGGCGATGCTTGCGAACCATCTCGGTAAGCACGGCCAGCAATTAGACGCCGGCTGGATCGTTATGGCCGGCGCAGCGACCGACGCCCGGCCACTAGCGGCTGGCACGGTGGCCACGGCCCGTTACTCACATTTCGGCACGGTAACCCTCACGGCTGAGCAGGGAGCCTGATCATGCCACTCGTCAACGTCCAGATGGCCGAAGGCCGGTCCCCAGCCCAAAAGAAGGCGCTCATGGCTGCCATCACCGATGCCATGCACGAACATATCGGCACACCGCGCGAGTCGGTTCGAGTGTGGATCAACGAGTTCCCGAACACCGACTTTATGGCTGGCGGCGAACTGCTCGCTGATAAGCAGGCTCGCCTCGCCGCAGAGGCAACAGCTGAAGCCTCGAAAGGACGATCATGACGGCCAGTGCTGCCATCGTCGGCTCCGGCAACATCGGAACCGACCTCATGTATAAGCTCCAACGCTCGGCCGACATCGAGCCGCGCTGGATGATCGGCGTAGATCCCGAGTCGACTGGCTTGAAGCTGGCGGCCGAACAGGGGCTCGAGGCATCTGCCGAAGGGGTTGACTGGCTTCTGGCGCAAGATGAACTGCCCGACATTGTGTTCGAAGCGACCTCTGCCTACGTGCATGTTCGCAACGCGCCTCGTTATAGGGAAGCTGGCATTCGGGCGATCGACCTGACCCCCGCCGCCCGCGGCCCCTATGTGATTCCGCCGGTCAACCTCGACGCCCACCTCGATGAGTGGAATGTCAACATGGTCACCTGTGGAGGCCAGGCCACTATCCCGATGGTGTACGCCGTATCACGCATCGTCGGGGTCGACTACGCCGAGATCGTCGCTACGGTCGCATCGAAGTCGGCCGGCCCTGGCACTCGCCAGAACATTGACGAATTCACCCGCACCACATCGAACGCCGTCGAGGTGCTTGGGGGCGCGGCCAAAGGCAAGGCGATCATCATCTTGAATCCTGCCGAACCGCCCCTGTTGATGCGCGACACGATCTTCTGCTCGATCCCCGCTGATGCCGACACCGAGGCCATCACCGCATCGATCCACGAGGTCGTTGCCGACGTGAAGGCCTACGTGCCCGGATATGCGCTCACTGCGGAACCACAGTTCGACCCGCCAGAGCCAGGCGAAACGACCGGACGCGTCGGCATCTTCGTTGAGGTCGAAGGAGCCGGTGACTTCCTGCCGCCGTACGCGGGCAACCTCGACATCATGACCGCCGCCGCCACCCAAGTTGGTAACCGTATGGCCCAACATCACCACGCCGAGCAGAAAGCGCCAGCCTGATGGATCTCACCGGAACGCTTCCCCGCACGTTCTCCGACACACTCGATGTTCGGGTGACCGACACCTGTCTGCGCGACGGCTCACATGCCAAGCGGCATCAGTTCACCGAACAGAATGTGCGCGACATCGTGGCTGCTGTGGATGACGCGGGTATGCCTGTAATCGAGGTGACCCACGGCGACGGCCTCGGTGGGTCGTCGTACAACTACGGCAAGTCGCTCGTCGATGAACGCGTCCTGATGAAGGCTGCCGTCGACACGGCTACCAAGGCGAAAATCGCAGCCCTCATGCTGCCGGGCCTCGGTACGAAGGACGACATCAAGGCGATCCACGACATCGGTGTTTCGATCGTAAGAATCGCCACCCACTGCACAGAGGCAGATATCTCGGAACAACACTTCGCTCTCGCCCGCGAGATCGGGTTGGAGACCGGTGGCTTCTTGATGATGGCGCACACGATTTCACCAGCGGCGCTTGCGGCCCAGGCACGCATCATGGCCGATGCCGGCTGCCAGTGTGTCTATGTGGTCGACTCGGCTGGGGCTATGATTCTCGACGACGCTAGTGAACGGGTTGCCGCCGTTGTCGCTGAGCTCGGTGACGACGCTCAGGTCGGGTTCCACGGTCATGAAAACTTGTCTCTATCACTCGCCAACACGATCGCTGCGATCCAGGCGGGTGCGGTTCAAGTCGATGGATCGACCCGTCGTTTCGGGGCCGGTTCTGGCAACACCAGCTGTGAGGCTATAGCGGCGGTCACCGAACGGATCGGAATCAACACCGGCCTCGATGTGCTCAAGATGATCGACGCCGCCGAAGATGTCGTCCGGCCGGTGATGGACGAGGAGTGTGTCCTCGACCGCCTGTCGATGATCATGGGTTATGCCGGGGTCTACTCCAGCTTCCTCAAGCACGCCTTCCGAGCCTCGGAGCGCTATGGCGTCTCGGGCGCCGACATCTTGCTTGAGTGCGGGAATCGCAAACTCGTGGGGGGCCAGGAGGACCAGATCATTCAGATCGCAGCCGAGATGGCTGCTGAGCAACGAGCCCGTGTTGCCTAATGACCACCGGATGAGGCGGGCCGCTGGGGGAATCCAGGAGTCCGATCCATCGCGCTACGCCTCCGAGATCAGGGTCGTGGTGTTTGACTTCAACGGTGTCTGCACGCCATCGCATGGCGAGTTCCTCGCAGAGTCCGGCTCGTCTTTGGGCCCACTGCGCTCTGGACTTGCTGGAGTCATCGGCCAGATCCGGAAGCTCAAGCTCGTGACCGTTTTGTTGAGCAACGAATTCGATCGGGAATGGCTGTCCACGATCGAGGGTATTCCGGCCTTCGATCACGTGCTCGTCGGAACTGACAACGGGATTTGTAAACCAGACCGTCGGGCCTTCCAGCGTGTCGCACTCGTCACCGGTCATCGCCCTGAGGCTTGCCTTGTCATCGAAGACGACGAAACCAATCTCGCCAGCGCTGAGTCGATCGGTTGCCGGGGAGTACTGTTCGACGTTGGTGATGCAGCAGGCTCGTGGACGCGAGTGTTAGCTGCCTGCTCACTCCCGAGTTGACGCACAGCAGGACTGCTACTTTCTCGTCTGCGTCTCGTCGCTCAGCTGTCGGGAGTGCCCGCATGGGGGCCAAGCCCGGTACCAGGGACACCACCGCCTGCTGCGAATGCAGAGGCTGCGCGCTCGTTCTGTTCGATCTTGGTCAAGATCGCCTGTTTGGCACGATCGAAATAGTCGCGATTTTCAATAACGAAGGTGTTCGACTCTCTCATTGGCGTGATTTGGCCGTTGATCTCAGGCATCACATGCCTGGCGATGAGATCGAAGCTGCGCTGGGTGGCTTCAGGCGAAGCCCAATCGTGTACGAACGACATCACACAGCCGAAGCCCCCACTGACCTCGACCATCTGACGAACGTTCGCGATGAGGTCGTCGGGAGTGCCAATGACGCCAGCTGAGGTATCCGGATTGGCGTAGAAGCTGATCGCTTCGGATGTCTGACCAAACGGCACGAGACCGGGGCGTTGCAAGGTTTGCACGTTGTATTCGTTGTGCCAACGCAGGAGCCCGTGTTCGACATCTCGGTGCGCCTGCTCACGACTCTCGGCGATATGCGAGTTGAAGACGATGCGCCAGTTCGCTCGGTCGACCACGTTGCCGTGTTCTTCAGCGGCCTCTTCGGCGAAGCTCCATTGAAGCGGGAGCGAAGCCAAACCATCGGTCGACATCGAGCCGAGCGACAACACGCCCATGCCGTGCTTGCCGGCCAAGGTCATTCCCGAAGGGCTGACCATCGAAGCCGTTGCCATGGGCATCTGAGCCTGAATCGGCAGAATCTGCAGCGCCGCCTCATTGAGGGTGAACCATTCAGATTCATAGCTGAAGCGCTCTTCGCCAGCGAGGAGTCGTCGAATGACTCCTATGGCTTCGTCTTGTCGATCGCGCAACACCATGGGATCGATGCCGAGCGTGTGAGCATCCGAGGGTAAAGCACCCGGGCCGGTTCCGAGAATCGCACGCCCGAAGCTGAGATGATCGAGCTGGGTGATGCGTTGGGCGACGTGGAAAGGGTGGTGGTAGGGGAGCGAGGCCACGCCGGTGCCGAGGCCGATTCGATGCGTACGCATAGCAGCGGCAGCGAGGAACATCTCGGGCGAAGCGATCGTTTCCCAGCCAGTCGAATGATGTTCACCGCAGAAAAACTCGTCATAGCCGAGCCGGTCGAGGTGGGCAACGAGATCGAGGTCCCGTTGGAGCTGCAAGGTTGGGCTTTCGCCGAGGAGATGATGAGGTGCGAGAAACGCGCCAAATTTCATAGACACTTTCCTTATCCGAGAGGGTTAGCTGGTCTGGACACCGTCGAGGGTGAACTCGTGACCGCCACAGTAGCTGGAATCGTCTGAGGCCAAGAATTGAGCAAACCTCGGATGCCGGGCCTCGTCGGTCACCTAGAGTCTTCGAGTATGAGTTGACCTGCCGCTGTGTTGCTGGCTGGCACGTGATAGTGCCTATGCACTTCGACGGGTTCGCCGCCATCTGCGAGGTCTGCCATCGCGCCGCGGGCGACGAGCCACATCACGAGCTCAATCCCTTCGCTCCCGGCCTCGCGTACGTAATCGACATGGTCCATAGCGGCCTGAAGCTCGGGGTCGGCGATCATCCGATCCATGAAGGCTCGGTCCCATGGCTCATTGATGAGGCCGGCCCGCTGGCCTTGCAGCTGATGACTCATGCCTCCCGTACCCCAAATTTGCACGTCGAGATCCTCATCGAAGCTTTCCACTGCTCGGCGAATCGCCTTGCCTAGTTCGAGGCAACGCTTGCCCGACGGAATGGGGTACTGCACCACGTTGACGATCACGGGGATCACCTTGCACGGCCAGACTTCTGGCTGACCGAACATGATCGACAGCGGCACGGTGCAACCATGATCGACCGGGATGTCGTTGACGAGCGTGAGGTCGAAGTCATCGCGGATCACCGAGTGGGCAATGTGTGCGGAGAGCTTTGGATGGCCCTCGACCGTCGGTACGGGGCGAGCCCCCCAACCCTCGTCGGCTGGTTCATAGGAGGCCGACATGCCTAGCGCAAAGGTCGGCACCATCTCAAGGCTGAAAGCATTGGCATGATCGTTGAACACCAGGATGACGACATCGGGTGGGTTCTCGGCCATCCACTCGCGGCCTGCTTCGTAGCCTGCGAAAAGGGGAGCGTAGTAGGGCTCGTCTGTCTTGCCGAGGTCCATGGCAACGCCGATGGCTGGAACGTGGCTGGTGTAAACCGAAGCGGTGATTTTGGCCATCAGTTGTCGCCCTTACTCTCGTTGGTAGCTTCGTCGGTGTTCTCGTCGGCCCATTCGTGGAGATACCGGTTGCCTTCGGGGCTTCGACCCCCGTTGATCATCATCTCTTTGTGTGCGTGCTCGTCGTTCTCGGTCATGGAGCTCACGATCTGCACGTAGTTCTTTCCGTCGGTGGCGCCGATCTTGGCCAGGAAGTAGATATTTCCGCCGAGGCTCAGAAGCCGATTGAAGTCGCGGTCGCGGACTCCTTGCTTCTGGTCGTCGGTCATGGCCCATTCGTCGAGGTAGCCGTTCTCGTCGGCCTTGAATCGCTCACGATTCTCGGCCTTCATGAGCGACATTGCGAACTGGTTGAGGTGGTATCCCTTGGCCGCCTGATCGGTATCGAACATGGTGGTGCCGGGTATGTCGAGGTATGCCTTGTCGAGTCCCATTGGTTCTGCTTCCTTGGAGAGGGTTGAAGCTTCGAGAGGGTTAGAGATCGAGGCCGACGTATTGCTCGGCGAACGCCGTTTGCGCGGCCTCGGATTGGGTTAGGTAGTTGAGATCTTCTTCTCGGGCGCGCTGCTCGAAGTCGGACTGATCAGGGAAACGATGCAACAGCGTGGTGAGCCACCACGAGAACCGCACCGACGACCAGACACGGCGAAGCGCCGTCGCTGAATAGTTTTCTAGTGGTGCAGTGTCGCCGGCGAAATGCTGTGTCATCGCCTTGGCGAGATAGTGCACATCGGAGATCGCGAGGTTGAGCCCTTTGGCCCCGGTTGGGGGCACAATGTGGGCCGCGTCTCCGGCGAGGAACAATGCGCCATGTTGCATTGGTTCGATCACGTAGCTGCGAAGTGGTGCTATCGACTTTTCGATCGAGGGGCCTGTCACGATGTTGTCGGCCACCGACCGCGGCAGCCGCGTTGTCAATTCGCTCCAGAAGCGATCGTCTGACCAGTCGTCGACAGAGTCATCGACAGGACACTGGACGTAGTAGCGGCTCAGCATTGGGTTGCGCTGTGAACACAGCGCAAAACCGCGTTCGTGGTTGGCATAGACCAACCCGGGCAGCGGGGGTGTCTCCGACAGAATTCCCAACCAGCCGAACGGGTAGGCATTCTCGTATTCACGTTTGACGCTGCTAGGGATCGTCGCTCTACTGACACCGTGCTGGCCGTCGCAGCCAGCCACGAAGTCAGCGTCGACGCGCCCAGCCTGACCGTCTGCCTTGTAGGTGACGAAAGGAGCGCCAGAATCCGGATCGTGGATCTCGACGTCAGCCGCCTCGAAGACGATGCCGATGTTCTCGTTGCTAGCAGCCTCGTAGAGGTCTTCCTGAATCAGCGTCTGTCCGTAGGCGACCATGTTTTTGCCGGTGAGCCGACCAAAACCGATTGATAGAACGTCTTCACCTCGCCAGGCGATCTCGACATGATCGTGGGCCTGGCCTCGGCTATCGATGCGTCCACCGACGCCCGCTGCCTTCAGAATCTCGACGCTCGTCGACTCGAGGACACCGGCTCGGATCCGTCCGAGAACATACGCCTTGCTCTGGCGTTCGATAACGACCGACTCGATGCCATTTCGTTTCAGTAGGAGCGAGAGCAAGGTGCCAGCCGGGCCTGCCCCAATGATGACGACTTGGGTTTTCATGGGTGCCGGCCTCCAGCGTCTTGCCATTGGGAAAGTACATCGATAACCGACTGCAGATGATCGTGCATGGCCGATGCAGCAGCGAACTCGTCGCCAGCAATGATTGCATCCACGATGGCGGCGTGTTGTTGTAGCGATTCTCTCGAGCGGCCTGGCATCACCGACAGACGATACTGGTGGTGGGCAGCTCGGTCGCGCAGGTTTGAAACCAACTGAGCGGCGATCTCGTGCCCACTCATGTCTTGGAGACGGCGGTGCAGCCGACCGTTGAGATTGGAATACACGCGGCCGGTGTCATCGGCGACGGACTCTTCCATCTCGGTGATGATAGAACGGAGCTCCTCGTGGTCCGATGGCGTCGAGTGGCGTGCGGCCTGGGCTGCGATCAGGCCTTCGAGAACCGAACGCGCTTGGGTGATCTGGATTGCTTCGGCAACAGAAATGCGCCGCACCGATGCTCCGCGATTGGCTTCACGTTCGACAAGGCCTTCGGTGGCCAGAGCGACGATGGCCGATCGGACCGCGGCTCGGCCGCAGGCGTAGTGCTCAGCGAGCGGGAGCTCGAGGAGCCGGTCGCCTGGCTCGAAGCGACCCGACAAGATATCGGTACGGAGTTCATCGGTGACGGTGTCGATCATCGGAACGTATAGAGACGTTGTGGGTTGTCGACGAGGATGCGGTCACGCGTTTTTACATCCGGAACGACCCGCGCCAATAGGTCGAGCAGAACGCCTTCGTCTGGCATATCGGTGAGGTTGGGATGGGGCCAATCGGTTCCCCAAAGCACCCGGTCAGGAGCGGTGTCGACAAGCTCCTTGGCAAACGGCACGACGTCATCAAACGGAGCGACGCGACCCTCGGTGAGCCGCTCGGCGCAGGAAATCTTGACCCAGCATCGGTCGTCGTTCGAGATGCGTTCCAACAGGCGTTGGAACGGTTCCTGGTCGATGCCATCTACAGCCGGAACCCGGGCCATGTGGTCGATGACGTAAGGAACAGGCATCGCATCGAGAACAGGGGTATACGTGGCGAAGTCTTTGGCGTCGAGGTGCAGCACGATGTGCCAGCCGAGTGGAGCAACCCGATGCACAAGGCGCCAGAACTGCTCCATGTCGGGTGCGCCGCCGAGGTGAGCAACAAAGTTGAAGCGGATGCCGCCTACCTGGTTGGCATCGAGCAGCCGTAGGTCGGCATCGGTGTAGGAGTCGTCGATCATGGCAACACCGGCGAAACGTCCGTTTCCTCGCTCGATGGCATCGAGCATGGCGGCGTTGTCGTTGCCGTGACAGCTCGCCTGCACGAAGACCGCTCGTTCGAGGCCGAGCGTCGTTTGTAACTTCAGGAAGTCGTCGATGCCTGAATCGGGGGGCGTGTAGCTACGCGTTGGCGAGAACGGAAACCGGTCGGCGGGTCCAAACACATGACAATGAGCATCGCATGCCAGCGGCGGGGGAGTGACGACTCGCGGCGGACTGGCCGATGGCCGAGGGCCAGCAACGGTGCGTTCAAGCGGGAAGTCGTGAGGTGGGTTCGTTGTCGCCATTGTCAGAGTCCTGTTCGGGGGAACACGTGACCATCCATAAGCTTACGGGCGGTGCGGACGATGCCAGCTCGGGTTATGTCGATCTTTCCGGATGCTCTTTCAACCTCGACGACAGCGTCGAACGAACCGGTGGGGTGTTCGAGCCGGACGGGCCCTTTCCCGTCGTAGTGAGCGATGTTGTGGGCCGCAGAGCCTGGCAGGAGTGCTGCTGTTGCCACCGACACCGCGCCGAGCACGCCGACGGCTTCGTGACATCGGTGGGGAATGAATGTGCGGGTCGAAAGGTGCCCGCCAGAACGGGCTTCGGCGACGAGGGTCAGCTTGGGAATCGTGGTGTCGGTGACGTCGCCTAGGTTCATGCGATGTCCGGCATCGAGGCGAATGCGTTCGAGTTGTGCCCGCAGCGCCTCGTTGGCTTCGAGCTCAGCGCAGCGTTCATACCCGGTAACGCCGAGAGTGTTCGCCCCGATGACGACGACCGGCATGCCGTTGTCGATCAGCGTGCATGCGACGCCATCGATTTCGTCGATGACGTTACCCGTCGGCAGAAGCTGGCCGCAGCTGCTGCCTGCGAGACCTTCGAATTCGAGGTCTATCCGGGCCGAAGCCCCCGGTACGCCAGAGATCTCGGTTGCGCCGTCGTAGACGGGCGACCCATCGGCCACGCCAAAGACTGCCGTCGCAACGGTGTCGGTGTTGCGCATCAAGACACGAACCGACGTGCTGCGTTTCGTAGGATCTTGTGCTGCGATAAGCCCGCGTTCGAGAGCAAACGGGGCCACGCCGGCAAGAAGATTGCCGCAGTTCTGTCGATCAGAAATCTGGTCTGTCTCTACCCCCACCTGCAAAAACAAGTAGTCGACATCGGCCCGCTCATCAGCGCTGGGGGCCACAACCGCCACTTTCGACGTGACGGGGTGAGCGCCGCCAAGACCGTCGATCTGACGGGCATCAGGTGAACCCATGATGCGAAGAAGCATGTCGTCTCGGTCGGAGGGATCGCTGGGAAGATCTGAAGCGAGGAAGTACGCACCCTTTGATGAACCGCCTCGCATGATCATGCAGGGGACACCTGTCGACATCGTGCGGGCCTCCATGGCATGGGTCGTCAATCCAACTGGAGTATAGTCTGCGATTGTCAACGATCCTGTTAACAATTAGCCCTAATGGTTAACCTCACATCACCACATCATCGCAGACAGGAGCATGTGCATGGCAACGATGAAGATCGCCCTCGCTGGTGCCGGAGCGTTCGGAGCGAAACATGTCGATGCGATATCGGCTATCGACGGTGCCGAGGTTGTGGCCGTTGTCGACCGGACCGCCGAGGAGACCAAGGAATTTGCGGCGCAACACGGAATCGAGCACCACGCCGCCGAGCTGTCCGACGTGCTGGCTATTGACGAGATCGACGCTGTCGTCCTGGCAACGCCTACACAGATGCACGCCCAACAGGCGATCGCTTGCCTGGAGGCTGGGAAGCACGTGCTGATCGAGATTCCGCTCGCCGACAGCCTGGCTGACGCTGAGGCGGTCGTCGAAGCCCAGGAACGTACGGGGCTCGTCGCAATGGTTGGGCATGTTCGCCGATTCAATCCATCGCACCAATGGGTACACAACAAGATCAAGGCTGGCGAGTTCACCATCCAGCAGATGGATGCCCAGACGTACTTCTTTCGCCGCACGAACACCAATGCGCTCGGTAAGCCACGGTCATGGACCGACCATCTGCTCTGGCACCACGCAGCGCACACCATCGATCTTTTCGCCTATCAGGTTGGCGAAGAAATCGTGGCCGCAAACATTCTCGAAGGGCCTCACCACCCAGACCTGGGGATCGCTATGGACATGTCGATCCAGCTGAAGTCTGCTGGTGGTTCGATCCTCACACTGTCGCTGTCGTTCAACAATGACGGTCCCTTCGGTACGTTCTTTCGCTACATCGGCGACACCGGCACGTACATCGCTCGTTACGACGACCTCACCGACGGCCGCGATGAAGCGATCGACGTGTCGAAAGTCGATGTGTCGATGAACGGCATCGAACTGGAGAACCGCGAGTTCATCGCGGCGATCAGCGAGGGCCGCGAACCCAAGTCCTCGGTGCAGCAGGTGCTCGGTTGTTACGAGCTGCTCCACGACCTCGAACAACAGCTCCAGGGCTGATCGGGTAACCATGTCTCACATCATTGGGTCTCACATCATCGATTGCCATGGCCACTACACGACGACCCCACCAGGCGTCGGCGCCTGGCGTGACGCCCAGAAAGCGGCCGTCGAGGCCGACCCGGCTCACATCGGTGAAAAGGGTCAGATGCTCGTTAGCGACGACGAGATCCGCGACAGCATCGAAACGAATCAGCTGCGCCTTCAACGAGAACGCGGTGCCGACCTCACGATCTTTTCACCCCGCGCCTCCTGGATGGCTCATCACATCGGCAACGAGCACACCTCACTGTTCTGGTCGCAACATCAGAACGAACTGATTCGTCGGGTTTGCGACCTGTATCCAGAGAACTTCGCTCCCGTCTGTCAGCTGCCTCAATCGCCGGGTGTCGGGATCGAAAGCTCGGTCGCTGAACTCGAGCGCTGCATCGACGAGATGGGCTTTGTCGGCTGCAACGTCAACCCTGATCCGTCGGGCGGGTTCTGGACCGGGCCGCCTCTTTGGGATCGCTACTGGTGGCCCTTGTGGGAGAAAATGTGCGAGCTGGATGTACCGGGCATGATCCACGTGTCGGCAGCTTGCAACGACAACTTCTTCACGACCGGGTCTCACTATCTCGGCGCCGACACGACAGCGTTTATGCAGGCACTCAGCTCAGGTTTCATGGCCGACTTCCCGAATCTGCGATGGATCATTCCGCATGGGGGCGGAGCGGTGCCTTATCACTGGGGTCGTTTCAAAGGCATGGCTCAAGACAAGGGGTGGGACTTCGAAGGCCTCCTCGACCACGTGTGGTTCGACACCTGCGTGTATCACCAGCCGGGGATCGATTTGCTTCTCGATGTAGTGCCAACGAAGAACGTGCTGTTTGCCTCGGAAATGGTTGGAGCCGTGCGCGGTATCGACCCCGAGTCCGGCGACTACTACGACGACACCAAGATCTATGTAGACAATTCCTCGCTAGACGAGGAAGCGAAACGACAGGTCTTCTCGGAGAACACGAAGAAGGTTTTCCCCCGGTTGGATGCAGGTGGCTGATTACCTGAGGTAGGGATCGACGACGCAGCGGTGGCGTATTTCACATGAGCAATAGGCCCGAATCGCATCTTGCGACCGCCTTTGTCCCGAAGTAGAAGTACGCATCCATCAACTGACTGTCGAGTTTGTCCTGTCTTCCATCGTCGAGCCCATCGTCGAAGATCCGCCTCTAGCAAACCGCCGGCCCGTTCTGCGCCAGCAGTGGTCCGAGCTCGCCTACTTTCACTGGCCATATGAGCCTGAGGTCGTGCAGCGTAGGCTTCCTCCCGGGTTGACGGTAGATACGTTCGGCGGGAGCGCCTGGGTTGGTTTGATTCCGTTCGTGATGCGCGATGTGAAACTCGGACCGACGCCGCCCGTCCCGTGGCTTGGGACCTTCATCGAGATCAACGTGAGGACCTACGTCGTTGACTCCTTGGGCCGACGTGCAGTGTGGTTCTTCTCTCTCGACGTACCTCGTTCAGCGATTGTTGCTGTTGCCCGTTCGGTCTTTGCTCTCCCATACTGCTGGGCCCAGGCCACCCATCGTTGCGACGGCGATCAGCATCGATACGAAATGACGCGTCGATGGCCTCGCAGCTCAACGGCGTCGGCCGACATGAGCTTTACTGTTGGCGACGCAATAGCTCGTGAGGATGTGAGTGACTTGGATCATTTTCTGACGGCCCGGTGGGCACTGATCACACAGCGCCGCAGTAGCTTGCTGTACGGTCAGGTTCGCCACCCGAGGTGGCCGTTGCATCACGTCGAAGATATTCAGATCGACGAGAACGTGATAGCTGCCGCCGGTCTTCCGAGCCCGGTCGGGCCACCTCGAGCGCTTTATTCACCGGGAGTCGATGTGGAGATCGCATGGTTCCAGAATGTGCCGGAGAAGGAGACCCGATGACCGATCAACCAAACGGATCCGATCAGAGGTTGGACGGGCTGTCAGTACTTATCGCCGGGGCCACCGGCGGCCTCGGTTCCGCTATTGCGCGGGACCTCGCTCGTCGAGGGGCGACCCTCACCCTCGTTGCTCGTAGTCAGGACCGTTTGAACGCGCTCGAGGCGCCTGGCCATCGCGTTGCCCTAGACCTGCGCGAGCCGGACTTGTGCCAGACCGCGATCGACGAGGCCATCGCCTATGCGGGGCGACTCGACGTCGTGGTCAACGCGATCGGCGTGGTGGCGTTCGGTCCTATCGACGAATTGACGATCGACACGATGGAGGAACTTTTCATGACGAACACCTTCATACCCATCGCGTTGGGCCAAGCAGCGCTTGGAGCGCTGGGAGACGGTGGTGTGATTGTCAATATCTCGGGCGTTATTGCCGAACAGAATGTGCCTGGCATGGCCGCCTATGGCGCTTCCAAAGCCGCTGTCCGCTCCTTTGATGAGGCGCTTAGCCGAGAGGCGCGTCGTCGCCGGGTTCGGGTCATCGATGCCCGGCCTCCCCACACCGAGACGGGACTTGCCGATCGAGCCATCGAGGGCGATGCTCCGAGGATGCCTCGGGGACTGACTCCGAGTGCTGTTGCCGCCACGATCTGTGATGCCATCGCCGGCGATGCTACCGATTTGCCGAGCACGGCGTTTGGTGAGTCGTGACCGCACTAGTCGTCGGTTCCGTGGCGACTTGGGCGATGGTTGGTCTCATCTGGATGGTGCAGCTGGTTCATTATCCGATGCTGGCCACGTACTCTGCTACCACACCGGCCGTGGCAGCCGCAGAGCACCAACGACGAATCAGTTGGGTTGTTGGGCCACTAATGCTCGCCGAAGGCGTAAGCGCTCTTATCCTTCTTGTCGACCGACCCGACGCGATGCCAGCATGGAACGCCTGGGTCTCCGCCGCCCTTCTGGGCGTGGCACTCACATCAACGGTTCTGGTCCAAGTGCCGCTCCATGGTCGACTAGCTGAACGACACGACGCTCAAGACGCGGCGCGATTGATCAGCACCAATTGGGTTCGCACGGCGGCCTGGAGCATGCGTGGCCTCCTTCTAGCGATAGCACTAGCGGGCTGAACCTGGCCTCTAGCGAGGTTGGATCTTCTGGGACACCATGCCACCAGGCACACCTGTGCTGGACGGTGGCTGCATCTCCTTCCTTGGTCGACACGTAGTAAAGGGTGTCGCTCTAGCTTTGGAGAAATCCCAATGTCGTCGCTGCCCCAAGCCCTTCGGTACAAGCTCCCGTTCGTGATCGCAGGCTTTGCTTCGTTCTTGTTCTCGGTCTGGCTGTACTTCGCGCAGGACGAGACTACAGCCGGCATTTTCGTCGGCCTCTGGGTCCCTTCGATCCATTCGTTGGGCACGCTGCTTCTCGCCCAGATCGACGCTCCAGACAACCGCGAAATCCAACAGGTCCGACCATGAGCGAAATGGTCGTCTTCATGGTCGGCGTCGGCGTCTTCGCAATCACCGTTGTGGGTGTCGTGATGGCTGGCGGGCTTGCGCTGACTCGCGTCGAAATCGAACAGAATCCGGAGCTCCGAAACAAGTTCGATGAGGACGAACTCAAACAGCGCTTTCCATTTCGGTCAAAGTACTAGTAGAGCCACACGGTTGAGCCTCCAGCGGTAATTCGGAGCACGCTGACGGTTAGAAGCGGTCGTTCGACTTCTTCTTGGGCGGGACCTTGAACGGGGCTTCGATCATTGCTTCGAATCGAGCATCATCAGGTTGCTTCGGCTCGTTGAGATTGCGTAGGAAGTCTTTGAGCGCTGTGCGGCCGGTGGTGACGTGGTCGCCCTTCATCCCGACTGAACGGGTGAGGGCATCTTTGGCCTTTTCGACGCGCTCTTTGCGAGCGGCCTTCTCCTCATCGGAGCGGGTGACCGTCTTTTTGTTTTTCTTGGCTTCCGCAGCTGCCTTGCGGCGAGCTTCTGTCTCTTGGAGTGGGGTGAGCTTTTTAGCGGCCACGACGGCTGATCTCCTGAAATTGTTGAAGGTTGCGTAGGGAGTTGTGTCCCTTGGTCCGTTTCGCAGGCAGCGGGTCTGCATTTTAGTTCTGTTCTCGACCAGCACGGAGCCTACCGGGTGCGGACCCCCGACCAAGACAATCGATGAGGGGTTGTGCTTCAGCTGAGATTGGCGACCTTAGCGATGCGGTCTTCGGCCATTGCGGCAACCATAGACGCCTCGTCCGGGTAGGAGGCAGGATCCACGCGGTCGAGTCGAAAGGGCGTGGGGTCGGCGAAGGGTTGCTCGTTCATGATGAGTTGAGCAACGAGCTTGCCCATGCCCGGGCCATGAGTGATGCCCGACTCACTATCGCCTGCGAGGGCCCAGAGACCGTCGATGCCGGGCACCGGGCCAAGGTAAAGCCCACCGTCGACGGTGTAGACCGGTATGCCTTGGATGGTTTCGCTGGCGGAAAGCCCCGAGAGGGCAGGGAAGACTTCAGCGATCTGTTCCCGATGTTCATCCTGCGCATCGAGCAACACAGAAGACACGGGGCGCCCGTACCCGAACTCGAGTCCGTCTTCGATCAGCGCCGACAGGAGCCGGTAGGAGAAGCTGCCACCCCAGGAGAAAGCACCGTGCAGCTCCCGCAGCCACAGATTGAGTTCGAGGCACTGAACCGTAGGCATGAGGGGCGAAAGGCCTGCCGGTTCGGATACGAAGCGAGTCGCAACCATGGGGATGAGCGGGAGGCGGCGATCGACCGACGCCAGCAGCGATTGTGTCCAGGCCCCGGCCGCCAACACGATGGTCGACGCCTCGATCGTGCCCTCATTCGTTTCGATGGCGCTAACAGCCCCATCGACGATGCGCACCCCTGTCGCCGGGGTTTCCCAATGGAACTGCACCCCCGCACTTTCGAGACGGGTGATGAGTTCGTGCTGCGCTAGCTCGGTGGTGACCTGAATGCCTTCCGGCATGTAAATGCCACCGGCGACCACTGCTGGATCAACTGCTCCAAGCGTTACTTCTGCAACACCATCAGCGTCGAGCAGGCGTGTGCCAGAAGCGACGTCGGGATGCCTCAGGATCCCTTCGGTCATGGTGTCAAGCATGGTTGATGTGCGGGCGAGCACCAGGTTTCCGTTGTCGGCGAATTCGAGATCTGCTCCAGACTCGTGCAGACGGCGATAGAAGGCGAGACCGTAGTCTTGTAGCGGGACCGTGCACGGCCCAAGGCGACGGTTGTGATCGGCGCCGAAGCGTGCCACGAAGCCAGCACCGGCCGGGGTTGTACCGGAAAGCGGCTGCCCGGCGTCTACTACGACGACGTCGCGCGCTCCGGATTCGACCAGGTGGAAGGCGGCCGAGGTGCCGATGATGCCTGCGCCAATGACACAGATCGGTCCCGCATGTTGAGCCATGCTTGATACTAACGCGAGCCGGATCTTGCGGCGTACCTTAACGGTCGTCACTGAAAGCGATTCTCGCTGGAGCGTCGTTTGAAATACAGTCGTTTGAAATACAGGTGCCAAATTTCTTCAGCTGAAACTCACGACTAGGTTGGGGACACGACCTGGAACGCAACCTGAGAGTGTGAAAACAGTGGCATGGGATTTTGAGACAGAACCTGAATTCGAGGCCAAGTTGGCGTGGATGCGCGACTTCGTCAAGGAGGAGGTCTTCCCTCTGGAAACGCTGGCCTCTGAGTTTCGTAGTGAGGAGGGTCGGGCCGTCTACGCCACGATCACCGAGCCGCTCAAACAACAGGTCAAGGACCAAGGGCTGTGGGCCTCGCACCTACCGCCGGAACTTGGAGGGGGCGGCTTCGGTCAGGTCAAGCTGGGGTTGATGCACGAGATCCTGGGTCAGTCGCCGCTGGCGCCGCGGATCTTTGGCAACAATGCGCCAGACTCGGGCAATGCCGAACTGCTTTCGCTCGGCGGCACCGAAGAACAGAAGAAGAAGTGGATGGAGCCACTCCTGGCTCAGGAGATCCGATCCTGTTTCTCCATGACCGAACCGGGAGCGGGCGCCGATCCAACGCTGCTCACCACCCAGGCGGTGCGTGACGGCGACGAGTGGGTTATAAGTGGCCACAAGTGGTTCTCATCGAACGCGTCGGTTTCCGACATCCTGATCGTGATGGTCAAGACCAACCTTGACGAGGAGGCATCGCCGTACAGCGCCTTTTCGATGATTGTGGTTCCAACCTCCACCCCAGGTGTCAATATCCTGCGTGACATCCCAACGATGGGTGAGCCCGATCACAAGACCGGCGAGCCTGGTGGCCACGCCGAGATCATCTACGACGAGGTGCGCGTGCCGTTCGATAACGTCGTCGGCGGCGAAGCAGGCATCGGGCAGGGTTTCGCCCTGGCTCAAAAGCGGCTCGGGCCTGGCCGGATTCACCACGCGATGCGCTGGCTCGGTCAGTCAAGTCGTGCCTTTGATCTGCTCTGCGAGCGGGCGCTAACCCGGTACACCAAGGGTTCGATTCTGGCCGACAAGCAGATGATCCAAGACTGGATCGCCCAGTCATACGCCGATCGGGAGGCTGCCCGCCTTCTCACCCTGCAAGCGGCCTGGAAGATGGACAAGTTGCACGAGGCGGGCGGGACCTACAGTGATGCAAGGCTGGAGATCGCCGTCATCAAATTCTGGGGGGCCAAGGTACTCCACGACGTGATCGACCGTGCAATACAGATCCATGGATCTCTCGGCTACACCACCGACCTGCCGCTGGAAGCCATGTACCGCGCGGCCAGGGCGGCCCGGATCTATGACGGACCAGACGAGGTGCATAAAGTCACCGTGGCCCGTCAGGTACTCAAGCGCTACCGGGCCTCAGACCCATCGATCGACCACATACCAACCCGGCGTGACGCCGCCTTGGCCCGCTATGGCGACTACCTCGACGAGCTAGCGGTCAACTCCTAGCAAGGGTGAGCTACGCCCACACCGGCGCCTACGGCATGCTTTGCATGCTGGAGTCGATCCGCCAGGTGCGGGGTGAGGCTCCGGCGCAGGTTGACGACGTTGAGATAGCGGTCTGTCATGGATGGGGCGGCTTCTGGTCAGCCTGTTCGACGCTGGTCTTCGGAGCGAACCGCCCCTGAGTCCACGAGGCTGGGCAGCGAGAAGTACTCAATGGTCGGCGCCTTCTCGGGTCCGAGCCGACTTGCCGTTGCGAGCACGTGGTCGCTCAAGGTTTGGTTGAGGCTGAACGACCACGCCGATGGGTTGCTATCAAGAGCGGGTGCACAATCGAAGCCGATCGATCCCGGTGTCGACAGGTCGAAACTGAACGACCGCAATGGTGTCGTGAGGCCGGTTCCCATGGCCTTTATGAACGATTCTTTCAGCGTCCATGTCTGGGTGAAACGGCGCAGCTGTTCCGCCGAAGGGAGGGCCAGGAGTGCAACCTGCTCAGCATCCGAGAAGCTCGTTCGCGCCATCGCCGCGAGGTCGCCAACGCGCCCAATACCCTCGGTGTCGACACCAGCATCGAACGACCGATTGACGACGATCGCCAGCATGCCCGGGGTGTGTGAGAGGTTGAAGCGAAGTCCTTCGGGTGCGTCGAGGTTGGCGACCTCGGGTCGTCCGTACTCGCCAGCTTCGAAACGCCAATCCTGCGGAGGTATCGGGGCGTAACGAGACAGCGTTTGGCGGACGGCGATGTGGGCTTGGCTGAAAAGAAGCCGATCCTCGGGGCGGCGAAATCGTCGAGTCCGGGCGAGCTCGTCAGCCGATAGTAGAGCAAGCGCCTCGCTGTCCGGTGGGGGCGCTTCCTGGCCGACGTTCGCCGTCCAGACATGGAGCGACTCATCGTCGAGAAGAATCTGTTGTGTCTCAGGTGCCATGGGGCTGAGGCAGCACGTGGGTCTCCACACCTTCCAGAACGGCTATGACAGTACCGTCAGAGTCGCTCATGACAATGTCGGATCTGGCCTTTGATGTGGTGGCGCCTCGACCCACGAGGGTGGCGTTGAGCGCCCCAGGGCGTGGCCGATCGAAGATGCGGACGACCGAGATCGAGGTCGGTAACGAAGGTCCGCCGATAACCTCCTCGCTCCACAACAGAGCCAGCTGTAGAGCGCCGTCTATCAAGCCAGGATCTGTCACCCAGGTTTCTTGCGGCCATTCGCGGTCGATGACACCGTCTACCGATGCGGTGAGACCGGCGCCACGGTGCAAGCGAACATCGTGGAGCACCTGGAACGCTGGCCCATGAAACAGGACGCCACCCGGCTGGTAGATCGAAGCCAGCTCGCTGGCTGGTCCTCCGAGGATCGTCGGCGCCGCAGCGTGGCGCTTGTCGAGGGGCACCGCGCGACAGCTGTAGCGCCGCCGCCCGGTACGATCAACGAGGTCGAGGCGAAGCGCTTGGCTCTGTTCGGGCGGGGTCTCGATTCGCAGTTCAAGGTCGGAACCGTCGCCGAAGCCGTCGACGACAACGCCGCTGAGTACCCGTATATCGCGTAGTTCGACCGCCTGGTCTGCGCCGATGGCTTCCTGGGCGGCACGGGCCAGCCATTCGATGGCGTAGGCCACGGGCACGACAGGGGTTCCATTGACTGCGTGATCGGCGAGATGCGGGTGGGTGTTTTGGTTGACCACGATGAGACTACGAGGCGTTCCCAGGAACAGGTCGGCTACCTCGCGAAGCCAAGGCCCGAGCGAGGCCGCATCGGTCTCGTTCCTCGATGCGGCATAGCGTCGAAGTCGTTCGGTCTCTGCGCTCGGCGCTATGCGATCGGTGAGTATGTGCCACGCCGCCGCATAGACCTCGTTGACGTTTGTCCGCCATTGGGAGTCGGCGACCCTCGCGGCGAAGGCTGGATCAGGAGCGTTGGGCCGTTCGACGCGGTTGGAGCCGCTGAGCAGGTTGATCGCTGAAACCACGTGTTCGACGCGGTCTCGAAGCGGCATGGACCGGAGTAGGTCGGCTTCGATGGGCTCGCCAATCCAGTAGTCCTGGGCGGCGTGTCCGTGGGGGAATTCAGCCTTGCCGGAGATTGGTTTGACGGGGAGTCCACCGGTGAAACGAACCGGCACGATCGGCAGATCTAACTCGAGCGCCATGTCGAGGAAGACCGAACTGCATCGTGCGGTAGCTTGGCGGCAACTCTGAGAACGTGTGCCGTCGGTGTGGACGAAGAACGAGTGTCGGCCCGCCTGCAACCTGCGTCGTAGACCGTCGATTAGCTCGAACATGGAGCCAGGGTCGTTCTGATCGAAGTAGGCGATTTGGTCGACGGTGAGCGCGCCTGGATAGGCCTCGAGCGACCGGATCATCTCACCGATCCAGCGGCGCTCATGTTTGGCATGCGCGACCGTGGTCATGGCGACACCGGTCAGCGCTGGTAACAGGTTGGAGATGAGAAGCGATTCGATCTGAACCTGATGGTTAGCCAGGAAGATCGCCGGTCGTCCCTGCAATCGCTGAAGCGTGTCAGGACGTTCGGTGATGATCCGTCCCACATAGCGATCGAGCATGCCATCGAGAAGATCGTCGCCGAGCCAGGTCTCAGGCGTGCCGCGGCGCTCGGTCCAGTACTCGTGCATCGCAGCCCGCGCCGCTGGTAGGCCGATTTCTGTGGCGGTCGAGGGCGAGCCGGTGCTGCTGACGATCCGCATGCCCATGTTCTGCACTTCATAAATACGGATGCCGTCGCACCAGAGCGAGCCAGTGCCGATGACGAAAGCCCCGCGTTCGTCACTCCCGACCTCGATGATCTCCATCACACTCGTGATGAGAGCGTTCTTTGGCGTGACCTGCCCGCGGTATTTCCATGTGAGGGGGGCGTCGATCATGAGTGGCTCGAAGTAGGGGTTGTCGAGGCCGCGGTCCATGTCGGTGTCGAGCATGAAGAACTGCAGCAACTGCAGGAGTGCCTCCACCCCGAGCGAACCGGGCTGCACCGGGTCTTGGAAGAAGTGAGCCTTGAAGAACCACTCGGTGACATCCACGTCCTTCTCGCCGCGCACGAGGCCGAGGCCGGCCCGGCCTGCCGATCGCACGTGGGTGGCCCTATCGATCATCAACAACATCGGCTCGGCGAGGCAGGCCGACCCGGCGAAGAACATGTCTGGGCGATCGGTGAGGTTGACCATCGGTGGCGCCGCCAATTCCAGCGGCATGCGATGTTCGTCGGGTACGGGCAGGCCGACCTGGTTGTCGAACGCCTCCGGCGGGAAGAAGCCGAAGACCGTCGTCATCGTGTAGACCGACCGGTCGCCGAGAAAACACTCAACGGCGAACTCCTCGATGACCATGCCCCCGGCGCGAGAGACACCGGTGAGTTCGACCTGGGTAGTCAGGGTGCCGTCGGTGCGGGTGAGCTCGCCGGTGACGGTGCCGGTGCCGTCGAGATTGCGGAACAGCATGTCGTCATCGATCGCCGTTGCCGACCCGACGGCCGAGGCCACCCAGCCACATGGCTGGAGCGCAGCCTCAAGTAACACGGCGAACGGCATCGTCTCCGCCCCGTTCTCATCGAAGTACCAGGCGTCGTCAGGGATGTCGTACTCGCAGACGATCTTCATGCCGGCGGTGCAGACATCGAGGTCACCCTCGATCTGCGTGACCCGGCTAATGAAGTGATAGGGCGGTCCGGGAAGTCGGGGCGACCGGCGGGTGCCGTCGAACATCGAATACATCGAGCCGAAGGCTTCCGAAGGTCGCCCCCAAGCACAGGAGATCATTGCCTTCCAATCGAAAGCGAAGCCTTCGCTGTCGGTGGCAACATTCACCGGCTCAACGACGCCCTCGTAGAGTTCAGCCATCGAGGTTAGCGGCCAGCTTGGTGTGAGCTCCACGCCAATCCGGTGGGCGTGGAAGGCAGCGTGGCCGTCGACGAACCCAACGACATCGGCGATCACCGTCGGGTGCGGGCCGTTCCAGACCTCCTCGACATTGACTTCGTACACGACACGGTCGGTTCGAGGGTTGATCTCCCCGCGACATTTGAGTTCGAACGGTTGCCCAGGCAGCGGCTGGAAGCGCCACCCGTCGAGCTTCATGGTGAAGCCCATGGCCGCGAGGTAGAAGGACAGTGCTTCGATACAGGCCTCCACCATGAAGTTGCCGGGCATGCACGGGTCGTTCTTGAAGTGTCCATCAAAGAACCAGGCGTCATCGGCGATGCTGGTCTCACATCGCATGAAGCCGCGCCCCCACGGCCCGCCTGTCGGGTCGAAGGTCGTTATCTCATCGATGAACAGCTGGTCGCCAGACTGGATCTTGGGTGTGCGGGTGTGGGTATGAGCCCACGCGAAGGCTGGCCCGAAGCAGTCGACGATACGACCTTCGCTGAAGGCGATCACTTCGGTCTCGGAGAAGGCGGACTTGGTGCTCGGAATTGCCGGGGGATCGACCCGCGCATCCGGATCGAGCTCGCCCGCGGCTGCCTCGGGTGTCCACAAGACGCCGAGAGCGTCGGCGAGTTCCTGGCGGTTGAAGAAACCGGCCTGGGCGTCTCGAACGGTGAGACGGGGTTGGCCATCGACGAGGCAGTCGTACTCGAAGAAGAACAACCGAACATCACCGTGTTTCGCGTGGCCGGTGATCCGGATCTCGTACTCGAGGGTGTCGCCTGCGGTGGGCAGATCGCCGTGGTAGGTGAGCGTGCAGCCGAGCAGGCGGTAGGCCCGGTCGTCGCCGCTGATCAGATCGATGCCCATGTAGCTAATCAGCATCAGGTCGGCCTGGCCCGATTCGATCATGAAGCCCGTCGGCATGTAGCCGTCGTTGAGATACCAGGCATCGGCGACGACGTCGGTTTCGGTCCAGATGGTGCCGGTGCCCAACACGCCTGGGGTGGCGTCGATGCCGACGACGCGATCAGCGAGGAGCAACGGCGGCTCCGGCATACGACACTGAATGACCCGTCCGTCCTGGGGCTCGAAAAGCGGGCCGAACAGCTCCGAGATGGTACCGGAGGAGTGGATCTCCAACTGTCGCTTGTCCCAGTGGACGTTGCCAGGGCCAGCGTTTGGTTCTCCGGCGGCCTGCTCGTCCGGAGGCGGTGCAGGGATAGTGGCCGACTCGGTAGCCGACAAGGCGTGAGCTTCAGCGAACTGCCCGTCGAGGAACTGGTTATGGAGGACTGCTCGTTGCTGGATGAAGCCGTCGTGGAGCGCCACCATCTCCATGAAATTCGCATGGATTTGTTGGGCCAGGTGATCTGGGTTGGCGTCAGAGGAATGAGCGTTTAGCACTTGTGCCAACGGAGCACCGGTTTCGGCTGTTCCAACCGGAGGTAGCCATGGTGCCGGGGCCATTCGCTGACGCGGCGTGTCTGTCGGAGGTGTATCTGTCGACGGCACGGTGCAGGGACTCGCAATCTGATCGTTACGAGGCGGAAGGGTCGCGGGTTCTGGATGTGCGGCGAACGTTCGGGAGCGGTTCGTGGTGAGCTCAGCGGGGGTGCGCTCGGTTGGGCGCGCTCTGGTCAGCCGGGCGCTCAGAGCCTGGTGGTCTACCTCAACCCCAGCCGCGACCAGAGCCGCAGCCACCTCGAAGATCTGTTCGAGGTTCTTGTCGCGTCGGTCGAGCTGGATAGCCAGGTGGTCACGATCCCCGAGGATCTCAGCGATGAAGTTCGTGCAGGCCCCAGCTGGGCCGTGTTCGACGAAGATGCGGACACCGTCGGCATAGGCGGCTTCGATCGTAGCCGGGAAGTTGACGGTGTTTTCCGCCTGGTGGGTGATGGCTTCGGCGCAGGCCCTTGTGCTTACGTTGTAGGCACCGTTCGTGCCGTTGGAGTAGTGCCGAATGCCGGGCATTGGGGTGACGGTGCGGGTGTGAACGTCGAGCCAGGGTTGATGGAAGCCGTGGCGAACCTCGGGTACGTGGCAGGCAAGGTTGTACGACACGAGACGGCATCGGCGCCGACCGAGCGACTCGATCACTCGTTCACAGGCTTCGCTCTCGCCGCCGATGATCGAGTCGTTGGGCGTGTTGATGATGGCGAGGTGCACCCGATCTTCGTCGGCGATGGCTCCCCTCACATCGTCGATCGGGGCAAGGACGTTCCACATCGCCCAGCTGGCTGATAGTTCACCCCATGCTCGGGCCACGGCGGTGAAATCGATGCCCAGTTCCCGATCCATCATTCCACTGGCAACGATCTCGGATCGCATGGCGGCGCGATCAGACCAGATGCCGAAAGCGAAGAGACTGTTGCTCTCGCCCGACGAATACCCGATGGCTGCGGTCGGCTTCAGAGCGAGTATCTGACGGGTGAGATGTGTGTGCGCGGAGCTCAACAATGATGTGCCCCAAAGGAAGTCGCTCGGTGTTGGCTCATAGTGAGGATCGCCGTATACCCACGAGGCGGTTTCTCCAAGCGGGAATGATTCAGCGACGACGTCAGCGCACTCCGGAATCGCTCGCAGGAGTTGAGCGCCCATGCCGGCGTAGGCGGCACCGGCTGCTGTGAACACGAAAGCCAGCTCGCCTTCGAGAGGTTGTCGTTGGAACCGTACTCCCTCCCCCGGAGGGTGGCCGTCCTCGATGTGGCGTCGCGCCCGAGCGGTTCGCTGGCGCAATTGGTCATCCCCGTCGGCAACGATCACCAGCCGGGCAGGTCCAATGTTGGTCTCGTCGCCTGCATCGAGGCTCCTGAGCACGGCAGCATCATCCGCTCCGGAAAAGATGTGGAGACGGGGTGCGTTCGTGCGGCCTGGCCCGGGGTGTCTACTCGCCTCGACCAGCAGTAGTGACCGGGCGGCGACGCCTTCCATCGCGTCGACTTCGACAGCGATGGTACGGGGGCCGGCACCATCGGGGAGTCCGCTACCACTCGCTGGATTCGAGGCGAGCAACGGTACGTTCCCCAGTCCGGTGCGATGGTGCAGAAGGATCGCAGCGGCCGCTGTATGGACCAGTCCGCTGGCGGCATGGGCGTGGCCAAACTGTTTGACAATACTCGTGGCCGTGGCGCTGAGTCCGAGCGTCAGGTCGGGGCGGTCGTCTTGGCGAACCCCATGCTCGTCATGGCGGCCGCCGGGAACAAGCGCGTAGATGGTGTCACCGTCTCGTTCGGCGTCATCGAGCCGTTTGAGGACGATCGCTACAGCCGCGTCACCGGGAGTTTGGCGATCATCATGGAGACAGCTTGCTGCCGCCGCCCGGTGAATGGGCTCGCACGACAGGTCGACAGCACCAACAATGGCGGCATCGAGTTCACGTGCCTTGAGCGCTCTTGTCGCTATACGGAACGCATCGAGCCCACTGTGTTCTTCTGAACTCACCGTGAAACTCGGTCCGGCAAAGTCGAACTGGCTGTTCAGACGATTGGCCACGATATTCGGCATCGTGCCGAGCACCGCCGGTGCATCGAGCACAGGGCCCACATGGTCACGAGCATCGGCGATCCACTCGCCGGATTGGCCCCAGGCAATGCCGCGAGTCGCCAAGCGCCAGCGAACACCGAAGCGAGCGGCCTCAGCATCGGTCCCCATACCAACGTAAACGCCGGTCGACGCCGGACGGAGGGTCGGGGTATCAGCGACCGCCTCGTGGGTGACCTGCAACATGGCGAGTTGCTGGACCAGCGTCTTGTCGAGATCGTTGGGCGGGAACTTCTGCACGGCGAGGTCGAGCGAGACCGGTGGCATCGTTCCCACGCCGTTCTCATCGAGGCACGAAACGTTGGTCAGAAGCGTTTCAGTAAAGGCCTGGCGTCCGACCGCTGATGCCGCAGTTACGCCGATACCGACGATCGCGATCGGCACCCCCAAGCCTGGCATCGGCGGTGGTACCGGCGGTGGCGCTGCCGGTGAGCCGACCGGCGTTGGTTCTTCCACAAGCAGGTGAGCGTTGTTGCCGCCGAAGCCGAAGGCCGACACGCCAGCCCGAAGCACGCCGTCGCGGATGGTGCTTCGATCCCAGGGTTCAGCCTGCGTCAGGAGGCGGAATGGCGAGGCCTCAAGATCGGCGATGGGCTCGTCGGCATGAATAGTCGGCGGCCGGACTTCGTGCCGCATCGCCTCGATCACCTTGATGAGACCAGCAACACCGGCCGCGGTGATGAGGTGACCGGTATTTGACTTCAGGGAGCCAATCGGCAGGCCCTCGCAGCCTTCATAGACAGATGCCGACGAACGAATCTCGGTAGCGTCTCCGACCACGGTGCCGGTTGCATGGCACTCGAGCAGGGAAACGTCGACCGCCTCGAGCCGAGCGATGCGGAGAGCGGCGCTCATGGCCCGTACCTGGCCGTCGCTCGACGGTACGAGCATCCCGCGCCCTCGCCCGTCGTTCGAGAGTCCTACGCTGCGGATGACTCCGTGGATGACATCACCGTCCCGCATGGCGTCATCGAGGCGTCGCAGGGCCACGAAGGCGCAGCCCTCTGCCGGGACGAGGCCATCGGCGTCGGCGTGAAATGGGCGCGATTGGCCGGTGCGGCTCATCGCGGTCAGGGCTGAGAAGCCGAGATGGATGCAGAGATCATCGGCGCAGTTGACGGCGCCTGCGAGCATGAGGTCGGCGTCGCCATCGTGAAGGCGGTCGCAGGCGAGCTTGATGGCGTACAAGCTGCTGGCACAGGCAGCATCGAGCGCGTAAGCGCCGCCGCCGAGCCCAAGGGCACGCTCCAGAAGAAGTGCGGGCAGCCCGGAGGTAAAGCGGTTGCGGGGATCGGCCGGTGCGACGTTGGCGGCGGCCAGCGCGTCAGGACCATAGCCGGCAACACGGGCGATCGTTGTCGCTTCGACGAAGGCAGCCATACCGGCCGACGGAAACGACAGGTTGCCGAGCACAGCGCCGAAGCGTTGCGGATCGGCGTCGGCATGGCCAGCGTCTTGGAGAGCTGCTCTGGCGGTATGGAACGTCCATTGGAAGACCGGGTCGAGGGATCGGATCTCCTCGGCGCTAATGGCGAAACCCTCCGGATCGAAGAGTGATTCGAATCCCTGCACGTAGCCGCCGCGATCGGACCATGTGCGGTCGGCGCTGTCGGCCGGGCCTTCGCACAGAACGTCGTTGGGCGCGATGCCCCATCGATCGTGCGGAACGCGAGTCACAAGGTCGCGGCCCTCGACGACCGCCTGCCAAAGTTCGTCGGGATTCGAAGCTCCCGGTAGGAGGCAGGCTCGGCCAACGATGGCGATTGGGGGAAACGATGTCACGGATAAGCCCTCGTCACGAATGCCCGGAAGTCACGATGCTGGCTGGGAGCACGCCGCCACCGATAACGAGTTCGACCTCATCGGTCTGCGGGCTTGAGAGCTCGTCGACCAGCATGCGAGATCCAGCATCGAGAGGGATGAGCGTTGTGCCCATCGCCTCGAAGTGAGCCTTGAGCGAGGGGCTGACCATGCCGCCATCCCAGGGCCCCCACCCGAATGATTTGACGACACAACCCGACCCTCGGCGAACGTGCTCTGCGACTGCGACCTTGTTCAAGATTTCGTTGGCCATTGCGTAGTCGACCTGGCCTCGGTTCCCCGTGCGGGCTGCGACCGATGAGAACAGGCACAGCACCTTCAACGAATCGTGGCGAGTCGTGTCGAGTAGCACTCGAAGGCCGAGAACCTTTGTGTCGAAAACGGAGGCGAAGGCGGCGTCAGACTTGTCGGCGATCAGCTTGTCGGCGAGCACGCCAGCGCCGTGGACGACAGCGGTGATCGGTCCTCGTTCCGCTCGCACCGAGTCCAACGTCGTCGCGACAGCCTCGCGATCGGTGATGTCGACGGGGACGTAGTGCGCCCGTCCACCGGTTTCCTCGATGGCGGCCAGCGTTTGGCGAACCTCCCGGGCCGCCAGGATCTGTGAGGATCGGCGAGCCAACTCTGGCGGCGTGATGGGTGTGTCTGAGGCGGTTGCCTCCGCGAGCAAGACCTTCTTGAGCTCGGCATCGTTGGTGGCGGTTGCGCAAGATGGAGGCTCGTCGGCCAGCGCTGACCGTCCGAGCAGTACGAAGGTTGCGCCCGATGCCCGGGCCAGTTCGATCATTGTGGCGGCGGTGACACCTCGGCCACCTCCCGACACGACCACGACGTCGGAGGCGCCTAGTGGGCACGATCCCACCGAGACGGCCGCTGGTTCGCTTTGCAGCGTCGTCCGCCTGCCGTCGGCCGCGAGACCGATCTCGAGCTCGGTGCCCCCGGTGAGCAACTCTTCAGCGATCGCCGCGGCGATGGCGCCAGCGTCGCTATCGGCATGGTCGATGTCAATGGCCCGCAGGCTGGCATCTGGCCACTCGATCGCTGCGGTTCGGATGAGTGCTGTGAGCCCAGCACTCCAGGCATGAAGGTGGTTGGGTTTACCGATGCCGAAGTCGCCTCCGAGATCGGACACGGTGACGAGTAGGCGCGCCGGTTTAGGACCCGTTGCTAGTGACCGAGCGATGACGAAGGCCTGACGGTTCACCGCCAACGCGTCGTCGACTGTTGCGATTGGCCGGAGGCCTCCGAGGAAGATGGCCCCATCGACCGAGTTGTCGACCGTTTCGGCCACGGTGGCGGAGATGCCTGCGGCCACGAGCAAGGTGGCGAGGGCTGGAGCTATGCCGGTACCGTCGTCGACGACGGCGATGGTTGAACCTCGGAGGCCCGGCAGCGGTTCGCCGCTTGCGTGCGCCGCCACAGAGCGGAGTCGGAACCGGCCGAGCGGAGCGGGCGTGACGGCAGTAGACATGATGGCAGCGGGGGCGGTTGCCCCACCATCAAAAGGGGGCGTGTCACCTCCCTTGATTTGGCCGAACATGTAGTCGACGATCTGGCCGAGCGTTATCAGCTCTGCCATCACAGACGTATCGACCTCGGGTAACGTCGGGACCTCGTCCTGCATGGCGCTAAGGATCTCGACCCGCTTGATGGAGTCGATACCGAGGTCACCTTCGAGTTCCATCTCCATCGTCAACATCTCCGATGGATACCCGGTCTTGTCGGCAACCACCGACAACAGCAGCGCCATAAGTTCGTCGGAGGTCAACGCTTGTCCGCTAGGCGCCGGAGTGGCGATCGGTAAAGGCGCTGGTGCAGAGATGACAGGTGCGGGTACAGGTGTGGGTGTGAGAGGCGCCGGGGCGGCAGCGACCGTCGGCGCCGGGGCGGATGCCGCAACCGGAGCCGAGGGACGTGGAGGGGGAACTGGAACGTGGACCGGAGCCGGGGGAGGTGTTGGTGCAGGTGTTGGTGGAGGTGCAGGAGAGATTACGGGGGCGAGGGGCGGTGGTGCGGGAACGGTGGGGGGTGCCGCGCCGGAGCCACCTGCAAGCTGGCCAAGAACCGCGAGGCCTTGCTGGGCAGCGGTCATGAAGGCGGTGTGGGCCAGGGCAGTGGAGCGGAGATACTCGGCGTGGGCCTCAGCGGTGTGTTCTTGTACCGACTGGTAGGCAGCGAGAACCCCGGTGCTCGGGGCAGCACCGTTGGCATGGACGGCGGCGGGTACAGGGACAGAGGTTTGGCTCGTGACCATGGGTTGGGTCCGATCAGTTGTTGGGGCCGCTACGGCGAGCGGGGCAGGAACAGGTTCAGGAACAGGTTGAGGTGTGACAGGGGTGGGGGCAGGTGCTGGGGGAGTCGGTGGATCGTGGCTAGCGATGGTCTTTGGAGCGGTGACGTTTGGGCCGACGAGCTCGCCGAGGTCTGCAGGTGGGTACGGCTTGCCATGATTGGCCCCGTTGATGGCAATAGTGAGCTTCGGAGCGACGACTTCGGCTGGGTTCTCGACGTCGGCGTATTCCTTCCAGAGCGAACCGAGGTCCATGGCGACACCGCGGGCTGCAAGCTGGGCCAGACCCCCGAGGAAGGCGCCCAAGCCGGATGCCTTCTTCTTGTCGAGAGCAATGGCGCTGTAGTCGCTTTCGTCGAGGATGCGGTCGACGAGACCGGTGAGGGTCGATCCTGGGCCGACCTCAACAAAGGTGCGGGCACCGTTGTCGTGCATTGCTTGAATCATTTCAACGAAGCGGACAGGGTTGGCGAGTTGACGACCGAGCTGATTGCGGACCTCCGCGCCGCCGATCGGGTAGACGGCGGCCGTCTCGTTGGCGTAGACCGGGATCGTGGCCGGTTCGACGCTGATCGAGTCGAGTGATCGGGTGAAGGCTCCACTCGCCGCGCTGACGACAGGGGAGTGGAAGGCTGTCGCCACCGGCAGACGCTTGAACGTTAGCCCGGCGGAACCGAGCACGCCTTCGACCTCGTCGATCGCTGTCGTTGGTCCGGAGAGAACCACCTGGCCGTGGTGGTTGTGGTTGGCCACGACAACGTCGATCCCCGATTGTTGAACGAGGGTCCGCACCTCGTCGATGGTTGCAGCCACAGCCGTCATCGATCCGGGGGTCTGTGCGGCCTCAGCCATCAGCTCCCCGCGCCGCCGCGCCACGCGCAGCATGTCGACCTCAGAGAAAACACCAGCGGCATGTAGAGCGGTGATCTCACCGAAACTATGGCCACCGACGTGTGCGGCCTCAAGCCCGATCTGTCGCAGCATGCGTAGGTAGCTGAGGCTTGTCGCCCCAATGGCGGGTTGGGCCCAGCGGGTGGCCGTCAGCCTCTCGGCCTGCTGTTCAGCGGCGTTCTCCTCGAAACGTGGAACCGGGAACACCACGCCCTGCAACGTGTCGCCGTCCCCGTCGAGGTCAGCGGCTACATTCCACGGCTTGATGGCCTGATCGAAATGGGTGGCGAGACCAGACCCCATATGCAGGTACTGACTGCCCTGCCCAGGGAAGACGAAGGCGACATCACCACGGTGGGCGCCCAGGCCGTAGTGCACCCTTGTTGGGGTTGAGAAGGCGGCTGCTGGGTCGGCGGCGATGCGGTCGATGGCGGCACCGAGCTTGGTCTCAAGATCCGTAGCGTCAACAGCGACGAGGGCGAGCCGAGCGTTGGCGCTCGGGTCATACGCCGCCTGGGTCGAGTGGGCGAGCCACGCGAGGTATCCGCCGGCTGAGCAGGCCGCCAGATGTTCACGGGCCTGGGCCATGATGTCGCTGCCGTCGGTGCCCTGGAGCACGACGAGCTCAGCGTCGGTCGTGCGAAGACGAGGGGCGCGGACACCAGAACCGACATACTCCGACATGGCGACGTGGAAGTTGGAGCCGCCGAAACCGAACGAACTCACCGAGCCCCGGCGCTCGTGGTTTGATCCTCGCACCCATGGCCGCGTCATGGTGTTGAGGTGAAAGGGAGAGGCCTCGAGATCGAGCTTCGGATTTGGTTGGTCGATCTTTGCTGTTTGCGGCAGCACCTTATGGTGCAGGGCCATAATGACCTTGACGAGACCAGCGGCGCCGGCCGCTGCCTTTGTGTGTCCGATCTGGCTCTTCACCGAACCGAGGGAGCACCATTGGCGATCGACGCGGCCGGAACGGTCGAAGGCCAATTCAAGACCACCGAACTCTGCGGCATCGCCGGCCACGGTGCCGGTGCCATGAGCCTCGACCAGTTCGACCGTGTCGGGCTGATAGCCGGCCTTCGCATACGTGTTCGTGAGCGCTCGCGCTTGGCCCTCAGAGACCGGTGCGTAGACGCTCTTTGAGCGGCCATCGGAGCTGGCACCGACGGCATTGACGATGCAGTAGATGTGGTTGCCGTCTCGCTCGGCGTCTTCGAGTCTCTTGAGCGCAACCATCCCGATGCCTTCGCCGAGCATCGTGCCGTCGGCCTTGTCGGAGAAGGGGCGGATGTCTTCGGACGGCGACAATGCTGGTGTCTTTGAAAAGCACATGTACATGAAGATGTCGTTCATCGTGTCGACGCCGCCAGCGATGACGAGATCGCTGTCGCCGAGGTAAAGCTCATTGACCCCCATCGACAACGCTGAGAACGATGAGGCGCATGCCGCGTCGGTCACACAGTTGGTACCTCCGAGGTCGAGGCGATTGGCGATACGCCCCGCCACCACATTCCCGAGGAGCCCAGGAAACGTGCTCTCCTGCCACGCTGGGTGTAGGTCGGCGATCTGTTCACATGCTTCGAGGGCGACGTCTTCGGGCACACCGGCGCGCCGCATACCTTGCAGCCACATCGGTCGATTCATTCTGCTGGCCATCGCACCGAGAAGTTCCTGGCCCGAGGTGACGCCGAGGATCACCGAGGCTCGAGTGCGGTCGAGCTCGGTGAACTGCCCGGTGACCGCGTCGTCGAGTACTCGTTGGGCCACGATGAGGGCGAGCAGCTGGGCTGTGTCGGTGGTCGGAACCGCCACCGGAGGGATGCCGAACTTCATGAGGTCAAGGTCGATTGGGTCGAGAAAGCCACCACGACGCCCGTAGGTCTTGTCCGGCGCCAGCATGTCCGGATCGTAGTGGTCATCGATCAACCAATGGCTGGCCGGTACCGCGCTCATGCGATCGGTGCCGCGAAGAATGTCGTCCCAAAATCCTGTCGAATCGACAGATCCAGGAAACAGGGCCGACACGCCAACGACGGCGATCGGTGGGCGCTTGGAGTCGTGGTTGTGGTGCAAGAGATGAGCCGAATCAGTCGAGGGGGCGGGGTCGGTAGTTGAAGGCCGCGGCGGGAATCGCTACGCCGTAGCTTCGGAGCTGCTGAGCGCGGGTCAAGACAGCCGCGCCTTCGAGCATGTTTTTGGCGATCTGTGAGACGGTGCGGTTTGCGGGTTCGGCAAGGAACGATCCTTCGGTCCAGGCATTGAACGCCCCCATTGCTGGTCCGCACCAGATCTGATAGTCGAGGCGGCGGTCGGATTGTCCATCGATAGCCCAGCGGCTCGACTGTCCAAGGTAACTGCGGAAGGTGAGGGCCATCTTGTGGCGGGGATCGGCTTCCGCTTTGACCACCTCGTCAGGGTCGCGATCCATCCAGAAGGTACGGGTCGAGGCCCAACACTCGTCGAGGGTCATCCCAAGCGTTTTCGTTTCGAGTTCACTGACTTCGTCGGCCGGTATGGCCTCCAGCGAGGGATAGGCGCGGTAGAGCCGGTAGAGCTGTTTGGCTCGGGGGGCGAACATGGTGCCGCGCTGCAACACCTGAAGATCGACGCCGAGTTCGAACATGTCGGCTGCAGGCGCCATTGCGATGTCGGCGAGCCCAGCCTGAGCCAGCATCTCCTTGCCCTCTGATGACAGCCCAGATTCGACGCAGGACTCGTTGATGGTGCCGGTCAAAACGAAGGATGCGCCGAGGGCGAATGCCGAAGCCACGGCTTGTGGCGTACCGATGCCTCCGGCCGCCCCAAGCCGGATCGGACGGTGGTAGCCGCGCCTGGCGCAAACATCGTCGCGAACGAACTGGATGGCGGAGAACAAGGGGCCCAGGGGGCGGTTGTCGGTATGGCCGCCACTGTCGCTTTCGACGACAAAATCCTCCGCTACCGGGAGGGTTGCGGCCAGCTGGGCCTCGGCGACTGTGAGTTCGCCGGTTGCGACCAGACGTGCCAGCAGCGACTCGGGGGCCGGGTTCATGAAGTGGGCGGCCACCTCTGGACGGGAGATCTTGGCCAACACCATGTTTGGTCGTTGGACGACACCGTGGCCGTCGAGGTGCACGCCGCTGTAGGCGTAGCGAACGATTGCGGGGGTCAGAGCCATGTAGGCCGCGGCGGAAACCCGGCGAACACCGCGTTCGAGGTAGAGGTTCGCTACCGCCGCTTCCAGCGCTGGTTCGTTCGGTGAGTGGATGAGGTTGCATCCCCATGGAGCGGTTTCGCCGAGGGCGCTGACCAACTCATCGACCGCATGTCGCACGCGTTCGAAGGCCAGACCGCCAGCACCGAAGAATCCCAAACACCCAGCTCGAGCCGTTTCGATGACGAGATGGGTGGTAGCGATGCCATTGGCCATCGCCCCGGTGACGTAGGGAAACCGGGTTCCGTGGATCTCTGTGAAGCCGCGGTCGCCAAGCCATTCGGGATACAACGGCGGTAGAACGGCGGTTACGGGCCAGGCCCCCGCCTGATGTGCGGCAGTGAGGGTGCCGTCGATAGCGATCCCGGCCCGGCCGGTCGCGGGGTCGGTCACGACGGCGGTGGCTTCGCGAACTCGCTGGATCGCACCGAGGATCTCGGTTGCCCCGAACGCAGGCGCGGCGGTGGCGGCCCACCCAGCGATGGCTGATTCGTGCTTCACCGCTATGTCCATCGGCGCACCATACCTTAAAGTATGGCACACCACCAATGGTTGGTCGGCGGGTCGACCAAGCAAGCGGTACCGTGGAGATCTGTCGACGTGCCGTTCGGAGGTTCATCATGGAAGCCAGAACCAAGGACGAATACTTTCGTGTCGCCCTCGCCCTTCTCGCCGACCACGGTGTGACCGGTGTGACAATCGCTAACCTCTGTGCTGCGCTCGATGTGACGAAGGGGTCCTTCTACCACCACTTCGAGAGTGGCCCTGATTTCATGCGTGCGTTTCTGGTGGATTGGGAGAGCAAGTACGCCAAGCCTGCGGTCGAGGATGCTCGCGACATCGCCGACCCGATTGAGCGTCTCAATCGGCTTAAGCCCCTTGTCGTCGGCCTGCACCACGAGGCCGAGAGCGCTATACGTGCTCTGGCCCGAACCGACGACTACGCGGCTGCGGTTCAGAGTCGAGTCGACGCTGAACGGATCCAGGTAGTCACCGAATCGATCGCGGCGCTCGGTATCGGTAACGACGAGGCGAGCGACCTTGCCCATATAGCGGTGGCGATGTTGATCGGGGCCCAGCACATGAGCCGACCCGTCGACCGGGAGCAGCTCGCCCGCCAGCTCGACGGCTTTGAGCGATGGCTAACCGCGAGGCGGCGAGAGCCCCGAGCATCGGTCTAGCAAGCTGGCCAAAGCAACGCTCTCTACCGTGGTTGGCTGCATGGTGCTGACTACATCGTTTTCGGGTAGTAGTCGCCTGCTGGAGTTCGGGATGTCTCGGCGGTGAAGTTTCCGTCAAATGGCCAATCCGCTTCGGCGCCGGGAAGTGGGCCCTGATTGAATCGGCCTAGCTCGCCCCCACCAGCGTTCTCATTGCCAACGAGCGACCACGCCTGGCGCTTGTAGGTCCAGTTGTCGGGCTGCAACCGGTGTGCTTCGTTGAAGTGCATGATCGCGCTTTCGCGATCGCCGATGGTCCAGAGATGGTTGGCCAGTTCGAAGTGAGCGGCCCCTTCGCTCTTGCCGACGCCGCGGTCTGTCGACGCATCCAAGACCTGGTCTGGCGTCATCGCAAACTCACTCTCGGCGCCCTTCTGCGCCCAATCACGAATGGCGTCAGGATAAGAACTGCGGTCCTGGCCACCTCGTATACGAGCCGCGAGTTCGGGGTTGTCGTTTTCGATTTCCGCAGCCTTGCGCTCGGCAGCTGCGGCGCGGTCATCGACGAACCCACGAAGCCAGTCCGGGTAGTCATCGCCGGGTGGCCATCCTGGTTCTGGCGGACGTACGATCATGCCCGCCTCGTCGATCCAGATGATGTTCGGAATATTGACGACGCCAAAGAGAGCATCAAGCTGGTGCTTGGGATCCAGCAATGACGGGTGTGTCGGTTTCGCCGCCTCGATGAATGGGCGCGAAACATCGGGGTCGCTCAGTTCAAGGGAGACCGTAACGATCTCAACGCCGAGGGGTGCGAGTTCTTCGCTCAGTGCCTGCCAACCTGGCAGGTCGTAGCGACAGCCTCAATAGGGCGCCCAGGCTACGACAACAACTTTCTTACCCCGCAGCGAAGACAAGTGGAAGTCATTTCCGTCGAGATCTGGAAGGACGACGTCTGGGGCTTGAGCGGTTACGAGCGCTCGTCCGCTAAGCGACTCAGGGCCCAGGGCCGACAGGCCGGAAGCGTCGTCTCTGACGACCGCCATTCCGAGCCGATCTGCTGCGTGAGTTGCCGAGTAGCCATCGGGTAGCGGAACACAAACGTCGCCTTTACACGCGCCTTCAGGCTTGATGTCCCAGCCGGTGCCGGCAGCGAAATCGTCAGCGGAGATGTCGAGCGTTTGGGTGATCACAATCGTCAGGCTCTCAGATCCGAGCCGGTATGGCAAGCCAGAATGCTCGGTCGACGATCAACGCTGGCTTTGCGCTGTGTCGGTGATGTCATATTCGACCCGTGGTGGTATCTCGTTGAACTGAGTTCTCGTCACAAGGCCGTCGCGCTCGAGTTCTCGAAGCTGGCGCGTCAGCGTCGTTAGGGTCACCGGGCTCATCCTCTCGAACAGTTCATCAAAACGAGCCTTGCAAACGTTGGAGGATCGTTTCGCCCGCGGCGAGATTGATCGAGCCGAGTTCGAGCACCGCAAGCTGTTCTGAACGGGTCAGACAATGTCCCCCCCTGCTCCTGCACGATTGGTGCCAGCTCAGCAGGACGCTCCTATGGTCTGTCAAGTCGGGTTTGTGGTGTTTCAAGCTGTCGGAAGAGCTGCCGGGCGATATAGCGTTTCAGGCACCGCTTGATTTCTCGGTTGGTTTTGCCTTCTGCTTGGCGGCGTTCGGCGTACTCTTGTGTCGCTGGGTCATATCGCAACCGTGAAAGGGCGACGACGTGCAGCGCACGGTTTAGCTGTCGATCACCGGACCGGTTGAGGCGGTGGCGTGTAGTCATGCCCGACGATGCCGGAATCGGTGCGGCTCCGGCGAGGCTTGCGAACGCTGCCTCGTTCCGGCAACGCCCCGGATGCGACCAGGCGCAGAGCACGATAGCGGCGACGATGGGGCCGACTCCTTGGACATCGAGGAGATCTGGGCGCCACGACTTGATGAGCCCGAGGATTGAGCGTTCGTGTTCGGCTGCGGTGTCACGAAGCGTGAGCGCTCGCTTTGCGACCTCGCGCATGGCCACGGCGTAAGTACTTGTCTCGATGTCCCAGCGCGAATTGATGCGCAAATGAGAAGCCTTAACGAGCATTCTGGTCCTAGACAGTCCCTGGAAGCGGCTGCGGAGTTCATCTGGTGCAGCGATTATCAGGGCGTGAAGTTGTTGTTGAGCGACCTTCGAACTGTCCACCGCTGAGCTTCGGACCGCAAGAAGAACCGACAATGCCGCCCGTTCCTGTTGTGCCCGCGGCTGAGCCAGGTGGTTGCGGGCAAGCACCTCACGTCCGGCTCGGACTGCATCGAGCTTGTCTGATTTGGCTCCATTACGACGGGTTGGACGTCCCGGACGATCGACTTCAATGATTCGTTCTCCGCTCGCGGCGAGGTAGCGGACCAGACCTGCCCCGTAACTCCCGGCGCCCTCGATCGCCCAGGCCCGCCGTGAGCCGTGCTGGCCAGCCATTGCGATCAACTCTGCGTACCCATGTGGGTTGGTGGCCACGGTTCGATGTTCAGTGCTGGCACCGGTAGCCGCTTCGACGATCGCCGCCGTGTGGGTGTCTTTATGGGTGTCGACGCCGATGACAACATCAACTTGGTCTGCAAGCATTTCCATAGGGTTCTCCTTGTCGGGCTGGACAGATACCGGCCCGGGTTGGAGATAGGCAAGACTGTGATGGGACACACCGAATCACCAGTGGTCATGCTCCTGATCAGGCCACTCACTCCAGCTTGTGCCGGTGTTGGCAACGGTGGTCGGACAAGTCCTACGAAGGCAATACGCCAGTCCCAGTTTGAGTCACGACCACCGCAACCAGCAATAGCCCAGCACACATGGCTTGGCCACTACCCCACCCTCACAGTCCCGGTTGATACGCCGGAGTCAACGTTTCCGGATGCCGACAACGCCGGCGTCGACAGCCCTGACTCGGTTGATGAGTAATAAGCAGATCAACGAGTCGTAGCGAAAGGGCCGGCCCAACGGGGTCGGCCCTCAGGCTTGTTCACAGAAGCGGTCACGATCGAGCTTCCAATCAGAGGTAGAACGCGACGCTTTGCTCCCTCGGTTCGGTGACGAGCCAGTCGATGCGTATCCCGATCTTGGGATGGACGCAGCAATTGACTTCGTAACCCCCTTCCTCTTCCCAGAGGAGTAAGTAGCGCCGGCCTTACGTTGCTTCCGGCTACCGAATCAGCTGTTCGAGAACTTCGGCTCTCGTGGCTGATTCGGCCCAGGAGGTCGCCAAGGTGAAGATTCGCAAACCTCGGTGATTGTCGGCATGGGTTCCTAGGGTGTCTTCAGGATGACTGTTGAACTAATCGAGCCACCACGCCCGACACCCGAAGAAGTCGCAGCAGAGCTTACTGCTCACGTGCAACTGCTCGCCGGGCCAGAAGCACAGCCTCGCCCCGAGCAGCTCGAAGCGGTAACCGCTGTTGTCTCGGGCCGCAAGCGCACACTCCTTGTGGCCCGTACTGGCTTCGGGAAGTCGGCCGTCTACTTCTCGGCGACCAAGATGCTCCGCGATCGCGGTTGGGGCCCCAGCATCGTCATCTCGCCGCTTCTGGCCCTTATGCGAGATCAGGTGGCAGCAGCGGAGAAGCTTGACCTTCGAGCTGAAACGATCAATTCGGCTAACACCGACGACTGGGGCGAGATCGAAGAAGCCCTGCTCGCCGACGAAATCGATCTCTTGCTGATTGCACCCGAACGTTTAGCTAACCCGGGGTTCCGAGAGCGCGTGTTTTCAATGATGTTGTCGAGACCGTTCGCTCTTGTTTGCGACGAGGCTCATTGCATCAGCGATTGGGGCCACGACTTCCGCCCCGACTATCTGCGTCTACGGAAAGTCATTGGCGAACTGCCGGCCTGGGCACCGATCCTGGCCACGACCGCCACCGCAAATCAGCGTGTCACCGATGACGTGGCCAGTCAGCTGGGCCCCGACGCCGTCGTGTTGCGAACCAGCCTCGATCGGGCATCGTTGCACTGTTCGGTCATCGAACTTGATGATGACGCCGAACGGCTTGCCTGGGTGGCCGACAATCTCGGCGATATGGACGGCTCGGGCATCATCTATGCGCTAACCGTTGACCAAGCTGTCACAACTGCCGAGTGGTTGAGCGAACGAGGGCACAACGTCGCCGCCTACTCGGGTTCGACGAGTCCTGAAGAACGCGAACGCCTCGAAGATCGGCTTCGCAACAATGAGCTGAAGGCGCTTGTAGCCACCAGCGCGCTCGGCATGGGGTTCGACAAATCGGATATGGCTTTCTGTATTCATCTCGGCCTGCCGCCGACGCCTGTCGCCTACTACCAGCAGATTGGCCGTGCTGGCCGTGGTATCGAGCGGGCTGAGGTCATCGCGATGCCTCGGCCCAAAGAGGACGAACGAATTTGGGCCTGGTTCGAATCGGTCTCCATGCCCAGCCGGGAAGTTTGCGAACGGGTTCTGATGCAGCTCGACACGTCGAGAGCGACGTCGATCCCGCGGCTCGAAGCTGCGGTGAACATGGGCCGGTCGAGGCTGAGCACACTTCTCAGCATCCTCGATGTGCAGGGGGCGGTTGCCCGAGTGAAAGGTGGCTATCTCCGAACGCCTAGCGAGTGGACCTACGACGGTGAGCTGGCCGATCGGCTGCGCACGCTCCGATCTGACGAGGCCAACCAGATGCGAGGATACTCCAGCCACCAAGGATGCCGGTTGCGGTATCTGCGAGATTTACTCGATGATCCCGAGGCCTCCGATTGCGGGCGATGCGACCGTTGTGTCGTCTCGGCGGGAGAGGAACCTCGGTGGACCGCCGAGGTGTCGAGCGGAGCTGGCGAGGCACGCGATCACCTGCGCGGCATCGACGTAGGCGTTGAACCGCGGCGACAGTGGGCTCCAGGATTGGACGAGCCTAAGGGCAAGATCAAGCCTGAACGCCAAGCTCGCCAGGGGCGAGCGTTGAGCCGCCTCGGCGATGGCGGCTGGGGGCCACACGTTGCATCATTGCTCGAGGGAAGCATCGACGAGGTCTCTTCCGAACTGATCGCTGGCATTGCGGGCATCTTGAAGCGGTGGGATTGGGAGCAGCGGCCTGGTTGGATCTGTGTGATGCCGTCACGCCGAAACGGTGACCTCATTTCGGCCATAGCCGACGAGATTGGACGGCTGGGCAAGCTCCCCGTGCACCATGCACTCGTTCGAGACCCGAACGCTGGCTGGCAAAGTGAGCAGTCGAACAGTGCGTTCCAGCTCGCAAACGTGTGGGGCCTGCTGTCGGTCGACACCGCCCAGCTGCCCGCCGACCCAGTGCGCTCTATGCCCGTGCTCTTGATCGACGACACCGCCGACAGCCGGTGGACGCTCACCGTCGCCTCGTTCCTGCTCCAAGACTCGGCGACGGGCCCAGTCTTGCCGTTCGTTCTTCAAACCCGCTGATCAGGCGTCACGACGCCTGGTGTAACGCCCTGTTCGCCGAGTCGAGAAGCGCCGTTGGACGATGGGGTTGACGCCGACCCGTTGGATTATGTTGGGCGTCGTATGAGCGAGATGTCGACGGAGGTCGTGGCATGAGTATGGAGCCCGAAGACTCGATCCCGCCCAGCGACCCGCTGCTCCAACCGTTCGAACTTGGCCGTGTGCGGCTGAAGAACCGCATCTTCTCCAGTAGCCACGCCCCGGGCTACAACACCGATGGCACACCGAACGAGCGCTACATGGCGTACCACGAGGAAAAGGCCAAGGGCGGCATTGGTCTGACGATGATCGGCGGTTCGAGCAACGTCTCGCCCGACTCCGCATCCCTGTGGGGCCAGATGTACTTCGGCTCTGATGCCATCATCGACCCTCTGTCGGAGATGACCGATCGCATTCATCGCCATGGTGCCGCCGTGATGTGCCAGATCACCCACATGGGCCGACGCAACGTGTCCAACGACGGCAGTTGGCTTCCCACTATTGCACCGTCGCCTATTCGGGAACCGATGCATCGTGGTTGGCCGAAGGAGATGGAGAAATCTGATATCCGCCGCGTGGTCGCCGACTTTGGTACGGCTGCTGTGCGGGCCCGCGCTGGTGGGCTCGATGGCATCGAGCTTTGCGCCACGAGCCACCTCATCGATCAGTTCTGGACGCCTCTGGCCAACCGTCGAACCGACGAGTATGGAGGCTCGATCGAGAACCGGTTGCGGTTCACCATCGAGGTTCTCGAATCGATTCGTCACGCTATCGGTACCGACATCGCCGTCGGTATCAGGATGATCGGTGATGAAGACCAGATCGGTGGACTCAGCAGGGACGAAAGTGCGGACATAGCACAACGACTTGCAAGCTCCGGCCTGCTCGACTTCATCAACATCGCGAGTTCGTCGCTCGCTACCGAGGAGGGTCTGTCGAAAGCGATCCCACCGTCGGGCACCCCGCTCATGCCGTTTGTTTCTCTCGCCGCCTCGATCAAGGAGGTCATCGACCTTCCTGTGCTCCACGCCACCCGCATCACCGATGTCGCCTCCGCTCGGCATGCGATCTCGGCTGGCCTCATCGACCTTGCTGGCATGACCCGAGCCCACATCGCCGACCCTCACATCGTGGCCAAGCTCGAACGGGGAGACGAGGAACGAATTCGTGTCTGCGTCGGTGCGTCGTTCTGTATCAACCGGCTTCATCAGGGTTTGGAGTCGGTGTGTATTCAGAACCCCGCTTCCGGTCGCGAGACCCTCATTCCCCAGCTCGTGGCGAAGGCATCGGGCGCCCCGAAGAAGGCGGTCGTGATCGGTGCTGGCCCTGCTGGTCTCGAGGCGGCGCGGGTGTTGGCCGAGCGAGGCCACCGTGTGGTTTTGTTCGAAGCCCAAGACCGGGTGGGTGGACAGGTTGTGTTGGCAGCTCGGGCTAGCGAACGTCAGGCTGAGCTGCTCGGCATCATCGGCTGGCTTGAACAGGAGCTTGGCCACCTCGGCGTCGATGTTCGTCTGAACTCGCCGGTCGACGAGGCCGATGTCGCCCGAGAAGAGCCCGACATCGTGATCGCGGCCACCGGAGGCTTTCCCGATCCAAGCTTCCTCGATTCCGGTGACGAGCTCGTGGTCAGCACGTGGGATGTGTTGAGTGGGAATGCTGCGGTTGCGGGCAGCGTGTTGCTCTATGACGACCATGGTGGAGAGCACGCTCCCTCGGTTGCCGAATTCCTGTCGGGACGAGGGGTCTCTGAGATCGAACTGGTGACTCCAGACCGGTTGGTCGCTCAAGATCTCGCTGCCACCACAGGTCCCGCCTACCTCGAGATGTTGTATGAAAGCGGGGTTGTGATGACGCCGGACCACCAGCTCATCCGAGTGGTCCGAGCCGACGGCGCGCTCCGGGCAACGCTCCGCAACGTGCACACGCGCAAGGAAATCGATCGAAGCGTCGACGTTGTTGTCTTCGAGCACGGCGTGGTGCCAAACGATCAGCCCTATACAGGTCTTCGAGAGATATCGAGCAACAAGGGAGTCGTCGATATCGAGGCGCTTCTCGGCAGCGTTCCGCAGCCAATCCTGGGTGACGGATTTGTTCTGCACCGGATTGGTGATGCGGTAGCCAGCCGCGGAATCGCCACCGCCATCTATGAGGCTCGCAGGCTCTGCCAGCTTCTCTGAAGGCTCTGGCGCGGTCGACAGATCTACGAGCTGCGCCTACCTTTTTGACATGATTGGGCAATCTCTTCCGCAACCAACGACCGACCTCGCCACCCTGCGGGCGGATCTCGATACCTGGGGATACTGCCTAGCGAAAGACCTGCTTGACGAAGACCTGGTTGCTGCAATTCGTCAGCGCTTGTCCGACCAGGCGGCAGGGGAACGAGCTGCGGCCCTCGACTACCGGTTCCCGGCCGATGCTGAGGGCGACGATGTCAACCAATGGGTCTACCTGCTGCATAACAAGGGAACGTTGTTCCACCAGCTCGCGCTGCACCCGGTGGCTCGGGCCCTAGCTGCTCATGTGCTCGGTGCCGACCACCAACTTTCGGCCATCGACGCCCACATCACCTTCCCCGACAACAAGGCCATGCCACTTCACACCGACCAGTGGTGGATGCCCCAGCCAAGAATGCCGGGCGAGCGACATAACCGCCAAGGCGATCTGGTGCGGGGTGGCGGTCCCTTCGGTGAACCAGCGCCTTCAACAACGGCGATTTCGCCGCCGATGGTGCTCAACTTCATGTGGATGATTTCGGATTTCACCGTGGAGAATGGCGCAACCCGTGTGGTTCCCGGCAGCCATCTGAGTGGCGTGCAACCAACCGGGGAGCCGAGAAGCGACGAGGTGCAGCCCGAAGGAACGGCTGGTTCGGCCATCGTTTGGGACGGCCGCATGTGGCACGGTTCGGGGATCAACACATCGACCGGCCCACGGCTCGGGCTCACCACCTTTTTCTGCGGCCCGGTGGTTCGAGCGCTCACCAACATGACCTATGCAACCCGTCCCGAGGTATTCGAGGGTCTCGACGGCGACATGAAGCGACTCCTCGGGTTTGCTCCCTGGAACGGCTATGGAGCGACCGACGACCCACTTGCAGACTTTGCCAGGCCCGGCGTTGAGACCGCTGGCGAACTCTAGCTCGGACCAGGACCCAGACCCGTACACGGATGCAGTGGCCGAGGTCGCCGACAAGCCTAGGGCGCGACTTCGACCGGCGATTCCTCCGGTGCCGACCAGTGTCACGGCGACCCACAACACGTCTAGAACTGCGGTAGCGCCAGCGACTACAAGGATTGCCCGCGTGACGTTGGCCGAGAGCCGTGACGGCGACCGTCTCCTTCGTAGGAGAACGGCTATCCCTCCAAAGAGGAGCAGGTAGCCGGGGATGGTCAGGAGGATGGTGATAAAGGCATCGCGCCGGACGATAGGTCCTTCCATCGCCACGTATTCGTTCAGGCCCTCTGGTCGGTCGGCATCGAAGGACCAGAGCGCCAGGTGTCGGTCAGCCAGGCGGGAGCGGTGATGGCGAACGTTGGTGAGTCGAGGTCTTGGGTGCCGGTGGCGATCAGTGTCACGATGACCCGAACCACGTCCAGGACAGCCGCAACGGCGGCAACGACAATTATCGCCGAGCCTAGATAGCCCAGCAGTCGCGAGATGTGCCGGCGCCTTCGCAACAGAACGGCTATCCCTCCGAAGAAGAGCGTATAGCCGGGAATAGAGGACATGATTGTGACCAGGGCATCGCGCCGGACAAGGTTGCCTGCCACAACGACGTACTCGCCCAGGCTCTCGGTCGACCCGGGGCCTTCCCACCACAGAAATCCAATGACATTGAGGAACGCGCCGAGAGCGATCGCCACGCCAGGTGTAATCTTGGCTGACATCCGAACCATCACCTCGCGAGCCTAGGCGACAGGGCTTTGTGAAACGGGTCGTACGGCGCTGGTCGGATACGTCAGTCGCTGAAGGCGGCTTTCAGGTTCTCCATAGTGATGCGGCACGCCTTCTCAAGGTTTTCGCAGCGCCCCTCGATGGTGCCCGGGTAGACATCGGGCAAAGCGAGCATGGGCGCGTCGAAAGACTCGGTCACTCTGCAGCTGTTGGCGCCGGTCGCCTCGATGTCGTAGGCCCACGTGGTGGCGTGTTCGAATTCGGGCGGCACGACATAGGCGAACGCCTTAGCCGGATCGGCGGTGGTGACCTCACAATCGGCGTGCCACTCGTAGTCGCCAGATTTGTTGTAGCCGCGGAATCGCACGCCAACTTCGACGGCCGTAGCGTCGTTCAGGAATTCGCAGCGTTGGTTTTCGGGGCTCAGCGTCGGTAGCCGATCGAGATCGGTGAGGTAGGCATAGACGTCGTCTGCCGAGCCGGCGACCTCAACGGTGGCCGAGCCTCGAGTTGGGAGTGCTGCAGAGGAGGTGTCGTTCATGGGGTGCATTGTGGCCGACCGGATCTATCCGCACCAACTCTGGGCCGGTGGCCTCGGAGGAAATAGGCCGAACGGCTCTGGTGGGAGGGCGAAAGTCTACGTAGTGTTAGAAGTGTCTTAGCCAATCGAATGGACGTAATAATCCACTCGATGTCAACGAACGGTGGGAAACCTCTCGTGAAGTGACGTGGACAGCTGCGGTCACCTGCTTGCAGAACTGCTAGTGAATCACTTGGACAAAGACCACTTTGAACCTCGGAACCCGCAAGGGAACCGAGGTTCAACTCTTTTTCGGCTAGGACTGGGCTTGTAACGAATCGCAGGCGGCCAGCTTGGCCCTAGGTTGGTGAGAGTCCAGCGGGCCCTTTTCGGCCACCCAACCAGAGGTTCTCGACATGCCGACGTCAAACGACAATCCTATTATTGAACTTGTCGAAGCTTGGGCTACCCACCTTGGGTACTACGACGGCAAGATCGACCTGAAGAGCGGAGACCTCAGTTCGTTCACGACGCCTGATTGCACACTGACCGCCCACGCTCCGTTGTGGCGGACAAAGTCGGGTGAGGAACGCTCTGTACCTGTCGCCGCTGTTCGCAACCAGCTCGCCCGAATGCAACGCACGGCAAGGGTCGAGCGTCACGACATGCATTTGGCGCTCCACCCCGATGGTGATGCGTTGTGTCTCTTCTTTGTGGTCAAGGGGCGCCTTGTCTTTGTCCCATTCAACATGATGACCGTTCCGGTGGCGTTTGTGGTTCAGGCGGTCGAGACCGAGGATGGACTTAGGATCAGTGAGATTCACGAATGGCGCGCGGCCAACCCAGAAGCTGCATGCCGCGTTCTCGTGGAGGAATGCAGCTGGCCCGCCGACACCACGATGGAGCCCTATGTGAACTTCGGAGCGATGTCCTGACCACCGTTCGATAGCTCTACCATGCTCGGATGACATCGGAAATACTGTCTCGGGAAGAGGTCGATTCGTACTGGACGAATGGATTCATCTTCATCGAGAACGCTCTGACCGCTGCACAACTCTCGGCGCTACGTTCGGACTTTGATCGCTGGCTTGAGGAGAGTCGCCAGCACACGGTTCCCTATGGTGAAACGCTGGATGGCAGGCCGCGTTTTGATCTGGCTCCTGACCACTGTGCGGAGCGCCCTGCGCTTCGCAGGGTGTCGTCGCCGATCGAAGTATCAGCTGCCTACCTTGAGGCGATGCGAAACAACGCCGCACTCGACGCCGTCGCCCAGCTCATCGGCCCAAATGTGGCGTTCAACAACGCCAAGATCAATGCGAAACAGCCTGGCTCCTCGACCGAGGTGAAATACCACCAGGACTTCATGTTCCAACCTCACACCAACGAGGACCTCATCGCCGCCCTCTTCTTTCTTGATGATGTCACCTTAGAGAATGGGCCGCTCAACGTGGTTCCAGGGACTCATCGATCTGCCCTGTTTGATCATTGGCACGATGGTGTCTACACCGGGGCTGTGAGCGTCTCGGTCGAACAGGAGCACGCGGCCAAAGCGGTGCCGGTGTTCGGGTCGGCCGGTTCGGCGTGCCTGATGCACACGCGCCTGCTACACGGTTCAGCGCCGAACAACTCCGACCGGCCACGCACGCTTTTCATCAGCGAGTACAGGGCCGAAGATTCGAAGCCGCTGCAGGTGAACCACATCCCGAGCCAGTACCAGGGGGAGGTCGTGCGGGGGGTTCGCACGAATCGGGTGCGGTGCTCGGGCTATGAGATGGACTTCCCGGAAGTTCCGACCGGTGCTTCGTTCTTTTCACAGCAAGCTCGCGAAGCTGACCTCGGCTGACTTTTTGGGCTGGCGGAACGCGATCACGGGAACTTCCGGCCGATGGGACGTAATCGGCTAGGGTTTCTACCGGCTGCATCCAGTGGACGTGGATGTCGTGGCGAGCCTTCAAGAGAGAAGAGGCATGCGTTGAAGGTTGAGGCATACGTTGAAGGTTGACGCAGATTTCGTTTGTGAGCATGGGATGCCCCAACCTTGGGCTACCTGTACCGACTGCATGCTGCTGCCCCATGACATGCAGCCCAAGCCGCCGGCGCCAGAACCTCCGCCCAAACCGGAACCGAAGAAGCGAGCATCTCGAGCCAAGGCACCTGGCCAGTCAACGAGGTCGGGCTCCCGCTCCTCGTCGGCCAAAGCTTCAACGCCAAGACCGTCGACCAGACTGCCTAAAGCAGACACCGATGAGCCGCCCGATCTGTTCGGCGACAAAGACCTGGCCTACGAGGTTCCTGAAGGCAATCTCCGGTTCCACGTTCAAGGACCAGACAGTGAATGGTTGCCGATTTCGTCAATGCCGAAAGAGTTGCGGCCCCATGGCCTTGTCTACCTCTCGGTCGACGACAGGCTGGTCGCCCGTTGTCGGGTCAAGGGAATTGGCTTCCGAGCCCGTCGGTGGACACATGAAGCTCCAGGTGTCACCTCTGATGTAGGTCCTGGGGCGACCCTTGAGCTTCACAAGGACGGCTGGGACTTCATGTCTTTCGATCTCGGTCCTGATCGTGACGAAGTACACGGCTACCGCTATCTGGCGCCCTTGCCTGACGACAGCTAGGCGCCTACGGTGATCGTGGCGGAGCGGTCGCTGATCAGGGCCCGAAGAGGCTGCGATTTCGGAACCACCCGGTGAGGCTCAGGCGCTGTCGGTTCGACGGCAAGACCTCATGCCAGAATCGCGAGGACACAAAGAGGACGAGGCGTCCGCTGGTGGGGTAGATGTCGATCTGATCGCTTGCCGATTCATCGAGGTAGAGGCGGAGCGCGCCGCCATTGGCGCTCACCCAGCCCTCATTAAGATAGAGCACCAGGCTCAGCTGACGACGTTGAGGGCCGGTCGCGAATTGGTCGAGATGCTTGCCGTAGACCGCTCCTGGAGGATAGATCGCAAGGTGGCTCTCGACGTCGTGGAGGTTCATGTACAACTGCTCGTTGAGGGTGAGACGCAGAGCGTCAAACATTGCGAGGCAGTCGATGACCGGAGCCTCGCGAGAGTCTGCGTCGAGCCATGCGATGGAATCGCCGCGTAGCGACTCATTCTCGGACCGGGCCTTGCCGGTTCGGGCCTGTGCCGTACCACCTTCTTCGTGTCGAGTAAGCGCCAGCTTCGCGAGGGCAGCGACGTGCGTCTTGGTCAACAAACCCTCGGAAACGGAGTATCCACGAAGGCTTAGATCGTTGACGATCGGGCTAAACACGCCGGCCTGTGACATAGGCGTTGCATCGTAGCGATCTGGCGGCGCGGAATCGCCGGCCCTAGGCGGCCCAGGCTGATGAAGCGCCGATCTCGTGTTGGAGAAGCGTTCGGATCGCCCGGTGTCGATCGTCGCCACGCGTCTTTCGCCAGCACAGATGATGCCCACTATCGGCTCGTTCGACGCATGGGCCAACCGGCACCAAGAGGCCGCGCTCAACAAGGTCGCTCAGCAGGTGTCGCCAACCCAGTACCACACCGTTGCCGGCCAGCGCCTCTTGCACAACGGTCGGATAGGCGTTGTAGAAGACCCGGGGTGCAGGCAACGCAACGTCGAGGCCGGCTTCGGTAAACCATTGCTGCCAGGTCATCGACGGTCGTTCGACGTCGTCGATATGTAGAAGGTTTGCTCCGATGAGTTCGCTGGCGTGGCTGCTGGAGCCTAGGCCGCGTTCGACCGCTAGATTCGGTGCCGCCAATGGCTGGACAGCTTCGGGAAAGAGCCGCGTCACCTCCCAGCTCGGCCACTCGCCGCGCCCTGGCACGATGGCGAGATCCCAGTCGCTAGCGTCCAGCTCCGATGCCCGGTCGAAGATGCGGAGTCGAATGTCGGTTTGTGCCGCGGCTTCGAGCTGTTCGAGCAGAGGCACAACCCACGATGTCGCCATCGCTGGTTGCACGGCGAACACGAAGGCGTCTCTGGCTTCGGCCATCTGATCGAGTGCCCGTTCCACCGTCGTGAAGGCGGTGCCCAATGCCTCAGCGAGAACCCGACCGTGGGCCGTGAGCACAAACGATCGACCAGAACGTTCAAACAAGGTGACCCCCAGCTCTCGGGAGAGGGCGGTCATGTGCCTCGACACGGCGGGTTGGCTGATTTCGAGATCTCGGGCTGCAGCGGTGAACCCACCGGATGAGGCAACCGCCTCAAAGATTGCGAGACGGTGCAGCTGTGGTACTCGTCGAAGTAGAGGACGCATGTGTTCAGGTTATGCATAACCCTGGGTTATGTGTCGGGTTCTGGATTAGCGGTTGTCGTGAATCTCGGAGCAGACCACAGTAAGGACCATGGCAATCTCTGGTCCCGGCAAACTTCCAGCTCGAGCGCGAGTTGTCGTCATTGGGGCAGGTGTCGGAGGTGCGAGCACCTTCTATCACCTAACAACCCACGGCTGGCGAGACGTGGTGCTGCTCGAACGCGACGAGTTTGCCTCGGGTTCCACCTGGCATGCAGCCGGACAGGTCACCCAGTTTGGCGCCGTCCAAACGATGGTTGGCCTCAAGAAGTACTCGGTCGAGCTCTACACCAGGCTCGCCGCCGACCCGGATCGGCCGATCACCTACCGTCGGGATGACGGTGGCATCCGACTTGGCTACAGCCAACAAGACTTCGATGGCTACGCCCACTTCGTCGGTATGGCCAAGGGTATGGGCGTCGACTTCCAGGTGTTAAGCCCCTCGGAGATGGCCGAGGCCCATCCGCTGCTTGACACCACCGGTCTGACCTGTGGCCTCTGGGATCCGGTCGACGGTGACATCGACCCGACCGGTCTCGTCAACGGCCTGGTTCATGCGGGCCGCAAGAATGGTGGCGAGGCCTTCAAGTTCACCGATGTGATCGGCCTCACCCAAACCGACGACGGTTGGATCGTGCACACCAATCGGGGGGATATCGAATGCGAGAGCATCGTGAACGCCGCCGGTTATCGGGTCCACCAGGTCGGCAACTTCTATGGGCTTGAATCGGCTGTTTCGTCGATGGAGCACCAGTTCTTCCTCACCGAAGAACTACCCGAGCTCCAAGAACTCGGTCGACGAGTACCCCTGATCCGTGACCCTGGCGACGATTTCTACAGCCGCCAAGAACATCATGGTCTGTTGGTTGGCATCTATGAACAAGGCTGCAAGACCTGGGGTCGCGAACACATCCCCGTCGACTTCGCCAACAAGCTCGAACCGCCAGACCTCGATCGGCTCGAAGACAACATGATGCGGATCATTGAACGCCTGCCAGTGCTGCAGACCGCTGGCATTTCTTCTGTGGTGAACGGCCCAATCACCTACTCCGGCGACGGCGTTCCCCTCGTGGGCAGACTGCCCGGTCGCCGTAATGCGTACTGCATGCTCGGCCTGCGGGCCGGCATTGGCGAAGGTGGCGGTCTTGGCAAGGTGCTGGCGGAGATCATCGTCGACGGCCAATCCGAATGGGACACCTGGGTACTCGACCCGCGACGCTTTACCCAGTTCGCGGACGAAGCCTATGCCTCGGCAAAGGCTGTGGAGGAATACCGGCGAGAGTTCGTGTTCGACCATCCCGATGAGCACAGACCCGCTGGACGCCAGGCGAAGACGACCCCGCTCTACGACGTTTTCAAAGCCAAAGGCGCAGAGTTCGGATCGATCAACGGATGGGAACGCACGCTCTACTTCCATCCCTCAGACAACGATTTCGAACACGTGCCAGCCTTCCGATTCTCGACCTACCACGACCAGGTTGGGTTCGAAGCTCGCTCTGTTCGGACCAATGTTGGCGTTGCCGAGATAAGTGGTTTCACCCGCTTTCATGTCGAAGGCGAGGGTGCCGTAGCCTGGTTCGACACTCTAACGGCCGGTCGGCTTCCGCCCGTGGGTCGCACCTCGCTGGCATATGTCAGCGACGAGCAGGGTCGTTTCCTCTCCGAGTTCACGATGACGCGGCTGGGCGAAGACAGTTTCTGGCTTCTTAGCGCGGCTTCCGCCGAGTGGCACGACCTTGATGTTTTGACCGATGCCAGTCCTCCTGCTGGCGTGACGATCACAAACCTGACCCACGATCACAATGCGCTGATGATCGCAGGCCCCAACGCCCGCGACGTGCTCGCGGCGATCACCGACCATCCACTCGACAATGCGTCGTTCCCTTGGCTGGCGACACGCCAGATCGAGATAGCCGGATGGGCCATCACCGCTCTGCGGCTGAGCTTCACCGGCGAACTCGGGTGGGAGCTTCACCTACCAATGGAAGCCTCGGTGCCGGTGTATGAGGCCATTCACGCCGCCGGGGCCGATCTCGGCATCGTCGACTTTGGACTCCTGGCCACCGAGTCAATGCGCATCGAGAAGAACTATCGGGCATGGAAGAGCGACCTGCACACCGAGTTCACGGTGCTGGAAGCCGGCGTCGACAGGTTCGTCAACATGGACAAGCCGTTCCGTGGCCGCGACGCCATTGCAGCCCAAGCCGAGGCAGGTCACCGGCGGGTGTTCGTTGCGCTCGAGGTGAGCAACGATGAAGCTGCTGCCCATACCGGCGATCCGATATTCGACGGTGACGAGCTTGTCGGTGTCGTCACGAGTGGCGCCTACGGCCATACGATTGGGACGAACGTCGCAATGGGCTACGTCGATCCGCCCTACGCCGAGGTGGGAACAAGGCTCACCCTGGAGATCATCGGCAAGCCTTCGGCCGCGACGGTTCGTTCCGAGCCGATGTTCGACCCGAATCACGATCGGCCACGAGTCGGTTAGTTCCTCATTTGCTGTCTGATGTTGTTCTCGATCATGAAGCCGTGATGTCGAGTCACGCCTCCGCCTGATGCCGAGTTCGACCATGGTCGAACTCGGCAGTGAGCGCTTAGTCGAAGGCGGGGATGGTGATTTCCATGACTTCGGCGTCGATGCCGCACGAGCCGCTGTCGGTGTTGAAGTAGGCCCGAGTGAAATCTCGATTGACGACGGCGTGAGGCTCGGTCCAGTAGCTCTGGCCACAGTTGTAGGTGTGGGCCAGGTTCAACACCCGACCGTTCTCAGCAATCTCGGCCGCAAACACCTTGTCGCACGTCCAGGCCCCAGCGTTCTTGCAGCTGTAGGTCGAGACGAGCACCCATCCAGGCTTGCCGTAGCCCTTGCCGGAGATGTGGACCGAGGTGTTAGCGCCACCGTAGATCCGGAAGATGCGTGTGCGGTCGAGCGTGTCGAGATTGACCGAAACCAGGTAGCCAGCGTCGGGCCCGCTGCTGAAATCGATGTAGACGTAGGCATCGTTGCCATCGGCGTCGAGGGCGATGTCGCTGTGGTCGGTCTTGAAGTTGACGACCCGTTCGTTGGTTAGATCGGCGTCGTACACCCGACTACCGCTCCCATAGCTGGCAACCACATAGGACCCCGTTGGCGACATGCTTACATGGTCAAGAGCCCCGATGCCCTGGTTGAGACCAACAGCGAGCCCGAGCACGGTGTCTGTGCCTAGGTCATAGGTAACCAAACCGATCGGTGCTTCGGTGCCGTCGTAGACCATCCAGGCATAGCGGTTTCCGTCGACGCTGGGGGAACCCTCAGATCGATCCTTCATATAATCAGCGCTGGGCATTGCGGCCTGAATACGGCTGGTGAGATCGGCGATGACCGTTGTGTTGCCAGTAACCACATCGGTCTCATACAGACGAAGGTCGCCCACGTAGGAGTTGCCGCCTTCGATGTGGCGAATCAACACCGGGTTGGTCGGGTGCCATTGGGGTTCACCGTTGGGGTCGATCGCCGTTTCGCTCACGAGCTCATTTGTGGCTCGGCTGTACACCCGGTAGGTGGCATTGCCGTGGTAGGTCATGTAGAGGCTGCCATCGGCGTTTTCAGCCTGGCGGCGGCTGTAGGTGTTGCGATCAAACCTTGTTGTGCCGTCGTCGGTCCGGCGACGAATCTCGGTTCCGTAGATCGGATCGGTCGTCAGCGTGTTCAGAGCCGGGCGTACTCGATTCGGATCTGGAGGAGTGGCATCGTATCCCCATGTCAAACCGTCAGGGTTCGGCGGCCTGGTCGTCGTTGTGGTTGGACCTGCCGTTGTGGTTGTCGTCGGTTGCGCTGTTGTACTCGTCGTCGACGGCGCAGTTGTCGTTGTTGGTGCTGTTGTGGTGGTGGTTGGTGAGATCGGGTCGCCGACGGTGAAGCCGGTGCTGAGGGGGCTGGTGACGCCGCTGCGGGTTTCGGCTTCGATGGTGTAGGTGCCTTGGCGGCCGTTTACAGGCATGTTGTAGCGCCTGGTGCGTAGTGATGTTTGGAGTTCGCCGTCGAGGTAGATGTTCCACTGGAGTACGTAGTGCGGTGGGTTGCGTTCTTGATCCCAGAGCAGCACGGTGTCATAGGACGGGTCCAGCCGGAGATTGGTGGGCGCAAACGGGGTGTTTGGAGCGTTCTGCGTCTGCGCTGAAGCGTCGATTGAAGGGATCAGGCTGATGACGGCAACGAGCGCAAACAAGCTGCACAGGGTTCGGAATAGATGTCTGCTCACAGGTGGCTTCCTGAGTTGGCCGCCGGACGGATTCCGGCACGGGTACAGGTAACACGCACCGGGACGGGTTCCGGGGGACAAGAGACGGAGGAAAGTTTTACATCGCCTGGTCCCAAGATCTCGCTAGAGCTGCTCCATGCTCCACGTTGACGGCTCAACCAGGTCGCCGAGGTTAACGTGCCAGCGCCGCGTCTCTCCAGCATTGACCGCTTTGTCAACTCGGAACATGCGATTGCCCCAACTGGTCACGGGGGCGAGGGGCGAGGTGGTCATACTGGTCTCCTCGTCGAACGAGACGGTGAACCAAACGCCTAGTCCGTCGATGATCTGTTCAGTGCTAGCGGTTCGTTCGACCACGTGATCGAGCGGTAGGGCAGCGACAGATTCGAGCGTGTTCAGATCAACGTCGAGTATGGGCTCGGGCGTTCCCATCGTGGCGGCAACCGAGCCTGGACGGATCCACAGCTGGTCGGTGCGGCCCGTATCGAACCGAGCTGCGGCCGGCGAGCTTTCCATGGCGCTGAGATCGATGCCATCGGGTAGGTCGATATTCCAGAATCGGCGTACCCGCATCTCTTCGTGAAACGAGACTGGCTCAACGAACAGCTGAAAGTGTGAGGGAAGGATGCGGCCTCCCGATCGGAGTACGCGGTCTCGGAGATCGAGCAAGTTCTCCAACATGTTCTCGTTGAACAGCTCGTCGCCCATCTGTTCGTGCAGCACAACATCAATTTTCTCCGGTGGGGTGAACTCGCGGCTGTTGGCCTGCACAAACTCGATGTTCGTGATGTTGTTGTGCTCGGCGATGGCGCGTGCCACGTCGATGAAGTCGGAGTGTTCGACGGCGTAGACCTTCGATGCTCCCGCCTTGACCGCCATGAATGCGAGCAACCCTGTGCCGGTACCGAGGTCGAGCACAACGTCACCCTCGTGCACGTTTCGGTGGATGCCGTCTCGGTAGGCGTTGACACGCACCCTGTCGCTGAGCATTTCTTCATGCTCGGAGAGCCCGGCGAAGTTGGTCTCGTTCGTGAGGTCATAGACAAGCCCCATCAACCAATCGTTGGAAGCAAGCTTCGCCGCACCGAAACCGAACGTCGACCGGGCCGCTCGTGTTGCTGCTTGGGCTAGCCGTGTACGCATTCCGGAAGACTAGGGCCAACTGCGGCCTTTCCATCGTGCAGGGTGTGAGTCAGCCTCCACATCCGCCCGACAGGATCGTCGGGTTTTGGCCTTGTCCGGAGCGGCTGTCGGTGTCGAATTCGGGGCGCTGACGCGACGGTCGAGAGTTTGGCATCTGACGTAAGATGGCGGTAGCAACCGCCCGGTTGGTCGCTCGGTCGGCTGGCCAGGAAGAGTCACAATGGGGGATATATGGATGAGCAGAGGCATCGATCTCGGGTTGTGACCCTCACGGCCCGCCAGACCAACATGGTGCTCGAACTCTCGATTCTTCTAGCCCTGGTTTCGGGCCTGGCCTCGTGGTGGCTCGGCGACCGTTGGAGCGGGTCGGCTGTGCTCGCCCACCGAGTGTCTGGTCTTGTACTACTCGTCGTGACGCCAGCGAAGGTGCGGGGGTCGGTGGCGACAGGTATGCGACGGCGGCGAGGCACCCGCTGGATCTCCTTGGTGTTTGGTGGTCTCGTGCTCGTGACTATCGGTCTTGGGATGCTCCATGCCACCGGCATTTGGAACGGCGTAGGGGCGTGGTCGGCTCTTTGGACACATCAACTCTTCGCCTTCGTCCTGCTGGTGTTGCTGGTGTGGCACGTAGCGACTCGACCGGTACGACCCAAGGCGGCTGACCTAGACCGTCGGCTGCTTCTGCAAACCGGGGTGATCACCGCACTAGCTAGCGGCGCATTTCTCGCTCAAGAGGGTGCTACCCGCCTCTTCGGCCTCGACGGGAGAAGCCGTCGATTCACTGGCTCTCATCAGGTGGGTTCATTCGATCCAGCCAATATGCCGAGCACGATATGGATCAACGACTCGGCTCCTGAAGACACGACGGCGGCCAGCTGGCGGTTCACGATCGCGGGCCAGCCCCTCAGCATCGACCAGCTGTGGTCGCAGTCCGAACCGGTGGTTGCGACGATTGACTGCACCGGCGGCTGGTACAGCGAACAGTCGTGGGATTGTGTGGCGCTTTCGGCTCTGCTTCCGCAGGTCGAGGGATCGAGCGTTCGTGTGGAGTCATCGACGGGATACTCCCGGCTTTTCGCCCACCATGAGATGGATGCCTTGTACTTGGCCGTTGGCTATGGCGGGGAGCCGCTCCGCTCGCGCCACGGGGCGCCTGTGCGACTTATCGCACCGGGACAACGAGCTCCGATGTGGATCAAATGGGTTACCTCGGTGGCGTTTGATGACCGAAAACCTTGGGAGCAGTCGCCCCTTCCGCTGAGCTGAGGTCTCCGACGGTGCGAGCGGTTCTGTGATCGCTAGGTGCTAGACAAGAGCAGTGACCGAATCTCCGAGTTGCCCTATCTGCACGATGGCCGACCCCCTCATCGCTGAGGACGGTTACGAGTGCGGCACCTGCGGCCACGAATGGATCGCTGAGCTCGATGACGGTGTCGGCGAGGTGCGAGACGCCAACGGCAATGTCCTGTCGCCCGGCGATGATGTCGTTGTGATCAAAGACTTGAAGCTCGACGGCAAATCTGGAGGGGTCAAGATCGGCACCAAGGTCAAGTCGATCCGGCTCGTTCCAGGTGATCATCCGATCGAGGGCAAGATCGATGGGCGCAGCATTTTGATCATCGCCAACAAGGTGAAGAAGGCGTAGACCCCTCAGCCGAAATCTCCGGACTGTCTAGCTTCTACTAGACTGAGCTGATGGCACGACCTACAGGACGCCCGGTAAAAGAGGAGACTCTCGAGGCCGCGTGTCGGATGATCCAGCAGGTCGGTATAGCCAGCTTCAGTTACGGGGACCTGGCGAAGAGGCTCGGCATCAGCTCGCCATCGATCCACCACCACTTTCCGACCAAGGCCGACCTGGTCACCGGTGTTGCAGTCAGGTACCGAGAAGCGTTTGTTGCGCAGGTGGCCGCCATCGACGAAGCCACCGTGCACGACCGCGTCGCCGCCTATGCGAACCTCTTCGATCAGACTGCGGCCGCCGGACTGCTTTGCTTGTGCGGAGCCATAGCCGCCGAATGGCCCGACGTTTCTGATGAGGCCCGCCGAGAGGTGCGAGAGTTCTTTGCAGAGCAACATCGCTGGCTGAGTGCTGAAATCATGCGAGGTATAGATAGTGGTGAGTTCCGTGCCGATGTCGACACCTCGGTCACAGCCCAGACCTTCCTGGCTGCCCTCGAAGGTTCGATGCTGATCTCGCGGCCAATCGAGGATGCGAGCCTGGCCACCAGCGTTGCCGACGGATTGCTGAGACTCCTGAAGCCGACGGGGGCTGGACGATGAACAAACGTAGCCGGCGCCGCCTCACCGACCTAGCACTCCTGGTAACTCTGACCGGCGCATGGATTACCCATGAGGCTGGGATGCTGCTCCACAGTTTGGTGTCACTTGTCTTCACCGCCGTGCTGATTGCGCATGCCAGAAACAACTGGAAGGTCTTCAGATCGCTACTCGGACGGGGTGGTCGCGACGGAGCAATCGATGGATTCATCACCGCTGCGATGGCAACGGTGGTCGCGACGGGGCTGGTTTTCTGGGCTACGACAGGCGATCAGAGACTTGGTCACGAACCGATCGCGATCGTCGCCACCGTGGCGCTTCTCGGCCACTTCTGGAGCCATCGCAGGTCACTGGCCGGCCTTATACGGAGTCGACAGCCGCCTTCGACGGTAGGCAGCGGCTAGCCACCCGACAGGAGCCGAGGCGTCGAGCCCCGCATACCAGCGCGCTGCGACGTTGTGGGCTCGGTGCTCGTAGAGTTGGTCGTACGTTCCACCCTTGGTGGGGACCTCTCGTTTGACATTCGGGCCGCTCTTTCTGGCCGGACAATTCCCTTTAGCCTCCTCTGAGCCGACTTGAGGAGAAATATGTCCGATTCCAGGCCTTACGCTGCGGGAGCGATTCCCTTACCGAAGGCGATTGTCTACTGCGAGGCGAACTTCGGAGCTATCGATGGCAAGACCGCGAACGGTTTGGTCCGTCATAGCGAACGCTATGAGATTGTCTCGGTGGTCGACAGCTGGCTAGCAGGCCAAGACGCCGGCCAGGTGCTCGACGGTGAGCCGAACGGTATCCCGATCTGCGGAAACCTTGATGAGGCCATGGCCCTCCCCGGCAACGCGCCTGATCTGTTCATCGTCGGCGTAGCGCCGACGAGCGGACTGCTGTCAAAGGGGGAACGCAACGTCCTCCTCGACGCCATGAGCAGGGGGTTGAGTATTGTCAACGGTCTCCACGAGTTTCTGAACGATGACCCCGAGTTTGCGGCGGCAGCCGTCATCAACTCGGTTGAGATTTCCGACATACGCCGACCCCGAGGCAAGATCGACCTCCACATGTTTAGCGGTCGGATTCTCGACGAACCGTGTCCCCGAATAGCGGTGCTCGGAACGGATGGGGCAATCGGCAAACGCACGACAGCCACGATCCTCACCAGGGCTCTGAACGAGCACGGGGTCAACGCTGTCCTCGTCGGAACAGGTCAGACCAGTCTCATCCAGGGCGCCCGTTTCGGGGTTGCGCTCGACGCTATCCCCGCACAGTTTGTCACCGGTGAACTGGAGGCCGCCGTGCTCGAAGCCGCCGCGGTTGGCAGTCCTGACGTGATCATCGTCGAGGGACAAGGGGCACTTAGCCATCCCACCTACCTCAGCTCGACCGCCGTTCTACGTGGAAGCCGCCCGGCAGCTGTGATCCTTCAGCACGCGCCAGCCCGAAAGACGATTAGCGACTTTCCGGCGTTCCCGATGCCGACAGCAGCAAGCGAGATCAACCTCATCGAGACATTCGCAGATACCAAGGTGATCGGGGTCACGCTGAACCACGAGGACATGACCGATGTCGAAGTAGAGGCTGCGATCATCGCCTACGAGGTCGAACTTGGTCTGCCGGTGACCGACGCTCTCACGCGACCAACCCGTCGGCTTCTCGATATGGTTTTCACCGCCTTCCCCGAACTCGAACAGAAGCCAGCGATCGCTCTACTTTGAGCGAGCTTCGAATCGAGATCGATTGTGGGAAGATCAGGGCGAACGCTCAAGTACTGGTAGAGCGTTGTGAGCGGCGTGGAATTTCGGTCACAGCCGTCACCAAGGCCATGCTCGGTGCCCCTGAAGTTGCCAACGCTCTTGATGTCGCGAGCCGTCTCGGGGATTCTCGCATCGAAAACATCGAACGGATCAGGAGCCTGGGCATCGACACGCCAGCATTGCTGCTTCGGTCGCCGATGTTGAGCCAGGTCCAACGCATCGTCACTGCCGACGTGATGAGCGTCAACACCGAGGTCGATGTACTCTCGGCTCTATCGTCGGCGGCCCAGGCGTTGGGGCGAACCCATGATGTCATGCTCATGGTGGAACTCGGCGATCTGCGCGAAGGCCTGATGCCCGCAGCATTGAACGAGGCCGTTCAGCACGTGTTGGCACTTCAGAATCTTCGCTTGAGTGGGATCGGCGCAAATCTTGCCTGTCGGAGCGGTGCTGCCCCTAGCGATGAAAACATGGGCGAACTGTCAGCCATAGTCGAGACGGTGGAGGCTACCTTCGGCATCGACATAGGCATCGTGTCCGGCGGGAACTCAGCCAATCTCGACTGGGCTCTCGGGGCCACCAGCGTCGGTCGGATCAACAACCTCCGCCTCGGTGAATCGATACTTCTCGGCCGGGAACCGCTGCGACGGCGGCCGATCGCAGGACTTCATACCGACGCGATCACCATCGTGGCCGAGGTCATCGAATCCCAGCGCAAACCCACGAAACCGTGGGGCGCGGTGAACCAGAACGCGTTTGGCGAGAGCCTCCAAGCCGAGGACCGAGGCGAAATCTGGCAGACAATACTTGCTCTTGGCCGTCAAGACATCGACCCTGCCGACCTGCAAGTCCACGGCTGTGTTGAGATCCTTGCCGCCAGTAGCGATCATCTTGTCGCCGCCACTTCCCACCGCATGAAGCCGGGCGACGAGATCAGGTTCGAGCCGGGCTATTCAGCGCTTTTACGATCTATGACGTCACCGTTCGTGGCCAAACACTTCACGTCAGTGGTGTAGCCAGGAGCCTCCTGGTCCGAGGACCGCGGCAGTGTCTACCTGCGCTTGATCTGTACGGGCAGGGTGACGTAGCCTTTAACGAACGAGGAGAACGTGCGCTCGGGTTCATCCTGCACCTCGACTCGCTCGAACCGGCCAAGCAGTTCCTCCCACAGGATCCGAAGCTGAAGTTCGGCCAGACGGCTTCCCATGCAGAAGTGCACGCCGTAGCCGAACGATAGGTGCCGATCAGCGTTGGCGCGTTCAATATCGATCACGTTGGCGTTCTCGAAGACATCCTCATCGCGGTTGGCCGAGACGTACCACATGAGAATCTGATCATTCTTGAGGATCTGCTTGCCTCCGATCTCGGTGTCGTGGTTCGCGGTGCGTCGCATGTAGGAGAGCGGTGTCTGCCAGCGAATGATCTCCGGGACCATGCCAGCCACGAGCGACGGATCCGCGATCAACTTGTCGTACTGCTCAGGGAACTTGTTGAGGCCATAGACACTGCCCGACATCGTGTTGCGGGTCGTGTCATTGCCGCCAACAATCAGGAGCAACAAATTGCCAAGGTGGGCGACCGTGGGCATTTCCTTGGTGGCTTCGCCGTGAACCAACATGGTGACTAGGTCGTTACCTGGATTCGTCAGGCGGTCTTCCCAGAGCCCTTCGAAATAGCGAACGCATTCCATCATCTCATCGCGCTTTTGCTGAATCGACTCGACGACGCCACCCGGCTGAGGAATGGCGAAGACAATGTCAGACCATCGGGTCAGTTTGCGTCGATCTTCGAAAGGGAAATCGAACAGGGTGGCGAGCATCATGGTGGTCAGCTCAACGGAGACCGTGTCGACCCAGTCGAACGTTTCGCCCTCGGGAAGCGAATCGAGAATGTCGACCGTCCGCTCGCGGATCACCGTTTCCATGTGGCGAAGGTTTCCCGGCGCCGCCACCGAGCGCACGGTGTTGCGCTGCTCGGTCTGTTTCGGTGGGTCCATGGCGATGAATGAAGTGATCTGTGGACCATCAGCGGGTTGATCGGTGACCCTTGGCCCGAGGGTGATCCCCGGCGCTGAGGAGAAGGTCTTCCAGTCCCCATCGACCGCCCGGACGTCTTCGTATTTGGTGAGCGACCAGTACCGGCCTGCCGTTTCGAGCTCGTTGAAGTGGACCGGGTCCTCAGCTCGAAGACGAGCGAAGTAGTCTTGCCAACGGTTGTCGCGGAACAAATGCGCGTTCAGCGGGTTGATCTCTTCGATGGAGAGATCGGAGGCCGGAGCGACATCTACGCCGAGCTCAGCCATTTCCTGCTCGGGTCCCCGGCTAAAGGCCTCGGCAACAGATGGGTCCATGGTTGCATCCGACATTGATACGCGCTCCTCGGTTTCGTGTTACGCATGTTACCGGTGAGTTATCGTCGAGCCGAATCCGCCCGACACGTTCTTCTAACTGCTCCGGTCGGCTGCAGCGAAGTGGTGACTGTCTTTGAGCCATGGTTCGAAGCTGGTGAACGGAACAGCCGGTGAATACAGATAGCCCTGTACGAGTCTGACTCCCAGCGAAGCGAGCAGTGTTGCTTGTCCCGTCGACTCGACTCCTTCAGCAACAACGGTGCGATTCTGGGCTTCGGCCAGCTTGACGATAGAGGTAACGACGGCGGCCGCTGAGCGATCGGTTGGAAGCCTGCGAACGAATCCCTGATCGATCTTGTAACCGTCGACGTCTAGTTCCATCGCTATCGCCAGGGTGGAATACCCCGTTCCGAAATCGTCGAGCACCACGGCGGCCCCGAGATCGTGGGCCTTTGCGATCAGATCGTTTATCGCAGAGACCCGGGAGAACACCGATTCCTCAGTCAGCTCGATGGTTACGCCGGCCAAGGCTTGAGGCCCCTGGAAGGGAGCGAGCAACATCTCCAAGTAGTGAGGGGCGACGTTAACGGCGACGCTTAGTGGTGCGGCCCCTCCGGTGGCTAGGCCGATCCGATAGTCGACCACGTCGGCCAGCACCTGTTGGCTGATCTGGCCAAGCAGCCCCCGGTTGGCTGCAGCCTCGATGAAAGCCGCCGCAGTTCGGACGCCGTCGCGATGGTTCCAACGAACGAGCGCTTCGGCTGAGACAACCTTGCCGGTCTCTATGTCGATGATCGGCTGAAGCCAGGTCGCTAGTTCCTTCAACGGTAGGGCGGCCTCTAGCTCTGTCTCCAACTCATCGCGCCGACGTAGCTCTTCGAGCATCTCGGTGCCGAAAATTTCAACGACCGTCCCAGGCTGAGACTTTCCGTGGTAGAGGGCCGTGTCGGCGAAGCGGAGCAAGTCTTCGGGTTCCATAGAACTAGTGGCGGCCGCCACCCCGATACTGGCGCCGAGCTCGATCGTTCGACCCTCGACCGAGAAGGGTTCCGCGAATGCCTCCCGCAGCCTGGCGCCCAACTCCTCGAGATGGCTTTCAGTGTTTGGGGAGGCGCTGAGAACCACCATTTCATCGCCTCCGAGTCGAGAGAGAATCTCTCCCTCGACCAAGGTCGCGGATAGCCGATTTGCTACGGCAATGAGGAGTAGATCGCCGACTCTATGACCGAGAGAGTCGTTGACCCGCTTGAACCCGTCGAGGTCGATGTATGCCACCGTGGCGACGGAATCGTCGGTGGACCTCGTGCCGTCGACCGCTTCGGACAGCAGGTCGTTGAAGCCCAACCGGTTGGTCAGCCCGGTCAACGGATCGGTTCGAGCGAGATTGGCTAGCTGCCGGTTTGCATTGCTGAGCGCTTCTCGTTCCTGTTCCAACCCTGTTGTCAATGACGCGCTACGTACAGCCAGAACGGCAACCGACAGCTGTGCCGAACGGTTGATCTCCGACAATCCGGCGGCAAAAAGCGCTGAATACAACAGCAGAACGGCGCCCCAACGGCCAGCTCCGGTGCCATACAGGAGAAAGCCGACGACCGAGAGGATAACCAGCGGGGCATGGAATCGGTAGAACATATGCCGCAGCTGGGATGAGAAGACGATATTCGAGGCTTGGACTCCAAGCATGAAGGCGGCGACGAACAGCTGCCACGATGGGTCCTCTGGCATGGCCAGGAGCGGAAGCAAACCCCAGAAGGCTCCTCCACAGGCGTGAATCGGCTTAGCCTTACGCATCCAGGTCTGCTTGTCCGGCAAGCGCAACACATGGATCCAGTGAACGGCGTTTATTGCGACGAGCGCGACCCAAACGGCGAGCCCGACGGAGCTGGTGCGGCTCCAGAGGATGGCGCCGAGGCTTAAGGCGGTCGGTATGACAGTCATCGACGCGAAACCGGTTGTACGGCGAATTTGTACTTCCAGTTCGGCCAACACATCCGGATCTCGGCCGTCGGCATCGGAGATCTCATGGTCTCCGGTTCGAAGCTGTCGTATCACTAGGATTGAATCGACGCAATCGGGCTTGGGCTTAAGTCACGGAGGTCTGCTGATCCGCAGATCGAGCCGCCGTCGCTCGGTACGGAACAACGAACCCAGGCCCCGATCGCGGCCGGCTGACGACTGATTGCGAAGTTGGCAGTGCATCGGTGGCGCTCCAATAGTTAGTGTTAGGCGGGTGAGCGAAACGATCGATCCAAACGACCGATGGCCGCACGAGGTATACGAGCGTTTGAAGAGCGCTGGGGTCCGGCATGTCAGCTACGTACCCGATGCAGGCCACTCGACACTCATCGAAGCAGCGATCGGTGACCCAACCGTCACCACCACCATGCTCACCACTGAAGAGGAAGGTGTCGCCATCGCCACCGGGGCTTGGCTTGGAGGCATGCGATCGGTGCTGCTGATGCAGTCCTCCGGTGTTGGCAACTGCATCAACATGTTGTCGCTGCCCGTGCAGACCCGAACCCCCTTGCTCATGCTGGTGACGATGAGGGGGGAGTGGGGTGAGTTCAACCCCTGGCAGGTTCCGATGGGACAGGCCACTGAAGCATCCTTGAAAGCCATTGGTGTCCAGGTCGTTCGACCCGACACCGAAGCCGATATCTCAGCCGCCGCGGCGCAGGGCGCCCTCATGGCATACGAGGCTGATCAACAGGTGGCCGTGCTCATAGGCCAGAAGTTGTTGGGTAAGAAGACATGGTGAAGACCAGCAACGAAAGGCCACAACGTGAGTCGATGGACCGCCGAGCCGCCGTCGTCCGTCTCGTAGCCACTCGGCGAGACGGCTTGATTGTCACTGGTCTGGGCTCACCCAGCTATGACGTGTATGCCGCCGGTGATGACGACCGCAACTACTACTTGTGGGGAGCTATGGGGGGAGCGGCGTTGGTCGGACTCGGGTTGGCACTGGCCCAGCCCGATCGGCGGGTGATGGTGATCACCGGAGACGGCGAACAGCTGATGGCCATGGGATCGCTAGCGACGATCGCGGTCGCTGCTCCGCTCGGCCTCGATCTGTTCATCCTCGATAACGAGCACTATGGCGAGACCGGAATGCAGATCAGCCATACGAAACGCGGTGTCGACCTGGCAGCGGTTGCTGCCGCCAGCGGCTTTGCGTCTACAGCGGTGTTTCAGACGCTGACCGAACTCGAGACCTTTCTCGCTAGCGACGGCGCCTGTGCTCAAGCGGGACCTCGCCTGTACGTGCTGAAGATCGCAACCGACAGTCCGCCGAGGGCTCTGCCGCCTCGCGATGCCGTCCACATCAAGAATAGGTTCCGTGCCAACCTCGGATTCTCCCCGAACTAATTTCGACCACTATCGCGCAATTGCTGTACCGTCTGAGTCGGCCCCCAGCGCCTTGTGCGGACGAACTGTTCGAGAGCCTTCGGTTCGCTTCCCGGCTGTGGCTCATCCGTACTCCACGTCCTTCAGCAACGACAGGATTCGATTTCATGAAAGCTATTCACGTCGACGGTGACCGTCTCGTTTGGACCGACGCTCCTAGCCCAGCCCTAGGCGACGGCGAACTTCGCATTCGAACCAAGGCGACTGCGATCAACCGGGCTGATCTCTCTCAGCGCAGTGGCGGTTATCCACCCCCACCAGGCGCTAGCTCGATCTTGGGCCTTGAGTGCTCGGGAGTCGTCGATGAGGTTGGCCCGAACGTCGACCGCTTCAAGCCAGGCGATGAGGTTTGCGCTCTCCTGGCTGGTGGGGGATATGCAGAAGAGGTCGTTGTTCCAGCTGTCCAAGCCCTGCCCGTGCCAGCAGGATTCTCGTTCACCGAAGCCGCTGCCATCCCTGAGGTCTTCGCTACCGCATACCTGAACCTGATGATGGAGGCCAAACTCGCCCCCGGTGAGACGGTGCTCCTTCATGCTGGAGCGAGCGGAGTGGGGACTGCCGGTATCCAGCTATGTGTTGCCTTCGACAACCCGTGTTTCGTCACCGCAGGAAGCGACGAGAAGATCGATCGATGTCTCGCGCTCGGTGCCCAGGGTGGTTCGAATCGCCACACCAGCAGCTTCGCTGAGCTCGTACCGGGCTGGACTGACGGCCGCGGAATCGACGTAATTCTCGATCCGGTCGGCGGCGCCTACCTTGAAGACAACGTGAAGAGTCTGAATGTCGACGGGCGTCTCGTCTTGATCGGGTTAATGGGAGGTGCAGGAGCTTCGATTGGGCTCGCTCCTCTGCTCATGCGACGCCTTCGGATCATCGGTTCTACCTTGCGGGCCCGCCCGATCGCGGCCAAAGCCGAGATCATGGATGCACTCTTTGAACGTGTGTGGCCGCTCCTGGAAAACGGGTCGATCAAGCCGATCGTAGAGGAGGTCATTCCGATAGCCGAGGCAGACAGAGCGCACGCCTTGATCGCGAGTGACAGCACCTTTGGCAAAGTCATACTCGTCGTGGATTAAACGCCTCATTATCGCGTCGAGTTATCGCGTCCGAGTTATCGCGTCGAGGGCTGCACGGTGTCGACCACCCGTCGCCCGGTGGCGGCAACGATCGTGCCAGCAACGAGTAAGAGAGCGGAGAACACGAGGCCGAGCCGGAGCCCTGCGGCGGTGTCGCCGAGAAAGCCAGCCAGGATCGGTCCCAGGGTTTGGCCGATGCCGAAGATCACGGTTAGGCGCGCAATTGCGGCCGGCCAGGAGTGTTCGGGAACCAGGTCTCGGGCAATGCCGGTGACCGCACTGACAACGGCTAGCAAGCAACTACCGAACAGCGCCGCCGACACTGCGGCGCTCGCCCAATGCCGTGACAGGGCGATGAGGAGGACGGCGAGTGCGCATCCAGCCAAGGTTCCAGCCAGCCCGCTATGGCCGGCACGAGATCGCAGCAGTCTCGGCCAAATCTGAGTCGACACCACGGCGGCCATACCGAGCAGAAACCAGAAGCCGATGATCATCTGTGATGATGCGCCACCGTCCCGAAGGTAGGCGACGACAAAGGTGATGTAGGCGATGTAGCCGAGGCCAAACAGGCCGTAGGCGGCCTCGGTTCGCCAGAGCGATGGCGACCCTTCGTGACCGTCTTCGTTGCTTGCTTGTGGCGCAGCGACGCTTCCGGCGTCTGTCGAGGCTGGCAACAGGAAGCTGAGCGCGACAGCGCATCCAATCGTCATCGCCGCAAGCACGTACCAGCCGATTGGCCAGCGCGACGCCGGTTCGATGAGGACCGGAATGCCGATTGCCGATACCGCGATACCCGCACCAGCCCCCGCCGGATACCAGGTAAGCGCCTCAGGCGCCCCCCTGCGGGAGAGCCCCGCAGCCATGACACCTCCGATGACGAAGGCTATGCCGCTGGTCAAACCCGCCCCGAAGCGAGCGAGCAGAATGATTTCGTAGTTGCCGGTCAGGCCGTTGATGGCGAGCATGGCTGCGGTTGCCCAGATGCTGCCAATCACGGCGCGGCGGTCTCCGAAGAAGCGCATCGCTAGAGGTGCGAGCATCGCCCCGGCCAGGTAGCCAACAGCGTTGGCGGTGGTGGCGCCGCCGGCGGCTCCGTAACTCCAGTCGAGATCGTCCCGCATCGGCGGCAGCAGAAGGCCGTAGGCGAACCGGGCGAGACCAAGGCCGACAAAGGGCACGAGCGCCAGCCCCAAAGCGGCGCGGACGGACCCAGTCATGAGCTGCCCTTGCTGGCGCCAGCGACTGGATAGGCGGCCAACTCGAAGATCTCAAGGTCGATGGGTGTCATTGCAGGATCTCCGGAGTGACGGGTTGGGTAGGCAATATGGGATCCGTCGGACCCTAGCCGGGTGCCAACATCACGTCGACTTCAGCCTTTGGCCGAACCGGCAGCGTGCGCGTAGCATGGCCGCATGGAACTGAGCTCGCCCCCACGACCGACTACCGTTGATTTTCACTTCGATGTGCTTTGCCCGTGGGCCTATCAGACCTCGCTATGGATGCGCGATGTACGAGACCAGCTGGCGCTCACGGTGAATTGGAAGTTCTTCTCGCTCGAAGAGGTAAATCGAGTTGAGGGCAAGCGTCATCCGTGGGAGCGGGAGTGGAGCTACGGCTGGTCGATCCTGCGTATCGGCGCCTTGCTTGGCCGTATCGACCCGAAGCATCTTGACGATTGGTATGCCGTGACCGGCCGTGCGTTGCACGTCGATGGGATGAAAATTCATGAACCTGAGGTTGCTCGTCTTCTGATGGAACAGATCGGCCTTGATCCTGGCCTGGTCGATGAAGCGATTGGTGACGAGACCACAAACGATGAGGTGAAGGCCGACCACGACAAGGTGGTGGCCGCCGACGGGTTCGGCGTGCCCACCTTGTTCTTCCCCGGCGTCGATGGCGGGCACGAACAGACCATCTTTGGCCCCGTGCTGATCGACCCGCCGAGCGGTGCCGCAGCGCTTCGCCTGTGGGATGTCGTCTGCGGCTGGCTTGAGTTTCCCAATCTCTATGAACTCCAACGGCCAAAGACCAACGAAGACCAGCGCCTGATCGGCAAAGCGTTCAAGCCGTACATGGAGGCACGCGATTGGGTGAGCATCAACCGAGGAAAGGTCATTGCTATGGAGGAGGATGGCTTCAAGGTCAAGGGCGACGCCAAGGACGCAGGCAAGCTCAAGTCCTAGGTTCCGTTGAGGTCTGTGGCGGTCCAGCCTGTCAAACCGAGTATGTCGAACACCAATACACGAGCGAAAGGCTTGGCCGCGTACTGGGGGTAGCGTTCGGCCAGAAGTTCGGCCAAGGCCGATGCCACGTCGCCGTTAGGTTCCCAGCGCAGCTCGACCCTGACCCACCACAGACGTGACCAGTCGTCGCGATCCCAGTGCTCCACCAAAAGCGTTGCCCGAGGGTCGGCCTCGAGGTTCCGTTCACGCTGCAGCCGCAACGATGCCTTTGGCTTGACCAGGTCGACGGGGATACCAACGTGGTCGTCGTGGATCGCGAAAACGACGGGCACAGCATCGACGCCTCGTTCGGCGTGCACTGTGCACAGCACCCCATGGTCGTGGGCGGTTAGTCGTGCACGCGCCTCAAGGCGGTCGAGCTTCATGACGCTAGGACACGCCCGCTGGAGCCTCGGAGACAAGCCCCAGGTGATGGGTAGCGATGTTGTGATTGGCCAACGTGCCCCGAACCTACCACAGTCGTCTTACCCGAATCCGATGCATGCTGGCGTCGAGGACGATCTATGGAAGTCGAGGACGATCTATGGAAGCAGCGTCGACAACCTCCAAGGGATGAACAGGCGCCTGATCCCCGACTATCCGGTCAGCTAGCAACAAACACCGAACCGGCGGGATCGCTCCCTATCCGGGAGTTCACCGCCGGTTCGGGCATAGAACGGATTCCCGGCTTAGGTTCCGAGGGCTCCGGCCGACTTTCCAGCCTTCTTCTCTTTTTTCGCCTGACGCTTTTCTTTTGCTGATTTGGAGGCGGGAGTCTTGCTGCTCCGCCCACCCTTGTCTTTACCGGCCATGGAGGCCTCTCTCTGACCGGACTGGATGCCGACCAGAGTCCACTCTCCCACACATTGCGTGTTTGCCGTGGGCGTTTGGTCGATGACGGGCGTGGCGTGGGTCGTCAACCAGCCCGAAATCATGGGCTCACTCGAGGAACGTCGAGGCCAAGCAACGTTTGGGATGCTGGTGCACCAAAACGCCGCCGCGGCGATGTTCTTGTCGAGCTGCTTGCCGGTAGGTGGCAGCGGCGTTCGCATGTTCGCTGCCGTTGTCATACATTTGTGTCCGTCGCTGCCACGCTGTGATCCAATCGTCGGATAACAACGACAACCAAACGAGAAGGTACGTTCAAAAATGTCATCAACACCATCGCCGGAGTTCATCGTCGATCCTCAGGAGATTGCGTCGATGACGTCATCGAGGCCAGTCGGTCACGGGTCGGTTACGGCCTACGACTGGATCGCTCACCACCGCATCCAGCGACCAAACAAGGAGGCGGTTCGAGACCTAGGCAGCGATCGCAGCTTCACCTACGCCGAACTCGATCATCGGATCGACGCCATGGCGGCCTACCTAGCCTCGATCGGGGTCGAGCGCGGAGACCGGGTTGGTGTACTGGCTCACAACGGGGTCGAGTTCTTCGACGTCCAGTTCGCCTGTGCACGGCGGGGAGCGATCTGCGTGCTGCTCAACTGGCGGTTGACCGTCACCGAGCTCGAATACATTCTGAACGACAGCTCACCGATGCTGTTGGTTCACGACGCCTCGTTTGTCGAGTCAGCGGAGGAACTGCAACGGCGTTGCTCAATTGGCAAACTGTTGTCCATCGATGGTGGCGCTGCCACGAGTTCCTATGAGAAGGCGCTGACCCTTTTCGACGGTCAGGATGGGGGACAGGCCGAGCTCACCCACGACGACCTGGTAACCATCATGTACACCTCGGGTACGACCGGGCTCCCAAAGGGGGCGATGATCACCCACGGCATGAATTTCTGGAATGCCGTCAACCTCGGCATTCCGGCTGGCATCGGTCTCGATACGGTCCATCTGAACGTGTTGCCCTTGTTCCACACCGGTGGGCTGAATTGCTACTCGAACCCTGTCTTGCACGCCGGCGGCACGGTGGTGATCATGAAGACGTTCGATCCGGGAGACACACTGCAGGTTCTCGGCGATCCAGCTCAGGGGATCACTCATTTCTTCGCCGTGCCTGCTCCCTACCAGTTCATGATGCAGCACCCCGATTTCGTCGAGACGGATCTCTCGCGTCTGAGAGTCGCCGGAGTGGGTGGGGCGCCATGCGCTCTGACCATCATGGAAGGCTGGATGGAGCGCGGCATCTCGCTGACCCAGGGCTTTGGCATGACCGAGACCAGCCCCGCCTGTATCTTTCTCGACCCAGACGACGCCCTTCGCAAGATCGGATCAACCGGCAAGGTGTTGCTACACACCGAGGCCCGCGTTGTGAACGACGATGGCCGTGAATGCGGTCCTGACGAGATCGGCGAACTATGGGTGGCCGGGCCGAACATCACACCTGGATACTGGAATCGCCCCGACGCAACAGCCGACGCTTTCGAAGGACGCTGGCTGAAAACTGGTGATGCCGCCCGCGTCGACCATGAAGGCTTCTTCTACATCGTTGACCGCTGGAAGGATATGTACATCTCCGGTGGTGAGAACGTCTACCCGGCCGAGGTGGAAAACGTGCTCTACCAGCTTCCCGAGGTGGCTGAGGCTGCGATCATTGGGGTGCCGAACGAGAAGTGGGGCGAGGTCGGGCTAGCTGTACTTGCGCTCAAGCCAGGCATGACGCTCGACCGGGCAACCATGATCGAGCACTGCGTCACTCGCCTGGCAACGTTCAAAATCCCTAACGACATGGCCGTCGTGGAGGCACTCCCTCGCAACGCCACCGGCAAGGTACTCAAACGTGAGCTGCGAACCCAGTTCGTCGATGCCGATGCTCCGAAGATCTCCTGATGCAGCTCCGCCCTCGCCGCACCTTTATCTTCGCCCCTGGACTCGACCCCGCGATGTTCCCGAAGGCCTTGGCGTCAGGAACCGACATCGTCTGCGTGGAGCTGGAAGATGGCGTGGCGCCCAAAGACAAGGATCTCGCCCGGGTGCGGGCTCTGGGTCTGTTCTCTGAACCACAGGTTGACGATGGCGTCGAGCGAGTGGTTCGCATCAACTGCGTTCGCGAGGCTTTTGGCCTGGCCGACGTACAGGCGGTGCTTGCTACCGACACGCCACCGCCCGTGCTCATGATGCCCAAGGTCCGAACCCCCGACGAGGTCATCTGGCTCGACGATCTTCTCTCCGAGCGAGGACACCAAACCCGCCTGCAGGTGATCATTGAGACGAACCAAGCACTGGAAGCAGCCTACGAGATCGCTCACTGCTCAGACCGAATCACCGCCCTGTTCTTCGGCGGCGTTGACATGGCTGCGGAGCTACGTTGTGCCAACGCATGGGAACCGCTGCTCTATGCCCGGTCACGGGTTGTGCACGCCGCAGCCTCGGCTGGTCTAGACGTGATCGATGTGCCCTACCTCGATCTAAACGACTTGGCGGGCATGGTGATCGCTGCCCGCCAGGCCAAGGAGCTCGGGTTCTCAGGCAAGGGCGCGATCCATCCGAAACAGATCGCTTCGCTCAACGAAGTGTTCACGCCCTCCGACGAGGAGACCGCCCGGGCGCGTCGGATCATCGAGACCTTTGAGCAAGCCGATACAGGCCTTGTCGTCATCGATGGGAAGCTCATCGAGAAGCCTGTGCTGCGCGATATGTATCGAGTGCTCGCCATCGCTGATCGCGTTGCCACCTAGGCCGGCAGCGTCGACACGGCCATCGCAGTAGGCCCTGCGTGCGCACTCGCATTAGCATCGAAGAGCCTGCCGATGAATGGAGCCTCCGATGAGTCGCTACGACGAACTTCTTCTCCGAGCACGAACTGGAGCCCCGGTCGTCATCGATGGCGCAACCGGTTCGGAGTGTCTGCGTAGGGGAGTGCCGGAACTGCCCAACGGCTGGAGCGGCGGCGCCGCTCTTAGCCATCCGGACATCGTCCGACAAGTGCACAGCGACTATGTCGCCATTGGCGCAGACCTGATCGTCTCTAACACTTTTGCGACCGGTCGGAATGTGTTGGAAGACGCTGGTGTCGCCGATGACTTCGAGGCCCATAACCGTCGAGCCGTTGAGCTTGCGATCGAAGCTCGGACCAATGCCGGTGATGACGCAGATCACGTCGTGGTCGGCGGCGGTATCAGCAACTGGAGTTTCTCCGGCGAGCGGCCTTCGCTCAAGGCCCTTCATGACAACACGGTGATTCAGGCCACGATCATGCGTGACGCTGGCGCTGAGATGTTGAGTTTGGAAATGATGGTCGACCTTCCAAGGATGACTGCCACGCTCGACGCGGTTTCGGTCGTAGATCTTCCGATCTGGGTCGGTCTCACCATCGGCCCTGAAGAAGGACACGATGCCGACCAACTCGGCGTTGAGATTCAGCTCCGTGAAAGCGGAGCGCTGGCCGAGGCGGTGGAGGTTGCAAAGGCCTACGGAGCCGTTGACGCCTTCTGCCTGATGCATTCCGACGTACGTCTGACCGAAAGGGGTTTGGCCGCCATCCGGGAGGTTTGGAACGGGCCGCTTGGTGCCTACGCCCACGCGGCCGAGATCGTCGATGGTGAATTGACCTTCGAGGGTCTTGTCACCCCTGAGCAGTACGCCGCCTACGTCCCTGCGTGGCAAGCCGCTGGCGCAACGATGATCGGCGGATGCTGTGGCATCGGCCCCGACCATCTGCGTGCGGTCGTCGAAAGGCTGCCTAGGTAGCGCTTCGCCTGGTCGGCCACGTTAATGGTCGAGATCTACCGCTGAACTGGCTCCCACTGTTTGTGGGTTTCGCACCACTGCTCATCGTGGAAGTGATCGCCGTGCTTGCGTCGGCGACGTTCCCCATCGACCGGAATGTGCTTTTTGGTAACACGGCTCTTGCCCGTCGGACGGCTCATGGTTCTCCGGTGTACCACAGAGAGGCCGGAACCTGCCCGTCAGGCCGCTACCAAATCGCCTCCGGCCTGTTGGCTACTCGCAGACATCGACCGGCGTCTATAGTTTCATGAACAGGGACCTCCATCCCTGCCAGGTGTGAGGAGCAAACCGATGAAGCTGTTTTCGCATGCGTCGCGCCCAGTTCACCTCGGGCCGTATCCTCTTGAACGCCTGCCCAGGTTGGCTGACCAGGCGGCCTTTTCGCCGGTTGTCGACGGAGTCCGCCCAGCCGAAACCCGCACCGAAGGACCGCTGGGGGCTTCGCACGCCTACCAGCGGTACGTAGAAATGTTCGATGAGCAGCGCAGGGGCGATGTTGCCGAGCTTGCGCCGGTCCCAGAAGATCGGGGTGAGAGAGCTGCTCATATAAAGAGCGGGCTCTACTTCCTCGATGCCGACATGGTTGGGTGTGGACGTATCCCAGAGGCCGCATGGACAGATGGTGAGGCTATTCGTCACCGGTTCTCGGTGGTGACCTTGATCGCGTTTTCCCGGTCGGTTGGCACCGATCAGCCGGGTGACGCCTGGATCGACGGAACCCGACAGATAAACGCCGACCTGCGAGCCGCTGAGCTCGCCGTCATCACCGCCGGCTATATCCGCCGGCTCGGGTTTGCCGCGGTTGCTCACACGCCGACCGCTTCCGAGCTCGACCTTGAACGTGTCGCTCTTGAGTGCGGCCTCATCGAGTCGGTGAATGGCGTGCTCAGGGCGCCCTACATAGAGGGCGGGTTTGCCCTTTCAGTGGTGGCCACAGACCTCGAGATGGCACAAGACGCACCTCTAGCTCCACGTGGTCTGAAGCAATCACTCGACACAACACGATCGCTCGGCTGGATGCTCGGTCGGGGTGGGACCAGAGCCGGGTTGGGTCGGCTTAACGGCGACCACCGCCCCCTGCACATGGGTCGGTACCCGATGGAACGAATCAAGCGAGTTCCGGAGGCGACGACCCTGATCATCCCCGATGAGGTGCGACGAGTCCCCGTTCGTGCTGGGGGATTCCCGCGGGCAGCCCATGGCGACCTTGGGCCGAAGTTCCAGAAGGACGTGAAGGTCTTCGCCTACAAGACACCGCAGGCACAGTCGTACATCCAACAGATCGCTGCCATGGTCCCACACCAGGATGGTGACGTTGCGGCCACGATCGCGCTGGAAACCGATGATCCCGATCGCAATGCTGATGCGCTGAAGGCATTCGCCTATCACCTTGGCGGCGACATGGTCGGGGTCTGTGAAGTCCCTGAGTATGCGTGGTACTCGCACAATGGGGCTGGCGAAGAGATCGAACCTCGTCATCGTTACGGGGTCGTGATTCTCCTCGATCAGGGCTACGAAACGATGGAAGGCGCGAGCGGCGACGATTGGGTGTCCGGAGCCCAGTCGATGCGGGCCTATATGCGTGGCGCCCAGATCGCTGGGATCATGGCCGAGCATCTCCGATCGCTTGGTTTCAGCGCACGTAGCCATACCAACCGTGACTCAGAGGTACTCCACATCCCCCTCGTGCTCGAGGCTGGCCTCGGCGAGATGAGCCGAATCGGCGAGCTGGTTCTCAACCCGTTTGTTGGTCCGCGGTTCAAGTCGGTCGTCGTCACAACCGACATGCCGATCACACCGGACCGAAAAATTGATTTTGGTCTTCAGGACTTCTGCCAGAAGTGCACGAAGTGCGCCCGAGAGTGCCCGTGTGGCGCCATACCGTTCGGCGACAAGATCATGTTTAACGGCTATGAGACCTGGAAACCCGACGTTGAGAAATGTACGAAGTACCGGTTGGGCAACCTGAAGGGTTCGGCCTGTGGCCGCTGCATGAAGACGTGCCCCTACAACATCGAAGGGGTACTCTCTGAGCGGATCTTCCTGTGGGCCGCGATCAAACTTCCTTTCGCGCGGAGATTCATCGCCACGTTGGACGATCGAGTCGGCAACGGCTCTATCAACCCCCTTAAGAAATGGTGGTGGGACTTAGAATGGCGCGGCGGCAAGACCACGTTGCCGTCGAAAGGAACAAATGCTCGGGAGCTCGATCTGAATGGTGGTCGCATCGCTGACAAGCAGAAGATCGCCCTGTACGAACCCGACATGCTGCCCGCCGGCGACAACCGGTGGGTGCCGGTCAAGCTTGAGCGCAAGGAGGCGATCCGTCGAGGTGAACAGGCCGAGACACCGGCCGCAGCGAAGGCTCGAGTCGGAATCGATCGTGGTTAGCGTTCCTCCCGAGGAGGCCCTAGGGTTGCGGTCGAGGTTGATTTGATGCATGGCGAGGGGAGCAACCAGATGAACGAAGAGCCTCAGGGGACCGCTACAGAAGCGAGTCGGGACGGTCTTGCGGCTGTCGCCATTATCGTTTTGTCGGTCGTGTTCATCATCTGGGTTGTCAGCAACATCGTCTAGCAGCCGACAGGTCCGGACTAGGTCACGAGACCGGCAGCGTGACGATGAATCGGGCGCCACCGAGGTGCTCGGACGTGGCATCAGCGGCCGGTGATTCGCTCGAGGTGACCGTCGTTGTAGTGTCGGCACTGACGACGGCACTGACGGCAGCTGCGGTTGTGGTTGTGGTTGTGGCCTTGTCGTCGGTTGGGCTGCAGCCCGAAATCAGAAACACCAGCGCACCGAGTGATGTCGTGACGAGGCGTCCTGCGCGGCTAAAGCCATCACTCGTGGGGAGCCGGTGGGCCAACGATGGGGGATGACTGTTCGTGTTCATGATCGTGATGTAAGCCCATACTCTCTGAGAAGTGTCTAAGCGACGTTGGCAACGAGGATTGTCGTACTGGATTGCTCGTTGTTCGTCGCTTCTGGGTCTTAGCTGGCTCACAGGTTCCTTTCTGTACGGTCCGGTTATGCGAACACTGCACAGTTTCTACCTATCTCGCCGACAGCTCCTGGTCTTGCTCTTCGCCGTTTCCATTCTCGCAAGCGGATGTACACGGTTGAGTGAGCCGGATCGAGCCAGCGCTGTGAGCGATCAGTCGGAGGATCCGGCGGCCGAGGACGCCCACACGACCTCTACGGTCGCTGAAGCCGAACAATCGAATCCGAACAAGACTGAGTCGGACAACGTCGGCTCCGACACGGCAGGCGACCCCTACGTTGGGAGCTTCGGAAACGGTGGGTACGACGTGTCGCACTATGACGTGGCGCTCAGCTGGCAACCCGCATCATCCATGCTCGACGGTACGACGACGGTAACGGCTACGGCGACCCAGACACTCGAGCGCTTCAATCTCGACCTGATGGAGTTCGAGGTTCGGCGCGTCACCGTGGATGGAGAGAATGCGGCCTTCGTTCACGAGGTGCCAGAGCTTTCGATCACACCGATTGAACCGATTGCAGCAGGCGAGGAGCTGACAGTGGTCATCGAGTACGTCGGCACCCCGAGCGAGGTGGAGGGTGGCGGGGTTGAGGTGCCGATCCCGTCGGGTTGGCACACCCGAGAGGGCTACGCCTATGTCGCCGGTGAGCCACTGTCGGCTCCCACATTCCACCCGGTGAATGATCACCCATCGGACAAGGCTGCCTTTACCTATCGATTGACAGTGCCAAGCGACGATGTGGCGGCGGCCAGCGGCACGCTGGAATCGAAGACTACCAATGGCGAGACCACGACGTGGGTCTACGATCAGCCGCATCCGCAAGCCAGCTACCTGACGACGATTCTGATCGGAAACTTCGAGATCCTCGACGACGGACGAACCGCTACCGGGGTTCCGGTTCGCAACGTGATCGACAAGGACCTCGTGTCGGTCGGCGAACCCGTCTTTGCTCGACAGAAGGAGATTCTCGAATTCTTGGAGTCAACCTTCGGGCCGTACCCGTTTGATGTCTACGGAGCAGCTCTCGTCGCGGACAGTTTCGGAGGCGCTCTGGAGACGCAGACGCTTTCGATCTTCGGGGCGGACGTGATTGGTTTCGGCAGGTTTGCGGAAATGATCATTGTCCATGAGGCGGCTCATCAATGGTTCGGGAACAGCGTGAGCATCGAGGAATGGGGCGACATTTGGTTGAACGAGGGATTCGCAACCTATGCCGAAGCGCTCTGGCAGGAGCACACAGAACCCGACTTCACCTGGGAAAACTGGGTTCGGCAGATGATCATGAATTTTGGCCCAGTACTTGAGGCAAAGGTGCAGGACCCATCAGGTGATCTCTTCGGGATCCACATCTACCAGCGAGGAGGCCTGACGCTTCACGCCTTGCGTCGACGGGTCGGTGACGAAACCTTCTTTCAGATCTTACGCGTTTGGAACGAGCGATTCGCCGGTGGGACCGCCACGACTGAAGA
>CAKZXA010000075.1 GCA_937922045.1 uncultured Acidimicrobiales bacterium | reverse complement strand
CGACCGGGGCGCTTTCAATGCGACCTGTCGTGAGTTGTTGAGCAGGCTGAACCGGGCCCACGGTGCCGCTTCGTTGGCTGTGGCCAGGGAGCCACCGACCGGGGCGAACTCTCGGATGGGTTGCGTCGATTGTAGAGGAACCGGCCGACCCGGCGCCCCGAATGCTGATGGGGCGAGCGTGACCCGGGCGTTGCCAGCGGCGAACGGCCGTCCGTCGAAGGCGTCGGCGGCGAGTGCGTCGTCGGCGCTGCGAACCATGAGGTTGCCGTCGGTCAGCGTCTCGGCCGACAGGCGCGATACGTCAGCTTGCACGTTGCGGAGACGGGTGGCGAGGGCCCCGACCGACAGCGACTCGTCGGCGGAATTCAGAAGGGATGACAGCGGGACGGCTCCGACTCGGCGCGAGAGCGCGTCGTAGTCGGAAGCGATCTGTTTGTACTGGTTGCCGGTTGCGTTCAGCTCGTCCGGACGAACTGCAAATCGTGACACTTGTTCCACCTCCTTGCCACTCGCTCTGTCTTCACTCGACCTATCCCCACTCTGTCTATAACGCACGGGGAGGACACGCGTTACGGAGAGGGCCGGAAAAGTTGAGACAGTAAGCGCTTAGACAAAGAAGGCGTGGCGTCGTACCTCATCCGGCAGGTTCATGTAGTCGAAGTTGGCGATCTCACTGCGGGCATCAGCGTTCAGGCCGAGAGCAATGACTTCCGGGTTCATTGTTTCCTGAGCCTTGGTCACCTGGGCAGCGAGGGGGAGCGCGAGCCGGACCCCGGTGTTGCTAACCGCGATCCGGTTGAAGGCGATGTGGCCGACTTCATCGATCAGTATCTCGATCAAGCGCTGTTCCATCGATTCTCGAATGTCGGGATCGTTCGGGAACAGGGTTCGCGTTCGTTCGAGGAGCCATGTAAAGAGGAAGACACCTGCCACTTCTGCGCCGAGGAGAATGGGATGGAAGAGAGCGGGCGGCGACTTAGCCAGAGCGAAGATGAGGACCTTGAGCGACAGCGGAGGGCGCCATCCTTCGTTGAGGTCGACATCGTGAAAGTGCTGCGTAATTCCGAGAAGGAGACGCGTATGGTAGGTCTCTTCGTGACCGAGCACCTTCTCAACCCGATAGATCGGCTCGTCCCGTTCGTGGAGTTTGGCCCGAGCCTGCGTTGTGACTTCGACGCCGTAGGCTTCTCCGGCATTGACTTTGGCGAAGGCGAGCACGGCCATCTCTTCTTCCGATAGGCCGGTGACCTTCTGCCCGGCGTAGCTACGCCGGATCTTGGCGGTGTCCACCGGCTTGGGGAAGAGCCCAGGTAGGGCTGCGAAATCGTCCATTCGGGCATCTCGACGTTCAAACCCGTTGTTCACATCGAGCGATCCGTTGCGCGTGCCGAGGTGGCGTTCATAGGCAAGGAGATGATCATCGGCCACGTTTCCTTCGGGAACGAGCGAGAAAAAGGATTCGCCTGTGGTGTGATTTGAGCGGCTGCTTGTCATGGTCGCCTCCAGCCCAACGCCTGAAACTGATACTAGTTGACGCTCGGCGGCTCAGCTATGCACCTTCAGACTGGCCAAGGTTGGAGGTACTATCACGATGGTGAAGGAGCATTTGGGCGTTCCTGACGTTGTCGCTAGATCCGAGACGTGTGCTTCGGGTCGGCTCATCGCGGCGTTGTCGGTGGTGCTCGTTTTGGTCGCAGGCTGTGGCGTGGGTCTGGGTGCGTCTGCCCCTGCGGCGCGGACCACGAGCTCTTCGTCTACTGTCGTCGATGCGCCGGCGGCTGCGTCGCCATCTAATGAAGGTGATGAGCTGAGCTCCGATCCGGATCCCGACCCGATCAGCTACCCGATCGTTTTCGATGAGCACACCGACTTCATCTTTCGATTCGTGGTGCTTGCCGACGGGAATCTCGCTTCGCAAAGCAACGATGGCACGGTCCGGATTTGGGATGTTGACGAGCCGACAGCGGCTGCAACTCTTTTCCCTGAAGGTGGTGGGTTGGGGTGGCTCCTAGAGGATGGTCGCGCCGTCATCGTGAAGGAAGCTGGTGTTCGCGAGCTGCATGACGTGGTCGATCTCGATGCTGCGGTGTCGGTGATGCCGACGGTGATGGACGACGCCGTGATGTTTCTTTCGATGGGTGATGACAAGGTTGCCGGCACGAATAACGCGGGCACGATCTGGATTTGGGATCCATCTGACCCCAACAATGCACCGATCGAGGTGACGGGTGCCGAAGGGGTTGTGTCGGTGATGCAGGATGGGCGGTTGGCGATTAGGCAAGATGGTGGAGATGTCATGATTCTCGACCCGTCCGGTGAGGAAGAACCGCTGCGGTTGGTGGGGCACACGAGTGTTGTCTACGAAGTTTCGGTGATGTCCGACGGCCTGCTCCTCACGACCGTGGCAGGTGGCGAAGTTGGTGTGTGGGACCGGTCGGGCATAGCGGCCGAGCGGGAGCAGTTCACCATGCATCGGAGCACGGTTTGGGCCTTCGATGAGCTGGCTGATGGCCGGGTCGCGTCCGCAAGCGATGACGGCACGGTCCTGGTTTGGAATCCGGCTGATCTGCGGGCCCAGGTAGCGATCTTGAGCGGTCAAACCGAGTTCTTGACCGAGGTGGTCGTGCTAAGCGATGGCCGCATCGCGGCATCAGGCAGCGATCTCGCCGTCCACGTTTGGGATCTTGAAGAGTCGGTATCGGATCCGTTACGTTTCGTCGGCCACGAGGCCTGGGTCAACGAACTGCGCGAACTGCCCGACGGTAGGCTGGCCAGCACAGACGAAAACGGCCTGATCATGATCTGGGACCTAACCAGTCCCAACGGTTGAGAGATGCGCCATGGACGGCATCGTTTTGGGGCGGAGTGAGCGAACTGTCGATGTATGTCTCAACGGTTCTGCGCCGTCGGCTCCAGCATGACGGCATGCGATCTACTCGACTTCGCGGAAGCTACGGACCGAGGCCAATGGGGATCATTGAACGAGGGCTAGTAGCCACGGACCACACATTCGATAGTCAATCCACACGACCGATCATCTCCAATCTCGTTGTCAGTTGGCGCCTTACAAGGCATCAGGCCGCGTTCCCCTCCGGGCCATAAGTCAGATGACTATGGGGGTCTCACCAGTGCTCGCCTTTGACGCATCTATCGCTTTCGAAAGTGTCACTGCTTGTATTGTTGCTCCTGGACCGGTGCTGCGATCACTCATCGCCTTCCATGCCTCGCCAGCCTCAATTGCAGCGAAACCGATTGGGCCGATCATGATCCCAAGGGCCGCTGCTTCCCAGGACCAGGCGAGCAGGAATACTGCAGCGCATATCGAGCCTCCTCGCATCATCCGTTCGACGTGTAGTCGGGGTGCGCGGGACGCAATTCGAAATACCGTACCGAGGATCATTAGGAGGGAAGCGCCCCACACGATGGCGCCCGCAGTCCAGTGGGCGTCATTCATCAGATAGATCCCAAAGGCGGCCATGAGTGTCATGTCGCCAGCGTGCCCAAGTACGCAGATTCTGGTATCTGAGTCCAGCACTGGCTTGTCTGGGCTGTCGTCGCCAGGATAGGCAATCCGAAACCAGCAAAGAGCTGTCAGGAAGATGCGGACGGCCAGAAAGATCCCAGCCAAAGTGAGGTGGCCGGTTACGATCGCCGCAGCTGCAGCCAGGCTGAAGCCGCTGCCAGCCCAGCCCCAAATGTCGGCCAGTCGCTGATAGCGCTCAGCGGCAACGGGGTTCTTTCGGTGGCGGACTTTTTCGTCCATCCAAGCGTGAACTGATCGAGCTTGGCGATAAAGGCGTGTATACGGCCGGTAGTGCTCCGACATCGCTGCCGACTGAGCGGCTTCATGAATATCCCAGATTGCGGCTGCGGCCGCAGTCGCTTGACCCTGGTCCGCTGATGCCATCTCGGAAGCAAGTTCCTCGACTGCGGACTTGAGGGCCGAAGCGGTAATATCGACATGTGGGTGGCAGCGTCGAAGCACTCCCCGGCCTTCACGCGTTGAGGCTAGCTCACGGAGGAATCGAGAACGCTCACGCCCCAGTCGTTGCTGATCGGCAGAACTGAGCCCGACGTTAAGTTCATCACAAGTGGCGGGATTGTCGAAGTGAGGATTCATAGTCATAGTCATTTCGGCCTTTCGCCCAAGCCGGCCGATGCGACGCCAGCGAGAGCCTTGAAGTGAGTTTGCGACGAGGTTGCTCATATCGCTGCTCCTGTTGCACCAAGCGAGGAGGCAATCCAGAGGTCTTCACCTCGAAGTACGTGGCGACCTGGCTTCACCCGATGAGGCGCGGCAGCTGCCTTCTTTCGAATATCTGATACTCGATCGACAAGCCGCCGTTTAGAAGTACCAAGCAGCTCAGCTGCTTCTGTTGGTGTTAGCACCTGGACTGCAGACTCTGTGTGTTCACGACCGACAGACGAGTTGCCAGAAGTAATGAGTGCGGCCAACGCTAGGGGTTTAAGTAAGCCGCGATCTGTCAGCCCAAGAATGTGCGAGAGAACCGCTGGACGGTTGCGGTTTCCTTGTTCCGCCCTTGATGCTATGGAGTCAGCGAGTGCCGCTATCTCATTAACGAGGCTCCGCCGCTTTCCTTCGAGTTCGGTGTAGTCGGGGAGGAGTTCGACGAGATTTCGGAGTTCGGCTAGGCGGGCCCACTCAGTTTCCTGGACGAGTTCGCCGGAGATGTCCTCGCGAAATCTTGCCAATTGGGCTAGTACTGTTGCTGTCGCCGCCGATCGCGCCTGATTAAAGGCCCAATCCTGTGTCATTTCGGCGAAGTGGCTTAGAGCGGCGTCGTCGTCGGGGTTGTCGCTCGGCGATCGGTAGAAGCGTCGAGCGTACGGCACCAGCGTTGTTGCCAACGATGCTTCCATGTCGGTCCGGGTCACCCGACCATTTCTCGCTTGCGCTTCGTCCATTGCAGCAGTCATTACCTTGCTCGCAATAGGATGAAGACCCTGGATGAGGCTGAAAGGTTTACCGTAGAGCGCGAATGATGCGATCTGATCTCTGCCTTCGGTCAGCTCGGCTGGGTATGTATTGTTCTCGGTTAGAGGTTGTTGATACTCCATTTTCTTTTCAGGCTCCTAGCGTCGGCGCCAGTCCCTCGCTTTCACCGACAAGTTCCAACTTCGCGGATATTCATTGAAATATCCAGCTAGGCGCAAAAGATCTGCAAAACATCGTTGCTTCAGAATCCGCCATCATATTTTCTGTTTAACGCTGCCTCGTAGGCTTTGAGTAGTTCTTGCCTCAATCGACGAGATTCGAGGTCGTCACCATCAAGAGTTGATTTGAGCGTCTCGTGTACGATCGACTCAAGCCTCTTGGCGTGTTCGTGAACGACACGCGATCGCGATCGCTCCCCGACTATGATCGCTGTAAGCATCAACGATGTAACAAGGACAATTGCGGCGAGGGTCAGTTCAATCATCGTCCTATCCCGGGTCTGTTCTGTGCACTGCGCTTCAGAATGACTCAACCGTGCCTTAGATGAGACACGACGGGAATATGTCTGATCGAAGGCCCGTGGAAGGCCGGGTAGGCGTCGCCCCAATACGATCGGGATATCGCTTCGCTGGGGTGAAAAGGTCGTAGATAGATCGGATGCCGACCAGTGGCTCTGTGATTTGGAAGTGTTCTATGGGTTAGGGGTTCGACCGTGCTGTGCGAATGTATGCGGTAGCGATCACCAGTGTCTAGTCACCATCTATTGCATGTGCCTCAGCCGAAGACCCGACTAGGTCAGGCGTCGATTGGGCGTTGGCGCCGGAATGCTGTTGCCAGCCGTCTCAGATGGTTGCCAAATTGCCACAACCGTTTCATGTCGTAGCACGAGCGGAGTCGGGCGAGGCACATCGAGACGACCTGAAGCTCACACTCAAATCTCTTGAGATCCACTTGGATTTGGAATCTCGAATCGATCTCGTCAAAGTGGTGGCCTGGCCGGTACTCGACAGGCTCTGTCTCGAGTGGCCTTAGCGCACGATGATCCCAGCGGCGGCCGGGTCAAAGCCCGTCGGCCACGTTGTCTTCGAGTCGGCTTGTATCCCAGCTAGGTTCGCCTCGCTCAGATCCGCATTTGTTAGGTTCGCCCCGAGCAAATCCGCATTTGTGAGGTTCGCCCCGTTCAGATCCGCTCCGGTCACGTTGGCCTCGCGCAGGTAGGCGCCGGCGAGGTCGGCTCCACTCATGTTCGCTGCTTCTAGATCGGCCAAGCTGAAATTCGCCTCGACCAGTTTTGCTGAAGACAAGTCGCTACCGGTCAGGTTGGCGGCGCGGAGATCTGCACCCGTCAGGTCTGCCCCGCGCAAGTCCACACCGGTCAGATCGGCGGTGGACAGATGTGAACCGGCCAAGTGCGCGGCACGTAGCTTCACTTCTCGAAGATCCATAGCGGTTAGATCCGCTGCATGTAGCTTGGCTGCTTGCAGGTTCGCAGCCGTCAGATCTGCTCTAGGCATCGTTGCCCCGAATAGATCGGCGCCGCCTAGATCCGATGATGAGAGGTCGGCGCCACTGAGGTCGGTATTCCTCAGATTGGCGTCCGACAAGCGCGCACCGTTCAGCTTCGCCTTTTGAAGGTTGGCCTCGCTCAGGTTCGCCGCTCGTAGATCAGCGCGCTCGAAGTCGGCTTCTTCGAGGTTCGCTCCGCTCAAATTGGCCCCGCTGAGATCGGCATCGGTCAAGTCGGCCAACGTCAGATCGGCCGCCGACAAGTCGGCTGCGGCTAGGTTCGCCCCGGTTAGGTCCACCAGCGACAAATCCGCCAACTGAAGATCCGCTCCCTGGAGATTGGCGTTGGGCATGTCGACGTAGGGCAACGAGGCCCCGCTCATAGTCGCTTCCTGGAGGTTGGCCCCTGTCAGATTCGCCTTGCGAAGATTGGCTCCAATCAGGTCCACCTTTGCGAGCATCGCACCACTCAGATCGGCGTCGCTCAAATCGATCTCGACGTCAGGGTTGTCTTGGAGCCACTTGTTCCATTGCTCAGGTTCGTTGCCGAGCAGGAATGCAAGCTGCTGATCGTTAGGCACAGAATCACTGTAGATCATCGCTTGAGCGCTAGCTTCGCAACGTTGCCCACCCGTCCGGTCATGGCAATGTCACGAGAAGTGCAATGTCACGAGAAGAAGAGGGGTCGAACGGCCTCTGTGGGTGGGCAGAAGATGACAGAGCGAATGGGCGGCTCGGCTCCTGCGGTGTGATCAGCTCGCCCCCTATCTTGGGGGATCGCTCCCTCTCTGGGTGTGTTGTCTGACTTCGGGAGTCGACGTGCGGGACCGACGGTGGAAGTCTCTAGTTTTGACGGTGATGGCAATGGTTGGCCTTGCGGGTGTCGTGCCCACTGTCGCTGCGGGGCAAACGCCGGCCAGCGGATCGCTGGTGGAGGCGCCGTCGTCGGTGGTCGCGGTTCAGGGCGATGCTCATGTAGAGCTGCGGTGGGAGGCTTCGGCGGGGGCGATTGAGTATGCCGTTTGGCGAGACGGTGGCTGGTATGACTGGGCCGCCGCGCCGGCCAACACCTACACCGACGTGCAGCCGTTGAGTGGCGCTACGTACCAGATCCGCGCGCTTGGCGCCGACGGTTCGTGGTCGAAATGGTCGGCGCCGGTTGATGTCGTTGATCCGGCTGGTCAGCTACCGACGCCGCCTGGCATTCCTGCGACACCGTCGGGGGTTGTGGCCGAAGCAGACACCTCCGGTGTTCGCCTCACCTGGAACGCTGTGCCGGGTGCGGTCGAGTATGCGGTTTGGCGTGACGGCGACTGGTACGACTGGGTTGCGGCGCCTGGTGTCGCCTATCTCGACACCGATCCGCCCACGACGGCGGGCTATCAGATTCGTGCCGTTGGCCGCGATGGTTCCTGGTCGAGCTGGTCTGATTCCGTTGAGGTCACGGCTGACGATTCGAGCGGAGGTGGAGGCGACCTCGACACGGAGCTTCCGTCGGAGGTGACCGGTATCCGGGTGCTCGACAAGCGCCCCGATGATTTCGTGACGCTGTCCTGGGATGCTGGTGTCGACAACGGTGAGATCGCCTTCTACGAGATCTTTGTTCACCGTGGTCTACGTGGTTTCGATGCGCTTGACGAAGCACAGTTGTTCACGACTTCCACCAACGAGATAACAATCTCGGATTCTGCCGATGGTGGGCTTTGGCTGGGTCAGGATTTCGGCAACAGCGTCTGGATTCGCGCCGTGGATGAGGCCGGTAACCGCGGTCCGTTGACGCTCGATTACTCTTCGTTCATATACGTCACCGAGGCGAACGGTGTCATTTTGCTGTTGGCCAACGAGTACCCCGATTTTTGGCTGCCTGCTGACGGCCCGGCGCCGGATGTCGTTGTCAGCGAAGGCGGTGTTGAACTGACGTGGAGAACCATCATTGACAATCAGAGTGCCGCCAGCCAGGTGTACCGCGACGGCGAGTTCCTGGCGGTAGCCGCGCCAAACGGTGACTGCTCCGGACCTGATTGTGAACTCGTCGACGACCGCAGGAAATGCAGTGGCACCGACTGCGTCTACAGCTACGTCGATACCGACGTGGTCCCCGGTCAGACCTATACCTATCACGTCCGAGGACGCGACATTCAAGGCAACCTCAGCCCCAACTGGGAGACGGTGACGGAGACCGCCAGCTAGGGCGACCCCAATAGGTGCGAGGGAGCGGAACAACGCCACATCTGCCGCTCCGGTTTCGGCCAGCCACGAATCGATCGTCCGTTTCTGGCCCTTCGGTTTTGGGCGGGCAAAGATGATTGAGTAGGGGTCCGCGGCGCGAGACAGGGACTCAACGATTCTGGAGATGTCTAACGTCCTCAAAATCGGGAGAGTCCCTGTGGTTACAGATTCTAGGCGTATGTGTGAGTTGTTGGTTGGATTGAACGGCGTGAACATTAACGCCGTAGAACGAGCAGGTTCTGGACGGCTTTGGGTCTCGGTGTCGTCACGATCAGCACCGCCGGCATGCACCGAGTGTGGGATGCTACGCCGGTTGAAAGACCGAGCCGTCGTTGAGTTGATTGATCTGCCAGCGTTCGGTCAGCCAGCAGTGTTGGTGTGGTCCAAACGCCGCTGGAAACCGTGCTGCAACGGTGGCTCCACAACCGAGGTAGATCACCATATTGCCAGCCCGAATCTAAAGCTGACGACGAGGGCGGCCCGGTGGGCGACCCGCCAGGTCGGCCAGCACCGCCGATCAGTGTCGAGCGTGGCAGCCGAGTTGGGGTGTGAATGGCACACCGTGAACCGGGCCATCACCGCCTTCGGTGAAGCACTCCTCGACGCCGATGAGACCAGGGTCGGGCCGGTCACAGCGGTCGGGTTAGATGAGACCCTGTTCGCCCGGTTCGGGAAACGCAAACACAAGACGTGGGCAACGTCGATAGTGGACGTGGACACGGGCCAGTTGATCGACATGATCCCCCACCGCACCGCTAAATCAGTGACCTCCTGGTTCGGGGCGCAACCCCGTAGCTGGGTTCGGGGGATCCGCTTTGGTGTGTTGGATCTCTCTGGGCCCTACCGAAAGGTGTTCAATGACGCGCTTGGTTGGGTCGCTCAGATCGCTGACCCTTTTCATGTCGTGCGCAACGCTAATCAGCGGTTGGATGAATGCCGCCGACGGGTCCAGATTGAGACCCTGTATCACCGGGGCCGCAAGGACGACCCGCTCTACGGGATCCGCCGCTTGTTGACCATGGCCAAGCAACGACTCGACGTCAGAGCATCAGCCAAGATCACCGAACGGCTCGCCGCTGGCGACCCGCACGGCGAAGTTGAGTGGGCATGGCAAGCCAAAGAAGCAGTCAGAGACCTGTACCAGATCGACGGTCACGCCGACGCGGTTGAGACCCTCGACGAGCTCGCCGCCATCATGATCGACGAAGCGTTCCCGGGAGAGGTCAACCAACTCGGCCGGATGCTCAAAAAGTGGCGGACCCAGATCACAAACTGGCACCACCGCAAAGTCAGTAACGGACCGACCGAGGGAGCGAACAACATGATCAAACTCGCCAAACGAATCGGATTCGGCTTCCGCTCATTCCGCAACTACCGCATCCGAGCCCTGCTCTACACAGGACGACCCAACTGGGAACTACTCGACCACATCATGCCCGCCGAAAACCGATGACCCCCGTTTCTGCGATACCTGGCGGCAAGAGATCTTAGAGGCTTCATGCACGCGCCTGGCCTAGCGACTGAGTTGATTTTCGACCTAGTGGAGCTGAGGGGAATCGAACCCCTGACATCCTGCTTGCAAAGCGCAACAGGGGCGGTTCGGTGTGTGTCGCTCAGGTGCTCGTGCCGCTGAACTGGTGGTGTTTGGGGTTGGACGGTGTTGATGACGTTTGGCTGCCGTGGCTACCGGCTTGGCTCCCTATCCGGATTCTGGAGCCACCCATGGTCCACCAAGTGATTCCAAGCCGTTTCGACATGCTTCGGAGTGAACATCCGCTGCTTGCGTCTGGTCCATGAGCGCACACATGCGGCTGCGGCTTCCGGCGTAGTCACGCCCGTCTCGTTCGTTGCGCACCAATGAACTGATGCGAGCAGCTCAAGTCCGTATGCGGATTCGAAGCCTTCAGCTAGGGCTAGTGTTTGCTCGATCCGTGCGCCTAGTCCGGGGTCGGTGAACGACCGGATCGCTTCCTCGGCTTCAGCGCTTGCGCCTGGCATGACCACGATTGGTTCGGAGTCCTGGACCCGCTGACTGCCATCCCCATACCCCTTCAGGTGGTGGCCTTCGAGCCTGATAAGGACATGGTTGAGGTTGTGAGCGTACGGCCCGTAGTGGCCCTTCTCGTAGTTAAGCCGTAGCTTCTGCCCAGACTCCTGCAAGAAATACATGAGTTTCTGAACTTCCACAAGTGATGCGCCGAAGCTGAGCTGCGAGTAGCGGTGGAGCATGTGGACAAGTGCGGCCTTGCCTGGAGTGAGGTTCGGTCGCTCCGTGGCATTGGCCATGTCGCTTGCAGCGGGTGCTCCAGCAGGGGCGAAGAGGTGAACGGCCACCGGCAAGCCTGCCAATCGGTCGTGGATTGCCTTCTCGACATCAGGCCAGTCAAGGCCTCCATTGCCACAACCCAGCGGAGGGATAGCGATAGACGAGATCTCAAGTTCTTGAATTCGTAACGCAAGGTCGTCCAAGCCTTGCTCGATAGCGGCGAGCCTAGACTTCGACCTCCAGTGGCCTTTGGTCGGGAAGTTGATGATCCATCTAGGTGTCGTAAGCTGACCGTTGTCCACAATGAACATCGAGCCGAGCTCAACTTTGCCATTTTTGCAGGCCTTTTCGTAAGCCTTGAAGTTGGCCGGGAACGCCTTTTTAAACTGAAGCGCTATGCCTTTACCCATTACCCCGACGGTGTTCACCGTGTTTACCAGCGCGTCGACGTCTGCCTTCAGAAGATTGCCGCTCGCCTCGACGAAATGCGTCATCAGAAGTACCAACCTGGCTTCGCTTGCACCGGAGTCGCCTTCCCCCCGACGTTAGCAAGAATCGCTCCAATCTGCCCAACTCGATCGTTTGTTCGACCAACAACTGCAATGATCGCATCCCAGGGGACGGATTGGTGGACGAGCATTTCGGCCATACGGCGTTCGCGTCGATCTGGTTCGTCGTCCGTGTTCTTCCACATGACTGCGTTCATTAGATCCCAGTCGACGAGCCGGTCGAGGTCGTTCAGGTCATCGGCGTATTCGGCGAGTGCCAAGGCGGCATTCCTGTCCGTGAAGACGAAGTCGAGGTCAACGTTCGCCAGGACCTCAGTGGTGGTCACGAGGTAGACGACCTTGTCCTGGCCGTCTTGATAGGTCGGCACATTGCCCTTGTGGATAGCGAACAACATTGGTGACCGCGGTGCGAAGTAGAAAGGAACGTACTCATCGACGGTGCCTCCTGGTGGGAGCGGAACTACTCGAGATCGCCGTTGCCGCTTGATGTCTTGGTTGCCCACCTCGATCGGTCCGAGAGCTCGGGACAGGGCTAAGTTGTCGCAGTCGAGCCCTGTTCGTGCTATCGACCTGAGGTTGTCGATATGCGTGAAGTGATACAGGAACCTTGGTGCTCGGGCGGTCGTAGTTAGAGGTTTGGTCATGGCGACGTAGTGGTGGAGATCCCAGTCTAGGGGTCTGTTAGCTTAGGGTTGGCTGCCTTGAATCAGGCATATCGACTTATCGTCATGGACTTTACGCCTCGGCCAGAGGGTGCATAAGAAGTCTCGTGCCTCCGCCTTGTGGATTAAGTCGATGAGTGCGTGAGGTTCGCTAGTGCCCATCTTGAAGGCTTGGGTCCAGGACTGCGGAATGCCATATCTGTCGACGCCGGTACTCACGCCGTCAGTTACCGCAAGTGCGCTCGAAACGCTGGCGAGTGATAGGTCCCGGACAAGTGCATGCTGCGCCACCGCTGGATCGGCCGAGACACACCAAAAGCCCTCGGGGTGGTTGCGCAAAGATTCGAAGCGTTCCACAAATCGATCGGTCGAGGTGGAGCTACCGCTGATGTGTCGGAGTCGTTTGTGGGTATCGGAAAGCCGGTCATCTCGGATCTGGTCAATCTCGCCCGAGGTGTCGAGTACTACAACAGGGCTATCGCACAGCACCAGCACATCGAGCTCGTCGCCTGTGCTCCGGACAATGTTCACGGTCGTTGAGGGCGCTTCCCCTCGTCGGAGGTCATAGGTAGCGATGAGCTCACGAACCGCCTGGTCGAGGGTGTCGGTCAGGTCCCGTAGTGGGTTCTTGAGGAGCAGCTTTTGTAGCCGCCGCCCAAGTTCGTCGGCTATCCAGCCGCCGCTGCGCTCCAGTGGAAAGTACTGGCTGGCTCCGTCGAGAACAATGGCGGCATTGGGCGTGGTGAAGATGCGATCTTCGCTCGGACGGTTTGGATCGCCCGGAAGTTCAGCCGTCCGAATGATCAGTGAAGGATCGGGTCGCATGCTGCCTCGCTGCGCACGATGTTATCGTCCTGGTGCTCACTACGAATCACCATCGAGAAATGGGCGAGCCCAACTCTGTCGTAGAGCCAGCCGAGGTGCGTCTGCAGGTAGTGGATAACACCTAGCGACCCGATGGCGTGGATGCCAGCGATCGACAGCATGCTCCGTTCATCGTCGAAAGGGAGGCGAGCGAGATAGGCAACGTCAGTCTGCGCTGGCTCATCGTCGTCCATTGGTGACTCGTAGCGGTGCTTAGTGGATCGATCCTGAATGGCCCAACGCCCATCGGTCTCGGCGAACATGAGAGCCGGGTCTTGGTCGAGAACGTTCGCCATATGCGGGGACGACTTGGGGCCGCAGATCGCAATCAGATCCGGCATCTTCGGTTTCCAGGCATTCTCGGGATCGATGCCCGACAGCTCAAGGTTGAACCCGAGTCCATCGAGAATCGAAGCCAACTCATCACGAGCTCGTAGATCTTCGGCGGCCACAAGCGGTAGCTCCCTGCCGGGAAGGTGTCGAAACGGAACGGCCAGCTCGATTGGCCCAATGCCGAAGAAGGCTCGCTCGATTCTCGGCCCAGACGTTCGGATTTGGCTAATGCGTCCCCGAGTCAAACCGACTTGGCGAGCGATCTCTGAATACGACATCCCCGCACTTGCCGCCTCCTCCATTGCCTCCCGCCGGACACGGGAAAGCTCGACCTCGCCTTGTTGTAGACGCACGATGAGATCGCCGGCCACAGAGATGCGCCTAATCGGATCTCGCTCTTGGCGAACGGCCTCGATCAGCTCCGGAGGAAGGTTGGGCGTTTCCACATGAGAAAGTTTAGCCCTCCTTGACACGGAAGCCGAAGTGAACAAGGATGGATGTCGTATAGCCCCCCTATCCATTCGATCGCATGCGGTTGATGTATAGGGGGGATAAGCGGAATGAATCTCGGAGGCAGAAATGAACACGATGTATCGGGTGTGGTGGCGGTGTCTGATGGACTTGCGGCCGGTGGTGCGTTACAGCGCTGAGCGGTTTCCGAGGTTGGCGCCGTCGGCGGTTCGGTTGCGGTCGTTGTTGCATCTGTTGGCTGGCAATCCGATTCAGGTGGTTGCGGCGATCTACGTGGTGGCGTTTGTTCGGCTTGGGCTTCGGTTCCGGTGGGCGTTTGTGTTGTGGCTCGCCGTTTGGATGCTGGTTGAGCTCGGGCATCAGGTGGCGTTGAGTCGGGCTGGGCGTGCTGAGTTGTTGTGGTTGGTGGGTTGGCGTGAGGCGTGGCGGGTTCGTCGTCGTTGGCCGGCTGATTGGGCGTCGGCTGCTGCGAAGACGGCTCGGGTGCAGGCTGAGGTTGGCACGTCGAAGGAGCCGATTGCGTCGGCCAGGTTGCGCCCGGTGGCGGATCATCCGAAGTTGTCGTGGTTTCCCCGGATTGAGTGGCCGGTGGTGTCTTGGTGGGCGGGTCCGCCTCCTGGTCGTTCGTTCACGGCGCTTGATGAGATGACGACGGTGTTGGCGGCGAACATCTCGCATTGCATCGATGTGGAGATCGACTATGAACGGCCGACGGATTCGTGGGGCCGGCTCGTGGTCACGTTCGACGATCCGCTTGATCGTGGTCATGATCGTTCGTGGCAGCCAGCACCCGTCGAGGACGGTGGTGCGGTTGTGATTCAGCTCCCGGTCGCTGCGCTCGAGCCGGGGGAGGGGGTGGATGATGTTGTTTCGTCGTAAACGCCAGGTGCCTGAGTCGGTCGGGTTTCAGATTGGGCGGCGGTTCGATAATCGGCCGCTGGTGTTGCCGTGGCCGAATATGCCTCATGCGTTGGTGTCGGGGTTGACGGGTTCGGGTAAGTCGGTGACGTGTCACAACATCATCGGTCAGCTCGCCGCCTTCCCCGATGTGGCGATCGTGGGCGTGGATTTGAAGCGCACAGATATGACGTTGTGGGCGCCACGGCTCACCCGGTTGGCCACCTCACCAGGCGAGGCCGATGACCTCCTGGACGAGTTGCGCCGGCTCATCGATGCTCGCACACAGACGCTTTCCGAGTTCGGTGCGTTGCGGTGGAATCCGAGTTTCGGGCCGTGGATGGTGATCGTGATCGATGAGTACGCCGAACTCTCAGCGGTCGACACCAGTGGTCTTTCCGGTCAACCGTCGAAGCAGCTGGAAGCTCACTTCCGGGCCGCTCGCACCACCCGCCAGATCCGTTTGGCGAATGTGTCGAGCATTGCCCGTCTTGGTCGTGCGGTCGGGTTCACGCTGATTGTGGCCACGCAGTACCCGACGGTTGAGGTGCTCGATCAGCAGGTGCGAACCCAGCTCGACATTCGCTTGATGCATCGGGTGGCGTCGGAGGAGCAGGTAGCGGTGTGTCTCGGTAGTGGTCGGGCGTCGACGATCTCGGCCAAGTCGATCCCGGTCTCTCAACCGGGCGGGCTGTGGGTTGTTGGCACGCCTGATTCGCCGGAACCGGTTCGGGGTCGTGCTGATTTCGTTTCGGCTGATGCGATCCGTGAGCGTGCCGCGTCGACCGCTCATCTCCAGTGGCCGGCTGAGACGGTGTTCTCCGCTGAGCCGGTGGTTGAGGAGGTGTTCTAGATGGCACACACTCATAGCTATTGGGTCGCCCACCTTGATCGGGAGTCACCGCCCCCAGGCGGTGGGGTGCCTTGTCACGACACAGAACATGTCCGCCGCCCCGGTCTGAAGTTCCCGCCGACATCGCAGAGCGGCTCCCATCCCCACTTGGTCGACGACACCGCCACGCCGGATCCTCGCTGTGGCGTACCGCAACGGTTTGCGCGATCTTGGCATCGGTTTCCGTGGTCGGCGCTCGTGGCCATTGCCGGCGTTGGTGCCGTGGAGCTCGCCACGTTCTCGGTCGACGTAGACCCGACGTTCTCATCGCTTGTCGTTGGCGCAGCTGGGTTCTGTGGACTCGTCTTGGTGGCGGCTCAGGCGATGTCGGGAGTGGATCGATGAGCCGCCCTACCAGCACCGTTGGTTCGGGTCGGGGTGATGCCCGGATGGGTCAGGCCGCCGCCCGGACGCCTCCCGCGGGAGGGCGAGTGGCCGTGAGCGCCGCCGGAGGCGGCGCCGAGGCCCGACCCGAGGGCTCCTTGGTAACTAAGGGCATAAGCTCTGTGAGCCATTCACCGAAACACCCTGTGGACGCTCCTGGACGGGTTTTTGACCCGGTTCTGTCGCCGTCGACGAAGCGTCTGATGGCGGATCGGGCTCGCGCGTTGATCGCTGAGACATGTGGCGATCTTCGTGAGGCGTCCAAGGTGACGGGTTGTGGCATGAGAGTCCGTTTCGGGTTGGCCGATGTCGGGGTCGAGCATCACCCGGACGGTTATGCCTACACGACCGGGTTGCAGACGTGCGGCAGCGTGTGGATCTGCCCGATTTGTTCGTTCAAGATTCGGATGAAGCGTGCAGCTGAGCTGGCGGTGGCGATCGCGGTCCACAAGGCTCGTGGCGGTTCAGTGCTGTTGCCTGACGTTGACCACGCAGCACGCTCACGGCGAAGCGTTGGCCGACATCTGGGGCTCGGTCCAGGATTCGTGGGCGTACATCACGGCTCATTCCCGCTATCGGAAGATCCGTGACAAGCTCGGTATCGGGTTTGTGCGCACGGTTGAGGTGATGCATGGCCGCAACGGCTGGCACCCACACCTGCACGTGTTGCTGTTCGTGGAGACGCCGGTCGATCCGTTCGACACGCCTGATGAGTACCGCTCGATCGCTCAGGTCTTCCACGATCTGTGGGTGCGACGGATGGAGTCGAAGCACTGCCGTAGCGTGCGTTCCTCGGTCGGTGTCGACCTTCGACCGGTGAAAGCCGATTGCGATAAGGGCGTTGGCATGTATTGCACGAAGGCCGGCTACGAGGTGGCGATGGCCGACGGCAAAGAAGGCCGCACCTCCGCCAGTCGCCACCCGTTCGCCATCGCTCACGACGCCGTCGAGACGGGCGACACCGCCGATATCGCCCTATTCAGGGAGTGGGTGCGGAGCTCGCACGGCCGTCGTATGTGGACCTGGTCTCAAGGGCTGCGTGAACGTCTCGGCCTGGGCGAGGAGAAGTCCGACGATGAGTTGGCGGCGGAGGCTGAGGAGCGGATCGAGCGGATCTGCACGATCTCGCCTCTGTTGTGGAAGGTGATTGTTGCGACCCGTTTGGGTTTGCGTTCCCAGTTCTTGGCTGTCTTGGACGGAGGCCGCCAGTGCCTGCCCACAGCGATCGAGCTGTTGGCCGGCTACGGCATTGGCGTTGTGATCGAACAGAGATCGAACGGTGACCCACGGTTGCGGGCGCCGAACGAAGCAAGCAATGCATCAATGAATGCAACCACCGAAACCATCATGAAGGAGAAAGCAAATGTTGTTTAAGAATCTTGTTGTTAGTGAGGCGGCTTATGAGCTGTTGTTCCAGGAGTCGGAGCCGGTCTTCGTCTACGAAGAAGGCGTGTTCGGCGATGACCGCACGCAGGATCGTGACGTCGAGACCGGGTTCCCGATGTGGACGGTGCGGGTGACCGCGTCGGATGCTCGGAATCGGGAGCAGCAGACGTTGGAGGTGCGGATCTCGTCGAAGGACAAGCCGGAAGCTGCGTTTCAGGAGCCTGTGGTGATGCCGAATCTTCGGGTGCAGCTGTATTCCCGCAAGACCGAGCGGGCGGTGACGGCGATGTGGTTTGCTGATGCGTTCGCTTCGGCTAAGGCTGGCGCGTCGAAGCCGGCGCCGGCTAAGGCTGCGGCGTAGGGGAGTGGATCATGAGTCTGATTGATACCGATACCCCGAAGCTCGTCTACTCAGTAGATGAATGCGCCGACCTGCTCGGCATTGGCCGTTCGTTGGCGTGGCAGATGGTCCGCCAGGGTCAGCTTGGCAGTTTCAAGATCGGGCATCGTCGCCTGGTTGCTTGGCAGGACTTGGAGGCGTTCATTGCGAACCGTCGTGAGGTCGCTCAGGAGGATGTGGCCTGATGGTTCGGCGGTCGGCTGGTGAGGGCTCGGTCTATGAGTCGGGTGGTGTCTGGGTGGCAGCGATTGAGTTGCCGCCCGGCCCATCGGGCAGACGTGTTCGCCGAAAGCGCAAGGCGAAGACGAAGACCGAGGC
>CAKZXA010000074.1 GCA_937922045.1 uncultured Acidimicrobiales bacterium | reverse complement strand
GCACACGTGTCGACCATGAGGCGCTGAGATCGGTCCATCGCAATCCGACGCTGCTCCCGCAACGCCTTCGAATCGGTCAACGGTGTACACCCCTGCTGACCCCTGCGATCTCCCGAAGGATTACTCGCGGTTGTTACAAATCCTGCACCCGCTGATGGGCTTCTTCCGCTTGAATTTTTGGTGATAATGAGCCCCGAAGAGGAGGGCACCGAGCTCACACTCGCTGGCCGAAAAGAGCTCGCCGTGGTGGGGATCGTTAACGAACAGGGCTACGCGGTGATTCGAGGCTACGTTGAACCAGGCGAGCGGCTACGCCTTCTTCGGGGCGGTCCCGAAAAGGAACGCCAGCCTCTTGAGCTTGGAAACGCTAGCAACCATAGGACCGTGCAAATCCCCAAGGTCGTTGAAGACGAAGCAGTAGGCGCAAAGGTCATTGTGGATTTGTCACCCGCAGACAGCGAGCCGCGACTTGACTGAGACCAACGACTTCTGGCCTACCAGCGGGCTCTAAGCCGATGTCGCCTCAGCTCCGCAACCTTCTATCGCCGACGAGTATCGCTGTTCTCCTGGTCCTACTGCTCAGCGGCTGTGCCCTGTCGTTGCCAGGACACGACATTATCGAAGAGCCGGGGCCACTAACGGTCTATGTCGCCGCTCCATGCGATCTTGTGGAACAAATCGACGGGTCTCTTATCTTTGTGAAACCTCAAGGCGGCACCCTGAATATCGTGTGCGAGGAGCAAGACTACCCCGCCCCTATCGGCGGTTTTTCCCAGATGATATAGTATGTCGACTACGTCAGCCCGACAGAGAGTCATCGGCTCCGAGAGATGATCACCGCATCGGTGACGAACAGCGAACAAGAAGACCAAGTCGTGACGTTTCAAACATTCTGTGACGGCACTATCGAGGTCGGAGGTTGGAACTTCCCGTCCGAGAGTTTAGATCTTCAACTGCTTGAAGTGATCTGTTAAAGACAAGTCCGTCATGATTATGCCGGTAGGCCTTCTTCCAGAGAGACTGGCACCACGCCGATAACACCAGTGCCAGCGCCTCAATCTGTTCGCGCACACTGCGAGTGTGTCGATCCGTGTTGCAACTCGGTTCGTGCCTGTGCACCATGGCTGTTGGGCCAGCCACTCGATGACGTCGACCGCGTCTTGGCGGGCGACCTGGGTGTACTCGTCGGACAAGAAGCCCTCGCTCTCACCCGCGCCGCGCATGTCGACCCGCACCGAGACATAGCCGTGTGCGGCGAAGTAGGCGTGACCGATTTCGTCTCGATCGGCCGTGACGAATCGCTTGGGATAGGGGTGGTATTCGAGGATTGCGGGGTATCGGCCCTCCTGTTCAGGAAACCAGATAAGGGCTGACAGTTGTGTGCCATCTGGCAGGGGAACGATGATTTGGTCGCTGATCCTTGCCGTGTTCATCCGCGTTACTGTATGCCACGGTGGCTGGTCGAGCCCGAAGCGGTGGCGGCTGGTCTGTTCTGGGTTCGATGGCGGTTAAGTAGGATCTGCTACGACCAAGCCGCCGGAACCCAACATGGCTAGAATCTAGCCTCAACCGAAAGATCGAAGGATTCCATGAACATCGTTGGCAAAGCGGCACAGACTGGTGCAGCACTCTGGATTCTCAATGTCTGGACAAACAGGTTCAACAAAGACACCGGATATCGCGGTGGAGACGCAACAACCATGACCGAAGAGTTCGAAGAATACGGGCTCCCCAAGAACGCCATGTATGCGATCGGCGCGACCAAGGTAAGCCTCGCCATGCTTATGCTCGCCGGTCACCGGTTCCCAAAACTCGTCCGACCAGCCTCCGGCGGGCTCGCTGCGTTCATGCTCGGAGCAATCGGCATGCATATGAAGGTGAAAGATCCTCTCAAACGCTCACTGCCAGCAGCGAGTGTTCTGGTCCTTTCGGTTCTCTCCGCGGTCCTCAACAAGCCGAAGTCTTAGAGTTCGCAGAACCATCAGGCCGACAACGCCATACCGTCGGCACCGGGATCGGCGGCCCCGGCCAGGCCGGTCGGCGTAACCTCGATGCCGTGAACGCGGGCGAAGGCGTAGCTCTCAGGCCAACGCACCACCTCGTACCCGTCGGCCGCCAACTCGTCGGTCACCGAACGCGGGACCCGGTTGCAGACATCGATCGCATTGCTGGTCGATGAGAACCGGGGCGCAACGATGGCGTCGAGCACGGGCATCCCGAAATCGATGTGGTTAAGCAGCACCTGAGTCACGCCCATGGCGATCTGGGTTCCCCCTGGCGCCCCGACAACAAAATCGAGCTCGCCGTTTCGGAACACCATGGTGGGGCACAGCGAACTGAAGCGACGCTTGCCCGGCGCCAGCGACCCGGCTCGGCCTGGGCGAGGATCGAACACGGCCATGCAACCGTTGTACATGAAACCCAAACCCTCGGTGACAACCCCAGACGGCATGCCGAGCGAGTGCGTCATCGTCACCGCGTTTCCGTCGCCATCGACGACGCAGACATGGGTGGTGTCTGGCGGCTCACCGTGCATCCGCGCCACCTCGGCTCGCGTACCGTTGCGAATCCGGTCGGCCAGCTCGGCGCCATACTCGGCCGAGAGCAAGCGGTCGAGGGGCACATCGACGAACTCCGGGTCGCCGACGTGGGCGTCCTTGTCGGCCGTAGCCCATTTCATGGCTTCGGTCACCACTCGCACATACTCGACGCTGTTATGGCCCATGCTGGCCAGATCGAAGTGCCCGAGGGTGTTGAGGATCTCAGCCACCATCACCCCTCCGCCGGGAGGCTGGTTGGTGGCGACGTCCAGCCCTCGGTACTCGGTTCGCAGCGGTTCTCCCCAGACCGTGCGATAGGTGGCCAGGTCGTCGGCCGATAGCAGCCCACCGTTGGCTTTCATGTCGGCGTCGATCTGCTGAGCGATCTCGCCGGTGTAGAACTCGGCGGCGCCCCCTTTGGCGATGCGGCGCAGCGTGTCGGCCAACGCAGGGTTGCGAAGCGTCTCACCGATCTGACGCAGCGTGCCGTCTTCGTGAAAGTAGATCGCCCGCCCTGCCGGCGTGTGGCTCAGCCTTTCGATGTTGTTGACCCGTCCCATCGAGGCGCCTTCCGCCCACCACCGGTACACGGCCGGACGAATCATGAACCCGTCCTCGGCATAGCGGATAGCCGGCTCGACCACGTCGGCCCATTCGAGTCGCCCATACCGGGTCTGCGATTCGTAGTAGGCCAGGAGTGAACCGGGGGTAGTGATCGATTGGTAGCCAACATCGTTCACGTTTCCCTCGAGCAGGAAGCCAAACCCGTCTCTCGTTTCGCCTACAAGCAGGTTCTCCCACATGTCGGCCTGGGTGGCCGCCGGCGATGTTCCATGAAAGTCGACACAGGTGTGCACCCCTTCGCCCGGCAGGTAGAGCTGCGCATTTCCGAACCCTGCGATCCCGCACATTTGAGGATCGACGACACCAGCCACCAACGCAGATGCGATGGCTGCGTCGACCGCATTGCCGCCAGCCCGCAACGCATCGACCCCAGCCTCTACCGATTCAGGCTGAGCCGCCGACACCATGCCATTCCCGTCTCGTGCTGCCATAGTTTCTCCCAACGTCGACGAGTAGATTCTGATCGACACTAGTCCGCTCAAACGGACCGGTGTCAGCCCACCACGCCAGCTGGCATCGGTAGCTACGCCTACGAGGCCTGCTAGCTTCGGCTCGCGGTCGTGTCATTGCGGTTCGCGCTAGCGGTCACTACCTTTGGCCCATGGCAAACCAAGCGGACAACTACACGAAGATCATTCTCCCCGAGTCGGAGATGCCAACCCAGTGGTACAACCTCATCCCCGACCTTCCAACCCCGCCGCCACCACCTCTGCACCCCGGCACCCATGAACCGATCGGACCCGACGATCTCGCTCCCCTCTTCCCGATGGCGATCATCATGCAAGAGGTCAGCCAAGACAGCTATATAGACATCCCCGGAGAGGTCTTGGACGTCTACCGTCTGTGGCGTCCAAGCCCGCTGTTTCGAGCCAGGCGGCTCGAAAAACTACTCGACACGCCAGCCAAGATTTTCTACAAGTACGAAGGTGTCAGCCCAGCCGGATCCCACAAGCCGAACACTTCGGTTCCTCAGGCCTACTACAACGCCCAGGAAGGCGTCACCAAGCTGACCACCGAGACCGGCGCCGGCCAGTGGGGCTCCGCCCTCTCCTTCGCCGCCGCCCAGTACGGGATCGAGTGTGAGGTATGGCAGGTGGCCGCCTCCTACCGTCAGAAGCCATATCGCAAAGCGATGATGGAAGTATGGGGCGCAACCGTTCACCCCAGCCCCTCGGAGGTGACCGAGTACGGACGCGGCCTGCTGGCCGAAGACCCCGACCATCCCGGCTCGCTCGGCATCGCCATCTCCGAGGCCGTCATGATGGCGGTAGAGGATCCGAACACCCGCTACGCACTCGGCAGCGTGCTCAACCACGTGCTCATGCATCAGACCATCATCGGCGAAGAGGCGCTCAAGCAGCTGGCGATGGTGGGCGAAACCCCCGACGTGCTCGTCGGTTGCACCGGCGGTGGTTCAAACTTTGGTGGCTTGTCGTTCCCCTTCCTGCGCGAAAAGCTAGCCGGCCGCATGAACCCGACGATCCGTTGTGTCGAACCAGCCGCCTGCCCCACACTCACCAAGGGTGAGTACCGCTACGACTTCGGCGACACCGCCGGCCTCACCCCCCTGGTCAAGATGCACACCCTCGGCCATAGCTTCATTCCCGATCCGATCCACGCTGGTGGCCTGCGCTACCACGGCATGGCTCCCCTCGTGTCCCACATCTACGAGGAAGGCCTGGTCGAAGCCATCTCAATTCCGCAGATGGAATGCTTCGACGCTGCGATCAAGTTCGCCCGCACCGAAGGCATCGTGCCTGCACCGGAGCCAACCCACGCCATCGCCGCCACTATTCGCGAGGCGTTGGCATGCAAGGAATCCGGTGAGGAAAAGGTGATTCTCACCGCCCTTTGCGGACACGGCCACTTCGACATGGCCGCCTACGATCACTACCTCAGTGGCGAGATGGTCGACTACGACCTGGCGGATACAAAGATTGCCGAAGCCATGGCCACGGTACCTAACCTCGACTAGTTCGAGAAGCCGCCGTTCGGTGGGAGTCCCCTCCGGACGGCGGTACTAGCCGTCGATGTCGGCGATGCCGCCAACTCGGCGACCCGTCAACCAGCGATAGAGCGAGCCCACGATCGGAATCGCGGCCGCTATGTGCATGACGTTAAGCCAAAGGGCGGTCGCCGTCTCTTCGGCAGCCGAGAAGGGCGGGATCCCGTAGAGCACGAGTGCGACAAGGCAAACACCGAGGAAGACCGACGCCGACCACCCAAACCGGCTCGTAGCCCACGCCAACAACATGCCAACCAGGCCGCCGAGCGCGGTGAAAATCACGGCGCCGCCGAGCGGAACCTCTTCGGCGACATCACTTCCCGGTGTAGCAACAAGCAGCGGTCCGCTCACTGCATCAGCAACAAGCAAAACCACGATCACCGCCACGATGGCTGCGATCGTTCCGACAAGCGCCGAGCGGACCAAAGAAGTACCCATCATCATTCTCCCCCTTTTGCCTTTTACCGAGTCTAGACCAGGCCGACAGATAGGCGCTGACGTTCGGTGGGAGTCCTCCCGGACGGCGGCATGCTCAGCAGGTGAACGATGGCCTAAATCTTGAGCGATACCCGGAACCTGAAGTCAACCTTCGGGCTTGGAACGCGGCCGACACCTATCTGCTCGAATGGATCAACGACCATCGCATGGTCGGCGACGGCGCCTGTTGCGTGGTCAACGATTCCTTCGGCGCCCTCGCCCTAGGCCTGATCGCCGCCGGTGAACCCGAGGTGGTTTCCTGGTCCGATTCGTTCCTGGCTCATGAAGGTGCCAGGGCCAACGCCGCCCGCAACGCTCTCGACACCACCAACGTCACCTGGTTGCCGAGCACCGCCCAACCTCAAGCGGCCGCCAACGACGAGCCGTTCGGGCTCGTGGTGCTTCGAGTACCGAAGTCGCTCGATCATCTCGACCATCAGCTGAACGCTCTGGCCGAGTCGATCGGTCCCGACACCGTGGTGGTCGCAGGCGGCATGACCAAGCAGATTCACACCTCCACCCTGAAGAAGTTTGAAAAGCTCATCGGCCCTACCACCACCTCGCTGGCGCAAAAGAAGGCTCGTCTGATCTTCGTCACTCCCGAGGTCGAACCCGAAGCTCGCCCTCGCCCACCGGCGAAAACGTTCACCACATCGGGCGGCCTCACCCTCATCGCCAACCCCGCCGTCTTCTCCTCCACCAAAACCGACCCAGGATCTGCCCTGCTTCTCGAAGCCGTCGCCCCCCTGCTTCACCACCAAGATTTGGATGGCGGACTTCGCGACGTCGTCGACCTCGGCTGCGGCAGCGGCGTGGTCGGCCTCACCCTTCTCCAATCCAGGCCCGACCTGACCATCACCTTCACCGACGAGTCCTACCTTGCGGTCAACACGTCACAGGCATCGCTCGAACACAACCTTGATCGCGGCGCTCTCACCAGCCCCGTCGAACAGCACCGCTTCCTCGTAGACGACTGCGGGGCCACGATCGCGGACGGCTCAGCTGATCTGGTTTGCATAAACCCGCCCTTCCACGACGCTACAGCCCAAACCCATGCCATCGCGGCCCGAATGTTCAACAACGCGGCTCGCATGCTGCGGTCCGGAGGCAAGCTCGTGGTGGTGGGCAACCGCCATCTCAACTACCACACCAAGCTTCGGAAATGGTTTGGACAGGCAGACGTGATCGCATCCAACCGCCGGTTCGTGGTGATCGCGGCCACAGCCTGATGACGACCTTCTTCGAGTCGCTGGCCAAGCCGGCCTGGATCCCGCCCGACTGGGCGTTCCCCGTCGCCTGGTTCACCTTATGGAGCCTTCAAGCATTGGCCGCCATCGTTCTCGCTGGCTCCGACCGGCCTGGCCGGGCCACGGCCTTGGTGTTGCTGGCCCTTCAGTTCGTGACCGCCGTCGCCTGGCAAGCCGTCGTCTTCGGGCCAGGGCGACTAGGCCTCGCAGCATGGTGGCTCGTTGCGGTGCTGGCGCTGGTCATCGTGGCCACGGTGGCGGCCTGGCGCGTCGCCCCGTTGGCCGGAGCGCTGATCGCTCCAACCATCGTCTGGATGTCGGTCGCCACTGCCCTAGGTTTTACCCTGGCCCGGCTTAACCCCGGAGCCTGATCGGTTCTCGATCACCCGTCCGAAAGACGGCCGAGTTGGGTCTGGAGGTGGGCGTGTTCAACATCGTTGACGCAGAGAGCGAGCGCTCGACGGTAGGAGGCAATGGCCAGATCGGTGTTACCAACGCGACGAGCGAGTTCGGCCCGGACAGCCGCCACACGATGGTTGTTGGGCAGGGCGTCGTCCAATCCAGCCATGATGGCAAGGCCCTTGCGTGGCCCGTCGGCCTCGGCCACAGCCACGGCCCGATTGAGGCGCACGATCGCTGAACCGGTGAGCGCTTCGAGCTCACCATAGCGATCGGCGATGGCGGCCCAATCGGTTGCGGCCGCGGTTTCGGCTCGACCATGCTCGGCCGCGATCAGGGCTTGCAGCCGCAGCTCCTCGGCGTAGCCGCTACCCGGCTCAAGCGCGGCGACGAGCGTGAGGCCAGCCTCGATCTCCACCCCGGCCTCACCGCGAGGAGCGGCGCCTTGCGACCGGCAACCGCCTCCGCCCGCAATCTGCCAACGATCTGACGGTAAGCCGTGGTGTAGAGCCAACCGGCAGGGTTGGTCGGCACATCGTCGCTCGACCATCCAGCCGATGCCCGAGCGAAAGCCTCGCTCAACGCATCTTCGGCTAGGTCGAGACGGCGAGTCCTCGACACGAGGAGCGAGAGCAGTCGGCCCCACTCCTCGCGATGGATCCCTTCGAGGAGCCGGTCAGGATACGTCGAGGACAGGTCGGATGTCGATGTCATAGGCGGGTAGCACCCGGCACAGGTCGATCACGGTGTCGAGGTCGGGTGCATCGATGACGTAGTAGCCGCCAATCTGCTCGGCCGCCTCAGCGAATGGACCATCGGTGATGGTCATCTCCCCGTTACGGGTACGCAGCGTCGTGGCCATCGAACCGTTCCCCAACGCTTCCCCACCAACGATCGCAACACCGGCCCTCGCTCCACACGCCTCATCGAACTCGCCGTGCTTGATCATCGCGGCCTCCTGCTGCTCAGCAGACAAGGCGTCCCACGGACCCATCTCACCCTCATCGGCAAGCAATACGAAGTACTTCATGGCACCTACTACCTCTACAAACGCTACTTCTCCAGCGGGCGACGTTCGCCAGCACCACTATGACGCGCCGCACGACCGAAAATCGACACCATCCCCCGAAAACTGTCACCAAAGCAGGATCATCTCAAGCCGATCTAGAATCATCATCACGGACGAGACCGAGGGGCTTGACTATGACCGATGCCGCTATCCACATCGAGGGCCTGGACAAATCCTTTGGTGCAACCAAGGCGCTTGATGGGCTCAATCTGGTGGTCGAGCCCGGTCAGGTGATGGGCTTTCTCGGCCCTAACGGCTCGGGTAAATCCACCACTATCCGTGTTCTCATGGGGCTGCTCCGCCACGACGCTGGCCACGTCCGCCTGCTGGGCGGCGACCCATGGGTCGACGCTGTTGCGCTCCACCGTCGCATCGCCTACGTACCGGGCGACGTCAACCTCTGGCCCACCATGACGGGTGGCGAAATCATCGATCTGTACGGCCGCCTAGGGTCGGGTCTCGATCCAAAACGGCGGGCCGAGATGATCGAACGTTTCGATCTCGACCCCACCAAGAAGGCTCGCACCTACTCAAAGGGCAACCGTCAGAAGGTGGCGCTGGTGGCCGCGTTGGCAGGCAGCGCCGACCTCTTCATCCTCGACGAACCGACCTCCGGCCTCGACCCTCTGATGGAATCGGTCTTCCAGGACGCGGTGCGAGAACTGGTGGCCGACGACAAGACCGTTCTGCTGTCGAGCCACATCCTGGCCGAGGTCGAATCCTTGTGCGATCAGGTCACGATCATTCGCGAAGGTCATACGGTCGAGACCGGTACCTTGGCTGAACTCCGCCATCTGACCGAAACCAAGATCGAGGTCACGACCACCCAACCGGTGGCTCCTATCGCCGAGCTGAGCAACGTTTCTGCCTTCAACGCCTCCGACACCAACCACGCAACGTTTTCGGTTACCAACAAGGCGCTGCCGATCGTCATGGAGCAGCTCGCCGCTCTCGGCATCAAAGGGATCTTCAGCCAGCCCCCAACGCTTGAAGAATTGTTCATGCGGCACTACGCAATCGACGACGACGCAATCGACGATGAGGCAATCGATGACGAGGTCGGTGTCTGATGAATAACAGCTTCGCCGGCACCGGAACGCTGCTTCGTCTCATCGGCCGACTCGACCGAATCAAACTCCCAATGTGGCTACTCGGACTCGGCTTCCTGATCGCTATCACGCCATTATCGTTGCGGGGCATCACCAATGCCGAGGCCGAAGCGCAAGGCATCACACCCGAAGCTGCCCTGGCCCAGCAGGCCACACTGCTCGAGACGAACGGCGCCACCATCGCTCTGCAGGGCCCACCAAACGCGATCGACACCTTCGGCGGACGTTACGCCTTCGAGATCGGCGCCTTCACGTTCGCCATTATCGGCCTCATGAATGTGTTGTTGGTGGCCCGCCACACCCGGGCCGAGGAGGAGACAGGCCGTACGGAAATGGTTCGCTCAGCCTCGGTAGGAGCGTGGAGTTCCATCGCCGCCGTGTCGATTGCCGCCATCTTGGCCAACGCCTTCCTCGCTGCGCTCACCACCGCGGTCTTCGCAGCGGACGGCTTGGCGATTGGACCATCAGCGCTCTTCGGCGCGAGTCTCGGCCTGGCCGGACTCGTCTTTGCCGCTACCGCCCTCGTGTTCGTGCAAGTCTTTGAGTACGGGCGAGCAGCCACCGGTGCCTCACTGGCCGCTATCGGTCTCGCCTTCGGCATCCGGGCTATCGGCGATGTGCAAGGGAGCTGGCTTTCGCTCGTGTCCCCCATCGGGTGGGCTCAAGCCATCGACCCCTTCGGCGACACGGTTTACTGGCCGCTCCTCGTCCTGCTCATCGCCATCGTCGCCTCGTTCGGTCTCGCCATCGCCCTCGTTCTTCGACGCGACGTTGGCGCCGGCCTGATCGCACAACGGCCCGGGCCGGCCGAAGCCGCGCCCAGCTTGCTCAGTCCTTTGGGATTGGCATGGCGCCTGCAGCGCAACACCCTCACCTGGTGGGCGATCGGGCTGGCCGCGCTCGGCGCAACCTACGGTTCGGTCATCAGCACACTCGACGACTTGATCGCCGAGAACGAGGCAATGCTCGAAGCACTCGAACAGTTCGGCATCAGCCCCGACGCACTGCGCGACGGGTTCATCACGTTCATCTTGTCGATGATCGCTCTCGTGGCCAGCGGTGGCATCATCCAATCGATCCTGCGCCCACGAGGTGAGGAAAACACGGGCCGAGCCGAACCGATCTTGTCCGCCGGTGTCTCCCGGCGATCATGGCTGGGTTCCCACCTTCTACTCTCCCTGATCGCCGCGCCGGCCTTCATGCTGGCCGGAGGGGCAGCGATGGGCGTGGCCGACGCGGCCGTCGTTGGTTCATTCACCGACTTCGGCTCCCTGCTCTGGGCATCCCTCACCCGAGTACCAGCCCTCTGGGCCTTCGCCGGTGTTGGCTCCCTGCTCTACGGTCTGGCCAAGCGCTTGAGCTTCGGTGTTTGGATCGCCTTCGGCATCGTCGTACTGGTCTTCATGTTCGGCGAAGTGCTCCAACTGCCCGACTGGTTCATCGACCTTTCGCCGCTCACCCACCTCACCAACACCCCGCTCGACGCTCAGGGATGGGTGGCACCGATGGTTGCAACCTTGATCGGGATGGCCGGCATCGTGGGCGGGCTCTTAGCCTTCAGCCAGCGCGACCTCGAATCGCCAACATGACCGATCCATCTCGATCTGACGAATCGGCTAGCAAGCCAATCGGAACCCTGTACGGCTAAACGCTGAAGGTTTGGCCCGAGAGGCTGGGAGAAGCCATATTTGCCGCAAGGTATTCGCATGTCGATGCATCTATCCTCAAGGTTGGTGAGTTCTTACGCCAAGGCGTAGGCATGGAGGCGGCGAGCGGGAGGTTTGGCGTGGCAGGCGAAGTTGGACCACAGAGCACCGATGCACCCCCGCGACCGGTGTTAGGACAAGTGCCATCTGCTGCCATTCCTACCCAAGCAGTGCCGCCGCCCCCGGGACCGGTGCAGGCACCTGCGCCCGCACCGTCACCAGCCATCGCCCAGCCTCGTGTCCCCGCGTCAACAAAGCGTCGGCGCCATCTTGGTTGGATCCTCTCAGGTCTCGCCCTGACACTCTTGGCCGGGTTAGGCGCACTCGTCGTCGCACTCTCTATCGTCAGCGAAATGTCGGTGCTCGCTGCCAGCCGGCCTCTTGAGGCAGGCGACATCATCGCCGAGGGCGATCTGGTCGAGATTCGCATCCCGACTCGCCTGAACAACATCGGAACGCCTGCGACAGAGCGAGATCAGCTCGTGGGCATGGAGGCCAGGAGCTCGATCAGCGAGGGAGCGTTGGTGAACGTCGACCAACTCGTTGAGCCCCAGGCGAACGCCTTCAAAGACATCGTGGTGGGTGTGGCGCTCTCACCGGGCCAGTTTCCTCAGATCGGTCTGAGGCCAGGCGAGGTCGTTCGTGTCTTCGAGCTGTCGAACGACAATGCCGGTTTCGGCGACGTCGAGGTTGGGCAGGCGACGGAGATCGGCTCGGCCGAGGTGGTCAGAGTCACCTCACTGCAGCAGCCCGACAATTTCTTGTATTCGCTGCGCGTCGACGCGAACCTGGCCCCAATGATTGCGGATCGGGCATCGCAGGGTCGGATCGCGCTTGGTCTGCTTGAAGGAGCTGGAGAACCGATTGACGACGACGAGATCGACGTCGATGCCCTCCTCGGGGATGAGGGTTCGGAGTAGCGCTGATGTCGGTCGTTCTTGGTTTGACGTCGAGCCGCACGAGTCCTGGAGCGTCGTCTCTCGCCGTCGGCCTTGGGTGGGCGTTCCTCCGCCGCTCGCTCAGTGCGCTGGTCATCGAGGCCGACGCCGCAGGTGGTGTGCTCGGCCAACGTCTCTCGCTGTCTCCGCAGCCCTCGCTCTTGACCCTGGTTCGGGAAGCGTCGCTTCAGCTCACTGAAGGGTTGATCAACCAGCATGTGACCAACCACAACGGAGTGAACTACCTGCTGGCTCCGGTCGATCCGGTTCTCGCGGCGAAGTCGGTCGAGCAGTTCGGTCGCTTGCTCAACGAAAGCAACCTACGTCCCTCGGTTCCGACGGTGCTCGATCTAGGACGATGGTCGACGGCTGACTCGTGGCTACATCTGGCCCGCCGGGTCGATCGCTTACTGGTTGTCACCTCGCCTCGGTTGGAGGACGTTCAGTCCGCTAAATATGCGGTAGCGCGGTGCCATGATCTTCGTTTGAACGTCGGCCTTGTCGTCGTCGGTGACGAGCCTTTTTCGCCGGCCGAGGTCGCCGAGAGTGTCGGGACTCAACTCGCGGCTGCCATCGTGCACGATCCGGAGGCGGCGGCAGCGTTGCGCGGCGGGTCGTTCTCGGAGGGCGCCTACCAGAGGTCGCTCCTCGGACGTTCGATCGACGGGCTAGCAACCAACGTGTTGGCGGGGGTTCGATGACGCTTCCCTCCGATGCCCGTCTTCTTGAACCGCACCTTGGTCTTGTGGCCAAGCTCTCGGCCGACGTCGCTTCCGAGGTCTCAGCTCGACGCAACAACGGCGTGCCGTTCAGCACCGACGACGAAGCCAGACTGGTCGAGGATCTGACATGGCGCAGGCTTACATCAAGCGGAAGCGCTGACAACGGTTCGCTCCCGCTCGAGGTCGAGCAAGCAGTCGTGCGACGGGTCAAGGCCGAGCTGTACGGCCTTGGCGGGTTCGACCTCTATCTCGACGATCCCACGATCGAGAACATGTATGTCAATGGCGCCGATCGGGTCTTTGTGCAGCGAGCGGGCGCACCGGAGCCTGAACGAGTTCCGGCGATCGCTCGAAACGACGAAGAGTTGATCGAGTTGGTCAACCGTTGGGCCACGACGGCGGGGCGAATGGAGCGCCGCTTCGACATCGGTAATCCTCGGCTCGACCTGCGCTTGCCGACCGGTCATCGCCTCCACGCGATTATGGAGGTGACCCGCAGGCCAACCCTCACCATTCGCTTCCCTTTCCATCGAGCGGTATCGCTGCAGGGCCAACTCGAGTTTGGGACCGTGTCGCCACAGCTGGCCCGCTTCCTACAGGCCGCGGTGCGAGCGCGAGCCAATATCATCGTTGCCGGTGGCACCGGTGCCGGCAAAACGACCATGCTTCGATCGTTGCTGATGGAGGTGCCGGGCCACGAGCGCATCATCACCATCGAAGACACGCCGGAATTGAACCTTGCCGCGTTTGAGGAGACCCACCCGAACGTCGTGGAGATGGAGACGCGGCAGGCCAACAACGAAGGGCGCGGCGAACTGTCGATGCTGGAGCTGACCAGGGAGTGTCTCCGAATGTCGCCGGATCGAGTGATCATCGGTGAGGTGCGCGGCGCTGAGGCGCTCTACATGTTGAAGGCGATGAGTCAGGGCAACGACGGGTCGATGTGCACGTTGCACGCGGATTCGGCCCGAGGGGTGGCCAGCAGGGTTCGTGCCTACTGCGCTGAAGGTGCTCATGGTCTTCCCACGACGGTCATCGACTCGTTCTTTTCCAACGCGGTTGATCTGATCGTGCATATCAAACAGCTGCCGGATCGGCGACGAGTCGTTTCAGCCGTGGTTGAGGTGGAGAAATCCGAGGGGGAGACGATTCGGTTTAACGACGTCTTCGCTGAGCGGCCCGAGCAGGTCGCCGAGTTCGAAACGATGCCGTCCCAGCGGCTCATGGCTCGCCTTGAGCTCGCCGGATTGGGTTGGGGTGGAGCGCGTGGGTAGCGGTCAAGCCATTGCTGTCGCCGCGGTCGTCGTCGGCCTCGTCGGAGGGCTGTTCTTGACGCTCTGGGGGCTATTCGGTCCGTGGAAGGCCAAGGCACCGAGGGCAGCGACAACCGGGTCCGACGCCACCGGCGAGATGGTAATCCGCATCGTGACGGCCTTCGTCATCGCCGTGACCGTGTTCTTGTTCACCGGTTGGCCCGTTGCCGCCCTGTTCGGTTTCGGCGCAGGGTTCGCATGGTTGAGCAGTCGCAAGGAGGCAAAGCGTAAGGCCCACGAACTCGCTCAGACAACCGCTCTGGCAACCTGGATCGAATCGTTGAAGGACACGATGGCCGCCTCAGCCGGAATCACCGAGGCGCTCACCATCTCCGGTCGGATCGCTCCGAAGGCCATCGAGCCTGAAGTGGATCAGCTTCTCAACCGCATGCGCACGGAAGGCACCGGTGTGGCTTTGCAGCGGTTCGCCGCTGACATCGCCAACCCGGCGGCGGACATGATCGTTGCAGCGCTCAGTCTGGCCTTGACGAAACAGGCCGGCAGCCTGCAAGGGATTCTGGCTGCGGTAGCCAAGAACGCCCGAGACTACGCCACGATGCTCCAACAGGTGGAGGCGGGGAGAACCGAGGTCCGAACCCAGTCCAAGCTCGCGGTGGCTGTTATCGGGTCGATCATGATCGGCATGATCTTGCTGCGTCGGGATTCGTTGCGGCCCTTTGACACCCTTGGCGGGCAGGTTGCCTTATTGGTGATTTGCGGCTTGTTCGCGCTTGCGGGCGTGCTGCTCTATCGTCTCGGCAAGGCGGACCCACCCCAGCGCGTCTTCCGTCGGGTCGAGTTCGAGAATCAGCTACGCGACGAGTTCGTCTCGTGACCGCCCTTATTGTTGCCTTTGTGATGCTCGCCGTTGCAGGCCTGGTCGTCGCGGCCCGAGGCGTGGTGCCGACGAGACCCGACTTGGCAGAGCTGCTCGAGTATCACGCCTCGATCGATGATGTCGATCAGTTATCGGGGCTGGATGCTCGGTTCAATCGGCTGAACGGTGTGCTCGTCTCGTTGCACGGGGCCAACAAGGAAGAGTTCCTGGCCAACCTGGAGCTGGTTGGCCGCACCGAGCGCGACCACGCCATCGAAGTCTTAAAGGGGACGGTGGGTGCCGCGGTGTTGCTGTTCGGCTTCTTCTGGCTCATATCAAGCGCCGGGCCGCTGACAATCATTCTCTCGCTTCTTCTTGGCCAACCGCTGGGCTACTTACTGGTCGACAGTGAGTTGACGCGCAAGGCCCGTCACGCCCGGGCAGAGTTCGAGGAAACATTGGTTTCGGTGCTCAGTCTCATGGCGATCAGCATGGAGGGCGGCAGCGGTCTCAACACGGCGGTGCGTCAGACATTGAGCTTGGGCGAGGGTTGGGTTATCGAGGCGTTGACCCGAGCCGTGGACGAAGCGGAATTCCTGCGTCAGGGCCCTTGGACCGCGCTCGAACGGCTCGGGCAACGCCTGTCGATCCCGGCTCTGGTCGAGCTTTCGGCCACGCTTGGCTTAGTCGGCACCTCCGGTGCTCAGGTTTCCGATACGCTCTCTTCTCGGGCGGAGTCGTCCCGTGCCAACCTGCTGGTCCAGCGACGGGCGGCAGCGGAATCAAAGAGTGCTTCGATGGGTGTACCGCTCGGCCTGATGACGGTGGCCTGGGTTCTGTTTCTCGCCTACCCCGCCGTCGCCCAGCTTCTGGAGCTGTAGCAGCCGCTCAGCTAGGCGTAGGAAGCGATCTTCAACTCTTCGTCGCGTTGCTGACGTTTCGACGGTTCCCGAATCCCGACACGAGCAAACAATGTCTCCTCCAGAAACAGGGCGCTTCGTGTGATCTCGGTCCATGTCATCAGGTCATCTCCAAGCACGAAAGCGTGAGATCTCCTACTCTCCTGAAAGCTATAGCGAGATAGTTCTCAACTCGTGCAGCACTCGGCCAAGTAATCGTGAACTGTGACACAGGCCATCCGGCTGTAGTACTAGCTAGCTTGATTCAGATTGCCTCTCTGACCAAGCACACAAACGAGCCCAGAAGTTCGGATCATAGATACTCTCTTGCTCAAGTCCAAGACTGCGGCCCACGTCAACAATGACAGACGCAAGCTCATGACCTACCTCGACACCCTGCTCAAAGAGATTCAGACAAAAGATCTCGAAGGCTATCTCTATCTCGCTGTGGCTCAAGTAGTGTTCGACACCACTCAACGACTTAGCCCCTAGGCCTGAATGCAACGCTTCAATAACTGACCTAAACTGAAACTCAAGCCTTCGATAATCCTCGGTTGATAGCGTCACACTTCGCATTCCTGACGTTTGTGGGTTTGGGGTGACATTGATTGGATAAGCGGTCGAGATTAACCCACGCTTGTCGGGGAACCTGTGTAGACAACAAGCATCATGTCTGCCATCACGCTCTGACCGGTGGACCCATCAACTCACAGGCTGTGACCGTGACCCCCTTAAACTCGCCCTGTTAGTCACAGACCGCAAGAAGACTACGACCTTCAGCAGCAACCAAAAACGCCAAGATCTTTGCTATCCCAGGCAACGGTCCAGCACAATCTGACTGCAACAAAGGCCGAATACAACCGATCACTTGTCGCTGAGAATCGGGAGGCACGATCCAATCCGAGAAGAAAGACACCTCTACGCCAACTAGGGCGAAGCATTCCTCTAAATGAGGTCGAGCATCCTCGAACTCCTCCAGCGTCACAGAACCAAGAGCAACCCGTTCTGCCGGGAGGTCTTCGGGCCATGGATCAAACGAACCGACTGAAAAAAATCAAGCATCTACGACACTATTCTAACGGATGCTGCTTTTTGCTAGATGTCCCGCTCTCGTGGCAAGGCTGTCGCCAATCACCTCCAACGCGGCAACTACCTCATTCACGAAATCGCTCCGAGAGTGCCTCGACTGCAAGGCCAGACGGCTCAGGTCTCATCATAGCGATGGAGGGTAGCCGTCTCAAGTATGTTGTCCGCAACATTGACCCACATCTGCACCTTAGCCATCCTAAACGGGGGTGGTAAACAACACCCGTGTCCACCAGAAATAGGGCGCTTCGTGTCATCCCGGTCCATGTCATCAGGTCATCTCCATCACGAAAGCGTGAGATCTCCTACTCCTCGATCTTCTGAAGTTCTTCAAGCCGATTAGAGAAGTAAAACTGTTCTTCCATCGTAAAATTGAACAACCACGACCTATCTACACCAAGTAAGTACTTGTGGCCAGCACTCTCAAAGAAGTTCGGGCTAAGCGCTAGCACATCACCCAATGCTATCTTGAGAGCAAAGTCCGAGAACATGTCTTCGAACAAAATCCCCTGAGACTCAAGAATACCGAAGTAGCCTCCGATCGAGCGAGCCATATCAATTTTGCAGTCGAGCGCAACGCCGTTCGTATCGGCCGGTACAGACAACCCGATATGTGGGATATCCTCCCACAATAATCGAGAAGTGTGGGGGAGCGCATCTAGATACCGAAAAGGCTCCTCTGTAGATCCAGATATCGGCACCACCGCCCCAGACTCGATACCCGAAGCGATGTAGGCGCGGTCATCACCCTCGAATAGGAGGCTGAACTCACTCCGAAAAAAGTCTTCTACCGACATCCAATCCTCTAAACAATGTTGATCGACTACGCTTTGGCACCCAGGAAAACTGAAGTGTGGCCCTTTCTCTCGGCCGCTTCCCTTCGGACCTAATGCAATTCATAGGTCAAACCGATGACCCTTTCATGAATGGTCACAGAATGGATCCTTCCCAGCCCATGCGCTCAGCACGCGGACCGTCAGGACCACCCCGATTTACACAAACCTATCTACAGGCCCGTCTCACCACGAGACCCCGAACCATCCGCAACATCTACAAGACACCGCAAATCGCGGACGCTCAAAGGGGGGGGGTCGCCCACCACGCGGATCGCTGAGGACCTCTACCAAAGGTCGAACCAGCGTTGCCTCCGCCTCTCGCGAATGAGCTTCGGTCCGGAACGACTCCGACACCGGGTGAAGAAACCAGTGATCAGGCTTCATCCGAAGCCGACCCTGACCGTCGCCCTCAAGGCCCCGATACCTGTCGCCAAGTTCATAGGCCAAGCGATCCATCCGAAGCTGCATGAGTCGCCATTCCTCCACAAAGGCCCGGAAGGGAAACGTAGCCCGCCTAACGACCTCTTGCAGCACGGTAAGCGTGTACCACACATCTTCCCCCTCACGAATCACCTCAAACCGCGAACGTTCAGTATTGTTCAATAACAGCCCGTCCAGCCCCGACAGCATAAGGTTCCCGATTTGGCGGCCATTCACAAACTCGATCCAATAGTCCGGCCCTAAAAGCTCCTCTCCATAGAGCTCTATGGAGATTGACCCGTCAAAATCTACACCCAAACTGTCTACGTATATTGTGAGATGCCTAAGTAGCTTCTTTAGCTCGTTGACGTCGGCAGCATGGGTCGCTATCTGGGTTTCATGAATCGGTTCAAAAGGACCGAGATTGAGATTGAACGAAACCCTCACGGGCAGACCTGAATCAACCGAATACCACATCCTCTTACCTTGCTTTGATCTTGGTCATCCGACGGTTCTGACTAACCTATCCCGGCGGTCAGCCCATGATCCGAAAGCAGTTGCTTACACGATTAACACACGACCCAGAGAGGTTCTCGGGTACTGCTGTGATCGATAGGGTCAATCGGTGAGGATCTATCGTTCTACACGAGCTTGATATCAAAGCCATCAAACAATCCGCGGATCTGACCCTCGGACTGGTCATCGGCTCCTACGAGCAGGCGCCCATTCAGATCCAAAAGGTTCGAAACCCCCACCTCTTCAAAACGTTCCACAGACACCAAAGAAATTCCATCAATATAGCAATCGACAAACTCAACGTTCTTCAACCGGGAGCGCGAGAAAACAGAGCGCCTCAGATCGCACCCGACAAACCGAACATTAGTCAAGCTCGCGCCAACGAAAGAGCTTCGAACAAGACCACAAGACTGAAATTCGACATCTTCCAACTCTCCTCCATTGAAAGAGGTCTTTGTGAAACTAGAGGCTATGGCACGGCACGATCTCAACGACGAACCATCCGCCGACCGTGGAAATGACGACTCTTCAAACCAGCAGGATTCGAACGACACGCGACTTATGGGGATTTCCCAAGTAGCAAGGTCCAATCCGGCATATCTGTGGTCATGGACTCTGAGCAGCTCGATATCGTTGAACGCCGTCGACCTGAGGGCCTCACTGACTGATTCATGATGAGCGCGGAGACGCCCAACAAGAGCATCGACTTCTGAAGGTAGAGAGTCCACTATGGCTCCAATAGAATGACGACACGACCAGACAGATCTTCCGCCTCAAGGCGGCTAGCCAGCTCAAGCAGGAAGTCATCGGTCATGTTAACGGTGTTCAGTAGGACAGATCGACTCGACCCCGAACCTGTCGCGGTGTCTATCAATGAACGCCGCTACGTCTTGGACTGGCGGTCGAGTTCCGCTCCGAAAAAGCCGAAACCACCTTCAAAGAGTCATACGGCCGATTCAGCTCCCAGCTCTCTTTCTCCAGAGCTTCATCCGAGCACGTTTTGTCGGAGGCCAAGATACCGGCACCCCAGGTCTCTTCTCAGCTGACACAACTCCATCCTCTCACAGAGTGGAGCAGTCCTCACTCCCGGGGCGGTTCACATCGTCCTTCAACTCCACCCTCGACAACGCACCAGGCGCGAGCACATTCGGCCGGCCATCCAACACAAATCCAAGCTCGAAGAGTGCTACCTTTCGGACCCGCAACGCTACATCACCGCGCCGAACCAGACTCAGCAACTCCAACCCAAGCTCTACGTCACCAGACCCACGATTGTACTCCCCCCAGCTGGACACGCAGCGGCCCACACTTCCGGATGATCCGGAGGGGCCGCAAACAACTTCTCACACTCACCACGAAAGCTCGCCAACCCCCAACGAGCACCTAACGTCCGGATCGCCTGAGCCCTCAACTCCGGCCGCTCATGAACCAAGAATTCACGCACCTCAGGCTCAAACTGAAACTGCTGGTTCTTGCCAACGTTGAGAATCCAACCGTCAAGCAACGTCCAATGACCCCTCAACGCCTCCTCGTACTCGCGCTGGAAATCCTGGTCGTCATGAATCATTGGCCCCGAGTATCCCGTCTTGTCAGAATAAGTCACAAGAATATCTGCCAACTCGTCTGCCTTCCGCCGCAAGATTTCGATCTCCCTCCCCGTAAGATCCCCACGGCCGAGAATCATCTGCTCAATCCGATCGGCCTGATTACGAACAGCGGTGAACGCTTCACCTGCCTCACGCAGGTGGTTGAATGGTGTTCCGTCAGGCCTCAATATTTCAATTCCGTCGAATTCCTTGATTACACCGGCAGCGTCGTCAGGCGTAAGCGAATTCTTGACAGCGTTATCCGCTCTCGCATCGCTCAACATCGCCCACACGTCATCTGAATACCGTGAAGGTTCACGAGTCTCCTTGAGTTGTGAATGACTAAGCACGCTCATTCTCAAGGAGACCCCCGGCTGAACAACGTCCTCAGGATCTACAGCGAGTCGGACCGAATGTCGCCTTGCATCACAGCGGCAGCAGACCTAACTCGTCTCGTCCTCCCGCTCATAGCCAGCACCTCCAACACGTCCATGCGACGAACCCTAATCGCTCGACGCTGAAGCCAGTCAGTCCCATCAAGCAGCAACCCACGCTCAGCTAGCCCAAACACCTGTCCCTCATACAAGGCGTCAAGTAGGTCGAGCTCCTCACGCCGGCACGCAACAAACGCCGACACATTAAACGACTCCAGAACCTGCCACCGACCATCCTTATCCAGCATCTCAAGCAAACGAACCAAGACACCATCCCTCAACGCCGCATCAGTCTCCTGGCCAAGAGCATCGATCAAGAGGCCACGCAACCGTTCGTCACCCAAGGCGGCCACATAGACGTCGAAGCGACGGTGCTCAGCCTCAAAATCCTGAACGTTGGCCCTTGAATCCAGCACTAGGCCTGAGCTCCTTACAGCATGATAGAGCAACTCAAATGTCTCACTAGCCACAATTGTCTCGATACCACTTCATATATTTACCCATGTGACTTCTGATCTGTTGAATATTCGCCTCAACAACCCTCTTCGCTTTTCCAGAAAGCTCAGGGTCGCCCGAAAGCGGATTTCCGTTTTGGCCGATTCTAGTCACAGTCTGACCGTCTATCATAACGTGGGCGTGTGGAGGAGGATGATCATTTGAGAATATCCGGATCTGTACCCCATCCTCATCTATAAACGTCCCCGGCGTAAAGTCATCCTGGTTATGTGCGAGCACGTCGATACCGGGGCTGGTGGCTACCACAAAGTCGTCATCTACCGCTGTGTCGAGGTCCCATACCACCGTTCCGGTGCCACCGGTCACCGTCACGTCCTCGACGCGGGTCACACCAACAGGGCCTAACAGGTAATCACCAGGTTGTAGCTCATCTGCCTCTACCCACGCACCACGAGAATCAACCCAGAACTCATGATCCGCAGTCGAAGAGACAGCGACATCGCTGCCACCGGCGGCCAACGCAACAGTCGCCAATGCACCATCGTGAACCGCTGACCACTGCGCCAACACCGGTTGCTCACGCCACAAACCGGCATCAGTGTCATAGGTGACCACACGCTCACCCGGATCAATCATCTCAATCGGCCGATACGCCCCCGAACCCAACAACACCAACGTCCCCGTCGGGAAACTATTCCCACCACCAGTCAAACAAACAACCGGCCCATCATCATCCTCATCATCACGACGATCATCATCACCACGATCCCGATCACGATCACGCGGCCGAACCCCAACATCATCCAGATTCCGCAAACCCCGAGACGACAAGAAATCATTAATCTTCGCCAACAACTTCGACGCCCCACCCAACTTCGACGCCAACGCCCCACCACCAGTCAACAACGCCAACGCAACCTGACAACCAACCTTGCCGGCCCACTGCACCTCATTAGTCCTCAACAACTCAACCTCGAACACGCCCTCCAACACCTGAGTCGCAAACCCAGGCGCGTCCGCCTGAACCGCCGCAACCAACTGCGTCAACACCTCAAACTGCGACTGCACAAAAGCCACCGGATCCGAAGCGAAGTCCTTCAACTTCACCAACGCATCCTTCACCGCATTAACTGCATCCAACACATTCGCAAAACAACCCCGACCCAGATCCCACACAAACCGCGCCAACGTCAGCACACCAGACGACAACGCATCCCACTGCCCCGCCGCCAAATTCCACAACGACTTAAACCCACGCCCAACCGAACACAAAAACCCCCACTGACAACCACCCGGCGCCGCCTCAAACACCGACACCATGTCAACCCCACGAGCCGGCGGCACCATCGACGACGCCGACCCATCAGAAGCCACCGTGCCAACTTCACCAACGATCAGATCAACCCAATCCGACCACTGACCCGAAACCGAAAACTCACCCGTGTCCTTCAAACCACCATTCTCAAACAACTCCCACTCAAAGTCATAAACCAACCTCGCCCGCACCCGCTGCGGCTCAACCTCAGACGTATGCTCCCAACCACGCGCACACGACTCAGAGCGCAACGCCGTCTCCGACCACGCCACACCCTGACGACCACACGAATACACACCATCAGAAAACTCATACAACACCCGAGCAGGCTCCGAAGCCCGAGCCACCGCCCGAGACAACGCAAACTCCTCATCAACCTCAACCCCAACCCACGCCGCATCCTCAACCCGAAACCACGAACGCAACCCGACCAACTGGTACTGATTCGACGACGGCCAAATCTCAAACCCAGGCTTCCAAATCTCCGTCGACGCCTTCTGCTGCAATCGATCAATCATGTCCCGATCGATCTGATCCAATCCCTGCGCCCGAACCCCCGACACACCGGAACCAAAACGAGCCGCAGCCAACGCCGGCACATCAACACCGAGCGCTCCAACACCACCACCGACCGCACCTAACAAACCACCGGCGCCAAAACCCCCAACACCCTCCGCAATCCCCAAACCACCCGCCGCGCCAGGCTGCTCAACCCGCGCCGAAACAGGAGACACACCCCCAACCACAACAACCCACACCAAAACACCCACAAGCCAAACACGCCAACCCGAAACAAACCCCATCAACAAACCCTCCCATCCAACGGAACAACCGCCACAATCTCCCCTTTGAAACCATCACGAACCAACACATCAAACCCCGACGCCACCGAACCCCCGGGCGCAATCACTTCATCAACAACATCGCCCGACGCCACCGAACGCAACTCTTGCCCCTTCGGATATGACACGCACGAATCCACCCGCACCACCGGGCCAGCCGCAGAGGCGAACTGAAAGTTGACGCCAACAACCTCGATGAACTCGTCGGTAGGCGACTCCGAATACAGCCCACTGTCAAGCACCTCGACACGGCTCGACTCCATCAGATCGACCAACTCGACCGACACAGCAGCGATCAGATCGTCACCCAGAGGCCGACTCGGGTCACGTTCGAACTCGAGCACCGCTTCCTGAAACACCCTCGACACCCGAAGCGCCTCGTCCGCAAAAAGCTGAGGAACGCAGCCAAACTGCTCGCCCAACCAACCGTCCTGCAACACCTTCACTTCAGCGATCCGCCATCCGCCATCTCTCGGCACGAACCGCACTTCCTGGTCGGCGAAGATGTTGAACGGTGCGCCAAGAGCGGTTCGGACCGTGTGGGTTGTGCAGTCACGCAACGTCGCCGACGCCGCGTCGACCGAGACGACGTTCATCGAGCTCGACACTTCCTCGATGGCGTTGAATTCGTTCTCGTCCAAGCCTCTTCGATTCTCCTCACCTTGTGCTTCCAACGCTCCAATGGCTTCGGTCGTGGCCACCGTTTCGGCCAGCGAATCAGCGGCGACATTCGAGGTGATCACCTCGTCATAGACCATCAGATACTCGGCCCAGAGATCGACCAGCCCTCGCTCCTCTGAGCCCACACCACCGGATGCTTCGACATCGGAACCGAGTTTGGCGATGTCGTCAAGCGCGGATTCCGAGTCGTCGGCGCCCGTACACGAGGCCGCCAACAAGACGACGAAAAGCAGCCCGGTCAACCCCTGCATCCATTGCTTCAACGACCTCACGACACCGCCTCCGGCACCTGAATCACCCAACCGGGTGCCAGCACCTCATCCTTTCCAAGCACATGGCCTGGAGCAACCTGTCGACCGACATTGAGGTTTGCGAGCTCCTGCCATCGAGGTCCAGCTCCAAGAAACCGCTCGGCCAACGACCAGAAAGAGTCACCACGCACGACCGTGTAAGGCACAGAGTCGACGTCCCCCCAACCACGTGTCGTCGTCGCGAATGGGTGACTCTCCACCACGGGTCGATGATCCACGACCGCAAGCCCCTGCTCGCTGGCGGCCCAGCCTGCAGCAGGCTCTTGAAGTTGGGTGAGAGCAGCAGCAGGGTTCGTCGACGTCCAACCGGCGAGGGAACCAACGCCAAAGAAGCTTTTGTCGATCAGACGGTCGAGTCGCGTCAACAGCGTGCGCCGCGTCGATCGGTACGGACGACGGATCTGAACGAGCCGAAGTAGCACGATCAACCCAACCGAGGCCAGCGGGGCCGCCACGACCACCGACCACGGATCGAAAAGCGTTCCGGAGAAGAACAGGAACGCGAGTACCACGACCGGGGTGGCGATCAACGCAACAACCACACAGGTTGCGAGCAGTGAAGAGGAAGAGCGCATGTCAACCGTCCTTCGCAAACGAACGAACCTGAGCGATTGCATCCTCGCTCACCGTCACCTGGTTCACCCCGACCAAACCGAGGAACAACGTCGAAACATCGATTTGCACCTCGACCCACACCTTGTCGTCGCCGCCGCCGAACACTGATGCTCGGGCGCGATAGCCCTGACTGGTCGCAAACGTCGACGCGGTCGATGCTGCGGTCGGCGCCAAACGCGGGCGTCCTTGATAGAGCGAGGCTTCGGTAACTTCGGCCGCTCCGGCCCGAGCCGACGCGGTGGCAACGTTCAACGCTTCGCGCTTCGCGACAAAGATCGAGCCACCATCATGCGCGAGGCCCACAAAGGCAACCAAGACCGGGAGCAGAATCGCCACGAACGGTGTGGCACTCCCACGACTCGAACCAGCGAGGGTCAAGACCGCCCGGATGCGTCGCAGTGCAATCTGGATCATGGGTCGACCACTCGATAAGGGTCGATCGGCTCGACGGCTGAGCGCGAGATCGTCACCTGACCTGGAGCGGGCAGCGATGACAGATCGGCGAGAGGCACCACGCAGGTAACCGAGACCTCGACCCGACCGCCGGCCACGAAGTTGGTAGACCCTCCAACCGCCACAGTCGGCGAGTTGCAGCGGAACCCGGCGTTGCCGAGCGATGAGGCCGCGACCGCGGACGCAAGGCTAGGTGCCGAAGCCGGACCGGCGGCCAAACTGGCTTCGCGGGCCGCTTGACGAGCCGCTGACTGAACTTCACCCCTCGCCCCGGCGAGTCGACCGCCGAGCACGGCGAGCTCGACTAGCAACACGATCGCTGGAATCAGCAAAAGCATGGAAACGACACCGGCGCCCTTGCTGTCGGCAAAGGCCGCACGCATCGATGCGAGCCGTCTACTCACGCCCTGACGATCAAGGCGCCCGCTCGAACGCGAACTCATCTGCGGTCCGCTTCGGGCAGGTAACGTTCCGCCGGACCGCTCACCGTTACGGTGATCGAGTTGCCGACGGGAAACAGCATGGTGTCAATGGTGGCGGTGACGGTGGCCGTCACCGTGTCTCTCCCTCTCGAAACGCTAACGTTCGACGAGGAAAACAGGCCGGACGAGAGGTTGAGAACATCGCGTCCGGCTGCTTGACCCGCGCCTGCGTCGCCTTCGAACAGCTGAGCGGCCGCAAGCGCTTCTTGCGCAGCCGAATTCGCGACCTGACGTCCATGAAAGATAAGTGACGCGTGCATCACAAGGAGCACCACCTGCACAACGACAAGCAGCAAGATAACTGATGAGGCAATCTCGCCCTCGTCAGTCGACGCTCGAATGGCCGCCCGCCGCCGGCTCACGTGTGGACTAGTTGGAGGTGATCGCGGTGACCTTACCGGCCAACCACGGGCCGAGGGCCACGACAGCCGCCGCGGCGGCGATCGCCAGGCCAGCGGCCAAGATCAACCACGAACCGATCTCACCTTCATCGTTGCGCAGCCGCGTCTGGACCCCATCCAGAGCATTTCGACCGACCACAAACCCGCGAACTAGTTGTTTCTGCATCTCTCTCCTCCGCCCAAGACAACAATCCAGGCCCATTCATGCCGCCCCGCATCTTGGTGTCGCTTGTTGACTATTGTTGTCTTACCTTAGTGCGGTTGGGTAGGCCTGCCAACCGCACCCTTGTGATTCGCGCCTACGACGGCAACCCGTCGGAGGCAAGCAGGCCAAGGCTCGTCGCGACGTCGACAAGAGCTAGCGGTCGAACATCGGTTCGCAGGTCAGCGCCAGAACAGAAGCCGCGACCAGCCCCGGTGATCACTAGAACTGGCGCCTGGTCAGAGGCCTCAGCCGTCGCGATGGCCTCACTGAGGTCTTGCATCAGCTCACTCGTCATCGGGTTCAGCGAGTCGGCACGGTTCAGCGTCACTGTCGCTACATCGTCGGCGATGTCGAGAAGCACGGTACGAAAGGTCATCTCGCTAATCTCGTCACCTAGTCCCGCTGAGGTGCCCGTTTCGAGTTGGAGGTATTGGGCGGGGCCCTAGTTGGTATGCCCCACGCCACCCTGGCCAGTGCCACCGTCAAGCAAAACAAACGCCGCGAGCACGGCAACGATGAGCACCGTCGCCAATAAGGCCCACTGCAAGTTTGCGGTCCGATTCTCTCTGCGTCGGCGGGCCGATGCCCCTCGAGTAGACGTAGCCACGATTTGTCCTCCCAGGTAGTGGTCTGGGTTGTAAACGCGTGAGGGCCGGGTTCCATTCCATCGAGCCCTAGCCCAAGGCCAGAATCAACTGCCGGAAGCCACCGTTGCCTGGCATCCTGTATCGATGAATGAAGCCGTCACCGATCTGCTCGGGATCCTCGACCTCGAACCGATCGAGGTCAACATCTTCCGGGGCTACTGCCCTGAGGAAGAGCGCCAGAGGGTTTTCGGCGGTCAGGTGATGGCGCAAGCCTTGGTCGCTGCGCAACGAACCGTCGATACTGATCGAGTCGCACACTCGCTGCACGGCTATTTCTTACGCCCGGGCGATCCCAACGCACCGATCCTCTACGACGTCGACCGCATCCGCGACGGCAAGAGCTTCACCACCCGCAGGGTCGTCACCATCCAACATGGACGAGCCATCTTCAACATGTCGGCCTCGTTCCAGGTGGCCGAAGACGGCGCGAACTACCAGATGGCATTGCCCGATGTGTCAGGCCCCGAAGAGCTCACCTCGTGGGGCGACTACCTGACCACAATCGCCGACGATCTGCCGACCGACGCCTCGGACTGGTTGAACCGACCTCGCCCAATCGAGACCCGACCGACGAGGCTGCTCCATCCGATGAAAGCCAACGTCGAGGATCCACCCCGCCAGTTCATCTGGTTCAAGGCCGCGAGCGAAGTCCCCGACGATCCTGGTCTACAGCAGGTATTGCTTACCTACGCGGTCGACATGTGGCTGCTCGACTGCTCCGTCTTGGCCCACGGTTTCCGTTTCGGCGACCCCGATTTCCAAGCCGCCAGCCTCGATCACGCCATGTGGTTCCAGCGTCCGTTCCGTGCCGACGAATGGCTCTTGCTCGACGCCGAATGCATCAGCACCGGCGGGGCGCGTGGCCTGAACCGTTCAAACATCTATACCCAATCCGGCGAGCTCGTAGCCTCTGCCAACCAAGAAGGCCTGATCCGCATGCGAGACTCGGCGACGCAGTAGCCCGATAGGTGCGTGCAGCCTGATCCGCGGTTCACCAAGACGTTGAAGTGTCGGATCTAGAATCGGTCTCGATGTTGAGCGAGCTCCTGGACGACTACCGACGTGAGGTCGAACGTCTCGGTTCGAGCATCGACGCCGCGCTCGAACCTGGCCTGGACTCGATCGAGGTGGCGACCGCGTTGACATCTGCGGGCCTCGAACCTCGCTCTTGGACGGCGGGGAGCTTGAGGCGGTCGACGCTGATGGGCACTGGCTGCCTCTCGCCGACGGCAAACCTACCGTGCTGTGACGGTTCATGCGCACACCATCGTGGTCAGTTGTCGAAACGAAGGATGATCACGGACAGCCTCTGATGGCCGAGCTGGTTCAGTAGCCCGACCCACCATTTCGTTCTGACCAGACCATCGGCTAACTTCGGTCGATGGACTGGCTGAACGATTCGATCATGGTCACCCGCGGTGTCGCTGGCGGTGATACGGGCGAAACCCATCACCTCACCGAGGAGATGCAAGGCGAGTTTCACTACACGATCGGCCCCTACTCCGATCCGGTTCTGAACATCGCGCCGGGCGATCGGGTGATCGTCGACACCCGAGACGCCTTTGAAGGGGCGATCAAGACCGAAGCCGATCTTCCGTCGGCCAAGCTTACGATGCCCTTCGTCAACCCTCAGAACGGGCCGATCATGGTGGAGGGAGCCGAGATCGGCGACACCATCGCCGTCTACATCGAATCGATGGATCCGCGGGGCGATGATCCCCACGGCATCTGCGCCATGATCCCCGAGTTCGGGGCGCTCACCGGAACCTCACTGACCGCCACCCTCAACGACCCGCTACCGGAAATGGTGCGGGTGGTAAAGGTCGACACCAAATCGGTGCACTGGAGCGACCGAGTCACGCTCCCCTACCGACCACACATCGGCACGCTTTCCACCTCACCCCAGATCGACTCGATCAACTCGCTCACCCCCGACGCCCACGGCGGCAACATGGATCTGCCCGACATGGGCCCCGGGTCGATCACCTACCTCCCGGTGCGGTCCCCCGAGGCTCGACTGTTCATCGGTGACGCCCACGCCTGCCAAGGCGATGGCGAGGTATGCGGTACTGCAGTGGAATACCAGTCGACGACCACCATCAAGGTAGACCTCATAAAGGGCTGGACACTCGACTGGCCGCGGCTCGAAAACGAAGACGTGGTGATGTGTATCGGCAGCGCCCGGCCTCTCGAAGATGCCACCCGTATCGCCTACCGCAGTCTTGTTCTGTGGATGGAGGCGGAGTACGGTTTCGATCGGTGGGACGCCTACATGATGTTGAGCCAATGCGGCAGGGTTCGACTCGGCAACTTCGTTGATCCGAACTACACCGTCGGCGCCGCTATCTCCAAGAAATACCTCGAATCAAAGTAGTCAACCACCCAAGGAGACCTGTCATGGATCTGGGCCTGCAAGGCAAGCGTGCAATCATCACCGGCGGCACAAAAGGCATCGGACGTTCGATCGCCGACACCTTTGCTGACGAAGGCGCCGACGTCGCCATCTGCGCCCGCAACGCCGACGAGGTGGCCGCAGCGGTGGAAGCGCTTTCGGCCAAAGGGGTGCGAGCCACCGGCCGAGCCCTCGATGTGGCCGACGGTCCTGCGCTCACCGCCTGGGTGGCCGACGTGGCCAGCGAGTTCGGCGGGATCGACAAGGTCGTCGCCAATGTTTCAGCCCTGGCCATCGGGCCCGAAGAGGAGAACTGGGAGCAGGGTTTCCGGGTCGACATGATGGGAACCGTGCGTCTCGTCAACGCGGCAATGGAACACTTGCAAGCCTCCGACGCCTCCTCCATCGTCACCATCTCCAGCGTTTCTGGTCGGGAGATCGACTTCGCCTCCGGCCCCTACGGCGCCTTCAAAGCCGCCCTGGTTCACTACACCCAAGGGCTCGCCTATCACTTGGCCGGTGAAGGCATCCGTGCCAATTCGGTCTCGCCCGGCAACACCTACTTCGAGGGCGGCGTCTGGAGCCAGATCGAAACCGGCAATCCGGAACTCTATGAGATGGCGCTCGGCCTTAACCCGACCGGCCGCATGGGCACACCACAAGAGATGGCCGACGCGGCCGTATTCCTCTCGAGCGAACGTGCCTCGTTCATCACCGGCACCAACCTGGTGGTTGATGGTGCGCTCACCAAGGGCGTGCAGGTCTAAAATCCGATCGCTGGTGGGAAACCGACCGTGCTCGTCGACACCTCACCGGGACTACAAGGGGTGGTGCGCGAGTACTGGTGGGATGAGGAGGCGCGAGACGCCGAGCGTCGCGGCTGTCGCAATGCCTGCCTGCCGCACCCGCCGTTTACGGATGCCAGCTGAGCGGATGCCTTCCAAGTCACCATTGAACGGTGCATGCTCTGCCAGTTCGAAAAGTCCGTCCCTGATATCGTCATCAAACATCGATGACCGCCTCGTCGAGTTTGCGGTCTCCGCCAAGTTCCTTGGCCAGTCGCAAATCTTCACACTGCAAAGCCTTTTCTTGGCAAAGACTCGGCGACGACTGCGCACGCCAGCGCTAAGCACGCTGTCCTTGTCACCATCCGTGGCGACGGACGCCCCCAGAGTTCCGACATTTCCTACATGATCGACGACGACACCATCGTTATCTCGGTCACCGATGACCGAGCGAAGACGCGGAACTTGCGCCGCGATCCTCGCTCGGTTGTCCACGTTACCGAACCGTCGTCGTGGAGCTACCTGGCCTTCGACGGCACCGTGGAACTCTCACCCCCAGCCGCCTCGGTCGACGACGAGACCTGTAATCGACTCGTCGCCTATTATGAAGCGGTAGCCGGTCAAGCTCATCCGGATTGGGCGGCCTACCGCCAAGCCATGGTTGACGAAAAGCGCCTGCTGATCAGCTTCACCCCCACCTCGGTGGTCGGCCAGATAAAGACGTAACATCCGAGCTACGGTATGCCCCATGGGGGAACCACGAGGGGGAAAGCGTATGGCGCGGGGCGTAGCAATCGTTGTCGTGGCCGCTGTTGGGTTGTTCTGGTGGAGCCGCCCTCCAGCGGTCTTTGGTTCGGACCTTGCCTGGAGCGGCGAACACTTCGTTGTGATCGGCGACGACAACTTTTGGACGACGAGCGATGGAATCGAGTGGTCGCACCAGAGCGGCACACCACTCCTCGCGGCCCAGTTCGGGAAATGCCCTGACGGGCACAGATGCAACGTGAACCCGGCTACACAACAACCACCACCATCGGTGCCTTACCACCACGCTCGCGCCACCATCGCTCCTGTCGCTGCGCTCGAAAGCGTTGTCCTACTCGGCGAATGGTGGAACTACGAGGTCTTCGCCCAGCGAGGCTCGCCCGATGACTCTGATCTCCCTCAAGACCTGATCGCCCTTCTTGCCCAAGAAGGCGAACCTTGTTTCGCTCTCGCTGCAGCTGGCGATCCTAAGAACTCCGTGGTGGCGACGTCGAGCGCGGGCATGACCTACGATGGCGCCTGGTCCTACACCCTCACCGCTCGCTGTCACGATGAGATCAGCCAACAGTGGAGCCACGTTGAGATCGACCTCGGAAAACATCTGACAACAGACCAGCTGGCGCAGGCGGCGGTTCACTGCATCGACCGGCTGTGGGTCGAACAGGCCGACGGCACAATCGTGAAGGTGGTAGATGCTCCTCGCGAAGTGCCAGGGAAGCATCCCGGCCCGTTCGCCTGCGTAAGCCATCCCGTAGCAACCAACCGCCATTTTTACGCCATCGATGGGACGCTTAACGGCGACCGGCTCCTCCGGAGTGTCGATGGTCTTGTTTGGAAACAGGTGGCGCTGCCAGCCAGCGTTGAGGCCGCTCACTTGGAGCGCGTCGTCGCCGCTCCGGGAGGTTCCGTAGCCATCGAGCTGAAAACTTCAGGCGGTGACCAAGATGGGCGGCCGGGGGTCATCATCAGCCACGACGATGCCGCCACTTGGAGCAAACCCATCGAAGCCCCCTACGGCCGTCGCGCCTTGTCGGTAGGTCCAGCCGGGCTGGTAGTCAGCGACGGCCCAGAGACGTACCTAGCAACAGAGTCAACAAATGACGTCGTGTCGGTTGATCCCGGTCTCGCTACCTCCGTGGCCGGTGCCGACAGCGTTCTCGTCCTCACCTGGAACGATGATGGAGACGAGCCAACCTACAAGGTCTACCCCGCTAGCCCCTAGATGAGGTCGCCGTACTGATAGATGGGGCGCTCCGGTAGGAGCGCCCCGGTCAGTAGGCACTGCAGCGGGGCGAGGACCATGGGCCCCCAGAGAAGAGGGGTGAACAGTTCGGAGTCGGCCAGGTCAACGATCCCGTCTGCCGACGTTGCCAGCACAAGCCCGAAGGCCAGTAGAGAGAGAACGGTGCTGGCGACGAGCATCATCCGGATGCCTCGCTTGGGGACCACGCCGTACCAGGCAAACCCTGCACCGACGATGCCGCCAACCGCGCCGAGCGCCACTGTCAAGGCCATGAACTGCACCGATGAAAGCTCAAGCTCGATGCCGTAGTCGGCCATGAGGGCGAGTCCGGCCGCTGCCATTGCGACCGATGTCAGGATGCAGACAGCGAAGAAGACGCTTGGGACCGGGCGGGCCCGGAAGCGATCGGCGCCAATGATGGAGAACACCACCACCAGGCCGAGGACGGCGAGTCCAAAGGGCCATAAGGCGGCCAAGCCGAGAAGCGCCGCTGGCTCGCAGTATGGATGGCCGCTCATCGTTGCGAACATGAAGGTGGCCGCCAAGCCTGCCCCAAGTGTGGGGAGCAGCACCGCCAACGGCTGCGTTGGCTTCGGGGGGAACCCTCTTCCTCGTTCGGTGGTCGTGATCAGAAAGATCGCAAACCCCGCAGCGATCAAGGTCGCGGCGATGAGACCGCTCATCATGGCGTAGCTTCCCGCTGATGCCGCCGGGTGCCACATCGTGGCCGCCGGGTCGCCTGAATCCGTCAGATGCTCGCAATGGTTCATTGCCAAGCTCCTTTAGTTGTCGCCTCTACCTATCCTTTATAGCCGGAGCTTGCCAGGCGTCCCCCTTCCCTCTCAGGGGTCGATCAGGGTTATCCCCAATTACGTGGCTGCCGTCGTCGTCGTACGATTTGGGTAGAACCTTCCAGACCCTTTGGAGTGTCGCCCATGTTCTTCCCCCTTCTTTCCGTAACCCTTATCGGCCTCGCCTTCGCCCTTCGAGCTCCGGCCGATGTCGGCTCCCAGAGCACTGCTGCCCGTATCGGAATCACTGGTGCCTGGATGGGTTTCGTCCTCGGTGCCATCGCTGGATTCTTCATTGAAGTAGTGATGATCGGCGGTTTCTGGGTCGGCCTGATTGGCCACATCGGGGCCTTTGTCGGCGCCCGTGGTGCGATCGAAGGCGATCGTCTCCTCGGCTCCAGCTTCGGGAAGCGTCGATCGCTGTCAAGCTGATCGCCCGCCAAACCCCCAGTCCTAAGACGCGATCAACCATCTATACTTGGCGAGCGTCACGAAAACGAAGTCCGGTTAGATTCCGGCACTGTCCCGCAACGGTAATTTCTGGTCGACTCTGTCGGCCGGATGAGTCCGGTCGAATTTCGTGTCGAAGACGTAACCGTAATGCCCTCGAGGAAAAGGGTCGGTTCGCTCGACTTGCGGGTCGTTCGGAGCTCCATCCTCGACAGATGGAGGATTCTCATGAAACAATCTCGCACGCCCTTACTTCTCTTGGCGCTCCTCGCGCTTCTCGCTGCAGCATGCGGTGACGGTGCCACAGCCGACGACGCCATCAGCGACGAGGCCACCGAGGCTGCATCGGAAGAAGAGGTCGCTGCCCCCAGCGACGCTAGCGATGACGACGCCATGGCCGAAGATGAGGCTGGCAGCGACTTCCCGGCCACCATCGAATCCGACGGCGGCACCTTTACCTTGGAAGCCGCTCCCGAGCGAATCGTTTCGCTCTCCCCCAGCGCCACCGAAACCCTTTTCGCCATCGGCGCCGGTGAACAGGTCATCGCCGTCGACGCCTTCTCCAACTACCCGGCTGAAGCGCCGGTCACCGAACTCTCCGGTTGGGATCCGAACGTGGAGGCCGTCGTTGGCTACGAACCCGATCTTGTGGTCATCGCCAACGACGCCAACGAGCTCGTGGCCAGCCTGACCGCCCTCGACATTCCCGTCCTCATCAGCGCCGCTCCGGCCGACATCGAATCGGGCTACGCCGGCATGGCTGAGCTCGGTGTCGCCACCGGCCGAGTCGACGAGACGGCGACCGTCATCGCCGACATGCGAGCCAACGTTGAGGCCGCCCTGGCCATGGCCCCCGACACCGAGGTTCGCGTCTACCACGAGTTGGACGAAACCTACTTCTCCGCCAGCTCAAACGGCTTCGTCGGCTCGATCTACGCCTCGATGGGGGCGACGAACATCTCCGACGAGGCTGACACCGATGGCTCCGGCTACCCACAGCTCACCGAGGAATACATCGTCGAGGCCGATCCTCAGGTGATCGTCATCACCGATCAGGTCACCTACGGCCCAGATGAGGTAGCGGCTCGACCTGGGTGGAGCGGTATCTCCGCAGTCCAGAACGACAACGTGGTCGTCGTCAATGCCGACATCGCCTCCCGCTGGGGCCCGCGCCTTCCTGAGTTCATCACCACAGTCGCCGATGCCCTGACCACGTCGGCCGCCGCCGAGTAACAGCAGAGCACCTGGTCACAAGAAGATCGACACACACCCGATGGCAACCAGCGCGTCGGCTCCTCCGAGCTCGGCTAGCTCTGGCCTCACGGCCAGCCAGGAGGTCGAGCGCGTCGCTGATGCGGCGAGCTCGGCCTTCAGGTTGCCAACTGGTGTGTCGGTCGCCTGCGCCTTGGTGCTGGTGGCGGTCGCCGCTTTCAGCTCGATCAGCGGCGCCGCCGATCTTCCCATCGGCGGTGTGCTTACATCGCTCATCGATCGCCTACCACTCATCGGTGTCGACAGCAGCCTGAGTGATCGGCAGCTGTCGATCCTCTACCAGATTCGCCTACCGCGGTTGGTGCTCGGTCTGCTCGTCGGCGGGGCGCTCGGTCTTTCCGGAGCCGCCTACCAGGGTGTGTTCCGCAATCCGCTGGCCGATCCTTACCTGCTCGGCGTGTCGGCCGGCGCCGGGTTTGGTGCGGTCCTCGCTTTGGGTTTCGACCTCGACGTCAGCTGGGGCCCCTTTGGCGCGGTGCCTGCTGCTGCCTTCATCGGCGCCCTCGTGGCGGTGATGGCCTCGGCCACCGTGGCCCGGGGAGCCTGGTCGTCACCGGCAACCCTGTTGCTCGGTGGCATAGCGGTGGCCGCTCTGTTTTCGGCCGCTCAAACCTACGCCCTCCAACAACTCAACGAGACTCGAGCCCGAGAAGTGTTGTCGTGGTTGTTCGGCCAGTTGACCACAAGCGGCTGGTCGGAGGTCGGTATTCTTGCCCCCTACGTCGTCGTTTGCGGCTTTGTCCTACTCGTGCATCGACGCCACCTCGACGTGTTGCGGGTGGGCGACGACGAGGCTCGTTCGCTCGGCCTCAACCCAACCCGGGTGCGTTTCATCATCCTGGTGGCGGCCTCGCTTCTGACCGCGGTTGCTGTGTCGGTTAGCGGACTGATCGCCTTCGTCGGCCTGGTGGTGCCCCATGTGGTGCGGCTTGTCGTTGGCCATAGCTACCGAATCGTTCTCCCCCTGGCCGGTGTCCTCGGAGCCGCTTTCCTGGCGCTGGTCGACGTTGGAGCCCGCACGATCGCGGCGCCAGCCGAGCTTCCGGTCGGGGTGATCACCGCTCTGATCGGTGCCCCGATCTTCGCTCTCGTCCTTCGTCGTCACCCGATCCAAGCTCGATGAACCCATCTCCAACCGATGCCGAGGCTCCGGTTCTTGCTGGCCGCGAACTCTCGGTCAAGCTCGACCGTTCCCTCGTTCTGGATGATGTCTCGCTTGAGGTCGCCGCTGGCGAATGGGTTGGTCTCATCGGGCCGAACGGCGCTGGTAAGTCCACCCTGCTCCGCCTGCTCGCTGGCCTCGTCGACCATGCGGGCAGTGTCTCGGGGCCCGGCCCTAACCAGATCGCCCTCATGCCCCAGACCCCGATCGTTCCCGAGGGCATGACGGTTATGGAGTATGTGTTGCTGGGTCGAACCGCTCACCTGGGCTGGCTATCTCGCGAGTCGAGGCGGGATCGAGAGGTCGCCGCCGCCGCTCTTGTGGAGCTCGACCTGGCCGACTTCGCCGCCCGCAACATCTCCCAACTTTCGGGCGGCGAGACCCAACGGGTCGTGCTCGCTCGGGCCGTGGCTCAACAGCCATCGATCCTGCTCCTCGACGAACCGACGAGTGCGCTCGACATCGGCTATCAAAACACGGTCCTGGAGTTGGTGGACAAGCTGCGGGCTGATCGTCAGCTCACGGTGGTGGCGGCCATGCACGATCTGACCACCGCGGCCCGCTTCGCAGATCGTCTCATCCTGCTCAACGAGGGCCGCGTGGTGACATCCGGAAGTCCTGATCATGTGCTCGACCCCGACGTGTTGTCCACCGTCTACGGCACCTCGCTCGTCAGCACCCGTGTCGACGGTGAGCTCGTCATTCTTCCTGCTCCGAGGAGCAGGCCGTCCCCCACCTGAACCACTACTGACCCCAGACCGAGGTAACGATGAGCGAAGCCGACAACAAGCCAAATGATGAGCAACAAGATGAAGCTGGAAACGCTGAATCGGGGAACGAGCCTCGCACCAAACGACCCTATGATCGCGACGAACTCGTTTCGGCTCCGTCGCTC
>CAKZXA010000073.1 GCA_937922045.1 uncultured Acidimicrobiales bacterium | reverse complement strand
CGTGACATGCCACGGTGGGGATCGCCTCGTAGCGGCTCGATACGTATGACGTCGGCCCCCAGATCCGAAAGGATGGCGCCTGCGCTCGGCGCCGCCATCCAGCTCGTCATCTCGACAATGGTGATTCCTTCAAGCGGTTTCCCGACGTCGAGTATGACAGCTTCACGCGGCGATGGTGAAACGGAAGACCGAGGTTGAGACCAGAGCGGAGAAACCTCGTCATGATTCACCGGCTGACCCTGCTGTGTCAATCACTGTGGGACCTCCTGTCGGAAGCCAGCGGCTACACCGAGGAACAGCTCGAGGCTCGATTGCAGTACCTCGACAACACCGACGGCACCGCCGATCGGCGGCGACGGGTCGGGCCCTCGTCGTGTCGTTGCGGCGCTCAGGTCAATCCGCGGGCCAAGGTCTGTCTCTACTGTGGGGCCGATGCCCCACCGCGTTCGGCCTTCGACCTGATCTAGGCCAGATCAGCCTCCCTACCCGACTCTCCGGCTGTCTCGCCGTCGGCCGGGCCGAAGCCGCCACCGCCAGGGGTGACGATCTCGAAGCGATCGCCAGAGCTCAGAAAAGTCTGGGCCGTTCCCGGCAAGACGTCGATCTTGCCGTCGTGGCGAAGAACTCGGTTCATGCCAACCTGGCCCGGCTCACCACCCGCCATGCCATACGGCGGGACTCGTCTATGACCCGACAACGTATTGACCTCGACATCTTCGAGGAAGATGACCCGCCGAACAACGCCGTCACCGCCTCGGCGACGGCCTCGGCCTCCCGAACCGCGGCGGATGTGAAAGGTCTCAAGACGGACGGGATGACGATGCTCGAGAACCTCGGGATCGGTAAGGCGCGCATTGGTCATGTGGGTGTGTACCGCGTCGCAGCCGTCGCGATGCTCGGTCGCCCCGGCGCCACCACAGATGGTCTCGTAGTACTGGTGCACGTCGTTGCCCCAGATGAAGTTGTTCATCGTGCCTTGTGCCGCCCCCATCACCCCTACCGCTCCGAACAGGGCATCCACGATGGCCTGAGAAGTCTCGACATTGCCTGCGATGACGGCGGCCGGGTAGACCGGGTTGACCATCGACTCGGCCGGCAACACGATCTCGATCGGTTTCATGCATCCAGCATTCAGCGGGATGGCGTCGTCGACCAGACACCGAAAGACGTAGAGAACCGCGGCGTAGGCGATGGCCGAAGGAGCGTTGAAGTTGCCGGGATGCGTGTCTGATGAGCCGGTAAAATCGACCACCGCTTCTCGACGTTCATGGTCGACGGTGATCTTCACTGCGATCATCGAACCGTCGTCCATTTCGTAGCGGAACGCACAATCGGACAGCTTGTCGATAACCCGGCGAACCGATTCCTCGGCGTTGTCCTTCACGTGCCCCATGTAGGCATGGACGACATCAAGGGTGTAGTGATCGATCACCCGCCTCAGTTCGGTCATGCCCTTCTCGCAGGCGGCTACCTGGGCCTTCAGATCCGCGATATTCTGCTGCGGGTTGCGGGCTGGGTAAGCGCACTCGGTGAGGAGCCGATGGATGTGATCGTCGCGGAACCGGTCACCCTCGACCAGAAGTTCGTTGTCTAACAACACCCCCTCCTCATCGACCGACGTCGAGTTCGCCGGGGCCGAGCCAGGGGCGGTGCCGCCAACGTCGGCGTGATGACCACGAGACGCGACGAAGAAAATGGGCTTGCTGCCCGGGCTATGTTCTGTCGAAAAGACGGGCTTGATAACCGTGATGTCAGGAAGGTGGGTGCCACCGTTGTAGGGGGCGTTCATGACATAGACCTGGCCAGGGGCCATGGTGGGGTTCTGGCGAATGATCGACTTGATCGATTCACTCATCGAACCAAGGTGAACCGGCATGTGGGGTGCATTGGCGATGAGATCGCCGTCAGGGTCGAAGACGGCGCAGGAGAAGTCGAGACGTTCCTTGATGTTGACCGAAGCTGCCGTATTCTCCAGAACGAGACCCATCTGTTCAGCGATATTCATGAACAGGTTGTTGAAGATCTCAAGCTGGACCGGGTCGACCTCTGTGCCAACCGCGGTCTGAGACGACACGGCGGCCACCCGATCCAGTATCAGATCGCCGGTCTCGGTGACCGCTGCCGACCAGCCGGGCTCTACCACCGTGGTAGCTGTGGCTTCGATGAGCACCGCTGGTCCGGTAATGACCTGCCCGACCGCCAACTCGGAGCGCTGATAAAACGGCGTTTGGTGCGACCGGCTGCCCATGACGGTTTCAAAGGTGTCGATCGGAGCCGCCTCGACGGTCGTCCCCTCCTGTCGCAAGGTGACCGGTTCGGCGGCACCAATCGTCTCCATTTGCATCGACTCGACAATCAGCGGCTTCTCCGGTGATACGAACCCAAACCTAGACCGATGGATCGACTCGAAGTCAGACACAACGGTGGCGAGATCGGCGGCGTGTACGAACAGAGCAGTATCCGAGCCCTGGTAGCGAAGACCGAGACGGCGAACGGTCGAGATAGCAGCGGTCGGGACGCCCTGGCCCTCCACCGCGGCGCGCCCGGCGAGATCGAGGCGCTGCCACCGTGGCGTCAGCTCGTCGAGCAGGTCGGCATCGAGAACTACTTCAACGGCGTCGTCGCTCACATGGCGAACATCAGCCAGACCAATCCCTACCGCCGAGAGCACCCCAGCGTAAGGATGGATATGGACCTTGGTGATACCAAGCCGATCGGCGACGAGACACGCATGTTGGCCGCCGGCGCCCCCGAAGCAGACGAGGGCGTAGGAGGTGACGTCGTAGCCGCGCTGCACCGAGATCTTCTTGATGGCGTTGGCCATGTTCTCAACCGCAATCGAGAGGAAGCCCTCAGCCACCGATGCCGGCGTTTGCTCCCGCCCGGTTGCGGCAGCAATCTCTGCGGCCAGATCGGCGAATTTCTGCTCAACGCGATCAGCATCGAGCGCCTCGTCGCCGCTCGGACCAAAGACATGGGGGAAGAACTCTGCCCGCAACTTGCCCAAGACGACGTTGGCATCGGTGATGGCCAGAGGGCCGTCGTTGCCGTAACATGCCGGGCCTGGATCGGCACCGGCGGAGTCGGGGCCGACCCGCATCCGAGCTCCATCGAAATGGAGTATCGAACCTCCGCCTGCGGCCACGGTGTGGATGTTGATCATCGGTGCGCGCACTCGCACACCGGCCACCTGCGTTTCGTGGGTTCGTTCCAACTCACCGCCATAGTGTGAAACATCGGTGGAGGTACCGCCCATATCGAACCCGATAAGCCGATTAAAACCTGCTGCCTCGGCGGTGCGGACCATGCCGACCACTCCCCCAGCGGGCCCGGACAGAAGAGCGTCCTTGCCTCTGAACTGGTAGGCATCGGTGAGCCCGCCGTTCGACTGCATGAACATCAGCCGCGGACCGCTTCCCTCGGGACGCAGGATGCGATCGACCTGCTCGACGTAGCGACGCAAGATGGGCGACAGATAGGCGTCGACCACCGTCGTATCACCTCGTGAGACCAGCTTCATCAAGGGGCTCACTTCGTGGCTGACCGAAACCTGCCCGAAGCCTATATCGGCGGCGATCTCGGCCAACCTGCGTTCATGATCGTGGTAGCGATAGCCGTGCATGAGAAGGATGGCGACCGAATCGAAGCCATCGCGACGCGCTTCGAGCAGCTTGTCACGAGCCGCGTTTTCATCGAGCTCGACCAACACCTCACCATCGGTGGCAAGACGTTCGTCGATTTCGATAACTCGCTCGTACAACATTTCGGGCAGCTCAATGTCGAGGGCGAAGAGATCGGGCCGAGCCTGATAGCCGATACGCAGTGCGTCAGCGAAGCCCCTTGTGGTAACGAGCACCGTCGGTTCGCCCCGGCGTTCGAGCAGGGCGTTGGTGGCCACCGTCGTCCCCATCTTTACCGACTCGACCACCTCGGCCGGCAGCGGCTCCCCGTCTCCGAGACCGAGCAGCTCGCGAATCCCCTGCACAGCAGCGTCCTCATAGGCCCGAGGGTTCTCCGACAATAGCTTGTGGCTCAAGGTCGTCCCGTCAGGGCGTCGAGCCACGATGTCGGTAAAGGTGCCACCCCGGTCAACCCAGAACTGCCATGCGCCTTCGTCGATCGACCGATTCCTCGTCATCGCCGTAGTGTACGATCGATCGTACGGACGAGTCATTTGCCGTGCTCCGACGTTTAGTCGTCGGCCAGTTCGGGCAGGGTGACCTTGGCCGTGCTCAGCTTTGTCATGCCGCCGTCGACGGTGATGGTCTCTCCGGTGATATAGCGACTCCCGTCGGAGGCAAGAAAGACGATGACATCAGCGATGTCTTCGCCGTAGCCCCAACGCTTCAGCGGCACTTCGTTAGCCAAGGCCTCGGTGAGCCCCGGAACCGTTCTTCGGCTCTCTTCCCATATGGCGGTAGCGATAATCCCGGGAGCGATTGAGTTGACCCGAATGCCTTGAGGGCCCCAGTCGGCGGCCAGCGCTCTGGTCATGCCGTCGACAGCACCCTTTGTTCCGGAGTAGGCGACGCGGCCGATGGGGCCGTTGAGTCCGGCAACCGAGGAGATGTTGATCACGGAGCCGCCCCCTCGTGCGATCATGGTCGGGCCGAGTTCGACGGTAAGCATGAGCAGTGAGCGCACATTGATGGCGAAGACAAGGTCGACTTCCTCTTCGGTGATCTGTTCCGGTGTCCGGCGCATGGGTATGCCTGCGTTATTGACCAGAATGTCGACACCACCAACCGCATCGATCACCGCCTGACCAAGGTCGGTTCCTGCACCTGATTCAGCCAGATCGGCGGGCAGAATGATCGGTTCGTTGACCAGTTGATCAGCCACCCGCTCCAGGTCGGCCATGCTACGGGCGGCCAAAACAACCTGTACGCCTTCGGCATCGAGTGCGATCGCTGCCGCCTCGCCGATCCCTCTGCTGGCCCCGGTAACAAGGGCAACCTTGCCTGTCAATCCGTTTTGTGCGCTCACCCACCGCACAGTAGCGTTGGCCGCTCTAGCGTTGCCATTTGCCGAGTTCGGCAACCATGGCATCGATCTCCTGCTCGGTGTTGTAGTAGTGAGGAGCCGCACGAACGATGGCTTGGAGATCCCGATCTACCAGGTCAAAATACGATGCTCTCGTTCCCGGTGCCGCAAGATGAATCTTGACTTTTCGTAGGCGGGTAACGACATCGCCAGGGTCGATGCCGTCGAGCGTGAAGCTGACGATGCCGCAACGAGGGCCTACATTATCGTGCACAGCTACGGCTGGGATCGCTTCCAGCTGTTGACGGGCATAGGCGGCGAGATTTCCGACTCGGGTCTCGATCGCCTCGAGTCCGATGGTGAGGGCGTAGTCGATCGCGGCGCCAAGACCGGCAACGTTGGCGTAGGGCCGCTCACCAAACTCGAATCTCTTCGCTCCGTCAGCCGGAATGAAGGTGCGCTCGCCGACCCAGGCTCCGGCGGCCCCATCGACGAAGATGGGGGGATGCATGCGATCGAGCACATCGGTCGAGGCGAAGAGAAGCCCGGTGCCTCGCGGTCCCCGTAGCCATTTGCGACCAGTCGCCGTGTAGAAATCGCAGCCGAGGGCGGCAACGTCCACCGGCAACTGGCCGACCGCCTGCGTCCCGTCAACGATCACGATCGCATCACAGGACTGACGGCAGATCGCCACCGCTTCAGCGATCGGGTTGATGACGCCCTGGGTCATCGGCACCTCGGTGAGACAGATCAGTTTGACCCGCTCGTCGAGCAGCGACTCGAGCTGATCCAGGTCGAGTAGCCCATCGGGGCCCGTATCGATCATGGCCAGCTCGACGCCTCGCTCGGCGGCCTGGAAAAGACCGGCGGCCGAGCTTACAAACTCCGATCGGCCGATCAGGACACGATCGCGGGCTTCAAGGGGAACACTTGTGAAGGCACGCCACCAGGCCTCCGACGAGCTCCCCGTCACCGCCACCTCCTCCCGCTGACAACCGAGCAGCTCGGCCGCCGAGCTGTAAACGGCTTCCATCGCTGGGGCGTGAGCGTCGAAGGTCTCGTAGCCACCCAGCATTGCCTCGGACCGGAAGTAGTTCTGCACCGCGTCGATAACCACCTTCGGTGGCAACGAAGCCCCAGCGTTGTTGAGGTGGATCACCTCGCGGCAACCCGGCGTATCAGAGCGCACCGCATCGATATCGATGGCTTCAGGCTTGGCGCTGCGGTCGGTTGGCGACATCGGGCCGACTTTAGTCGGCAGCTGTCGCGGCGTCCCCATAATGCTACGATTTACCAATCGTTACAGCCTGACCAGCACCACGCTTCTTGGATGGTTCTTGTGCATGTCTTCCGCTAGTCCCTTAGTCGGTACCGATGTTGTCGATGGGGTCCAAGCCTGTGGGTGACCGCGAAACGATCAAAACCTATGAGCAGGAGGCAGCAGCCTGGACAGACCAGCGCGAAGCGCTTTCTCTGGCCGAGGTGAGGTGGGTGGCGGCCCGGCGAGTCGAGGGGCCGGTCATCGACATCGGGTGTGGACCAGGCTGGCACCTGCGGGAGCTAACCAGGGCCGGAGGCATGGTCGTCGGTCTCGACGCAGCTCGTGCCATGCTCGATCTGGCCACCCAACGCGAGTCGGCCACGGAGCTGGTGCATGCGGGGGCTGACGCTCTGCCATTCCGGTCCCAGTCCCTAGGCGGTGCCGTTGCCAGTCGGGTCTATCAGCATCTTCCGGCCACGAGCATCCCGCTCGGCCTAGCCGACCTCCACCGATGCCTACGAGTCGATGCTCCGGTCTTCGTCCACATTTTTGGCGGCGACCGGTCGAGTCCGAGGCGATCCAACAAGGGATTCGCCGGCCGGCTCTTCAGCGGCTTCTCAGCCGACGAGTTCGAGGATCTCCTCATTGGTGCTGGCTTCACTATTGCCGAGTCCCGCATTCACGACAACGATCTTCGGTTCTTGGTTCGCCGGGCCCTGACCTTGCCCGACACGGTTGGGCCGAACATGTCGATCCTTCTCTGCGGGTTGAACCCGAGCGTCTACTCGGCCGAGGTTGGTGTCGGGTTCGGGCGGCCAGGTAACCGCTTCTGGCCAGCGGCACTTGCCGCCGGCCTCCTCAGCAAGGACCGCGACCCGTTCCATGCCCTGGCTGCTCACGGTGTCGGTATGACCGATCTGGTCAAGCGCGCAACGCCCCGAGCCGCTGACCTCAGCACCGATGAATTCCACAACGGATTCGGCCGGCTAGACCGTCTCGTCGAGTGGCTGAAGCCAGGCGTCGTTTGCTTTGTCGGCTTGACCGGTTGGCGCCATGCCGTCAACCGGCAAGCCAAGGCTGGCCTACAAGAACGTACGGTCGGGGGGCGACCCGTCTACCTGATGCCAAGTACCAGCGGGCTCAACGCGTCGACCCAACATCAGGGTTTCGTCGAACACTTCAACGAACTTCGGTCACTGGCCGGCGAAGCCTGAGGTTCGCTTTAGGCAAGCAACTCGCGGGTCAGGTCGAGGCCGAGAGAGCCGACCGACAGAAGCTTGGAATGAAAGCTCTTAAGATCGACCTCAGGCCGCTGCAACATCTGGTCTTTCAGATCGAGGATCGCCCGCTCTCCAATCTTGTAGGAGATGGCTTGGCCTGGCCAGCCGTAGTATCTGGTCACTTCGGAGCGAACCGCCGCTTCCGGTTCGGCGCTTCGTTCCAGGAGGAGTTGAACGGCGAGCTCGAAGCTCCAGGACGCACCGGGATGAAAACTCACATCGTCGGGTATGGGATACCCACAGTGCGAACCGATGTCGATAGCTACCCGACAGGAACGAAACAGTTGAGCGAGGACCAGACCTAGCTCGTACTCGGGACGTTCGAAGTAACCGAGCTCCCCCATCAGGTGTTCGGCGTAAAGTGCCCAACCTTCACCCGATCCGGGGTACCACACCAAGAGACGATGGAACCTTGACAGCTCATCGGCCAAAACCATCTGGGTCCCGACCTGGAGATGGTGGCCGGGAAAGCCCTCATGATACGCAGTGGTGATCTCACCAAAGATGGGGAAGCTGTCGCGACCAACGGCCGAATACCAAACCGTGCCGGGCCGGGAGAAATCCTCAGCGGGCGGGGTGTAGTAGGCGCCTGCAGCTCCTCCGGGAGGTGCCATCTTGACATCAATCTCACGGATCTGATCAGGCACATCAAAGTGTGTTCCCGATAACTGCTCTAAGGCGAGGTGTTGACGTTCGGCCATGACGGCGACAAATTCGTCGGCGGTGGCAACCCCATACGACGGGTCTGTGTTGAGCAGCGTCAACACATCGGCGAGCGAGGAACCTGGGGCGATGACGGCGCAAAGCTCGACAGCCCGAGCGGTGAGCCGCTCGACCTCGTCCCAGCCCCATCGGTAGGCATCGGCCGGTTCAAGCGACTCCCCCAAGAAGTTTTGAGCGGCAGCCACATAGCGTTCGGTTCCGACCGGATCCTCGATGGCTGCTCCAGGCAGATAAGTGTTGGTCAGGTAGTCACCGAAGTGGCCAGAGGCCGATTTGGCTGCGGCTATCGCAGCTTCGAGCCGGTCGGGTAGTCCGGTCGTAGCGAGTTCGGCGTCGGCCAGACGGCTGCGTAGCTCATGGAACCCCGATTGGTTGCCTGCGGTTATCTCAAGTTGATCGATGACGGCCTGCACCTGGCGACGAGCGACGATGTGACCTTGCGCTCGTGCCTCCTCCAGGGTTTCGCGGTAGCCGTCGAGCGGCTCACCGATCGTGTTGAGACGCTCGATGATGGCCTCCCAATCATCCTCGGTCTTCGCCGCCTGCATGTCGAAGGCTTCGCGTAGTTCTTGCGTGGGGCTCGCGATGTTGTTGAGATCGTAGTGATGGTGAAACTGCTCAGCTCGACGAAGCGCAGCATCGGCTTCGCCTACCAGCACCCGCTGGGCCAGACGGTCTGGGTTGGTATCAGCTGGGCACGCTTCGGCCCGGGCTTTCAGCGAACGCCAAAGATCGCAACGGGCCTGTGTCCCTGTCGGCGACCAGTCTGGCCATGCGTTGTCGTGCCCGGCAATTCCAGCGAACGTGGCTTCTATTGGGTTGTCGGCTGCTAGGAGGTCGACGGCCTCGTCTGACAGCTGAAAGATCTCGCTCATGGGAAGACCATAGAGCATCCCGACCCAGCAAGACTCCGGTTTGAAAGCCGGGAATTGAAAGCCGGGAATTGACGGTCGGGAATTGACGGGTGCGGAGGCGGTGCTGATCGGATGTCAGGATGCGCTCGCGCCAGCGCCGACAAAGCGCTCGTAGCGCAGGCTGACGAATCCGGCAACGACAACCATCGTGGCGGCGAAGACAACCAAAGGCAGAGCGAACCCACCCGATGCCTCGCTGGCGGCGCCGGTGAAGGCGGGGCCGGCGACCCCTCCGAGCTGAGCGATGCTGAAATAGAGTCCGCTGGCGGCTGCGATCCTGGTTGGGCCGACGTCGGGATGGTCCATCATGATCATCACCAGCAGTGGCATCAAAGCAATCTTGGTGCTCCCATTCAGCGTGAGGGCCGTTAGCAGCACACCCGTGCTCGGGTTGGCCAAGGCCAGCGCTCCAAGCGCTCCAACCGTCAACGCCCCAACCATGATGAGGCGCCGCCTTCGCTCATTGGCCAGTCGAGGAAGGACGAAGCTGCCAACCATGCCGACGGCGGCGGCCCAGGCTGCACCCGTGCCGGCCTCAGCCTTCGACCACCCATGGGAGGCAAGGATGTCTACCAGCCACTGGCCGATGCCGTGCACGAAGAAGAAGTTGATGGCGGCCATGGCGAGAACAAACCGCATGACCGGCAGAGACGCCAACGAACGATACGACGATAGAGCCAGCCCGGCACCGGGCTTCATCTGGCGATCCAAGCCGCCACTGACCAGGAACCAGAAGATCACAGCCAGGCCAGCCAACCCAGCTTGTATGGCGAGTATCGGCCGCCACGAATCGTTCAGCAGAGGGCCCAGAACCGACGTCGGCACCATCAGTCCCACGATCGAACCGATCGAGGGAGCGGTGCTGTAGATACCGACGGCGAGGCGACGAGACTCCTGTTCGAACAGGTTGGCGGCAACGGCCGGTGCACCTATTGAAATGATGGGTGCTCCAATTCCCATCAATCCGACGGCGGCAGCCAGCGACCAGAACCCGGTGGCCAAGGGTCGCAGCGCTCCGGACAGAGCAATCAGCAGGCTCGCGAACAGGATGGCTCGACGGGCACCGAAACGATCGAAGAGCCGACCGGCAGGGATGGAAGAGCCGATGTAGACAAACTGCCAGGCGCCGAGAATCATTCCCATCTCGGTATTGCTGAGTCCGAGCCCGTCTCTCAGTTCGGGAACCAAGGCACCGGTGCTGGCGGTGATGAGGGCGAAGGAGGCGTAGACGACAGCGGCTCCAACGAGCACAACCCAGCGACGTTGGAGACGAGATGGGTCGGACATGCCCCAAGGCTACGGAGCCATGGCCGGCTCCAGCGTCGAGGCCGCCGCTCGACGCGGAGAGACGACGAGCGAGCCCGCAGGACAGGCCACGTGGTAAACACCGCACGGCCAGCCAGGCGACGGGATACTCTTTTCTTTCGTGAGCCACCCCGATGCACCAGATGCAGAATCAACCGATTTCATCCGCGAGGCTATTGCCGCGGACAATCAATCGGGCACCTTCGGTCAGCGGGTGCACACTCGATTCCCGCCCGAACCCAACGGCTATCTCCATATCGGCCACGTGAAATCGATCGCTCTAAATTTTGGGCTAGCCGAAGAGTTCGACGGCAAATGCAATCTGCGTTTCGACGACACGAATCCCGCCACCGAACGCCAGGAGTTCGCTGAGGGCATCCAGCATGACCTGGCATGGCTTGGCTTTACCCCATCGGGACCAACGCTCTACGCGTCGGACTATTTCGAGCAGCTCTACACCTGGGCTGAATCGCTGGTCGAGCGCGGGCTCGCCTACGTCGACGATCAGGACTCCGAGACGATCTCTACCCAGCGGGGCGGCTTCGGCCAGCCCGGCGTTGAGAGTCCGTTTCGTGAACGCAGTGCCGAAGAGAACCTCGATCTCTTCCGACGGATGCGGGCTGGCGAGTTCGACGATGGTTCACGGGTGTTGCGAGCCAAGATTGATATGCAGGCCGAAAACATGCAGCTGCGCGACCCCATCATGTACCGCATCAAGCGTTCAACCCATTATCGAACAGGCGATACCTGGGTCATCTACCCGACCTACGACTGGGCTCATGGCCAGTCAGATGCCATCGAAGGGATCACACATTCGCTGTGCACTCTCGAGTTCATGGACCATCGGGCCCTCTACGACTGGTATCTCCAGCAGCTCGATCTTCCCTTTGAAAAGCCGGAACAGATCGAGTTCGCCCGCCTCGGCCTGACCCATACACCCATGTCGAAGCGGGTCTTCGCCCGCCTGGTCGAGGGTGGCTACGTCGACGGCTGGGATGATCCACGGATGCCGACCGTGCGGGGGATGCGCCGACGCGGCTACCCGGCGACGGCCCTACGAGCCTTTGTAGACCGCGTTGGTATCGCTCGAACCAACTCGACCAGCGAGATCGAACTGCTCGAGTCGTTCGTGCGAGATGAACTGAACCAGACCGCTTCGCGCCGCATGGCCGTGCTGCATCCGCTCAAGGTGGTCATCACCAATTGGCCGGCGGACGAGGTCGTCCTCGTCGAAGCGGCCAACAATCCAGCAGATCCTGATGCAGGCACTCGCCAGGTTCCGTTCACTGGTGAGCTTTGGATCGAACAGGACGATTTCAAGCTGGAACCGCCTCCAAAGTATTACCGCCTGTCGCCCGGTCGCGAGGTGAGGCTACGAGCCGGGTTCTACATCACGGCCACCGATGTGGAGACCGACGAGGCTGGCAACGTCACAACCGTCCTTTGTACCTATGACCCCGAAAGCGAGGGTGGCTCGACCCCCGATGGACGCAAGGTGAAGGCCACCATTCATTGGGTGTCAGCAGAGCATGCGCTCGATCGAACCGTCTACCTCTACGAACGCCTTTTCAGCGACCCCTTTCCCGGCGAGGGCGGGGCGGATCCCCTCGACAGTCTGAACCCGAGCTCTCGGGAAACAGTCGCGGCCAAACTCGAGCCGGCACTCGGCGATGCCGCAGCCGGTCAGGTCGTGCAGTTCGAGCGTCTTGGCTATTTCGCCGTCGATATGGATAATCCCTCGATCTTTCATCGAACCGTCGGCTTGCGCGATGAATGGGCCAACATCCAGAAGCGCAACCAGGCTCAGGCTGGCAAGAGCAAGCAGAACAACCAACAGGGTAAACAGGGCAAGAAGAAGAGCGAGGGCGCGTAGCTACCACGGCCCTCGCCAAGCAGAGCACGAGCCTCTAGGATCGGGCCATGTCTCTGACTGATTCAACACCGGCGGCCGCTCAGCGGTTTGTCCGTGCAGATGGGCCCGAGAAGGTCACCGGTAGCGGTCGGTATGCAGCTGATCTCGAGCTGCCCGGCATGTTGCATGCCGCCTTCAGATACGCGGACATGGCACCGGCCCGCCTTGCGGGAATCGATACGTCGAAGGCGGCCGCTATGCCCGGCGTGCTGGCCGTGATGACGGCGGCCGACGTGCCCGACCTCCGCTATAGCCCGGGGATTGCGGATCGCAAGCTGTTCGCCACCGACATGGTTCGCTTTGAGGGTGAGATTCTGGCTGCCGTCGCCGCTACGACACCAGCGATCGCAGCCGCAGCCGCTGCGGCCATCGAGGTGAGCTACGAATCGCTGCCGGCGGTGACCGACATCGAGACAGCGCTCGATCCCGCGGCTCCATTGGTCCATCCTGAATGGGCCGACTACCAGGTCGATGAAGGCATCGTTCGTGAAGGCAACCTCGCCTGCTTCTCCTCGATAGAGCGCGGCGACGCCGAAGCCGCGATGCATGAGGCGCACACCGTGGTCACCAGTCGGTACGTCGCCGACGGATGCCACGCAGTACCGATCGAGCCGCGAGCGGTGGCGGCCCAATGGGAGGGCAACAAGGTCACGATTTGGAGTTCGACCCAAGTCCCGTTCGATGCGAGAGCCGGTGTTTGCGAAACCCTCCAAATGCCCACAAATCGGGTTCGGATCATCGTGCCTCACCTCGGCGGTGGTTTCGGTGGGAAGTGCGGTTTTCACTACGAAGCCCACGTCGCTGCGCTGGCCCGAGCGGCACGGCGCCCGGTGAAGTTGGTATTCTCTCGGGCCGAAGAGTTTCTGGCCCCCGACCGGCGTCGTGAGGGCATGGTTTTTGAACTGACCAGCGCCCTCGATGCCGATGGCCGGTTGCAGGCCCGTACCGGAACAGTCCTGATCGACTGCGGCGCATACGTAGCCGATGCAGCGTTCTTTCCCCAACTCGCCGCCATGCACGCCGTCGGTCCCTACCAGGTTCCGAATATCAAGATCGACGCCTCGTTGATCTACACCAACCACCAGCCTTCTGGCTCGGTGCGGGCACCGACTGCTCCCCAAGCTTGCTGGGCCGTCGAGTCCCATACCGACGAGCTGGCCGCTGCGGCTGGCCTCGACCCCGTTGAGTTTCGTCGGCTCAATGCCGTCGACTCCCGTACCGTTGGCCCAACAGGCCAAACCTACGAGGAGATAGGGCTTCAGGAATGTATCGACGCCGCCACCAACGCCGTCTCCTATGGCGATGAGCTCGCTGAGGATGAGGCGATCGGCGTCGCCATCGGATGGTGGCCCACCTTTGTCAGCCCGGCCGGAGCCTTCCTCAAGATGGACGAAGATGGCAGCGTACAAATCCTCACGGGTGCGCAGGAATGCGGTACCGGCGCCGTAATGACGCTGCGCCAGCTGGCCGCCGACGAGCTCGGCATCGATCCCGAACGCATCGAAATGATCTACCAAGACACGGCGGCCGCTCCGTTCGGCCCTGGCGCCACCGGATCACAGACGCTCGTCAACAACGGTCGGGCCGTCATCGCCGGAGCCAAGCAGATCGCCGATCAGCTGCGAGAGTTGGCCGCCGACCAGCTTGAAGCTGCCGCCGATGACATCGTGCTCATCGACGGCATCGCTCACGTGGCCGGCAGTCCGACAGCTGCGGTCGCCATCGACGATCTGGCTGCGACCGCAGCGGGGGGCGAGCTCTTGCTGGGCCATGGATCTGACCCCTTTCCGGAGCCTCCTGAAGCTGTTGGCACAACCTGTGTCGGCGACCAGGGTCTCACCGCCTGGGTCGGGCCCCAGTTCTCCTGCCACGCTGTGCGTATCCGACTCGACCGAGACACGGGCGTCGTCCGGGTTCTGGATGTCGGCGCCGCCCACGACTCCGGCACGATCATCAACCCCGCTGGAGCGCTCGGCCAGGTGCATGGAGCGGTCATGATGGGTATCGGCCAAGCTCTAACCGAAGGCACGGTCTACGACGAGCACGGCCACCAACGCAACGCCGACCTTCTCGAATACAAGCTGCAGACCATCGCCGATGTACCTCATATCCACACAAGCTTCATCGAGCCCCCAACGAATAACGCAGGGCCCCGTGGAGCCAAAGGCCTGGCCGAAGCTCCCAACGTGGCCACCGCAGCAGCCATTTCCAACGGCCTGGCCAAGCTGATCGGTACCCCGGTTCGGATGCTGCCCATGACGGCCGAACGGGTGTGGGACACGATTGGTTCGGCTCACGACCAGGTGGCAGCCGCCACCGAAGGGCATGGCAAATGAGCGCCTCGTTTCTCCAAGCAGCGTCCGTCGATGAGGCGCTCGCCGCTCTCGATGCCGGCGCTCGACCGATAGCGGGCGGAACAGATCTGGTGGTTGGCGCTCGCCAAGGGAAGGCTCCCTTACCCGCGGCCCTTGTCGCCATCGACCGGCTCGACGACGAGCTCGGATCGATCAGCGACAACCCAGACGGTTCGTTGACCATCGGCTCCCTCGTCAACCACCTGCGTCTCATGTCGGAGCCATTGGTTGTGGAGCGGGCAACCGCCCTGGCCGATGGGGCCGCCCTCATAGGTTCGCCCGCCACTCGAAATGTGGGCACCATCGGTGGCAATGTCATGAACGCCTCGCCTGCGATGGACACGGGCGCTGCACTTGCGGTTCTCGGGGCAACCGTGCACCTTCGGTCGGCCTCTGGTCCGGATCGCATCCTTGAGCTCGACGAGCTCTGGACAGGCCCGGGAACGACAACGGCCAGACCCGACGAGTTGTGCGTTGGTCTTAGCCTTCCAGCTCGACCGCCACGATCGGGCAGCGCGTACCTTCGGCTTGAATACCGCCGTGCGATGGAGATTGCGGTCGTTGGCGCCGCGGCATCGATCAGCCTCTCGGCTGACAATCTCGTCGAGACGGTATCGATAGCCCTCACCGCTGTTGCACCGACCATTCTTGCTGTCGAGGGCACAGCGGCGCTTGCCGGACGCGCCGTCGATACCAATCTGCTCGACCAGGTGGCGGCGTTGGCATCTGAACAGGCCCGCCCGATCGCTGACCTTCGGGCTAGTGAACGTTACCGTCGCCACACCGTTGGAGTGATGGCTCGCCGTGCTCTCGAAGCCGCTGCCGAACGAGCGCAAGGCATCAAACTAGGTGTACCGGTCAATCGAAACAAGGGAATCGGTGTGTCGTTATGAACGAGAAACTCTCCTACCAAGTAACCGTCAATGGTGTCGCCTTCGATGTCGATGCCGATCGTGACGCCAACCTTCTCTCCCTCTTGCGTGACCAGGTTGGACTCACCGGCACCAAGCAGGGCTGTGATGACTGTGAGTGCGGGGCTTGCATGGTCCTCGTAGATGGACGTCCGGTGAACTCATGCTCCTACCTGGCAGTCCAAACTGGCGGTCGAGACGTCACCACCATCGAGGGGCTTGCCGAAGACGACGAGCTTCACCCCATACAGCAAGCAATGCTGGACCATGCAGGAGTGCAATGCGGTTTCTGCACACCGGGCATGATCATGTCGGCCCATGCTCTTCTAGAAACGACACCAAAGCCGTCCATAGAGGAGATTCGCATCGGTCTTTCAGGCAACCTTTGCCGGTGTACGGGCTACCAGTCGATCCTCAACGCTATTGGTTCAGCGGCCAACGCCGCGGACTAAGGCTCGACGAGTCAGCGCCGCGCTTCATCCGGTGTAGGTCGGCTCGGCCGCTACCGCCTTGGCGATCGGCGTCGTCTTCAAGTCGTCGACGGCGTCAACGCTGCTGAGGTCTTTGGCGGTGGCCGACGGCGTGATTTTCTCGATCTTCACCTTCGCTGCCTGTTCCCGAAGGTCCTGGTTCCCGGTGTCTTGATTCACGGTGTCTTGATTCACGGCTTCTTTTATCTCGGTCTTCGCCGGTTCGGGCTTCTCGACCGTTGCCTGGGTTCCCGTTCCGGTGGCAGCTGCGGTCGGTGGGCAGGTGAACGAGAGCGACGGATCGAAGCTGGCAACGCCGTCCGGGCCCAGTCGGAGCAGCACAACGATGGAATCACCGAGTTCGGCGGTTACCGAAGAGGCGGAAAGGTCGGCTTCGGCATCCTCAACACCGGTGATGACATGCGATCGACCACCGGTTCGAATCACGAGATCGTTACCCGGGTGCACCGAAACCTGGTTGGCTGCCTCGATGACGAGTCGGCATGTCTTGCCGACGTTTTCAGCCGCAACCTGTACCGAGGCCAGGCGGACAGCGGTGCCCGGGTCGCCGGTGATCACACTGCCTGGGGGCAGATCTATCACACCGGTCAAGCTCTGGCCGGTGTCGGTGTCGTCCTGATCCGATGAGGCTGAAAGCGGGCTAGCAACCGCGCTAGTCAAACCCGCAACGACGAGCACGCTAGGCAGCCAATACCAAACGAGACGAGACGACGAAAGACGTGAGGTCAGCGAACGAATCGCTCTGGCGGCAGACATGGTCATCGGGTTCCCCATTCGAGTCGGCACAAGGCCGTCTGTCTTCCCAACCCGCCAGGAATCTCCAGTTGGTGGTTGGATCGTAGTCTCGGTTGTTGCGCAAGCGGTGGACCAGTAGCGTGGCCTAGCTTTCAGAACCAAATGAGCGAGGGCAAGGTATCGACCATGGGATTCCAACTAGGCATTGGCACACGGGTTCGCAAGTCCCCCTACTTCGATGCGACCGTCGCCGCTGGCGTCACGCACTTCTCTACGTACAACCACATGTACATGCCCGTTTCCTTTGGAGACACCGCCCGTGAGTACAAACAGCTCACCGAGGGTGTCTCGATGTGGGACGTTTCCTGCCAGCGTCAGATCCAGCTCGAGGGCCCAGACGCGGGGCGTCTGGCTCAAGCGGTGTCGGCGCGAGATCTAACCGGCACGCAGGTCGGGCAGGGACGCTATGTGCCGATGGTGGATCACGATGGTCGCCTTATCAATGACCCCCTTATCCTCCGGGTCGACGAGGACCGCTGGTGGATCTCGATCGCTGACGGCGACATCCTCCAGTGGTGTCGAGCCGTCGCTGGCGAGCGATCCCTCGACGCAAAGGTAACCGAGGCTGATGTGTCGCCGCTCGCAGTTCAGGGCCCGCTGGCTGAAGACGTGGTCGCCGCCCTGGTGGGAGACTGGGCCCGCGAACTGAAATTCTTCTGGTATCGATCGACCATGATCGAAGACATTCCGCTTCGAGTGGGTCGAGCAGGTTGGTCGAAACAGGGTGGCTTCGAGCTGTACCTGGAAGACGGCAGCCGCGGCGTTGATCTCTGGAATCTCGTCGCCGCGGCCGGCGAGCCTTTCGGTATCGGCCCGGGAGCGCCGAACTACATCGAACGCATCGAGAGCGGGCTGCTCTCCTTTCGAGCCGACACCGAAGACGACACCGACCCCTTCGAAGCCGGCCTCGGCCGGTGGGTGAGTCTCGACAGCGATGCCGATTTCATCGGCAAGCGGGCGTTGAGAGAGCTAAGGAGCCGCGGCATGCGCTATGAGTTCAAAGGTCTCATGTTCGGCGGCGAGCCCATCACTCAGCACGAGGATTTATGGCCCCTGTTCGTGGATGACAAGCAGGTGGGCACCGTACGGGCCGCAGCCTACTCCCCTCGGCTGGCGACCAATGTCGCCATCGTTCTTGTCGACCTTCCACACAACGCCACAGGGAGCGTCGTTTCGGTGCGGACACCCTCGGAGACCTGCACGGCAACGGTCGTCGATCTGCCTATGATCTAGCCCGATCAAGGCTGAAAGCCACCGGTAAGCTGAGATTCTCGCTGCCTGACCAATTGGTGTTTCATGACCCTGGGGGATCCGTGCGCTGTCGTCATTGTCGAACCGAGCTGACTAAAGTCTTTGTCGATCTTGAGACGTCTCCACCGTCGAACGCCTATCTTTCGAGAGCCGATCAGCCCGAAACCGAATTCCCGCTAAAAGTGCTTGTCTGCGATGAATGCTGGCTGGTGCAGACTGAAGACTACGCAGCTGCCGATCAGCTTTTCGAAGAAGACTACGCCTACTTCAGCTCGTTTTCCGTGTCCTGGTTAGACCATTCGAAACGCTATGTCGAGGCCATGACCGACCGGTTCGAACTGGATGAGGAAAGCTGCGTGGTCGAGGTTGCCGCCAACGATGGCTACCTGCTCCAGTACGTGGTTGAGCGCAACATTCCGTGCTACGGCATTGAGCCAACAGCAAGCACCGCCCGGGCTGCCCGGGAGAAGGGCATCGAGATTTTCGAGGAGTTCTTCGGGGTTGCAATGGGTGAGCGCCTGGCCAGCGAGGGGCGCTCGGCTGATCTAACAGCCGCCAACAACGTGCTCGCCCATGTGCCTGACATCAACGACTTCGTCGGAGGGTTCGCCGCCCTCTTGAACCCCCACGGTGTCTCGACCTTCGAGTTTCCTCACCTCAGCGTGCTCGTCGCCCAAGGCCTGTTCGACACGATCTATCACGAGCACTACTCCTATCTATCGCTCACTACGGTGAATCAAATCTTCTCCACCAACGGGCTGACGGTGTTTGACGTTGAACAGCTTCCCACCCACGGTGGGAGTTTGCGCGCCTATGCACAGCGATCCGACAGCGGCGAACGCCCGGTGACGACGGCCGTCCACGAACTGCTCAAGTTCGAAGCGATCGAAGGCGTATCGACCGCCGAGTACTACCAGGGCTTTCAAGCCCGCGTCGATCGGATACGGGAGGATCTCCTCCAGTTTCTGGCCGATGCAGACGCTGAAGGTAAGAATGTGGCCGCCTACGGGGCCGCGGCCAAGGGCAACACCCTGCTCAACTACTCCAAGGTGGGGGCCGACTCGATCAACTTCGTCGTGGACGCCAACCCCCATAAGCAGGGCCAGTTCCTCCCCGGGAGCCGAATTCCCATCGTCGACGAACAGGTCCTACGGGAGGCGAAGCCCGACTACATCTTGGTCCTTCCTTGGAACCTGCTCGACGAAATAGCAAGTCAACTCTCCTACACAGCCGACTGGGGTGCCCAGATGGTGCGAGCGGTCCCTGCACTCGAAATTCTAGGGGCCTAGCAGCCACTCTCGAAAACTTTCTCCTCCGGGAGATCGGCCTAACCACTGGCGGTTTGAGGCCTGCTTCGACAAGCGCCGTCGAGATATCCACCGCCTCACGTTCGTCGAGTTCTATGTTCATGACACGAGTTTTCCTCAACTCGATCCGCCGCGCGACCACACAGGCCGTGCATCCGCCGTAGTAACTGTTGCACTTGGAGGCACTGGAGATGGAGGAATCCCTATCGCTCAATGAGGCCGGACGACGTCTTGGCGTTCCCAGCGAACAGCTGAAGCGCCTAATTCGTGTCGGTAACCTGCCCGAGGCACAGAAGGTGCGTCGTGAAGGCGGGGCAGCCTGGGTTGTTCCCACGGCTGCCCTCGAATCAATAGCTAGCCGCGAGGGCTGGGTAATCGATGTGCGTAACGACCGGACCGTCAAGGCCACAGCGCCTGTCGTTCCGCCGATGGCGGCTCACCCACCGGCCGAAGCATCACCGCCTTCCGTTGGACCGGCCGACGCCAACGAGACAGCGACCACCCCAGCGAACAAGTCGACGCCGCCAACGCCACCTCCTAGGCTTGCCCTGGCCAAACCTCCGACGAGCGAAGCCAGCAAGGCACCATCCAACCGGGCCGCCGCCACTCCCCCGCCCTCGTTCCGTCCACCATCGTTTCCTATGCCGTCTTCTCCAAAGGCGGCCTCCGCAAAGCCGTCATCTCTAGAGCAGGACCGCGAAACACTCGAAGCGAAGCCGCTGCCGCCAACGCCGACAGAGAAAGTCACAGAAAAAGCCACAGAGAAGGCCACAGCGCTCGAAACGCAGAAGGCGGAGAGTCGACGCGAAGAGCTGGCCCTAGCTGAAATCATCGACGCCGCCTTACTCGATCGCCTCCTAGGGGCGCACGAGGAGAAGGCTGAAGCGGTGGCCAACACCCGCTCGGTTACAAAGAACTTGGCCGAAACAAAGGACGCTCACAAGCGCACCACCGAAATGCTTGAGATCGAACGTCGAGAACGAAATATCGCCCTCGACCGCTTCCGCCAAGAGCAGACCGCCCGCTATGTGGCCGACGCTAAAGTCGCTGAGCTTCGGGATCGTCTGGTTAGAGACATGGCTACCCTCGACGGCGAGAAACAAGCGCGCGTCGACGCCACCCGTCGATCGCTAAAGGCAGAACGCGAAGCAGCAACCGCAATGGCCTCGATGGGTTGGGTTTCGCGTCGCCGATTTCGACGGATCAACGACCGCCCATCGCCCAGCCAGGACTAGCGACTGAACGTGGCGGCTCACCCTAGGCCATACTGGACGTAGTGAGCAGGGACGCAACCAGCGACATTGAGATCATAGGAACCGGTACCGAGGCCGGACCAGGCCGTCAGAGTTCATTGCGGTCTCTAGCCCTCCTGGCTCTCGTCGGGTTGGTCGGCCTCATTGCGTTGTCCGTCGTTTTACCCGAGGACACAGCCCCGGAAACGGCGCCAGACGCGGCACCGTTAACGACGCTCCGCTCAGCGGCGACCACAAGCATTGAGGCACCAGAGGACCTCGGAACCGATGGGCAAGCTGCTGATGGGCTCGTCTTCGATGCCGACCAACGTCCTCTGACGATACATGGCGACTTCCGAAGCTCTGTGCTCGAATCTCGACAGATCTACTGTGAACGGGAACTCGAAAATCCAGCGCTCATCTACGAGACGCTGCATGAATACAATCGCTGCATGACGATCGAAACCGAGCGACTCGATACGACCTGCTTCCTGTCGGCGATGTCACAGTTCGCTCGCCCGATCCGGGCGATCTTGATGACGGCCTGTGGGATCGAGGAACCCTGGGATGGCCCGCACCTCTAACAGCGGGCGCTAGCTGCTCTTGCCGGAAGTACCCTCGCTCAGTGCGCCCTGGGGCGGATCAGCCGAAGTCGTCGATGTAGAGGTAGAGAGCTCGAGATTCGCCCGAGGTCGCTCCATCGCGGTCGCGCGTCTCCACGGTCCACCAAATCTTGTTTCCCTCGTAGGGGAACACATTGAGGTTCATTGCCGACGATCCCCGCCAGCGTGAGTTCACAAGTGTTACGCGTTCACCGTCGACCCGGCTGTAGACCCTGAACTTGTACTGCAGCCCATCGGTCTGCTCAGCCGTGAGCGTTACGAATGACGGAGCAACCACAATCGGTGAACCATCATCGAACGTGCCAGGAGACACCGGCACGGCCGCAGGGCCTCGACGCTCGGTCGTCGTCGTTGCCTCGGCGGTTGTGGTCGTCGACGCATTGCCAGCGGTTGTGGAGGTTCCCGGTGTCGTTGTGCTCGACGAGGTGTCCGGCGTCGAGGTCGTCGTTGTGGGGGCCGCCGTCGGTGGAGGAGGCGGCGGTGGGAGCCGATCATCGATCTCGTTGAGAACTTCAGGTGCATCGGGCATAGCTGGCGATTCGTTGCCCCGGATCAGCTCGGGACCAACCGCTCCGCTCGACCGGCGGGCGACATTGGCCTCGGAGCCAGCCGAACTCACTTCTGAGCGTGGCCCTGCGGTGCCTGAGACCAGCGGCAGCCCTTCAACGGATTCAGAACTGAGGGCCGCTTCTCGCGTGATGTCGCCAATGTGCACCTCGTCGGGATGCTCATCTTCAGACGTTGCCAACCAAACACCAACCAGAAGAAAGACGACAGTGCCGATACCGAGCGGCGCCCAGTGGCGTCGTGGCACCGCACCCTTTAGGGCCGATTCGTCGGCAATCTCTCGCCTGGCCGCGGGCTGAGCGAACGGAAGATCTCTTACCTCAGTGGGCTTGGCAGGATCGAGTCCCCGAAGAGGGTCTTGTATGCCCTCTTTCGGTTGCACGTCTTCCATCGCCAACGAAGCCCGCTCCACGTCTTACCAGCTGCTTGACGCACTAGCTGCTTGGCGCTGCTAGTACATTGAACCGACCAATCTAGCGGGTGATACGCCGGTCGGCAGCGATGTTGCTACCAGTCGGTAGCGATGTACTGCGTTTCGGTGAACTCATAGATGCCTTCGCTGGCACCCTCTCGCCCGAGCCCCGACTGCTTCATACCGCCAAAGGGAGCCGCTGGATCAGACATCGCTCCACGGTTGAGACCGACCATCCCCGACTCCAGGCGTTCGCAGACCGACAAGCCGCGACCGATGTCAGAGGTGTAGACGTAGGCGGCGAGCCCCATCTCGGTGTCGTTGGCCTGTTCAATCATTGTCGAGGTCTCGTCAAAGGAGATGACCGGTGCCACAGGGCCAAAGATCTCATTCTTCGTTAGCTCAGAGCCCGGCCGTACCCCGCTGAGTACCGTCGGCTGATAGAAGTAGCCTGGCCCATCCATGCGCCCGCCGCCGAGCTTCACGGTGGCTCCGTCGGCCACTGCTCCCTGCACGAGTTCGTCGATTGAAGCAACGGCTGACCGATTGATCATTGGCCCACAGGTCACGCCCTGTTCGAGACCGTTGCCGGTCTTGATCGATGCCATTGCTTCAGCCAACATTTCGGTGAACTGATCGGCTACCGAGGCCTCGGCGAAAAACCGGTTTGCGGCCGTACAGGTTTCGGCCGAATGACGCATCTTGGCCACCATTGCGCCCTCGACCGCTGCTTCAAGATCAGCGTCGGCGAAAACGATAAAGGGGGCGTTGCCGCCTAGCTCCATGACGGTCTTGAGCACACGGTCGGCCGAGCGTCGCAGCAGGATCCGCCCAACCTCCGTCGAACCGGTAAACGAGACCATGCGTGTGGCCCGGTGATCGACGGCAGCATCAAACCAGGCGCCCGAGTCGAGCGTCGGGACGATGTTGATCACACCATCGGGGACCCCAGCTTCAGACAAGAGCTGCCCGATTCGCAGAGCCGTGAGCGGTGTCTCTTTCGGTGGCTTGATCACGCAGGCGTTCCCGGCGGCCAAAGCAGGAGCCAGCTTGCGGGTGATCATGGCGGCCGGGAAGTTCCAAGGGGTCACGATCACGACAACGCCGATCGGCGGATGGTGCACGAGGATCTTGTTCGCCCCTGAAGGGGCAGTCGCTATCGAGCCGTGGATCCGAACGGCCTCCTCGGCGTTCCAGCGAAAAAACTCAGCAGCGTAAGACACTTCACCGGTGGCATCAGCCAGCGGTTTCCCATGCTCACGCGTTATCAGCTCAGCCAACTCATCGGTATGGTCGACGAGAATCTGCCAGCAGGAGCGGAGCACCTCTGCTCGTACTCTCGGTGCAGTTGCCGCCCAACGACGCTGAGCCTCCGATGCTGCATCGCACGCAGCGACGGCGTCTGCTGGCGTGCCAGCCGCGACCTGGGTCAGTTCCTCACCGGTGGCAGGATCGAACACACTGATGCGCTCGGAGGAAGAACCTGACGTCCACAGGCCGTCGATCAGCATCTCAGTTTTTATCGACTCGCTACCGAGTTTCGTTGCCGTATCTGTCATGTCAAGACCGTCCTTATCGACGTTCAGGCTTTCGCCTAGGGCTCAGCAACGTTCAACGCTACGTTGACTACATGGGAATCATGAGAACGATACTGGCGAACCGATCTCGTCGCTTCGGTCTGCTCTCCGACATCACACTGGTCGGAGGTCTCGCCGGGCGGCTCCTGCAGCGCAAGGGCTCCGCCGGTGGTACTGGCGTGACCGCAGCCGAGCTAGCCATAGCGGCCGTGGCCTTGCTTCGTCTCATCCAACGGTTCCGGAACCGCACCACTGCCAACGCAACCCGCTCATCGACGATCTAGGCCCAGCCACGATGCCGACGCCTTCAACCGTGACGTTCGATGATCACCTTCGCTCCCAGCTGAGGTTTAACTTGGGGCGCCACCAGGTTCGCTCCCATCCCGTTGCGGGCAGGAAACGGGCCGCTGTCTGTCTTGTCGTCGTCGACAGCGACGCCGAACTTCACGGCAACGACCCCTTTGCCGCCGCCGACATCGAAAATCGCCTCCCCGATATCCCCGGCGTCGAGGAGGGAAGCCTCACCGGCCTCGTCGACGGTACCGCAGGAGGGGCCGCCCTTTTGCTGACCAGACGTAGCCCCAGACTGACCGCTCACGCCCACCAATGGGCCTTGCCCGGTGGACGAGTTGATGAAGGCGAGACAGCGTTTGAGGCCGCTGTTCGCGAGGCGGCCGAAGAAGTATCACTACCGCTCTCGGTCGATGCGTATCTCGGCCGACTCGACGACTACCCAACCCGCTCGGGCTATGTGATCTCCCCCTTCGTCTTCTGGGCCGAGGGCACGACCGAACCGGAGGCAAACCCCGATGAGGTGGCATCGATCCATCGAATCGCCCTCCGCGAGTTGCAGCGTGCACCTCGATTCGTCACGATTCCTGAAAGTGAACGACCCGTCATCCAGGTGCCGATCGGTGGAGATCTGATCCACGCGCCCACCGGCGCGATCATGCACCAGTTTCATGCCGTGGCGGTCGAAGGGCAAGAACTTCGAGTGGATGAGTTTGAGCAGCCCGTCTTCGCCTGGCGTTAGTCGGCACGGTCAGTGACCGAGGTCGAGGTCCAGAACCACTGGGGCGTGATCTGAGGAGCCTTCCTTGGCCCGCTCATCGCGATCTACCCAGGCCGCTCTAACTCGGTCGGCGGTGACAGCATCGACCAGTGCGTGATCGAGTCGCCAGCCTCGGTCCGTCTCATAGAAGTCGCTTCGGCGATTCCACCAGGTGAACGCTGGTTCCGTGGGGTTGCAGCGCCGGACGACGTCGACAAGCCCGAGATCAAGAAAAGCTTCGAAGGCAGCGCGTTCCGGTGGACTCGTGAGATTCCGCTTTCGGTAGCGAGACGGTTCCCATATGTCGACATCGGCAGGGGCGACGTTGAAGTCGCCGATGACCACCGTTGGCGCTGCGGCTTGCATGCCATCGAGGTCAACCCAGGTCCGGAACAGGGAAAGCCATGCCAGCTTGATGGCGTGATGCTGTGTGCCGACCTTGCGACCGTTAGGACCGTAGAGCGTATGGATACGCAGCCCTCCGCACCGGGCCGAGATGGAACGGGGCTGGTTCAAAGGAGCCACGGCACCTGGGATACCGATCACGACATTCTCGAGGCCGACCCGGCTCAGCATGGCCACTCCCCCGCTGCCGTCGCTCTCGGTGACGGCGAGATCGTAGCCCCGTTGTTCAAGGTCGACCCGAGGAAAGCGACGCTGGGCTACCTTCGTTTCCTGGAGGCAGACGACGTCGGGCTCATGACGATCCATCCAATCGAGGACGAGATGTAGGCGCGCCCGGATCGAGTCGACATTCCAAGACGCGATGCGCATCGGCTCAGCCTAGGGTGCTCGCTTAACCTGAACGCGCACCATCACGACCGGCTGAGCGGACCTACAGATCCAGCTTGAGCGCTGCTGTAGGCTGGGCCACGATGGCAACCAAGGGCACGAGCCTCGATGAGCTCGCCGATACAGCAGCCGCCGTCGCCGCAACAGCGAGCCGGAAGGAGAAGTCGGCACTGCTTGCCGACCTCTTGAAGCGTCTGAAACCCGACGAGATCGAGCCAACGATCGGCTTCCTCACCGCCTCGGTTCGACAGGGCGCCATTGGCGTTGGCTGGGCGGCTGTCTCCAAGGCAGCTGACACAGCCAAAGCCGGTAAACCAGCCAGCGGCGGAGCCGAGGGCGAACCGACCGTGCTCGACTTCGACCGCCTGGTCGAAGAGCTCGCGGTACAACACGGCGCGGGCAGCGAGGGACGACGCCACGAGCTTCTTGGCGCCTTCATGCAGGCGTGTAGGCCTGAGACTCGAGACTTCATCGCCCGATCCCTCACCGGCGAAGCCCGTCTCGGCGCTCTGGCCGGCGTGATGGCCGATGCCGTGGCCAAGGCGACCGGCATCAAGGCGGCAACCGTGCGGCGCGCCATCATGCTCCAGGGCGACCTCGGCCAGGCCGCCCATCTTGCCCTTACCGAGGGGGGCGAGGCTGTCGAGGCTGTCGACCTGCAGGTCGGACGCCCAATCCAGCCGATGCTGGCATCGACCTCGCCATCAGCGCGTGAGGCGGCCGAGGCCCTGGGAACCTACATCGCTGAGTGGAAGCTTGACGGAGCCCGCATACAAGTCCATGTCGATCACAGCGGTCCAGCAACGACACGGCCATCGGTCAAAATCCTCACCCGGAACCTGAACGACGTCACCTCGCGCCTTCGCTCAGTCGTCGACGTCGTGGCCGAGTTTGAATGCACCTCCGCGGTCCTCGACGGTGAGATTCTCGGCTTCGGTAATGAAGACGAACGACCCGACCAGTTTCAGGACACGATCAGCTCGTTCAGCACCAAGGCCAACGCCGTACCCGATGATGATGCCAACGGCGACGGGCGACAACTCAAACCCCACTTCTTCGACCTCATGTACCTGAACGGGCAGAGCCTTATCGACACCCCTCTCTCGCAGCGAGCCACCTTGCTCCGTTCACTAGCACCCAACCACTGCATACCGATGATCACCTCCGGTGACCCTGGCGATGCCGAAAACCTGCTCACGCAATCGCTCGACGCTGGGCATGAGGGGATCATGGTCAAGGGAGCCTCTGGCCTCTACGAGGCTGGACGACGCGGTAAATCGTGGCGAAAGGTCAAGCCGGTCTATACCTTCGACCTCGTCGTTCTGGCCGCCGAGTGGGGCTACGGCCGGCGGCAGGGCTGGCTCTCCAACCTTCACCTAGGCGCTCGCAACACCGACGACGACGGTTTCGTCATGGTAGGGAAAACGTTCAAGGGCCTCACCGACGCCACACTGGCCTGGCAGACAGAGAACTTTCCGGCCTACGAGGACGATGCTCGCTCGACACCATCAACTGTTGCCCTTCATCCACATTTTGTGGCCGAAGTTGCCATCGACGGTGTCCAACGATCCACCCGCTACCCGGGCGGGGTGGCCCTGCGTTTTGCCCGCCTCAAGCGTTACCGCGATGATCGCACACCGGCAAACGCCGACACCATCGAACAACTCCAAGCCTTGCTGCGCCCCTAAGGCCTTTCGTGCGCCAGCGGCTGGGAACCGGCGTTCAGGTGAACGAGTTGAATCGTCGACGACGGTTCTCCTGCCGCAGCCACTCCTCAGCGGCCCGAGCCCGACGGTTCAGTTGGACGATGGTGGCTTCAGAGATCTTGGCCACTCGCGCCCGACGGTTCAGCTCACCGTTTACGGCGGCATGGGAGCGACCGGTTAGATCGACCAACTCTTTGGTCAGGTCGGTGTTGATTCGGCGGAGACGTTCCCGCTCGTTGCGATCGTTCGGTCGTCCGCTCGGAGCGATACCGGCCTGGGGAGCAACGCCCAAACTCGGCAGCTGGCCAAGGTCGATGAGCAAGCCAGGATCTTCGTCCAAAGGATCGAACTCGTCGGCCGCAGTATCATCGGCGAACAGATCATGGGCCAGCAAATCTGAGCCGTCGACCTCCGAGGCGGTGGCAGCATGAACGGCGAACAGCGACATCTGGTCCCCTTCGGGACGGGTCGGGCGGTCGACGTCATCGAGTTCTGAGCCGTCGCCCTTTGCCTTCTTCGCCAAAGAATGTTTACGAGACTCGGCGATCTCGGAACCGTAGCGGCGCAGCCGAAAGTCGTCGGGCAGAAACATGTAGGCCTTTTGGCGACCCTGACCAGGCAGGAAGCGGACCACACGGCCAACCGCCTGGCGGAAGAACAGCTCGGTGGTGGTCGTCGTTGCGTAGACACCGACGCGCAGGCGCGGAATATCAACGCCCTCGGAGATCATTCTGACGGCAACGACCCAAGGGGTGTCGTCGAGGGCGAAGGCGGCGATTTTGTTGGAGGCATCAGGATCTTCGCTCGTCGCGACCACAGCCTGGGCGCCGAACTGCTCTTTGAGCATCTTGGAGATACCACGGGCGTGCCCTTGATCGGTGGCGATGACGAGACCGCCGGCATCGGTGTGCGTCTCGCGGATCTTCGACAGCTGGTCGTTGGCGTTGGCCAGCACGGTTGGCAACCAATCGCCTTCGAGACTGAGCGCAGCCCGAAGCCGCTGGTTTGCTTGCGTACGAGCCAGAGGATCGTCGAAGCTGGCCGAGTACTCGGCGCCGTCTGGAGCGGTCCATTCCATATGGCCACCGAAGCGGGGAAAGTAGACCGGTCGAACAACGCGGCCGTCTCGGATCGCCTCGCCATAGCCGTACTCGACATCGGGGACAACCTCCTCGGCGGCGTAGCGCACGAAGGGGATCGATTGGGTATCGCTTCGGAACGGTGTTCCCGAGAGGGAAAGACGACGGCTCGCGCCATCAAAGGCGATCTTCACGCCATCGCCCCACGACCGGTCCTCGCCGGCGTGGTGGATCTCGTCCAAGATTACGAACCCACCCTGCGAGAGGGCAAAGAAGGGCTCCGGCGAGCTACCGATCTGCTGATAGGTGACGACGACACCGTGGGCATCGGCCGGGACCTGATCTCCCGGGGTCCAGTCGACGACGAGGTTCAGATGGAAACGTTGTGCCGCGTCCGACCATTGATTCTTCAAGTGCTTGGTGGGCGCAACGACCACGAGGCGACCGGGCAAGTTCGGCAGCGTCATTCGAGCCGCGGTCAGCGCGAAGGTCGTCTTACCTGCGCCTGGCGTGGCTACCGCGAGGAAATCCGGCGACGATGAGGCCAAAAAGGCGTCGAGCGCTTTTCGCTGCCATACCCGAAGACGCAGTGTGGTCGATCGGGAGCTAGTCGAGGTGCGGGCGGCCGGAGACATCGACTGGCTAGTGTGCCACATCGGCGCCCTACCTCCACGCACCACCGAGCGGCTTTGGCACATTCACCCGTCATGGTCTCAAGGCTCGTTTCGAGCGTGGGCGCTCAGTGTGACTAGAGTTCGGAAATGGCCTCAGGGGACACCGAGCTCGACGACTTTCAACGGAAGGTCAAGACCTTCTTTCATCAGACCTTGCCCGAGGCGCTAGACCAGCAGAGCCCATCAGCGTCAACCCTGGAACGGGCAAAGAACTGGCGCCAGCTCCTCTTCGATCATGGGCTAGCCGGTCTCGACTACCCGGTAGATTGTGGCGGCCTTGGGCTCAGCCCTGCCTTCAACGCCGTCTACCAAGAGCAGAGTCGCGGCCTCGTACCCCGCGAAGAAGCCGTCTTCGGCATATCGGTCGGTATGGCCTTGCCCACGATTCGCGATCATGGCTCCGACGAGCTCAAGCAGCGGTTTATCAAGCCAGGCCTTCGAGGAGACGAGATCTGGTGCCAGATGTATTCGGAGCCGGGGGCTGGATCCGACCTCGCCTCGCTGGGCACCAAGGCCGTACTCGACGGTGACGAGTGGATCATTTCCGGGCAGAAGGTCTGGACATCGGGGGCTCAACATTCCGACTTCGCCATTCTCCTCGCTCGCACCGACACTTCCCTTCCCAAGCATCGCGGCATCACCATGTTCGTACTTCCCATGCATCAGGACGGCGTCGATGTTCGACCTCTGGTGCAGATGACCGGGGTCAGCGAGTTCAACGAGATCTTCTTGGACGAGGCCAGAATCCCCCGCTCCTGGGTCGTCGGTGAGGTAAACGGCGGCTGGGCCACCGCCGTCGCCCTGCTAGCTCACGAGCGTCGACAAACCGGCGTCGCTTCCATGAGCGGCGACGAGAGCCAGCTGTCGAAGGCTGGCCGCTCCCCCATACCGGTTGCTCAGCTCATCGACGTGGCCCGAACGAGGGATCGAATCACGGATGCCACGGTTCGTCAGGAACTCGCCCGTCTGCATGCCGGAGAACGCATCGTCGCTTGGCTCGGCCACCGCGATGTGTCGCCTTCTATCGGTAAGCTCTGGCGCACTCGGCAAGGGCGAGCGGCGGCTAACGTAGCCGGCCAGCTCGCCTTTCCTGCCTCGCCGGCCTGGAGGTCAGATCTTGGCGATCCGGCAAACCAGCTCGACGACTACCTTGCCTATCACATCCTGAACTGCCGCGGCATGAGTCTGGGTGGTGGCACCGATGAGATCCAGCGCAACACCTTGGGTGAGCGGGTTCTCGGCCTTCCTCGAGAGCCAGGGCCGGACCGATCCACCCCCTTCAACCAACTCCCTACAAACTGAACCAAGACCCACCTCAACGACTGCAGATAGCGATTCCCAACGACACGATCGTCCCCCTAGAGGACGGAGGAGTGGACAAGGCGATGAAGATCCTCGAAGACATCAAGGTGGCCGAGTTCGCCCAGAACGTAGCGATCCCGCATTGTGGCCGGCTGCTGGCAGCCATGGGCGCCGATGTGGTCAAGATCGAACCGCCTCAAGGCGACGCCATGCGCCACCTCGGGCGCCTTCTGGATGACGAGGGGCGAACCTATGCGGTTACGAACCCAGGCAAGCGCTCGATGACGCTCGATCTTCAATCCGACGGTGCTAAGCCCGTCATCGAAGCCCTCTTCCGCTGGGCTGATGTGGTACTCGTCGCCTTCAAGGGTTCCGATCTCGACCGCTACGGACTGAGCTGGGAGCATGCAAAGTCCATCGATCCTTCCCTCATTCACCTCACCCACACCCCGTTTGGACCAGAAGGCCCTGATGCCTTGGTAGGCGGCTACGACGTGCTCGCTCAAGCCACAAGCGGCATCGGGTTCTTCATGAATCGAACCGAAAATGGTGTGCCAACCTCCACCCGACCGGCCATCAACGACATGGGGACCGGGGTCTACTCGGCGCTCGGCGTCGTTGCCGCCCTACGCCATCGAGACAAGACCGGTGAAGGCCAACGAGTAGACACCTCGCTGCTGGGTACGGCCGTGTCGTTCGGCATGCCGGTTCTCGGCTTCTTTCCCGATCTGCGCGGCGATCAAGATGATGCTCTCGAAGCAGAGCTTAGGTCGCTGCAGGCCGAGGGCGCCTCCTTCGAAGACATTCGGAATCACTACGAAAACTCGGGAGCGGGCGGCCAAGTGCTCTTCAAGATCTACTTCCGCCATTATCAGACCTCCGACGGCATGATTGCCGTCGCTGCTCTCAGCGGCGCCCTGCGTCAGCGGTTTCACGACGCCACCGGTATCGACGAACCCAGCGAAGCGCTCCGGCCTGGCACCCCCGAGCTCAGTCGACTTGTGGCCGAATCCGAGACGGTACTCGCCTCTGCCTCGTCGGAGCACTGGTTGACGCACCTGCGTTCTTTCGGGGTGCCATGCGCCCGCTACAACCTTCCCTACGACGTTCCTCGCGATCCTCAGGTTCGAGCCAACGGCTACATGGTCGAACTCGATCACCCCACCATCGGTCGCTACGTGACGACCGGCATGCCGGTCCAGTTCGAAACCACGCCAGCACCCATCGATAAGCCCTCGCCCCAACTCGCCGCCCACACCGAAGAGATTCTGAGCGAGCTCGGTTTCGACCAGACCGCCCGCGACCGACTCGCGGCCGAAAACGTGGTCACACGGCGCGACGACACGCAGCGCCATGATGATCTGACCGGCGGGCGGATCGGTTACGAGTAGACTGGGAGCTATGAAAGCTTGGTTGTCCGAAGTCTGGTACGAGTGGAAAGCTCGCCGTGCCGGTCGGCGCCATCTCTCAAATGACCTTGGCGATATGGCCCGAGACGTCACAGGGCCAACAGGCTACGCCCTCAGCAGGACCTGGGACCAGATCGACGCCAAAGGCTCAGACGCCTACAAGAAGTCTTTCGACAAGGGCCGGCTGCCACCCAGTACGTTTGTCTCATCGCGCGACGCCGTGCGTCACAACAATGCCATGCCCTTGGCAGAGCGTTGCATCGAAGACCTCAACGATCCAGACGCTCTGGTCGTTGGCGACTGGTCGACCAGCGAACTCGACGACTAGACCCGAGTTACAGGTGGCTACCAGGCCTCGCCAAAGGCGTTGCGGAAGACCATGTCGGCGATGGGCTTTCGTGTGATCGAACCGTGGCCCTTGCCAACCGGGTACCCGATCGGCACCAAGGCCGCCGTGGCCCACGGCTCTGGGATCCCGAGTATTTCCATCACCTCGGACTCACGAATGCAATGAAGAGTCGTCAGGGTGCAGCCAAGGCCTTCGGCGACACAAGCCAGCATCAGGTTCTGCACCGCAGGGTAGACCGACGCTCCCCCGATGAGACTCCGACGGTCGAGCTTGGCATCGGTGACAGCCATAGCGCGGAAGTCGGCGCAGAAGACGAGAATCACCGGTGCTTCGGCCAGATGCTCAGCTAGATAGTCGCCGGCGCTCAACGTTCGCCGCAATGCCTCAGCCGCCTTTTCGTCCATGGCGCCTAAGCGGTCGGTGTAGCCCGCGGTGTAGTTTCGCCACTCGGGAGCGTAGATGTCCTGTAGAGCACGCTTGCGCTCGTCGTCTTGAACCGCCACGATTCGCCAGGGCTGCTGGTTCCCGCCGGTCGGAGCCCAACATGCCGCTTGCAGCACCCGATCGAGCACCTCGGCCGGGATGGGGTCGGTTCGGAGGCGCCGGACCGCCCGTAGGGTGCTCATTGCGTCGTAGAGGTCGATCATGGATCGAGCCTTGCGCCATCCCCGCCCAAAAGCAAGAAGGGTGGGTGACCAGTTGGCCACCCACCCTTCTCAGAGGTTGTCTACTAGATCAGCTGGTGACCTAGGCTGCAGCGCGAGCAGCGTCGAGCCAGGTGTCGACGAGCTCCCGGTTCTCGGCGATCCACTCGGCGGCGTGACGCTGTACGTCATCCTCGGTGTCTTCACCATTGGTGTACTTGACGTTCTGGTTAGCAACATCGAGCACGCTGAGCTTTACCTGACGGAACAGCTCGGCAGCGGATGGGTTCTCGGCCAGGAACTCTGAGTTGGCCGTGACCTGTACGTCGGCGTTGGTCCAACCGAGGAAGCAAGGATCGTCCGTGCAGGTGTCGCCCAGTGGGGCGGCGCCGGTGTCACGGAAGTTCCAGTCCGGGTTGGTCGAACCGTCGAGTACGTTCTCGATCGTGCCAACGTTGAGCCAAAGAGCGTTGTCACCCGGGATCAGCTGGGTGAGGTAACCCGAGGGGCTCCATGTGTACTGAATCATGGGCTCACCGGCGTTGGCCTTGGCCACCGACTCGATGATCATGGCGTCGTAGCCAGCAATGGTCTGCTCGATCTTGTCATCCCAGCCATTGAAGGTAATGGTGTCGGTGATGATGTCGTCGCAGGTCCAGTCTTCGGGGCAACCGAAGATCTCTGCCTTGCCGTTGCCGTCAGAATCGAAGAGAGCGATGAGTGCATCGTCCTCGTAAATCTGCTGCAGCGACTTGATGCCATTGTCTTCAGCGACCGACTTGGTGACCAGGAAGCCTTCGAGGCCAGCGGCCATGAGTTCTTCACCGATGACCTCAACGTGATCTTCTACGGTCGAGCCGTCGGGCAGCTCATTCTCGTACCAGCTGAAGTGACCTGGGTACCAGCTGTTGGCCCAGAAGTCGATGTCGCCCTGAGCCATGGCAAGGTAGCCATTGGAAGGAGGCAACTCGTTCAGCGAAGGATCGCTCACCTCGTAACCAAGCTCAGCGAGCATGGCGGAGTAGAGAGCACCCTGGAAGTAGCCGGTCGACCAGTTGGCCCGTGCTGCGGTGACGGCAACGCCTTCACCGGGCATGGCCTTCTCGCCATCGGACATTGCATCGTCGGCTGCGTCTGCGACGTCGTCGACCATTTCTTCTGCGTCTTCAGCGACCTCTTCAGCCGCGTCACCCGCAGCATCAGCGGCATCGCCCGCAGCATCGACAACATCATCGGCGCCACCGCAGGCGGCGGCCAAAAGACCGAACGCTGCCAGCAGCGCGACTAGGAGGGTTAGTTTCTTTGGTTTCATTTGGGTTTTCTTCTCCCCGGTTGAGACTCGGTTGTAGGGATCATGACAGCTGATGGCGGCCGGATCGGCATACAGCCATCCAGCGTAGTTGCGTAGCTCTGCTTTGAGGCGTCGGGGCCGATATCGGCTATCGACCGACAAGCTCCGGTTCTGCAGTAGGAGCGTCGATTACATCGATTTCGTCAACATGTGACGATGTGGTTCCACCGAGATCTCCGTAGATCTTGGCTCGGCCAAAGTCCATGAGAACACCCCGTGAGGATGCCAGCAAGATAAAGCCAGCGGTTAGAGCCAGCGCGGCGCCGATACCAGAATAGAACTTGTCGTCGGTGGCTCGCATGATCGACAGGACCCAGCCGCCTGCGAGCCCCATCAGGGCAAGCCCGGCTGCGGCAGCAATACCGCTCCACGCCCATTGCTGCTCACCACTCAGGTCGCCGAATACGAAGCCCAGTCCGATGAGACCAGCGATCACGGCCAGAATGGCCAAGACCGGTGTTGGTCCGTACTGCCACATCATTACAGCCAGCAGCAAGGCGAATCCACCGAAACCGATAAGCAACGCCATCGTTGCCTCGGCGCGCACACCCGAAGCTCGACTCAACATAATGACGGCACCGACGAGAATCGCCAGTAGCAACAGGACCTCGATAGCGGCCGATCCTAGAAACACAGGCCCGAGCCTGCCTTCGACATTGACAATGTTGCCAGCTGCACTTTCGGCCTTGCCCAGCACGGTGTCGACGGCGTAGATCCAAAGGATCGAAGCAACGGCCAACGTCACGCCAATAAAGGCAAAGACCCCGCGACCAGAACCGGCTTCAGCAGTCATGAATCTGCTTGCCGCATTGGTGAGCCGAGGACGAACGAATCCAGCGGCCGGAACCAGCATGGCCAAACCAGCAAGGGCAAGGGCAAGAGCAGGCCAACCCAAGCGAGAGCCATCGTCGCTGCGACCATCGAGGACTAGCTCCGTGTTCTTCACAGCCTTGTTGTTGAGGTTCTGCATCTGCTGAGCGCCGATATTGGCGGCCAACTCGCCGTCCTCGACCTGACGTTCGATCTCATCCATCTCGGCCTGAAGCTCAGGCGTGAACACCGTACGAACGCGATTGTCAAAGGTCCAACCGGAATACAGCGAGATAGTCACGAGCAACAAGGCGATCGCGCCACCGGCCATTCGCCCACTAGAGATACCACCCGATTGAGGGGTGATCTCAGCGATCGGCGTCTTCCACATCCAGCGCCAAGAAGCGGCCAGAGCAACCACACCCGCACCCAAGCCGAGGTAGGGGCCAGGGCCGAAACTGAAGGCCGTCACCTCGGGTGAAGCGTCGATCGACAGGTAGGCCAGACTCGAACCGACAACGAGACCCGATGCCAACGTGGCCCCTGCTGAGGAGAACCAGGCTGGGCCGCGGCCAGGCCCCATGAAGGCTTGAGCAACACAGGCGACAACGAAGAGGCCGCCAACGGCGGTGAGAACGCCGAAGAAAGAACCACCGGAGGCAGCTAAACCACTAAACGACTGGCCGGCGAGATCCACATCGGATCCACGTGAGTAGGCCGTGACGAGACCTGCATCCGAACCCCACACGAGCAGGGCACTGATGGCAGCGACAAGGCCTGCAGCACCAGCGACCACCATGGGGAGGCGTTCAGCCGCCTCCACCGAGGTGTACTTCTCAGCGTTGATCGAAGGCGCAACCGGCGGGGTAAAGCCGGGCTCACCGATCAGGTCTTCAGGAGTCTCGCGGTTGGCCCACGCCATGCGAATGCGCGAGAGGAGGTTGGGGCCGGCAGCACCACCGGGCTGGGAGATACGATCCAGAACAACGGCGACCAAGAAAAAGGCAAGACCGGCAGAACCGGCCAGGGCAACGTCGATATTCTGCACAGCGCGGAACACCTTCAAGCCGAGGCCTCCCGCACCCATGATGGCGGCGATACCGCCCATCGAGATAGCGAGCAGAAGCGTCTGGTTGAGACCGGTCATGATGGCCGGACGGGCGAGCGGGAGCTGCACGTCGGTTAGCACCCGAAGCTCAGGCGCACCGAAGGAACGGCTGGCTTCGACAACATCCTCAGGAACCTGTCTGATGCCGAGGTTGGTGAGTCGCACGAGCGGAGGTACAGCGAAGATCATCGTCACCATGGTCGCGGGAACCGCGCCCAACCCGTAGAAGAAGATCACCGGCAGCATGTAGACGAAGGTGTGAATCACCTGCATGGCATCGAGCACTGGTCTGATCGCCGACCACACGCCGTCGAAACGCCCACAAGCGATACCGACCGGTATGCCGATCAAAGCACACAGGAACACAGCGACCAGAATCATGCCGATCGTACGCATCGTGTCGGCCCAGTAGGCGGTTCCAAGCAACCCGCAGATGAACAGCGAAATGCCAGCCAGAGCACCAACTTTGACGCCTCGCAGCGCCGCGCCAACCACGAAGAACCCGAGCACTACGAGCAGCCACGGGGCTTTCAGCAGGCCTTCGTCAACAACGATTTCAAACAACTTGTCGAACGGCCACTCGACTACCCGCAAAACGCCTCGAAGGTTTACGACAGCCCAGTCAACACCTTGTTCGACCCACTCGCCGACGGGGAATTCCCATTCGTCGAGCACCGTCTCGTCGTCCATGCGGTCGAGGAATCCACCGCCACCTTCAGCATCAGCATCAGCTTCTTGAGCAAGAATTGGTCGTCTACTCATTACATGAACACCTCTCGCTCAAAGCCGTCTATGAGGTGCTCAACACGCCCCATCTCTTTCAAAATGTCGCCAGGATCGATTCGGCCGACCAGGGCGCCCGCATCATCGAGCACGGCGATCGGTTGCCCGGTCCCCGACTCGCGGTAAAGGTTGTTGAGCGTCGTCGCCGACGTTGTGGTTTCGAAATCGGTGCGAATACAACCTTCGAGATCGGTTGATCCATCAGCTGCAGCCCTAATGCCGTCGGCGGCGAGGATGAGTCCTGTTGGCCGGCCATCAGCATCGACGACGAAGGCACCCGTTCGCCCATGCATCACGTTGACAGCGTCTTGCAGACTCGACCCGACCGTGACCGGGCTGGCCTGCGTCATCACCTCATGGGCCTGAATAACACGACCCTGATCCACATCCTGCACGAACTCGGCCACATAGCCGGTAGCGGGCCGCGTGAGGATCTCTTCGGGGGTTCCAATCTGTACGACCGCGCCATCTTTCATGATGCACACTCGGTCACCGATGCGAAGTGCTTCGTTCAAGTCGTGGGTGATGAAGAGGATCGTCTTCTGGAGCTCGTTCTGGATCTCCATCATCTCGTCCTGCATCTGGCGACGGATGAGCGGATCGAGAGCAGAGAAGGCTTCGTCCATCAGGAGGATGTCGGGATCGGATGCCAAGGCTCGAGCCAGACCGATTCGCTGCTGCATACCGCCCGAAAGTTCGTCGACCGCATTGGTGGCGTACGACTCGAGCCCGACGAGCGAAAGGGCCCGCATGGCGGCCCGATCTCGGTCGGCCTTTGGCACCTTCTGGACCTTGAGCCCATAGCCGGTGTTATCGATGACGTTGCGGTGAGGGAACAGGGCGAAATGCTGGAACACCATTCCCATCTTCTCTCGGCGGAACGCTTGGAGCGATGGCCCGTTCAGCGACTGAACGTCGATGCCATCAACCCACACATGGCCGTGGGTGATGTCATGGAGCTTGTTTACCGTGCGAATCGCCGTCGACTTGCCCGAGCCTGAGAGGCCCATCACAACAAAGATCTCACCCTGTCGGACGCTGAAGTTCACATCGTGCAAACCGACCACATGGCCGGTCTGCGCCTGAACCTCTTTCTTGCCGACGCCGGCCTTCACCAGTTCAAAGGCACGACCCCTAGGGCGGGGCCCGAAGATCTTGTAGACGTGCTCAAGTCTGACGACTTCATCGCCAAGCGGCGCTCGCTCTCGGGTCATTAAGACTGACTCCCCCTGCTTGTCTGCAGCTTGTTGTCGACGACCGGAAATCGCGAAGCCAAACTTCGACGCCACGACGACCGGCAGTTGTTGCGGTTTCAACTGTAGTGCCTAGTCGGTTTAGGTGCAGAGACACGCATCAGATTGAAGAGCAAATGGAATAGTCCTCAAGAACCGGATGGGTGACCATTGTTAGCCAGTACTCAGCCACTCTGCCCAGGTGGTCTCATTTCGTTCCACCCAGTCACGGGCGACGGCTGCGAGTGGCTCCTCATCGACTTCAACCCGAGTGATCATGGCCAATTGGTCCTCTGTGGACAAGTGAAACGCAGCGAGGAAGCCGGCCACATCAGGAACCCGGTCGGCCAAATCGGCGGCGCCCAGCTTGAACAGCAGATCCTGTGGATAGGCACATACAGCTGGGTCGTTGGACTCAGCGACAATCGGACAGCCATCGACCGGCTTTGGCAGCTCGACCGCAACTAAATCGTAATGTTGAACTTCGTTCGTCGGGGTCCACCAATACATGAGAATTGGCTCGCGACGGCCCACAGCCTCAGCCAGCAAGGCCCGGCTCGCGGCCTCACTCCCGCTGTACTCAACGACCAGCGGAAGGCCCAACTCGTCGATCAACTGCTCATCAACACTCTCATAACTTACGTCGATCCCGAGGAATCGTCCACGCGGCGCCGTCTGCTCCGTGGCGAAACGTTCGGTGGCCTCGGGGCTGAGAAATCCCTCCCAGTTCGAGAAGGTCGGATCCTCCTCAACGACGTACCGTGGAACAAACCAGCCAACCTGGCCCACCGGACCTAGAGGGCCGAGCTCCATAACCCGCCCCTCGTCGATCACGGCCTGCTCGCCCTCGCTCAAGGTGGAGGGCCAGACTTCGAGAATCGCATCGAGTTCTGCATCCTCAAGGTCGGCCAGCACATCTGACATGCGTCCAACGCCAACCAGCTCAACCGGATAACCGAGCCTCAATTCGATGATTTGCTCTGCGATCACAGCCACCAGACGAGATCCAGTCCAGTCGGTGAGCGCCAGCCGCACGATCGGTTTTCTCTCCGCTCCAGGCTCATCGACCGTCTCGCTACCGCTCACAGCTGCACCATCTGACGCAGCATTTTCCGCTGTGCTTTCAGACCCGTCGGATGCAACATCGGATTCGACACAGGCCGACAGTAACAGCGCCAACGAAACCGCCAGAAACAAGAGAATAGTGATCATCGAGCGTGGCCGTAGCCCATGCCCGGCAGTGGAATCCTGCTCGACAGTACAATGCAACGGCGACACACCGACAGCCTAGCCTTGGACCCGAACCGTCTGGAGGGACTTCGATCACCTCCTGCGGCTAACGTCTCATAGGTGTCTGGATCGACAACGTCACTGGCTCGCAGAATGTGGGAAGTCTCCGAGCGCTACCACCAGCTGTGCTACGTGGCGCCCGAGCCGCGAGATACGGCAACAGCAGCAGGCCTCAAGGGTTTCTGGATGAACTACTTCGCAACCCGGGCCGCCCCGATGGGCCCGGTGCGAGCCGACGTCGTTGAGGCAGTGTTCTTCTACTACAGCCCGAAGAGGGTGCACCGCGCCCTTCCCGACGCCTGGGGATTCGCATCGCCTGAGCGGATCCTCGAAGCCCGCTATGTTGGAATGGATGCAGCCTTGCGGCGCGTCATGCCCGACCGTAACGATGCCGACGTGATACGAGCGGTCGCTCTGCATCGTGAGACTCTCACAAACTGCCCCGTTCTCGGCCGGCCGCTGTTCGCCGCCTGGCAGGCGCTGCCGTGGCCCGAAGAACCCCACCTTGCTCTCTGGCATGCAACGACGTTGCAACGCGAGTATCGCAACAGTTGCCATCTGCTCGCGCTTGGCGCCCACGGTCTCGACGGGTGCGAAACGATTGTGTCTCATGTCGCCGTCGATCAGGCGCCCCGCGCCTGGATCACCGATGAAGCGGGTTGGACAGAGCAAGAAGCAGAGGCTGCCGCCGATCGGCTCCATCGGCGTGGTTGGCTCAACAGCGATGGCTCGGCCACGTCTGCCGGCTATGACGGTCGGGCGGCGATCGAGGCCCTCACCGACGAGCTCGACGCAGCTCGCTGGGAAGCACTCGGTCCACGTCTCTGCACCGAGCTCGATGCTCTCCAAACGTCCTTCACCGCCACCTTCCCGCCCGACGACCAGCTGGACTGGAGACAGGTGTATGGGCCGAACTAGGGTTTGGTATGACAGAGATTCCCTCCGATAGTCGCCGTCTCACAGGCAAGGTTGCCGTCATCACGGGCGGGGCCCGGGGGCAAGGCGAATGTGAGGCAAAGCTGTTCGCCCAGCACGGTGCGATCGTCTATGTCACCGACGTTCTCGCCGATGAAGGCAAGAAGGTAGCTGAAGCGGTCGGCGGTCATTTCATCGAACACGACGTCACCGACCCCCGTGCCTGGAGCTCGGTCGAGGAGCAACTCCGAGACCAACAGGGGCGCTGTGACATCCTGGTCAACAACGCGGGGATCTTCCGCGTCGTCGCCATGCAAGACACCGACCTCGAACTCTGGCAGCGCATGATCGATGTCAACCAAACCGGCGTCTTCCTCGGCATGCAGACGATGGCGCCCCTCATGACCGAGAGCGAATCAGGATCGATCATCAATATCTCCTCGATCGCTGGGCTTCGAGGGTCGCGCAACGCTTTCGCCTATTCAGCCACCAAGTGGGCTGTGCGGGGCATGACTAAGGCGGCAGCTCTGGAGCTCGCGGACGCAGGCGTACGCGTAAACTCGATCCACCCCGGCATCATAAAGACCCCGATGATCAACGAGTTCGACAACGTCGTTTCCCCTGAAGACCTGACCCGCCGAATCCCGCTCGGCCATGTGGCCGAACCGGAAGAGGTAGCAAAGCTCGCCCTCTTCTTGGCGTCCGATGACAGCGCGTACTGCACCGGCTCGGAGTTCGTTGTCGATGGCGGATGGGTTACCTAAGCAGCCCATCCGATCAGGAGACTAACCGTCGGTCGGCGCTGCGGCATCGAAGAAGCTTGGGAAGCACTCGTCGGGCACGGCGAGACCAGCCTGCTCGCAATAGGCCAGTGCAGCGGCCCGGTCCTCACCAAGATTGTCGACGTAGATGTTCCAATAACCCGACGGGAGGCTGGGGTACGGATCGCTCGGCGTCAACTTCAGGTTCTCATGTCCATCGGCCTTGTACTGCTTGAAGCGCTCGAGAGCCTCGCCCCAACCCTCGTTCGCTATGTCGATCGAGGCCAAATTGGCGCGGAACCCAGTAGGTGGAACCGTGTCATCAAAGACATGAACATCGATCACGTTGGTCGGTGTCCGCGTGTCACCGTCGATCATCTCTACATAGATCGTGTGGTAACCGGCCGGGAGGCTGAGATCGGGCAGAACATCGAACGGGTTGCCCTGGGGTAGATCATCTACGATCACTTGATACTGGGCGCCCGCAGGAGGACTCAGGATCTCGATCGGATAGGCCTGATCAACGGTGAGCGGACCGGTATCAGCGTCCTGCATGACGAGCAGCGGCTCGCCCGTTGGTGAAACGGCAGCTGGCGAGGTATCGGTGGTCTCAACGTCGTCGCCGGCTGCGGCATCGTCGACATCATCCACGACGTCGGCGTCGGCACCAACGCCATCCGCCGAATCCACATCTTCCACCGAGTCGACGGCCGTCTCAACGCCATCACCGTTATCTCGAGTGAGGAAATAGGCAGCGCCGAGGCCAGCCAGAACGACGGCGAGCAGACCGAGGCCGAGCAACCATCCGTTGGCGCGCTTGGGCTTTGGCTTGACCGGAGGTCGCGATGACGCCAGCCGAAGCTTTTGGGAGGATTCAGCGGACTGCCGCGCAGGACCCTTGCGAGGCGGGGCGCCTTGGCGTATAGGGCTGCCAGCTGCATCCACATTCGTGGGCTGATCGAAAGCGTTCTGGGCCGCGTAGACATTGCCACCCTGTTGCGCTGCCTGCCATTGCCGCGGCTGTTGTGAGCCACGCTGATCGACGGAGTTCCAGCCGGGTTGGGCCAGCTGCTCAGGCGGGAGACCAGGAGAGCGTGGCATCGTCTGCTCACCAGGCGCACCCTGCCTCTGGGCCATCGCCGGGTCGCGGGGTCGGTAATCCGGATTGTTCGGCAAGTCGGGCACCGCTTTCAGCCTTCCGTTCTCGTAATACTCATCGTAGTTTGTTGGTGTCGCTGGTTGTGTCGCCGGAGGAGTCTCCGGCATTTGATTTACGTCATTCACCGCATTGAACGCTTGCGTCGGCTCAGGAGACTCAGCCTGGTCGGGTCGCCAGGCATCGGTCGCCTCGGTGGTAGCTGTTGGCTGCGGCTCGCCAAAAACGCCGAGCGAGCCAGCGGCCGCACTCTTGCCATTCTGGTCCGGTGAACCGGCCGCCGCGGTGGCAACGGCCTGCTGCCCCTCGTCGTTTAGAGGTCGTGGAACAGCGTCAGCAACCGGGCCTGATCCTGGGGCGGTTTCCGTGGCCTCAATGCGCCCCTCGACGGTCGGTGCCACCGCCTCTGTGATCGGCGTATCGCCCGCATGATTGAGTGGCGGAAGATTCAACCGCCGCACCGATCGGCCCGTGGGATCGGGGAGTTCGATTCCATCGACCTCATAGCCCGACTCAAGCGGGTTTCGCTGTGTACGCGAGCGAGCGCTGTCAAAGGTCGCTGACGCGATCTGCTCAGCCGAGTCGACGCGGCGAAGGCGTCGTTCGGCCGGCACCTCCATCAGCTCCTCAGGGGTACGCTTCGCCGAACGGGCAGCGTTCTCACCGCGACCCTCACCTTTGCTGTTTTTCTCTGATCGGCTACGCCACATCAGGGGACCTCCACGTCGAATCTGGCACCGGTCAACCATCTTCTGGGAAACAAACTCAACATCGACCCGCCATCCTGAACCACATTGTGGGCAAGAAAGTGATGCTGTCTTCCACTTCATTCGTCACGAGTTGAGCTGCCTTTCGCAGGACCTCTCGCCGCGCTCTCGTCCATGGTAGCCGCACGATCCGGACCTACATCCTTCAAGACAAAACTCGATGGTTGCCCCAATAAATCAACCGTGTTGAAACATACCTACGAAGCACCGGTTCGGAGACCCAGAGCCGCGGATGCTACCGTTTGGCATGGCCTTCGATCATCTGAGTCCTGCTCACCGCACGTTCGTGAGCTACATCGACAAGTCACGCGAGTTCTATCAGGCCCACGGCTACGACAAGCCGTACCGATGGGCCAGCAACGCCACAGCACCCTTTGCCAAACTGCAGAAGCCGTTGAGCGAGGCCAGGGTCGGCGTCGTCACCACTACCTTCTTTCACCGCGACTCCGATCCTCAAGCAAACGACGCTACAGACGGTTCAAGCTCGAACAGCGACGCTGGCAGCTTCCAGCCAAAGACGGCGTACGCAGCAGCGAGTTCTCCTCCGCCGAGCAGGATGTTCACCGACGATCTGTCGTGGCATAAGGACGCAACCCACACCGACGATGTCGAAAGCTTCCTTCCCCTGATCCGTCTCCAGGAATATGCTGACGCTGGCACGATCGGCGGCCTTAGCCCTCGCTTCTATGGCGTGCCAACCGAATACAGCCAGCGCAAGACCGAGGCCGATGCAGCCAGGGTCGTCGACTGGTGCCAAGCCGACGCAGTCGACGTTGTGCTACTCGTTCCGCTCTGACCTGTCTGCCACCAGACCGTGAGTCTGGTCGCACGTCGTCTCGAGGAAGCCGGCATCACCACGGTCGTCGTCGGAAGCGCACGGGACATCGTCGAACAGTGTGCTGTACCTCGATTTCTCTTTACCGACTTTCCACTCGGCAACCCTTGCGGTCGTCCCGACGACATCGGGATGCAACGGTCCATCGTTGGTCTTGCTCTCGAACTTGCCAACACGGCCATCGCAGCCCAATCCACGGTGCGAGCTCCGTTCGAATTTGACGACGACGGGTCCTGGCGAAACTCCTACATGGAGATCACGCCAGAACGGCGTGAAGAACTTCGAGCAGCAGGCGAGGCGCGTCGACGCAAACAAGCGGCAACCCGGGCAATGACCAACGCCAGCTAGCTACCGCGCCCCAAATCTCCGGCGAGCCAATGCTGGCTTGAGGGACCGTCCGTTCGTTCGGTTTGCATCGAACGCCGACGATGAATGAGCCGATAGGTTGTTGGCTCTGTGTTAAGTCAATCCATGAAGCGTGAATGCCGCCACCGACCCATCGCCACCCTTGTCGGGGCCGCGACGGCTACTGGGCTGCTCCTCGCCAGCTGTACCTCCGAGCCGCGCTCACTTTCGATCGAGAGCGAGTCGACCTCGGCGACCACCCCCACGGCGACCAGCTCCACATCTCCTTCGGATTCAGGCGAGCCAGCCGGGCTGGTGACACAGCCCGAAGACGAGCAGGCCTCGGCCAAAACGGACAGCGAGACCAACAGCGACGCCTCTGATGCTTCAGGACCTCGCCGTTGCCAGGTCGTTGATCATCGGGTTGTAGGCTCGCTTCAGGCCACCGGTTTGACGGAAACATCGGGGTTGGTGGCCAGCGAAACGCACCCTGGCGTGCTCTGGGCCCACAACGACTCCGGATCTGAACCGGGGCTGTATGCGCTGACGACCGAAGGAGGAGACCTCGGGTTCTATCCGTTGCCCTCCCCCGAGACGAACGATATTGAAGACATTGCCTTGTACGACGGGCGCCTCTATTTGGCCGACTCTGGGAACAATGCACGACGCCGCTCATCGATGCGAATCATCGTGGTCGACGAGCCCGTGCCGGGAGAACCGACATCTCTAACGGCGACCTCGGTCCTTACCCTTCGCTACCCCGGTGAGCCCGAAGATGTTGAGGCCGTGCTTGTCGATCCCGTTCAACGCCGACTCGTCGCCCTCACAAAGCAGGTTGGCGAAGCCGTACAGACAGGCGAGGCAACAAGGATTTACGACGCCGATCTCGACGTGGTCGACGAGCAGATACTTACGCTTACCGGCACCATCGATCTACGCTCACTGGCCGAGCAGGCGCCGGCCACCTCGCCAGCTCGCACCTCTGCGGTCCTGAGCCCTGGCACCAATGTCGCTACCGGTATCGACATCAGCGCCTCGGGACGGACCATAGCCCTGCGCACCTACGCCACAACCTGGATCTTTGACCGCAACGCAGACGAGACGATCACCGACGCTCTACAGTCCACCCCCTGTGAAGGACCGTTCCGGCTTGAGCTACAAGGCGAAGCCATCGCCCTGCTGCCCGGCGACGGAGAAGCCATACGTTTTGTCACAACGAGCGAGGGAACGTACAGCCCTCTCAGCTCGTCGACAGTGATCAGCGGCGGCTAAACCTTGACACCGTCTCCACATGCGACGTGTGGCCGAAGAGGTCGACGACGGTAACCCAATCGAGCTGGTAACCGCGCTCAACGAGAAGACCAGCGTCGCGTGCAAGCGATGCGGGGTCACAGCTGACCAAGGCGATCAAGTCGGGTTCAGCTGCGACGAGCACGTCACAACCCGCTGCTTTCAGACCGGCACGGGCAGGATCGGCAACGGCCACACCAACCGGCTGGGGGCTCCACCGTTCAAAGACGGAGGTTACGACTTCGCTGTGAGGACCGAGGTTGTGTGAAGCGTCATGGGCTGCAATCGGATTGGCCTCGATCCCGAGCACGCGGCGACCGGTACCGGCCAGAGCACCGAACAACCCAACGCCGCAGTAGGCGTCCAAGAGGGTGCCAGGAGCGTCGGCAATAGCGTCGGCGACGAGCCGACCAAGCATCTCGGCACCATCAGGGCGAGATTGGAAAAAGGAACTGGCCGAGATTTGGAAACGGATACCCCCAACCACCTCATGGATATGGGCCTCGTGGAGCTCGGCGTGGCCATGATCACTCCGGCTGTGGTCATCCTTCCTGTCTTGATGGTGATCATGATGGTGATCATGATGGTCGGACGGGTTCCCAGCACTGCCCTCGGCCCCGCTGGCGCGTCGCACGACGTGCACATCAGTCGGCACGGTAACCGATCCAGGATCACCGTCGACCACGACGAGTCGTTCACCGGTTCGGGCACCGACACGAATCGTAACCTCGGTCGCATCACCAAAGTGCGACTCGACCAGCAGCTCTTCCACCAGCGGATGGGCGATGACACACTGGTCGACCACAACGAGATCGTGGCTCTCTCGTTTCCTGAAGGCGGCGCGGCCGTCCACAACAGCCGCCCTGACCGTCGTTCGATATGCCTCAGCTGGCAGCTCAGGGCCGACACGAATCTCAACATCCTCAAGTCGACCGAGCCGGCGTAGCGCATCGGCGACCACCTCACGCCGCAAGCCACCTTGAGCTGCCGGCGCTACATGCTGCCAGTCGCAGCCGCCGCATCCGTCGGCCACATGACGGCACGGCGGTTCCTGTCGATCGGGCGAGGCATCGATGACGCGGAGCATCCTCGCTTCGATTCGCCGCTTGTGTTCCTTGACTACCTCGACTTCGACCCGCTCGCCGGGGATGGCGCCCTCGACGAACACCACGCGACCGTCAGGGCCGAGACCGAGTGAAGCCCCGCCCTTTGCGACGCGATCAACGGTGAGCTCGAAGGTAGCGAGTTCGACGGGATCGCTGCTCGGCAGGCGATCCGTTGCCGGGTCGCCCATCGCTGGGGGTTCAGTCTTGGGTGAGTTCGCCGGCACGAGCGATCACGTGATCCAGGAGGCCGTACTCCTTGGCCTCGTTTGCGCTGAACCACTTGTCGCGGTCGGAGTCGGCGATGATCTTCTCAACGTCTTGACCAGAGTGATCGGCGATTAGTTCCGCCATCTCTCGTTTGATGTTGATCAGGTTTTCGGCCTGGATCGCGATGTCGGCAGCTTGACCTTGGACCCCAGCGCTCGGCTGGTGCATCAGGATGCGAGCGTGAGGAAGTGCATAGCGCTTACCGGGGGCGCCAGCGGTCAGCAGAAACTGGCCCATAGACGCCCCGAGGCCCAGGCAGACCGTAGCCACGTCAGGCTTCACGAACTGCATCGTGTCGTAAATCGCCATACCAGCGGTGACCGAGCCACCCGGCGAGTTGATGTAGACCCAGATGTCTTGGTCGGGGTCTTGACCCGCCAGGTAGAGAATCTGGGCGGCGAGCGAATTGGCAATGTTGTCGTCGACCTGCTGGCCGAGAAAGACGATGCGCTGCTTCAACAGCTGCTGGAAGATGTCGAATCCGAAACCGTTGTTCGCAATCTCGGCGGTGGGCAGCAATCCGGGACTTGTCATAATCGTCAGGTTACCGCCGCCACGGCGTCTGTGGTGGACCGTCACGGGCATTTGGTGTGCCTTTGCGGCCGCCGCCAAGCCCAGAGAACCGTAGCTCTCCAAATCGCGGCCGTCGCCCGTAGAACGCGCTAGCATGCTAGCCGCTGACCAGATCCCGGTATTTTCTCCGGGCCCATACTGCGGACGTGGCGGAATTGGCAGACGCACCAGGTTTAGGTCCTGGCGCCTTTACAGGTGTGGGGGTTCGAGTCCCCCCGTCCGCACCATGTGAACCAGATCGAGGTCACGCGCCCTCAGAGCGAATCGCCCTTGGCCTCAACCTGGTTCTTCACATCCCGAAGTGCCCTTGAACGATGGCTGATCTTTTGCTTTTCGACTGACGACATCTCGGCGAAGGTTCGTCCGTCGCCATCGCTGGGGGCAAAGACGGAGTCGTAACCAAAGCCCGACGCTCCACGAGGTTCGGCCACGATGTGTCCATCGACTCGACCTCGAGCGATCACACTCGTTCCATCGGGCGAAACCAGAGCCAAGACGGTTTCGAAGTAGGCGCTACGATCAGCCGAACCCGCAAGCGAGCCAAGCAGCTTGGCAATATTGTCTTCGCTGGAGGCCTGCGGACCGGCGTAGCGAGCACTCAGTACACCAGGTGCCCCACCGAGCGCAGCCACAAAGAGGCCCGTATCGTCGGCCAAGGCAAGGGTGGCGGTGTTGGCCACGACCTCCCTCGCCTTTTTCAGAGCATTTTCGACAAGCGTGTCGCCGTCTTCCACGGTCTCGGCGAGACCGTCGGGTCGAGGGGCAACGTCATAGCGCTCACCCAGTAGATCGGCCAGCTCGACCACCTTGCCCTGATTGGCAGTGGCCAGAACCAGACGAGGCCGCTGTTCACCTTCCATGGGTAGGGATCTCCCCTACCGGGCCGGGCGCAGCTCGGGCGGGGTCGTAACCGCCTCGGCCTGCAGCGTGGTGATCGTCTTGATGCCAGCGGCCGCTAGATCGAGGAGCGTGTTGAGCTGAGAGCGGTCGAACACCGCCCCTTCGGCCGTTCCCTGGACCTCCACAAACCCGCCGGAGCCGGTCATCACAATGTTCATGTCAACCTCAGCACCTGCGTCCTCAACGTAGGGCAGGTCCAGTCGGCATTCTCCGTCGATCACACCAACGCTGATGGCGGCGAGGCTTTCGGTCAGGGGATGGGTGGCGAGAGCGCCCGAGAGCACGAGGCGAGATAGAGCGTCGTGCAAGGCGACATAGCCACCACAAATCGAGGCGGTACGAGTGCCACCGTCGGCCTGGAGAACATCGCAATCGACCGTGATCTGGCGCTCGCCGAGAAGCGTCATGTCGCACACGGCCCTCAAGCTTCGACCGATGAGGCGCTGGATCTCCTGATCGCGTCCCGACGTGCGTCGGCGGATTCGCTCAGGGCTTGAGCCTGGCAGCATATTGTACTCAGCGGTGACCCAGCCCTTGCCGGTATCACGCATCCAGCGGGGCACATCGTCGTCGATCGACGCTGTGCACAGCACCTGGGTTTCCCCGAACGTCACAAGAACCGAACCGTCGGCCATCTTGGTGAAGTCGCGCTGAAAGCTGACCGGTCGAAGTTCGTCGTTCGCTCGTCCGTCTGGCCTCATTGACATGGTCCTTCCAAAACCGATCCGTGTAGTCCGTTGGCGACGGGGGCCGCCGGGCGGTAGATCTGCCGCCATTGCCAGCCAAACTGTAGGCCGGGCGACCCAGCTTCGCCACCAGGTGCTGGGTGGATGCTCCCTATCGCTGGCGCTGGCTAGGTACCACCCGTAAGGTGAGTTCATCGGTCGACGGTTCGCCGTCGGCCAAGAGATCTGGGTGATGACCGGTTGAAGTGGCTGAGCTCCTGAGCTCGGCCATTTCTGCGTCTGACCCTCCTCCGTAGGCGACTACCGTGGCCCTATGAACACGGTCGGATTCCTTCACCCTGGCGCCATGGGCTCAGCCCTCGCCGCCGCCTGTCATGCTGAGACGCACTGGGCCTCGTCCGGGCGGTCCCCGGCGACACAGCTGCGGGCCGAGCGGGCAGGAATGATCGACGTCGGCGCAATCGACGCCCTCGCCAACTGCGACGTCGTCGTCTCGATCTGTCCACCGGATCAAGCACTTTCGGTGGCCGATCAGATGAACAGCACCGGATTCGACGGGGTCTACGTCGACGCCAACGCCATCGCCCCCTCAACTTCAGAAGAGATCAGGCAACGCTTTGATCGGTATGTCGATGGCTCCGTTATCGGTCCTCCTCCGACCAGCCCGGGTACCAGTCGCCTCTATCTCGCAGGCGAGGAAGCTGAAACCATCGCCCAGCTGTGGGCTGGCTCGGCTCTCACCGCGGTGGCGATGACCGGGTCACCAACCGCCGCCTCGGCCCTCAAGATGGCTTATGCCGGATGGACCAAGGCCCAGGCCGCCCTACTCTTCAACGTCGCTGCTTTGGCTGAATGTCATGCTGTGGGCAAGGAACTTCGGGCCGAATGGGAGCTGTCGCAGCCCCATCTGCTCCCCCTTCTGGAGAGGGCAGCTGCAAGCGTCGGGCCCAAGGCATGGCGCTTCGCTGGCGAGATGGCAGAGATCGCTTCAGCCATGGATGACGCCAACCTTCCCGCGGCAATGCACCAGGGCGCCTCAGCCGTCTTTGGTCGACTTGCACCTCTCAAAGGGGCCGAGACCGTCGAGGTCGAACGACTTCTCGGCCTGCTCACCTCGGCTCCAACAGCAGCCTCGTGACCTGCTTGCATGACAGTTTGGGTGGCAATCCTTGAGATGAGGCTGAGGCTGCCATAGAATCGCCAGGTGAAAACCGCCGACCTCCTTCACATCTCCGAAGCCGCTAACGCATTCGGGGTATCTCAAGACACGCTGCGTCGGCGGCTAGACACGGGTGCGGTACCTGAAGCTCGTCTTGGTCCGAACGGTTGGGCCCTGCCCGCCGAGGCCTTGTCAGCAATTGCCGAACGCGAAGGCTGGCCGCTGGACCTGACCGGGAACCGTCTCACACTTGACGAGATCCCCAATCAGCTCGACCGCTACATCTCTGAGACCCTGGCCGCCCACGCTGCTGTCGTTCTGGCCAAAACCCAAGCCGCCGCAGCACGAGCTGAGGCCAGGGAACTAGCCCTTCGTCTACAGGAAGCGAGTGAACGTCTCCAACACGAGCGCGAGGCCCGAGAAAGTAGCGATGAGGCCTTACTCGACGCTGAAGAGGAAGTTCGACAGCTGAGCATGGAGCGAGAGATTGCCCTGGCCCGGCTGGAGGAGATCCGGGGCGAGCTCGACTATGAGCGCTCGCGCTCAGCCCACCTTCACAAGCAGGTGAACCAGCTCTACGGCGAGCACAACGAACTCATCGCAAGTCTCGGCTGGTTCGGACGAAGACGACTACGGGCGTCCTAGCATCGCCGGAGCCGAGCACCATCGGACCCGAGCATCATCGTGCACGAGGGCGGCGCTACCGATCCTCGACGATCTCGATCTCCTCTTCGACAACCGACTGCTCGACGATCAGAAAACTTCGTAGTACTGGCTCGGCCCCATGGAGCGATATCACAACCCAGTGCCAATCATCGGGCACGAGCGCTGACGATGCACCGGCCACATCAACCGCTGACGGATAGGCGGGCGACGCCGGATGGGAGTGCATCACCCCGATCATCTCCAACCCTTCGGCCTCAGCTGCAAACAGGGCTTCGAGATACTCTTGAGCGTCGAGTTCATAGGCTCGCTCAGAGCGCAACACATTTGTTATGGGCTGGAACCGGGCCAGCGCTCTCGACCCGACACGACCGAAGAGGAGTCCACACGCTTCGAGCGGGGCGGCCCGTCGAGCCTCAGCCAGCATCGCTAACCGGTGTCGTTCGCCTAGTCGAAGTACGGTCATAGTGCCTGGCCAAAGAGTAGCAGCCGCAAAATTGTGTCGGCTGGCCCCACCAGCCGCGAGCTAGCCTGAAGGCATGGCTGTGAAGATGATTGCGACCAACAAGCGGGCGCATCGCAACTACGAGATCTCCGAGACCCACGAGGCTGGCATCGCACTCCGAGGGTCCGAGGTCAAGTCGTTGCGAGAGTCAAAGGTGCAGATCAGCGACGCCTACGCCCGCTTCGAAAGCGGACAGCTCTGGCTCATATCGCTACACATCGCCCCCTACACACGGGCCAGCTCCCATGTTCGCTACGATCCAACCCGCAAGCGCAAGCTGCTCATGCACCGGGCCGAGCTGGATCGCCTCTTTTCAAAGACCGAGCAAGACCATCTGGTCCTGGTGCCTATGGCCCTCTACTTCAAGGAGAACCGGGCCAAGCTTGAGATCGGCCTCGGGCGAGGTAAGAAGACGGTCGACAAGCGTCAAGACATCGCCAAGCGCGACGCCGACCGAGAAGCGCGGCGCGAGCTAGCAAGCCGCAACCGGGGTTAGAACCCACCGACACACGGTGGCGGTGACGATACACTTGGTGCTCGGCCCCTACATGCCGGTTCTTTGACAACAGCATCTGAGACGTCACTCGTTGGCGTCGACCGTTCCAACGGAACACCTGCAGTCCACGGGGCTGATCGGTTTCGACGTTGAGACGAGAAGCCGTTTAGGCGACCCGAGTTGCTCAGACTCGTTAAACGGGGTTCAACAGAAGCGCCAAAAAGGCTGACTTCGCTCTTGCCGCCTAATTTTACTTAGGTAGTACAGAGGAAAATCGCGAGCCGTGAGGCCACGCGGGGCCAGATCATTGCAGCCCGGCAACAGAAGCAATGATGGACGGCGAGAGAGACCGCTGACAGCAGGCAACAGACCGCTGACATCTGGGAAAGACCAGGCGGCTCTGGGCTTCGGCCCAACTTGACCCGGCAAGCCGGCAGCCGTTAAAGCCGAAGACTCGGGAATGGTCGTAGCGTGAGCAGTAACTCCTCAGCGGACGGGGGTTCGATTCCCCCCAGCTCCACTTGGTTGATGAAATGGGCCGAACCCTAGTTCGGTCCATTCGTCGTTTTGCGGTGAGGGCCGAGCCAGACGACCGGATTCACCTCCGGCACCGCGGCGGCCTCTCTTTTTGGACCGCGAACAGCTAGATGTCGACTGTCCTACCCTCCGATGACAAGCCAACGCATCCCCTTGCGAATCCGGCTAGGATGCCGCGTTAGCTTCGACAGGCACCGAGATTCCAAACATGATGGCTCAACCGCACACGGCGACGCGATCGCCAAGCACACTCTTGCCAACCGGAATGGGGATTCTGGCTGGTCTGGTGACGCTTTTGGTCGTTGGACTGGTGCTTTCGCCAGACGGCGACAACGCAGATGATACGGTCCAAATCGATCCTGCTAGCGCCAGCCCGCTTGACTTCAGGCCCGGCACCTGTTTCAACTTCGGACTTTCCGGCGGGGTCGACGACATCGCAGCCATCGACTGCGCAACACCTCACCAGGCCGAGATGGCGGGCCAGGTTAGCTATCCAGATGCGAACGGCCCCTACCCCGGAGCCGACACGCTCAACAGCTGGGCGGTTGAAGCCTGCGACAGCGTCTACCGCAGCTTCTTGGGCGACGATGTCCTCACAACCTCGCTCGATGGCGAAGCCATCTATCCCGACGAGATCAACTGGGTCGGCTCTAGCCGATCGGCCAACTGCTATCTCACGACTCTCGACGGCTCGCTCGTGACCGGAACGCTCGCCGACGGTGCAGCCAACTATCCTCGCGGCGAGCGAGTCATCGTCTCACGGCTCACACCGGGCGACTGCTTTCGGGCGGAATCAGGAACCGACCCCTTCAAGCTAGACAGCAGGAGCGTCGTCTCACTCGCCGCCTGCAACGAACCTCACCACGGTGTCTTCTTCGGCCGTGACCGCCTCGACTTTCCTGCGGCGGCACAATTCCCGGAGGAGAGCCTGCTCACAAGTGCCACAACGGCGGCGTGTGCTCGACTCTTCCAGAGTCACTTCGGCGTCAGCGTCGATGGCTTCAACTTCCGCTATTGGCGTCCAAGTCTCTCAAGCTGGTCCAACAGCGACCGCACAGTGTTGTGCACCATCCTCGACAACACGCTGATCGAAGAGACCTTCGCTCCGACCAACTATCGCTCTCTGTTCGATATCGAACCCGGCTCCTGCTTCCAGCTTGGTCCCGAGGAAAAGCCCAGCACGCTCGGCATCGACGACAAGGTCCTACCGACCTTGTGTGATGAAGAACATGTCGGCCAGATGATCAAGGGCGGGCACCTCGGCGACGACGAAAACGAGGAGTTCCCAGGTGAAGCTGATGTCAAGGAGCTCGCCCAGTCGATCTGCTTCGACGCTCTCGGTGACTTCCTTGGAGCCAAACCAAGCAGTGAACAGATTGAGGACTTCAAGTTTTGGCGTCCCAACGAGTACGACTGGCAGACCGGCGATCGTCGCTATGCATGCAGTTATGCGCTCGATCAGCCGATCAGCGATTCGCTCGAAGCCGACGAGGCCTAACCGAACTCCGGTTCTTGCCAAGATGGAAAGATATCAGGCGCATCGGTAGACGGACGAAGCGACCATGTCGGTGGGCGCTTCTCCAGGAAGCTAGTGACACCCTCGAAGGCATCCGCCGACTGCCCCAAGGCGTGGATGGCCCGGGAGTCAGCCTGGTGCGCTTGCATCGGATGGTCGTAGGTAAGGCCGCGCCACAGAAGCTGGCGGGTGAGGGCGATTGATACCGGTGCCGCCTCTCGCGCGATTTCCGAAGCGATCGCGTAGGCCCGGTCGAGTAGCTGATCGTCGGGAACCATCGTTACCAAGCCACCGTCGGCCGCCTCACGTGCAGCGAAGACACGGCCGGAATAGCACCACTGCGCCGCCTGGGAGATACCGACAATCCGAGGGAGAAACCATGAGGAACACGCTTCAGGCACGAGACCTCGACGGGCGAACACAAAGCCGATCTTGGCCGATTCGGCGGCCAAGCGAACATCCATCGGCAACGTCATCGTTATACCAACGCCGACCGCCGGACCATTGATGGCGGCAATGATCGGTTTGGTCAGCTGAAAGATCCGGAGCGAGACACGGCCGCCACCGTCTCGATGAGTCTCAGCACTCGAGGCCTCGTCATCACCATGGTTGAACGTATCGCCGCCCCCACCAAGATCAGCACCGGCGCAGAAGCCCCGGCCTTCGCCAGTAATCACAACGGCTCTCACCTCATCGTCGCCATCGATGCGATCACAGAGGCCGATCAGCTCATCCAGCATGGTGTGATTGAAGGCGTTGAGTCGATCCGGGCGGTTCAGGGTGATGGTGGCCACTCCGTCGGCAACCTCGTAACGCACGGTCTCATAATCGGACGCTTCGGTTTCGGATTTCATCCGACTTGTCTACTACACCCCGGCGCCCACCGGTAAGTTCGAGCACGCTAAGCGAACCCACTAGCCGGTCAAGACACCGGTGTGGGGGCCGACATCAGCGACTCCAGGGTGCCAAAGCGATCGCTCGAATGATCGAACCAGCTCTCGTCGTACCCGTAGCGGTCCCAGATTCCCACGGTTTGATCGCCGTCGATCAAGAGGTCGAGGTGAGAACCGCCTACCAGGGCTGGATGCGGGTAGCCACAAGCGTTACTCAACTGGAGCAGCTCGTATCGCAGATTCGTGATGTAGTTACTGGCTCGTACCGACTTGTCGGTGGGGTCCAAGCCCCGAGTAAGCCAGGGAGAATGGGTGGCGACACCGACCGGACAATGCCCGGTGTGGCACTTTTGAGCCTGGATACATCCGACCGAAAGCATGGCTTCACGGCCAACCGCTATCAGATCAGCGCCCAGGGCCATCGCCGCCAGAGCGTCACCGGGGAACCCGAGCTTGCCCGCGCCGATCCAGGTGACCTTTTCATGCATGCCTCGTTGAGCGAAGAGAGGAAAGACCTCTGCCATCGCCGATCGGTAGGGCAACGATACGTGGTCGCTGAAGACCAGCGGAGCCGCTCCGGTGCCACCCTCGCCTCCATCGATCGAGATGAAGTCTGGGCCGCGGTTTGTTTCGTTCATGTGGTCGGCGAGCTCGACCCAGAATCGCCGATCACCGACCGCCGACTTTATCCCGACGGGCACGCCACAAGCTGTGGCCAACTGCTCCAAGAAGTCCACCATCGTCGGCACTGAGTCGAAGGCCGAATGGCGAGATGGGCTGGCTACGGTCTGGCCCTCCGGCACTCCCCTGGCTTCAGCGATCTCCGGGGTAACCTTCGCTCCGGGCAGCACGCCGCCCAGCCCAGGCTTCGCTCCCTGGCTTAGCTTGACCTCGATGGCCTTTATCGGCGCCGAGGCAACCAGGGCGACTGCCTTGTCCAGGTCGAAGGAGCCATCGTCGGCCCGCGCCCCGAAGTAGCCGGTACCCAGCTGAAACATGAGGTCGCCACCCAAACGGTGATACTTGCTGACCCCGCCTTCACCGGTATTGTGCATGCATCCCGCCAAGGCGGCACCACGATTGAGCGCCTCGATGGCCGGGCCCGACAACGAACCAAAGCTCATCGCCGAGATGTTCACGATCGACGGCGGCCGGAAGGCCCCCTCGCGTTCACGCCACTCGCCGAGAATCTTGGCCGCAGGCAGCGTCGATGCCCGCCCCTCGTCGTCGGTGTTAGCGGTTCCGTGCTTCTGGTGGTCGGGCTTGAGATAGGGGAAAGCGGAGTGCCGGATGAGAAGATGCTGAGGAAGGTCGAACTTGCTGTCGGTTCCGAAGCCGAAATACTGGTTCTCGTCCTTGGACGTTGCGTAGACCCAGCGGCGCTGGTCACGGCTAAAGGGACGCTCCTCATCGTTGTCGGTCACGATGTACTGCCGTAGCTCAGGCCCAATCTTCTCCAGCAGGTACCGCAGCCGACCGATCAACGGGAAGTTTCGCCGGATTGCATGCTTGGTCTGAACGACGTCGACAAGAGCCATACCAGCGAGCACGGCAAGAACCGCAAGAACAACATAGAGAAACGCCATGAAAGAACAGTAGCCGCTCAGACGGCGCCTGAACCCCCTTCTGTTCTGGACGGCGAACTAGGCGTCGAGGTAGCGAGTTACGGCCACACCGGCCCCCACCGCCCCAAGCATCGCTCCAACGATCATAAGGGCTATAGCGATACCCATGATGTCGCTGACCGACAAGGCAAAGTCCCGAAATGCGTAGAAGTCTTGGTCGGCGAAGAAGTTCTCGAACGCCCGGTTCAGGGCAAAGACCGAGAAGATGCTGAGGAAGGCTCCAATGAGGCCCTGAAGGAGGCCCTCCAACATGAACGGGATACGAATGAACCACTTGGTCGCACCGACCAGTCGCATAACCTCGATCTCGCGCCGCCGCGCGAAGACAGCGGTCCTGATCGAGTTGTACATCAGTAGGGCGGCCGCTATGGCCGAAGCCCCAGCCGCGAACAACATGATCGTCGAACTGCCCCGCGAGAAGTCGCTGATCGCCTTGATGTCGTCGCTGGCAAAGTTGACGTCCTTCACGCCCGCATAATTCTCGATCTCGCGTCCAATCGACTCGATCGAGTCGACCTCGACATCATTCGGGGTTACTCGAAACGATGTCGGGATCTGATCGGCGCTGACCAGTTCGAGCACGTCGGGCGTGTCCGAATAGTAGGACTGGAATTCGCGGTAGGTCGCTTCGGTACCGACGTATTCCCACTGTCGCACATAGGGGCTGTCGCTCAGGAAGTTGCTGACGGCCTCGATGTGTTCCTGCTCAACGTCGATGTTCATCCAAACGTTGAACTCAACGCCATCGCGGAAGTACTTGTTGACCTCGCCCACCCCCTGTTGGATCAGGAGAGCGGCGCCCATAAGCGACAGAGAAACTGCCACTGTCAGTATGGACGCGACACTCAGTGAAGGGTTGCGAAAGAGGTTCTGACCGGTTTCTCGGAGGAGATAGTCGGGTCTAAACGCCATGAGGTTCCTTACTCGTAGACGCCACGGGCCTGATCGCGAACGATCACGCCATTGGACAGTTCGATTACGCGCTTTCGCATCGTGTCAACGATGCCGCGATCGTGGCTGGCCATAACAACCGTGGTGCCGGTCTTGTTGATGCGGTCGAGAAGGCGCATGATGCCAATCGACGTTTGGGGATCGAGGTTACCGGTCGGCTCGTCGGCCAACAGGATGAGGGGTCGGTTTACAAAGGCACGGGCGATGGAGACGCGTTGCTGCTCGCCGCCCGACAGTTGGTCAGGCAACTTCGCCATCTTGTCGCCGAGGCCGACGAGTTCACAGATGGCCGGGACCTGAGTCCTGATGACGCTGCGGGGACGCCCGATGACTTCCAGCGCGAAGGCTACGTTCTCGGCGACGGTCTTGGTCGGAAGCAGCTTGAAGTCTTGAAAAATGCTGCCAATATTGCGTCGCAGCATCGGAACTTTCCAACTCGACAGTTGGCCGATGTCTTTCCCGGCCACAAAGATGCGGCCGGTATCCGGCTCCTCCTGCTTATTGCAGAGTCGCAGAAACGTCGACTTTCCCGAGCCTGACGGCCCAACGAGGAAGACGAACTCACCCTTCGTAATATCGGCATAGGCATCTCGAAGCGCCGGCACGCCCTGTTCCGGATACTCCTTCGACACACCTTCAAGTCTGATCATGTGTTCGTTCTACTCTTCGTTCTTCGGTGGGCGGACGCTCGGTCCGTACAGAAATAGCGGTCTAGCCTTTTGCCACGAACGGCACGACGGCGCTAAACCGCCGGGCAGTACGTCTTTACTACAGATATCAGGTGATAGCGCTGATGCCATCTACCGACTCACCTAGCCAACCCGGGATGGGCTGGTCCATTTGAGCCAGAACCAGTCTAGTTCGACGCAGCACTCGCCCGGCGCCACCTAAGCCAAGCCTCCATGAAGGGGCCCACATCACCATCGAGCACACCGTCCGGGTTACCTGACGTATAGCCGGAGCGTTCGTCCTTAACCTGCTGATACGGCTGGAGCACGTAGGACCGGATTTGTGATCCCCATTCCACCTTTTTGGCTTCACCAGCTTCTCCGGCCAGGAGGTCTTCACGCTTCTGACGCTCCAAGGCGACCAGCTTCATCGCCAACATCTGCATACAGCGATCCTTATTCTGGTGCTGGCTACGCTCGTTCTGACACGACACCACGACACCGGTCGGAAGGTGCGTGATGCGGACGGCCGAGTCTGTCGTGTTGACATGCTGGCCGCCTGCGCCTGAGCTGCGGAAGACGTCGACTCGAAGATCTTTTTCGTCTATCTCTACTTGATCGGTGGCGTCTTCGATGTAGGGCACAACGCTGAATGAGGCAAACGCGGTGTGGCGGCGGGCCTGCGAATCAAAGGGTGAGATCCGAACGAGACGATGGACTCCCCGTTCGGCCTGCAGCCAGCCGTAGGCATACCGGCCACGGATAAGAAATTCGGCCGATGTTATCCCGGCCTCCTGGCCCTGCTGGGCCGCGTTCAGCTCAAAGCTGAATCCTCGAAGTTGGGCCCACTTGCGATACATCACGAGCACGATCTCGGCCCAGTCCTGCGAATCGGTACCACCGGCGCCTGAATGCACCTCGCAAACCGCGTCGCCTTCGTCGTATTCGCCGGTAAAGAGCGCCCTCAGCTCCAGCTCGGAGAATTCGCCACCGAGGCGTTCGATCAGCTCCGCGGCCTCAAGCTCAATGGATTCGTCGCCTTCCTCCCTGCTCAGCTCGAACAGAACTTCGGCGTCTTCAACACTTCCGCTAAGCCGCTTGAAGAGATCGAGGTCGTCTCGAACCGAGGTGAACTCGGTCTGCACGATCCGAGCCCGTTCAGCATCGTCCCAGAGATCGGGTCGACCCATCTCGGTCTCGAGCTGGGGAAGCCGGTGCTGCAACTCGGCGATACGCAAATACTCTTCGGCCTCATTCAGTTCGTTGCGAAGGCGTTTGAGATCGTCGGTTAGGTCGGCCATAGCTCCATCGAACCTAGCTGAATTTCGCCTGAATCAGGCGACCGACACCGGTTACATCAGCCGTGGCACTGCTTGAATTTCTTACCGCTTCCGCAAGGGCACGGAGCGTTGCGAGGTGTCTTGTCCCAGTCGTCTTTAACGAACGGTGTGCGATTCGGCCCAGTCGATTCAGCCTCGGGCGGCGCATCTGCATGCGATGCGACGAGATCGGTTTCGGTGGTCGGAGAGGACGGGGCTGGCGCCGCAACAGCAGGAGCAACAGCGGGAGCAACAGAGCCGACCTCAGGCTTCGTCGCTGCTTCTGAGATCTCCTCAGCCGCTTCGTCAGGCTTCTGGACCACCTCAACCCGCATGATGTAGCGCACATAGTCGACGTTGAGCGACTGCATCATCTCGCGGAAAAGGTCGAAACCCTCCTGCTGCCATTCGATGAGCGGATCACGCTGGCCCATCGCCCGAAGGTTTATACCTTCTCGAAGATGAGCCATCTCGGTCAGATGATCGCGCCATCGCTGATCGATCAGCTGGAGCATTACCTGTCGCTCCACCTGACGCAGAACCGGCTCGCCCAGCTCAGATTCACGCTTGGTGTAATGCGACTCACCATCGGCCACAATGACACTGCGTAGGCCATCGAGCTTGGTCTCGTTATCGAGCGTTGAAACGTCGATAGAGGTGGGCCAGAACTGCTCCAACTCCTTATGGAGCCCTTCGAGGTCCCACGTGTCGTCAAACTCCGACTCGCAGTGCCCCGAGATCAGATAGTCAGCGACATCGCCGAAGGCATCGATCGTCTCTTCTCGAAGATCCTCACCGGCCAGGATCTGCATCCTGCGTTGGTAGACGACCATGCGCTGCTGGTTGTAGACCTCGTCGTACTTCAGCACGTTCTTGCGGATCTCAGCGTTGCGCTGCTCGACCGTTGTCTGCGCCCGCTCGACCGACTTTGTAACCATCTTGGACTCGATCGGCACATCTTCGGGCAAGGCCCTATCCATGACCCAGTTCATGGCGCCGGTAGCAAAAATGCGCATGAGGTCGTCTTCAAGCGACAGATAGAACCGGCTTTCGCCCGGATCACCCTGCCGACCAGAACGGCCGCGGAGCTGATCGTCGATTCGACGGCTCTCATGGCGTTCGGTAGCGAGCACGTAGAGGCCGCCGGCTTCAAGCACGGTCTGCTGATCCTTCTCGCAGATCGGCTCCCAGTAAGCCAAGCGAGAAAGGTAGTAGGCCTGCCCTTCCTCTGATTCGAGCTCATGGCCTTCAGCGTTCGTGTCGGATTCCGCCAGCTTCTCTGGGTTCCCACCGAGCACGATGTCGACACCACGACCGGCCATGTTTGTAGCCACCGTGATCGATCCCGACTTGCCAGCCTGCGCCACCACATCGGCCTCACGGAAATTCGCCTTGGCATTCAGCACTTCGTGGGGAATGCCACGCTGGCGCATCAGGGTGGAGAGCTTCTCAGACTTCTCAACCGAGGCGGTACCGACCAGGACCGGTTGTCCTCTGGATACCCGCTCCTCGATGTCACCGATGCAGGCGTCGAATTTCCCGTTCTCCGTCTTGTAGATCAGATCGGGCTGGTCCATGCGAGCGATCGGCTTGTTGGTCGGGATCTGGACAACACCAAGCCCGTAGGTGGACTCCAACTCGGCGGCATCCGACATCGCCGTACCGGTCATACCGGCGAGCTTTTCGTAGAGCCGGAAGTAGTTTTGCAGGGTGACGGTGGCCATCGTCTGCTGCTCGTCTTTGATCTTGACCTTCTCCTTGGCCTCGACGGCCTGGTGGAGACCATCGGACCAGCGACGGCCATCGAGCACACGGCCGGTGAACTCATCGACGATCTTCACCTCACCATCGGTGACCAGATAGTCCTTGTCGAGGTGGAAGAGTTCCTTGGCCTTGAGTGCCGAGTTCAGCTGGTGAACCAGGTCGCCCTGCACACCGTCGTACAAGTTGTCGAGTTCGAGCATCTCCTCGACCTTGGAAATGCCGTCATCGTTGATAGCGATGACGCGTTTCTCTTCATCGACCTCGTAGTCGTCGTCGCGACGGAGACGGGCTGCGACATCAGCGAAGCGATAGTAGAGATCGGCAGCGCCGCGCACCTTGCCGCTGATGATAAGCGGGGTTCGAGCCTCGTCGATCAGGATCGAGTCGATCTCATCGGCGATGGCGAACTTGTGCCCTCGCTGGGTTTGAGCCTCGACACTGCGGGCCATGTTGTCGCGGAGGTAATCGAAACCGAATTCATTGTTTGTGCCGTAGGTGATGTCGCAGGCGTACTGCTGCTTCTTGAACTCAGCGTCGGCATTGCCAGGCACAACAAGGCCGGTGGTAAGACCGTGCCAACCATAAATCTGCCCCATCCACTCAGCATCGCGGGTGGCTAGGTAGTCGTTGACGGTGATGGCGTGAACACCCTCACCGCTCAAGGCGTTGAGATAGATCGGGAGTGTCGAGACGAGAGTCTTTCCTTCACCCGTCTTCATCTCAGCCACCGAACCCCAGTGCAAGGTTGCGCCGCCCATGAGCTGGACGTCGTAGTGACGTTGCCCAATCACGCGCCATGCGGTCTCCCGTACAACAGCGAAGGCCTCGAGCATGATGTCATCGAGGCTGGCTCCGTTGGCGAGCTTGTCTTTGAATTCGGTGGTCTTTGCCTTCAGCTGATCATCGCTGAGCGCTGACGTCGACGGCTCAAGAGCGTTTACCGGCTCGACGATGCTTCGAACCGTTTTGAGCCTTTTGCCGTCACCGACTTTGAGAATTTTGTCGAGAATTTTCATGCTGGACCCAAGTCTACTGCCGCCCAAGGGGCGCGAGGCCGCGACTAAGCGGCAGCCTCAAGATTGTGAAGTTCTCGTCGGCCTCACGCTGGGTCGGCTGAGAAGTCGACCGACGCCGACGCCGATCTACTCCGCGTCGATCAACCCGACATCGCCATCGTCGCGGCGATACACGACCGCTGAATGGTTGGTTTCGGCATTGGTGAAAACGTAGAAATCATGGTTCAACAGATCCATCTGGAGAGCCGCCTCTTGTGGATCCATCGGAGCTAGCTCGAATCGCTTACTCTTCACAATCTTGTACATCGGCTCGATGGCCGCGTCGCCGGTAAGCAACGAATCGGGAACCAAGTCAGTCTCGACCACATCCAGCTTCTCACGACGCTGGTTCCGGTTCTTGACCTTGGTCTTCAGCTTTCGAAGCTGCCGTTCGAGCTTGTCGACGGCGATATCGATGGCGGTAAAGCCGTCGGGGGCGGAGACCTTGCAGCGAACGTGGTGGCCGTGACCTTCCATCGTGACTTCGCAGAATTCTCGGTTCTCGATGCGGGAGTTCTTTTCCTCCCAGAAGTGCACCTCGGCCCGCTCCATCCCCGACAGATACTTGTCGAGGCGTCCAATCTTGTCTTCGGCCTGGCGCCGAAGCGACTCCGAGACTGTTGTATGACGTCCGCTGACCGAAACTTCCATGCGTCCTCCATCGACAGAACTGCTGACCTGAAACCCAGGCGAGTACGCCCGTGACCTCACCCTAATTCGCTCCTCGCCGCAGCGCTAGGGAAACCTTCTGCGAGGCGCTGACAGCTACAACCACAACCTCGTCGGCGCCTGCTGCTCGGAGCGCTCTCGCTGCAGCTGCGATCGAGGCGCCTGTCGTCACGACGTCGTCGACCACCAGGACGCGACCGGACACCTTGAGTGGGCATCGCAGATCCGGTCCTACCAACCGCTCATGCCTCGATCGCATCGACTGGGCTTCTGCCCGACGGCGAACGAGGAGCCGGCGCGAGGGCACACCCAACTGGCGGCTGGCGGCCCTAGCCAAGACCCGACCCTGCTCATAGCCGCGCCGCTGAGCTCCGGAACGGCTCGCCGGCACCCAGGTGACGACATGGAGATCCTTGATCAGCCCATCCGACCGAGCCCTCAGAGCGATGGAGGAACCCAAAGCTCTCAGGAGATCGCGGCGGCCGCCGTTCTTCGCGGCCAGCACCAGCCGACGCACCTGAGGGTCATAGTCGTAGAGCGCCACCACTTCGTCGACGTCGAGCGGCGCAACAATCAGACCGGCGGGCACCAGTGCACGTACACAGGCAGCGCAGAGTGCTCGTGCCCGCCGTCCGCAGATTGGGCATGCTCGTTCGACGACCATAGGAGCCACACGCTAGTGCGACGCTATGACAGCTTCCCGATCTTCGTTGGCGTGCTCAGAGGAGCAAAGGCCACCGGTTAGTAGCGGTAATGCTCAGGCTTGTAAGGGCCGTCCACCGGCACACCGATGTAGTCGGCCTGTTCCTCGCTCAGCTTCGTCAATCGCACACCCAGGGCATCGAGATGGAGGCGAGCAACCTTTTCATCCAGGATCTTTGGCAACGTGACAACCTCGAGGCCAATCGATTCAGCGTTGCGATGCAACTCGATCTGGGCCAGAACCTGGTTGGTAAAGCTGGCCGACATCACAAAGCTGGGATGGCCGGTGGCATTACCGAGATTCAGCAGTCGTCCCTCGCTCAGGATGATGATGCTCTTCCCATCGGGGAAGCGGAACTCATCGACCTGGGGCTTGATGTTGATCCGCTGGATGTCGCTGGCTCGGAGGAGGCCGGCCATGTCGATTTCGTTGTCGAAGTGGCCGATGTTGCCAACGATGGCGCCCTGTTTCATGCGGGACATCATCTCGGCCGACAAGATGTCCTTGTTGCCAGTAGCAGTGATAAAGATGTCGGCCACGGGGATCAGCCGCTCCAGCGTGCTTACCTCGTAGCCGTCCATCGCGGCCTGGAGCGCACAGATCGGCTCGATCTCGGTGATGATGACACGGGCGCCCTGGCCACGAAGTGACTCGGCGGAACCCTTGCCCACATCGCCGTAGCCCATCACGACGCAGACCTTGCCACCGATCATGACGTCGGTACCTCGGTTGATCCCATCGATGAGCGAGTGACGGGTGCCGTATTTGTTATCGAACTTCGACTTGGTCACAGCGTCATTGACGTTGATCGCAGGGAACTGAAGCGTGCCCGCATCGCGCATCTCGTAGAGACGATGAACGCCGGTCGTGGTCTCTTCGGAGACACCGCGCACGTCGGCCGCCATCTTCGTGAAGAGGCCGCCGTCCTCGGTCTGAAGCCGCTTCAGCAGGTCGATGATGGCCGCCCACTCCTCGGGATCATCCTCGGTCGCATCCGGAACCGCACCAGCGGCCTCGAACTCAGCCCCCTTGTGCACCAAGAGGGTGGCATCGCCACCGTCGTCAAGGATCAGGTTGGGGGTACCGATCGAATCAGGCCAACGAAGTGCCTGTTCGGTGCACCACCAGTATTCCTCCAACGTTTCGCCCTTCCAGGCGAACACCGGCGTTCCCGTTGGGTGCTCGACGGTTCCTTCAGGGCCGACCGCCACTGCCGCCGCAGCCTCATCTTGCGTTGAGAAAATATTGCAGCTGGCCCAGCGCACATCGGCACCCAGGACCGTCAGCGTCTCGATGAGGACAGCGGTTTGCACCGTCATGTGAAGACTGCCGGTGATTCGAGCGCCCTTCAAGGGCTGTTCGTCGTAGAACTCTGCTCGAAGCGACATGAGACCGGGCATCTCGTGTTCGGCCAGTTCAATCTGCTTGCGACCAGCGCCAGCCAGGTCGAGATCGGCAACCTTGTAGTCGCCCTCGGCCACGGTTCGGGGACGGGATTCTGTCGTGCTCATACGTTGATGCCTTACTTGACGGGGAATTGGATTGGACCATGTAGAACGGAGCGGCGGGCTGGGACATCCAGCTGAAGGCTGTCGGTTACGGTTCGAACGTCGGCTCGACGCCCTGTTCCGCGGCCGACGCCAGAATTGTGGCGTGGTCGTCGTCGGAGACAGCGACCGCCTCGTCGATCAACATCACAGGGATGTCCTCGTCGATGCGATAGCGCCGCTGAAGCCGGGGGTTATACAGAAAACTCTCGGACTCGAAATAGAGCAGCGGGCCCTTGTCTTCTGGGCAAGCGAGAATCTCCAATAGTTTCGGGTCAAGCGCCATGATGCCTCCTAGGGATGTGCTCTACGGCCGACTGCAAATGAGCGTCCGCAACCACAGATGTGAACCTCGGCCTCATGGTGCATCCGAACCTCGTCGAACGCATACCAAGAGGCGTCAAGCGCGCCCAGCGTAGCGCAAGGCGATCAACATTAGCGACGGTGCCCAACGACGGGGACGCCCACCTGGTGAGTCATTCACCTCAGGAGGGCGCCAGGTGGCCAACCGAGGCCCGCCAGACCGTGCAGCCCGACGTTGGTTTGAGCAGACGATACTCGCGATCACTGTGGCGAATCAGAGCTGCATCGCCAGCTGTCAGCACAACCTCAGTGTCGGCGGCGCCAACCACCACACTGCCTTCGGTCACCAGCAGAATCTCCGGTCCCTCAACAGGAATCCGAACACCTTCACCCTCCAGCGAGGCTTCTCGATAGCGGTGGAGCCCAAAATCGGGTACCGGCGTTTCGAACCTGTGCACATCATCGTCGGATCGCTGCACCGGTGGTCGGCCAGGCTCGTAGTCGACGACGTGGAGCAGCTCGTCGATATCGACGTGCTTCGGTGTCAAACCACCACGAAGAACGTTGTCACTATTCGCCATCAGCTCAACGCCAAAACCCTGTACGTAGGCGTGAAGGTTGCCAGCCGACAGGAACAGCGCCTCGCCCGGTTCTAACGTGATGTGGTTCATCAGAAGCGCCACCAGGAGTCCGCGATCGCCCGGGTAACGGTCGGCGAGGCGCGGCGTCCATTCGACCGTGGTCGCCAGTTCGGCCTGGTCGACACGCCACGGCGGTGTGCTGATCAACTGTTCGCACCTGGCCACCAGTGTGATCGCTGACTCGGTGATGCGAGCCTCGTCCATGCCGAGCAACCAGGCAACGGTCTCAGCCAGGCGTTCGGTTGCTGGCCGCTCGGTCGTTGCCAACCGCTCTCGCAACTCACGTAGGACCGTCATAGCTTTGGGCTGCGGTGCTTCAGGCTGGGCTGTAGCAAGAAGCACATCGAGTAGGTCCAACGTCTCAGCGAGGGGGCGAAAGCCGCACATTGCATCGAATGGCGTCAGAGCGCAGATCAGCTCAGGCTTGTGATTCCGATCCTTGTAGTTGCGATTCGGCGCGAGGCGCTCGATACCGTCGGCCTCTTCACGATCAAACCCCACCTCGGCCTGCTCTTTGGTCGGGTGGGCCTGGATCGACAGGGCATGACCGGCCGCAAGGAGCTTGAGCAGAAAGGGGAACTCGTTCTCGAACCGCTCGGCGACATCGCGACCCAGGACCGAACCTTGCTCCTGCTGCATCAGCTCGCGTAGGTCACGGTGGCTGTCGACGACCACGCTCGGCGCCTTCGGATGGGCGCCTAGCCAGTACTCGGCTTCCGGGCGTTCCGACCGCGGCCGACCGAACAGTGTGGCCAGGGCATGGTGATCACCCCAGTCGTAGTTCTGAACAACACCCTGCAGGAGCTCCATCTCGTACGATCAACCAGCCTCAGCCATGACCGCTTGGACCTCTGCAACACGATCGCTCACCGCTTCCGCCGAACCAGCTTCCAGATTGAGCCGCAAGAGAGGCTCGGTGTTGGAGGGACGAAGATTGAACCACCATTCACCGTGATCCACGGTGAGACCATCGAGTCGATCACACTCGGCGCTGGCGTAATGGGTGGCTACATGTTCGATGACGGCGTGGGCATCGGTAACCCGGGTGTTGATCTCCCCCGAGGCGCTGTAGCGATCGAGCGGCGCCAGGAGTTCAGACAAAGGCCCGTCGAATCGGGCGAGCTGCTCCAGCACCATCACCGCCGCGATGAGACCGGAGTCGGCTCGCCAGTTGTCCTGGAAGTAGTAGTGAGCCGAGTGTTCTCCGCCGAAGATGGCACCTGTCTCCGCCATCATCTGTTTGATGAAGGAGTGACCGACTCGTGAACGAACCGGCACGCCGCCACTCTCGGTTACGACCTGCGGCACGCTCTTTGAACAGATCAGGTTGTAGATCACCGAAGCGCCTGGGTTGTCTTGCAAGATCGAACGAGCCAGAAGGGCGGTCGTCAACGACCCGGAGACCGGCTGAGCCTTCTCATCGACGAGAAATACCCGATCAGCATCTCCATCGAAGGCCAGCCCGATATCGGCTCCCACCTCGAGAACCCGAGCCTGGAGATCGACCAGATTCTTCAACTCGAGCGGATTGGCCTCATGATTGGGGAAGGTGCCATCGAGCTCGGGATACATGACCTCAAGGTCGAATGGCAAGGCTTTGAACACTTCGGGCACGACCAGACCACCCATGCCGTTGGCGGTGTCGGCCACCACCTTGAGTGGACGAAGTCCATCGGTGTTGATAAATCCGCGCACGTGATCGGCGAAACCATCGAGCATTGAACGCTCCGTGCGAGTTCCTGGCGTGGCTGCCGGGGCGGCGCCCGCGATCGCCACCTCCTTGATTCGGGCCAAACCGGTCTCCTCACCAATTGGAGCGGCTCCCGGTCGGCACAGCTTGATGCCGTTGTACCCGGCGGGGTTGTGCGAGGCAGTGAACATAACTCCGGGCACGTTCAACGTGCCGGATGCGTAGTAGAGAAGATCGGTCGAACCTAGTCCAACGTCGATGACGTCGAGGCCCTGGGCCATGACACCTTCGGCAAAAGCGGCAACCAACTCGGGACCCGATGGCCGCATATCGCGTGCAATCACAACGGCCGTTGCGGTCGGTTCGGTCTCGGCGATGAAGACACCAAAGCCGGTTCCAAGATCCCTGCACAGGTCTGCGTTGATCTGATCCGGGTAAGTTCCGCGTACGTCATATGCCTTCACGATCGCGTCGAGTATGGCCTTATTGGAAGCAGTCACGTCAGACAGGCTAGTCAGCTCCGAACCCAAGCGGGGTGACGGCCACCAATCACCCGCTCCTTAAAGGAGACGATGGGTGCTGAGGTTCAAAGGCCCGACCTACCCTGACTGGGGATCGCCGGCCCTGGCCTCCATCACCCGTGTCTGGCTATCGGTGGGGCGGTAACGTCCAGCGCCAGCCCACCGCCGGATGCGCACCAAATCCACCAGCAGATCTGCGGTATCGCGAAAGAGGCTCACCGACGAACCGGCTCGGTTCGCAACCACAACGGGAACCTCGAGCAAGGAAAGCTGATCCTGCTCCGCAATCAGAAATAGCTCGACATCGAAGGCGAAACCGTCAATGTTTGTGCGTTCGAAGATGACGCGACCAATATCGCCCCTGAAACCTTTGAGACCACATTGGGTATCGCGGAAGTGGCCGAGAAGCACGAGATGGGTCAAACGATTAACCATCGCCCCGCCAAACTCCCGAATACGTTTGGCATGGACCAAGGCATCGCTGTCGCTGTGGCGACGGCTGCCAACCACCATGTCCCATCCATCTTCGACACCCTCGAGCAGTGTGATCAGAAGCTCAGGTGCATAGGCCAGATCTGCGTCGGTGAAAATCACCGTGGCGCCATCAGCAGCGAGAACACCGGCCCGAACCGCCGCTCCCTTCCCAGCGTTGACCGGTTGCTGCAAGACCCTGGCACCGGCCGCCGCAGCATGCGCCGCTGTGTCGTCGGTGGAACCATCGTCGACCACCACGACCTCGAACGACCCGGCTCCTATGGCTTCGGTGCAGTGGGCGGCGATTGCCTCAATCGTCGTACCGATACGAACGCTTTCGTTGTAGGCAGGTAGCACGACCGACAATCGGTAGGTGGCATCGGCCGGAGGTCGTGGGACTCGCTGAGCAAGATCGCGGCGGACCCGATTGAACAGGATCAGACGGTAGGAAACCCAACGAACCATCGCCGCTGTGCTGATGGCGACCAGCTTTGCAAGCCAACGGCTGTCGGCAACAATCCCGATCGTCAGAGACAACACAGCGAAGTCAACGACGCCAGCGCCGAGAGCGGTGACGGCGAACAGCCCCGGTTGGGAAACCCAGCGAGCATCTCGGTCACCGCGAAAGGTGATCCAGCGGTTGCCGAGGTACGAAAAAACAGCAGCGGCGGTCAGCGCAAAGAGATCGGCGAGCCAAAGTCTCAGCTCGTCAAGGCGCACAAAGATAACGAGGTCGATCAAGGTCGCGACCACGCCTACGGCGGCAAAGAATCTCAGTCGGCTACGCATGCTTCATAGAGCTGTTCGAAAGGGGTTTGATGCCGTTGGCCCGGCAAATGGTCGAAGGGGCTAAGCAGACCGAGAGACCTTACCCGTCCGGACCTAGTTCTCGGGAGACATATCGACGTCCTCGGTCGATACCGTCTCAAACCTCTTTGACTCTTCGGCCTTTTCGGATGCAGACCCGCCGATCGCAATCTCGTCGGTATCGTAGCCGCCGCTAGCGCCATCTGCAGAACGGGCAAGATCAACATTGGGGACCTCAGACAATTCGGCGCCACCATCGATGCTTCCCTCGTCGAACCCGACCTCGCCGGCGGCTGTTCCGAACTCCTCGTATGGCGAGAAGCCATCGTCGGGGAGCGAACGCTCTTGACGAGAACCCCAACGGGGGGCCGACCCTCGCGGCGCCAACCCGCCACCAACGTGGGCTAGCGCGTCCTCGTCCCAACCCTCCGAGGACGACGACTCCCATGCTGACGTCATCCAGCGTCGCCGGTCGACGAGAACCAGGGAGGCGAGCACCGCTGCGCCCAGAGCGGTGAGCCCAAGGGCGATCCAATCAATCCCCGTGCGGCCATAGTCGAGGGTGACACGCTCTGAATCGGGGACGACAACCATCAGGTTTGGCCCAACACGCCATGGGCCTGTAGCGCCGGAAACCTTCCAGTTGGGAAAGTAGGAAGCCTTGACCAGGATCGGGGTTCCGGTACGGTCGACGCGGAACGAGATCCTGCTGGTATCGACCACGACATCGGTGACGTTCGCTGCTGAAACCTCCAGGCCATCCTCAGGCGACAAGACGCTGTGGCTCTCCCATTCTGGCGGCCCCGACTCAGCGGGTAGAGCGGCATAGAGACCCGGGTTATTGAAGAATTCGACCGCCTGGCTAACCCAGCCAACATCAAACTTGTCGGCTTCCTCATCGCCAGCCACCTGTTCCTGGCTAGGACCCGTGACCACCACTGGCTCGATGCTCAGCGGCTCGACGAGTTCGGAACCGCTTACCTCGAACATCACGAAGGGCTGCGACTCCCCCACTCTCTCAAGCGCCGGATTGGCCATCGCTGCCTCGATCGCAGCATCGGTTTGAGCGAGGTAGTACTTGACCCCCATTATCTGGAGTTGCTCAATACCTCGGGTGATGTCGAAGGACTGATAGGGCAGATCTCGCTGCGCTCGCGATGGCGACTCTGACAGCATGCTCTGGTTCAGGAAGTGAAACGGCGTGGTTGCCGACGACTCGAAATACAAGCCTTCCATCGATCCGATGCAACCATCGGTCCAGTGAGGTAGCAACATCAGTGCCATCGGTGTTCCGTAGCGATCCAGGCCCTTCTCGTACTCCCACATGGCCCGTCCACAGCCGCGCTCGTCTCCGAGGGCTGCCATCTCATCCACCACGGCTGCGTACTCCCGGTAGGAGTCCTTGCGCTCATAGCCTGAATAGTTCCAATCGACCCATGTTGGGATGAAGCTACGGGCCGTGTTCCGAAAGACCAGCCACTGGTAGGCGCCCGATTCGGTGACCTGACCACCAGGCATGGTGCGCAACGGCATGGCAACCGCGATAAGCGTGGCGAACAAGGCAATGCCGGTTCCGGTCGTAAGCACCAACCGACTCGGCGTGTGCAGGCGATTCGATGCCATGGCCCCAACATGGCGGAGGACCAAGGCTGTTCCGATAGCGGCCAGCATGTAAACCGAGATGTAGTAGAAGGGCAGCAAGCGAGCATTCCACAAGGCGCCCTCCCCAATATTGGCCACGGCGGAGGCGAAGATCAGGCCGGTAGCGCCGAACACCATGCCGATCCGTTCGCGGTAGGCGTACGACAACAGCACACCGACCGCAGCCATCGGAAGCGCCACCTTCATCGGTGCCGTCAACATCGGCGGGCCGACCTCGTTCAGCCTCTCCCAGCCCATGTCGTTGAAGTAGGGCTCCCTCAAATAGAACGGCATCAACCAGAAGGCGGCTAGCAGAATCGAAACAGGGCCAGCGAACAGAAGCCAGCGGATCCGCTGCCACGCCGTCGGTTCCGCAACTGCAGCCGCTACCGCAACCACGATGACCGCTCCTATGGCCAAGGCCTGCGCTGAGAAGCCCTTGTCCTCGGCGAACGCCATCGGCACGATGGCGAGGGCCACGGTGGCAGCCAACGGCCACGGCAGCGGGATACGGCGATGGGTGAGCGCCGTCAGGGCGACCGCTGGGATCAGGAAGAAGATCGGTATGAGATGGCAGAGGGCGACCAGTGCCAGGAGAACCGCAGCACTGGCTCGCAGCGACGACTCATCCATCCCCTTGATGACGACACCGATAGCGAGCAGGGTCAGACAGAGGCTGATCGAGAAGGCAAATTCACCGGCCAGCGTCGAGGCGATGTTGCCCCCGTAGATGTTGAAGTTCGTGTCGAAAAGAAAGAGGAAGGAGGCGAGAGCGAGGAAGGACGGAATGGGTTCTGGCGAACCAGCGAGGCGGCCCATCAGCCAGGCCGCTATCGGGAAGAAGAGGAGTCCTGATACCGAGATGAGCTTGAACGAGACACCGTAGGGAAAAGAGACCACCAGGGCAGCGACGGCCAGGCCTGCGATCCAGATCCAGATCTTTCCGCGATCAGCTCGGCCGGCCAGCACCCGGGCTCCCACCAGCCCTGCGATAGCGAGGGGAATGCCAATGAAGGGATGAAAGCCTGCATTGAGCGCCACGATCGCGAGCGACGGAACCACCATGTAAAAGTGGTAGGCCGGAAATCCGGCATACCAATCGGGAGTCCAGCCGGAAAGCCTGAGATCGGGAAGCAGGTAATCGCGCAAAAAAGCGGGGCCCCAGACATGGGCACCCATATCGCCGCCGGACGGTGTCGTATCGAGAAACAACAGGGGTTCGGCATAGCCAGCCAGCGAGTCGGTATCTGGCCAATTCAGGAGAGAAAAGACGAAGAGCGAGCAGACGGTGGCAACGAACAGACCCAGCCAACGGAAGATCGTGTCGTTCAAGCGGCGCTCGCGGCCTTCGTCGTTCCAGCCTTCGGGCACCAACGTGCCCCCCTCAACGAAGGCGTCACCGTCTGGACCATCCATCATCGCCGCCGCCGCCTGATGATCCCGGGCGAGGCCTTCGGACGTCGTTTCGATTGTCTCGATTGTCTCGCTCATCGATTCTGCTTATCGCCAAAGAGCCTGCCCCCGACGGGTTCAAACTTTCTCTCGAACACACCAGCCGGGTCAAACATCACGATCACGTGCCTTGACGATAGTGAGAAATCGTTCGTTATCGTCGGCGCCCCGCGTGTTCTCCTACTTGTTCGAGCGCGTGCTGGAGATCAATTTGCTCGCCAGCGAACTGCCAGCGACGAATATCGCACACATCACACGACTCCATGAGCAGGGCCGTGTTGTCGACCATCATCGAGATGCGGGCCAGTTCTGCGCCACAAACCGGACATGCCCGAACCTTGTCGCTGGTTGGGGACGACGTCCGACTTCGACCTCGACTTGTGCTGGAGCTTCGAGCGTCGCCACCGCCACCACCGCCTACGGTGTCTTCGGTGCCTTCGGTGTCTGACCGTGTCGGTTGGCCGACCTCGTCGCTTGACTGCTTCACGTTGTTTCTCGCCATCTGACCTCCTCGTTTCGCTGGCTCGGATCGGCGAGGCGCAACCCGAGATGAGGAGCGATGGCGGCGCGTGTGCCAATTCAGGCTGTCGGACCTACCGCTAGCCGTCCAACGATGGGCCACGCGAACCACGCGGCCGGTTACGCCACCAGCAACACAACCGAGGTCAGGTTGAAGGCTGCGTGGGCCACGATCGGCGCTCCCAGGCGACCGGTCACCGTCGTCAACCAGGCCAGGATGAGTCCAAACAGGAAGAGACCGGGGAAGGTCACGGGATCGGGGTGAACCAGTGCGAACACCCCTGAGATTCCAACTGCGCCCACGAGAGGACCGATCCGGCGACTCAACGCGGGGAGCAGGAGGCCGCGAAACATAACCTCCTCGGCCAGGGGCGCCATCACAACAACCGCTACGACAAGCGCCACCAGCTCGACGGGTGTATCGGCTCGTCCAATCAGCTCCCGCGCCAGCTTTTCAGGATCGCCTTCGAGCAGGTCCCCGATGACCAAGTAGAGCGCAGGGATTGCGAGCAACTGGGCACCGACGCCAACGACAGCAGCCAATGCGTACTCGCCAAACGAAGCGCGCCATTCGAAGTCTCGTCGAAAGCCGCGACCGAGTTGGCTACTGACCACGGCCGCGCCACCGAGATAGGCGAACCAGAGACCAGCGGTCTGCAATGGCAGATACCAGAGCGGCGTTTCCGTCGATGTCAGCGCCGTGGCCGGACGTACCGCACCGGCCCAAAGACCGCCGAGAAGCTGGGCGAAGAGGAAGCACCCAACCGCGGCACCGAGACCCCAGCTCACCTCCGGCGGACCGACCGGCCAACCTGCAGCGCGGCGCAAAAATCGATTCGATCGAAAACGATCGACCGAGAGACCACCCAACGACGAAGCGCTGGCGATTATCTCGTCAGCATCGCTACCAGAGGAGGATGTGGCGAAATCTCCGTCCGCATCATCCGATCGATATTCAAGCGTCATTGCGGAATCCTCGGCTGGCCCAGCAAAACTCGGATCCTAGCGTCGGCCAAGCATCGACCAGCTATGCCACGCCAGCCAAGCTGTCCCTAAAAGTGCTGAAGGCGGCCACCGAACTTGCCGGTGACCGCCCAGCATCTGCCCCAGTGTGATTTCCAAAGGGCTTCCAGACTCAAACGTCACCCTAGCGCCGTGTCGAGCATTTCGGAAGACATGAATGGTGCTGCATCGACCAGAGCCCGTTGTTTTACGTGGACTTTCAGGTCTGCGACTAGAAAGGGGGACACCCATGGCAAGCACGTACCGTTCCAGGAACGACCTCAGCCCTCAACATTGGCTGGCGCTCGAGCCGCTACTCACAATCGAGGACCTAGGTCCGATTGATAGCTCTATGGTTTCGATTCGGCTTGCGGTATATGACAACCAGACAATTAGGCTGATTACATGAGTTCGCAAGGCTCCAACCCCCCACCCCCACCCGCTGGCCGCAACCCGCGTGTTCCTGGCCGCCCCGATGCGGGCTGGCCGCGCTGGTCGGCGTGGGTGATCGTCGGCATTCTGATCGTGCTGCTGGCCCTGGCCACCAACATGAACACCGAGCAAACGGAACCGCTCACATACAGCGAGTTCCTCGAAGAGGTGGCAGACGATCGAATCAACGAGTTCGAGTTCGACAACACCACCTTCCGGATCACGGCCAAAGACGGCGAAGGGGCCGAGGTCGTCACCACCGGACCCCGCGAGCTCTCCGAGAAGGATCTCGCCTTCTTCGATAGCAACGGCGTCGACTACGAGTTTGTCACCCCAACGACGAACATCTTCCTGTCGATGCTTCCCATCCTGCTGCCCTTCCTGTTCATCCTCGGATTCTTCTGGTGGATGGCCAAGCGACAGCAGTCTCAAATGGGCGGCATCATGTCGATTGGGCGGAGTCGGGCCAAGCATTACTCCTCTGAACGGCCGGGAACAACCTTTGCCGACGTGGCCGGCTATGCGTCGGTCAAGAAAGAGGTCACCGAGGTCGTCGACTTCCTGAAGAACCCTGGCAAGTTCTCCGAGATCGGTGCTCGCATTCCAAAGGGTGTCCTTCTCGTCGGACCTCCCGGAACCGGCAAGACCTTGATCGCCAGGGCCGTTGCTGGCGAGGCAGGCGTACCGTTCCTTTCCGTCACCGGCTCAGATTTCATGGAGATGTTCGTCGGCGTCGGCGCAAGCCGTGTCCGCGACCTTTTCAACGAAGCCCGCAAGATGGGTAAGGCCATCATCTTCGTCGACGAAATCGATTCGATCGGCCGTAAGCGCGGTGCCGGACTCGGCGGTGGGCACGACGAACGAGAGCAAACGCTCAACCAGATGTTGTCGGAGATGGATGGCTTCGAGGCCACCGAGGGCATCGTCATGATCGCGGCCACCAACCGGCCCGACATTCTCGACCCGGCTCTCTTGCGACCGGGGCGATTCGACCGTCAGGTCGTGGTTCCGCTCCCCGAGCTGGACGACCGCAAGGAAATTCTGGCCGTTCATATCAAGCACAAGAAGATGGCCGAAGACGTAGACGTCAGTCTCATCGCCCGCGGCACGCCCGGCATGTCGGGTGCAGACCTGGCCAACCTTGTCAATGAAGCAGCCCTGTATGCAGTACGAGGCGGCGAAGACAAGGTCCATGCCAGCCATTTCGACATGGCTCGCGACCGAGTCTTGATGGGCGTGAAACGAGACTCGCTCGTCATGTCCGAAGAAGAGCGAGAGATGACCGCCTACCACGAGGCAGGACACGCTCTGTGTGCCGCCCTGCTGCCCGGCTACGACCCACTCCACAAGGTCACAATCATTCCCACCGGCATGGCGCTCGGCGTCACGATGACGCTTCCTGAGGAAGATCGTCACTCGCTGCGCCGTTCCCACGCTCTCAACATGATCGTGATGATGCTCGGCGGTCGTAACGCTGAGGACGTCGTCTTCGGTGTCGCCTCCTCGGGCGCAGCCGACGATCTGCAGAAGGCGACCTCACTGGCTCGCCGCATGGTTTCAGAGTGGGGCATGTCGGAGAAGATCGGGCCCATGGCCTTCGGCGGCAGCGGACCTGTCTTTCTCGGTGACGACATGATGCAGTCCAAGGAGTACTCCGAGGACATCGCCCGGCTAATCGACGAGGAAACGCAGCGAGTTCTGACCACCCAGGAAGACCGTTGCCGCGAGATGCTGACCGTCAACCGGTCCGCTCTCAACCTCATCGCCCGCAACCTTCTCGAGCACGAGACGTTGAGCGGTGCTGAAGTCGATCGTCTGATCGAGGCCGCAGGCAGTGTGCCGGCTGCATCGCTCGCCACGCCCAAGACCCCTGACGGCATCGACGCTCCGGCAGTACCCGGGAGCATCGACAGCTAGCCAGCCACCGATCACACCATGTTGGATGCGCCCGGGCCTACGGCTCGGGCGTTTCTGCGTCGGGCCTCTAGCGATCGAGGTGTTCGCGCATTGCGGTGATGGCGACGTCGATCTCTCCGGCCGGAACTGGACCAAAGAAGGCCTGAACGACGACGCCCTCGGCATTGGCGAGAATCGTCGTCGGTACACCGTCGATTCTGTACCGCTTGTGAAGATCCGACCGGTCCTCAACATCTATTCGCTCTACTGCCACAAGCTCTGAAGCCATGGGCTCCACAACCCGCCAAACCTCCGGGCACGTGTTGCAGGTGGTCGATGCGAAGACAGCGGCCAGGATGGGATGTCCCGGCTCGACGAAGTCTTGGCGATCAAGCTGATTCGGTGCTCGATAGCTCGGCGCGGTTGGAGGGTCTGGGCGGCGACGTTGAAGGGTGAATGCCACCCCGACCGCCAGAAGGGCCAGCACAGCCATGACCGCCAGCCGCATTGCCACACCAGCATCGATCGCCACAAGAACCGCCACCAAACTCACTAGCTGATGGTAGGGATCGCTGGCACCACGTCGTAGGAGGTTTCGGTCACCACGACCCCCTCGACGGTTATGGGGTTGTCGGCGACGATCTCAACCGCTGCTCCTTCGAGCGCTCCAGCCGGTAGAGCGAGCGGGATGATCGCACGACCGTTGGCTGGCACGGTGGCCCGCTGCGGTCCGACCACTGTTCCGTTGACCGAGATTCGTACTTCGACCGTCGATTCCTCTAACGCCAACACAGAGATCAGGGTCGAATCGCCCTCGATCGTTATCCAGGGGATCAGCCATCGGGTCGACAGGACCTCATTGCCGTTGCTGGTAGCGAGGCCGACCTTCGGTAGTGGTTGGGGTAGCAGCTCAGCGCCGGGGTCGATCGTCGGCACATTGAAGTCGCCCTCTTCCCCTTCGGCCGGCTCCTCCCCCTCCACGGCGGGTTCTTCGCCTTCAGGATTCGCTGCGTTCTCTGCGTTCTCCGCGTTCTCCGCGTTCTCCGCGTCTTCCCCTTCGGCCGGCTCTTCGTCCTCGGAATCGTCGAGCAGGTCGTCGAGACGAATTGCGCTATCGAAGCGGAGACCTGCTTGCCAGCGTTCAGCGACGACAGGCAGATCCGGTGATGACGTCACCCTGGCCGACAGCTCGAAAGGCATCGGGAAACCGAAACGCTCGGCCTGGGCCACGAGATCGATCACTTCGATGCCGCCGGGCCGGAGTTCGCGTTCAATAGTTGTCGTTCCATAGAGGGAGCGATCTGTGGGGTTGGTCGGCCACAACTCCACCTGCACCGCAGCGGTGTTCTGCTGGTCGAGATCGAAGGCGTCGTCGACATTGTCAGCACCGACATCCCCCGCGTCGCGGAGAGTCTCAAGACCGGTTGGCGCTGGGTTATAGATGGTCAGCGTGTTCTCCGAGTCGGCGAAGACGCGCCCAGCGGTGAAAAACCAGGAGTCGGATGGCTCGGTCACACCGAGCTGCAAGCTAGCCCCTGTCGGCCCCATCGATCCGTCGACAAGCTGAAGCCGCTCGACGACAAGACGACCCTGTTGAGCTCGAATCTTCGTCGCCGTGTGTTCGTCGCGGGTCAGAAACTCATCGATACGAACAATTTTCACCGAGCGTGGTGGCACAAACTGGCCAGGGCGAGACCGCGGACGCGTCTGGCTAGTGACCTCAAGGTCGTAGACAGCCGCCTCGGGGAAAGGATTCATGAGTGCTAGGTACTGCTCGGAGTCGGCTTGGGTGCGACCATTGGCGAAATACCACTCATTGGAGACTTCGGTTGCGCACGGCCCTTCGGCCTTGCCCTGGCTGGTCGTAACCGTATGACCGACAACACCTTGACCACCGATCACCTCGACGACCGCTCCGGCCACGTCGTTGACCTGGTAGTCGGAAACGACGACATGTTCGACGGTGAACGGCTTGAGTTCGATCCGAGTACCCGGGCCACGCCCCTCAGACGTCAAGAAGTTGATGAAGGCCACCGCTGGTTCGTCGGCCAAGTTGGCAATGTCGACCTGGTGATCAGCGAATCCGGTGACGCTGCTCGATCCGACGGGACAGAACCAGGCTGCGTCGATTCGGGCCGGGTCACGTACCGCCGGGTTGGCCGAGACAGACTCCAGCTCAACGGTTGGTCCACCGAGCGGCATGGGAGAGACACGGTCATAGGCAAAAGCTGCCCCGAGCAGACCAAGCATGACAAAGATAATCGCTCCGCGCATCATACGAACACCTCTTCACGGCGAGTCTGACCGAGCAAGGCGCCCACCGAGACCAGGAGCATCTGACCGATGATGGCGGCTCGTCGCCTCCATCGAGCGGTGTATTCGATGACCGCTGAGCCCTCGTCGCCCGACGGAAGAACGGCCAGTCCGCCTATTCCGCTTACCACCTCGTCGCGAGCCTCGGTAACGCTAAGACCTTCCACCGGCACGGGTAGGAGCACCGCTCGCTCTTGAGGGATCTCAACCCGCCACCTCCCGGGTGCCTCGTACCGAACCTCGGCAGAACCCGAGGAAAGGTCGAGATCCAGCAGGGCGGCGGTCGACGACGCTTGAGCCTGCTCACTGCTGGCGAGTAGAGGGGCTGGCCCACCAGAAGCAGCATTCCGATACACGATCAGATCGGGAACCCCTGGAACCCGTTCGAGGTCTAATTGCTGGGACAGGCCACGCACCATCGCCGCGTCGGGGGCAATCGACGGACCGTCATAGGGTGACGGGGCAAGCTGGTCGACAACGACGACGAGGTCGACGCCGTAGGGAGCGAGCAGGCGACCGAGTCGAACGACCTCACCACCGCTCGCAAGGTCGAGCTGTCGACCGATCGCATCGGTGTGGCCGACGGGGACTGGCTGCCAGCGACCCTGAACCGGCGCTCGACCGCCATCGTAGACAGCGTAACTAACCCCCGATTGGGTGAAGGCAGGGTCTAGAGTCATGACGCTCGGATCGCCAATCCAGAGCACACGTCCAGCGTCTCCAGCGATGTCGGCAGCTTCGTACTGACGATCGAGCAAGAACTCGGTCGAGTTTGTAAAGCTTTGTGTTGGCGCTTCCCAGGTACCGCTGACCGTTGAACTCATCCCGACAACGACCAGTCCGATGAGCCCGATGGAACCAAGAGCAGCCGCGGGCCGGAAGAAACGAGCCGGAATCGGTGACTCCTCGCGCCGGGTCTCGAAGGAACGAACACCGACAGCGACAGATAGAGCGAGACCGGCGGCCGAGAAGGCCAGCAGCGATTCAGCAGTCGGTACACCAAACGGAATCCAGCCCCGACGGTCGGCCCACGGAATCAACCAGAACACGACAGCGGAAGCCCACCCGAAGACGGCGAACGGAAACAGATCCTTGCGGGCGACGGCGAGGCTGACACCAGCGGCTAGGAGCAACCCGAAGACGAGCAGACCCGGAACGTCGGGTGCACCAGGCGAGAATTGGAGTAGATCCTGGAGCGAATCAACGCTGGCCTCGGGAGATGGCGGCCCGACGACCCAGTCCCATGAGGGGCCGCGGAAGAAATCCCAGCTCCACGGAGCGTGGAGTGTGATGGCGCCGACAACGGCGAGAACTGCGGCCAGCAGAAGCTCTTTAAGCATGCCGTAACCAAAGGTGGCCGAAACAGCGAAAGCTACCAGAGCGGCAATAACGGCTAGCGGGACGACGGAGGGCGCAAAGGAGGCCACCACCGCAACGAGGAAGGCAAATCGAATGAGGCGCACCGGCGCGTTGCGGTCAATGATGCCAGGCCCCGACAAGCCCCGTTCCGAACCGAAAGGCGCAACGGCGAGAACTTTGAGTAAAGAAACCAGCAGATAGGGAGCGGCCGCCCAAACCACGAGCGATTCCCATCGCCCAGCCGAGAACGAGCTCAGGACCAGTGGATTGCAGGCATAGGCGATCGCGGCCAGCATCGAGGCCCGTGAACTCCCAAGCGGGCGCAACGATCGGTAGACGGCGATGGGCCCGAAGAACACGGCGCCCATAGAGACCAGCGTGTCGAACACGCCAGAACCCCAGAAGAAAAAGGCACGACCGAGGGCGAAGAGTGGCAGGGCGGACGGCGCATTGCCCGGTCCCCCGGTCCCCGAACTACGCCAGCCACTCATCCACTCGTTGAGCAGTGTCATGCCGTCGGGAATGTCGGGCATTTGGCCTACGGGTGCAACGCCCCTCGTCAAGAGGTGGCGGCTGCCGAAAACGAGCATCACGGCCAGGAGGAATCCCAGCACCGTGGCGTCGCGAACATTCGACGTTTTCTCTCCGGCAAACGATGATCGGACCGAGCCGACCATGCCCTCGATACGATCCTGGCCAGCGCTGACTTGGCCACGGGAGAAGTTCGAGATGCGGGCCGAGCCACCAACCTGGAGCCGGGCGACTTCTGAATCGCTGAACGAACGGATCTTTTTTAGATTCTGCCGATTCCTTCGAACGTCGTCGAGGCGGGTGAGGTTCCACGGAATGGCACTCAAGACATCTCGGGCCTGGGAACGGCGACCAGCCACCAAGGAGTACAAGCTCTCGAGCAGAATCAGCATGAAAGCCAACGGCACGGTCGTGAACATGCTTCGGCGCTCGGCGGTGGTAAGCACGGTACGCAAACGATGGCGGGTCAGCAGGCGGCGCCGCATGCGAACCGGCATGCGATTTTCCATGTTCTCGAGATGTCGGGCCTTGGCATCGGGTACCACGAGGACCCGGGCACCGGCTGCGTGAGCCCGCCAACACAGATCGAGATCTTCTCCGAGAAGGCTGATCATGGGATCGAACCCACCGAGAGCGGTAAAAAGATCTGCTCGCACCAGCTGCACGCCGCCCGGAATGACAAAAACGTCGCGAACGGCGTCGTACTGGTCCTGATCGAATTCGCCCCGTTCAACCTGATCTACCATGACGCCGAACCGATCGGAACCCATCCCGATCTGCGTCAGGCGATCCTCACGTTCCCAGGAGACGAGCTTCGGCCCGGCGATACCTCCATTATTCCGGTACAGCTCCTTCATCAAGGCCGAAACACAGGTCGGCTCTAGAGCTACGTCGTCGTGACACAGCAGGAGAAAGGGCGAACCGGACACCAGCTCCATTGCCTGATTGGCGGCCACGCTCCAGCCCGGCTCTCCAGCCAGGCGATGGAGGTACGCCTCAGGCAGTACCTCGGCCACACGGTCGGCAATGGGTTCGTCGCTGCCAGCGTCGATTACCAGAACCGAGAGATTCTCATAGTCCTGATTGGCCAGCGACAGAAGCGCTTCGGCGAAGTAGTCGCCGGGATTGTTGGCGACAACCACCGCCACGACAGCCGGAGCGTCGACCACATCGGTCGAATCTCCCGCGTCTGGCATGGTGGATAGAGGGATCTCGCTCACGAATCTCGAATGCTACTCTCTGATCGGGTCACTCGCGCATCACTAGAGGCCCTAGCCAACATCCCCGCCGCTCGAAGTCCGACCATCACCCGAATACGGGCGGCCTGAACGTTAGCATCGTGACTGCATGAGAGCCTTGATCACCGGCGCCGGCGGATTCGTCGGCCCTCACCTAGCGGCCCATCTCCGCGCCTGCGGCGACGAACTGACCGCTCTCGATCTCAACAATGGGCCCGATCTGCGCGACGGCGACCGTTGGGCCAAGCAGTTCGAAGAGATTCGTCCCGACGTGGTGTACCACCTCGCTGGATGGAGCGACGTCGGCGGGTCTTGGAATGCCCCCCGTCAGACGTTTGAGATCAATATCCTCGGAACGACCAACGTCCTGGAGGCAGCGCGGCTAGCCGAGGTCGAGACCGTCGTCGTCATCTCCAGCGCTGACGTCTACGGCCAGGTCTCTACCGATCTTCTCCCCCTCGAGGAGGACGCGCCGATGCAACCTCGGTCACCCTACGGAACCAGCAAGCAGGCGGCAGAAATCCTGGCTCGCCACTATTGGGACGCCTTCTCGGTAGGCGCCATTATCGCCCGACCCTTCAATCATCTCGGTCCGGGGCAGAGCCTTCGGTTCGCCGTACCAGCCTTCGCCAACCAGATGGCCGAGCTTGAACGCTCCGGTGGCGGCGCGGTCAGCCATGGCGATCTTTCTCCCCGACGCGATGTGACCGATGTTCGCGATGTGGTGCGGGCCTACCGTCTCCTAGCAACGGCCGACCCGGCGACAGTCCATGGCGAGACGTTCAACATCTGCTCGGGCAGGAGTGTCCCGATGCAGACGATCTTCGACCAACTTGCCGCCCGAGCCACCGTGCAGATTACGGGATCAATCGATCCGAGCCGTCTTCGCCCCGTCGACCTTCCTGACCTGCGCGGCAGCTACGACAAGCTGGCGACGGCAACCGGTTGGCGGCCCGAGTTCGAGCTGGACACGACGCTCGACGATGTTTTGACCGAAGCTCGCAGCCGAATCGACGCCACCGAGCCCAGAGGGTCGCAAGGCTAGGGCGATGGATCACACCAAGGGGTCGCCTCGACTACGCTTGCAACGAAGACGCCGACCCTGGTGGACCCGCCACCAGATGCCGCTGACCACCGCGGCCACACCAACGGGCTCCGTCGACCGATGACGAACCGATACGCACAAGCCGCCCCAGTAAGGAACCGATGACCAAACGCGCTCTTATCACCGGACTCACCGGTCAAGATGGTTCGTATCTCGCCGAGCTGCTGCTCGAAAAGGGATACGACGTCGTGGGCATGGTGCGCCGATCCAGCACCATCAATTTCGAACGCATCGCCCACATCCAGGACGACATCGAAATCGTGCAGGGCGATCTGCTCGACGAGCAGTCGCTCCGAACGGTGATGCAGAACCATCAGCCAGCCGAGGTCTACAACCTCGCCGCTCAATCGTTCGTACAAACCTCCTGGCACCAGGCGGTTCTCACCGGGGAAACAACGGCGCTCGGCGTCACCCGAATCCTCAACGCCGTGCGGGAAGTAAATCCTGAAGCTCGCTTCTACCAGGCCTCGTCGTCGGAGATGTTCGGCAAGGTCGTCGAGGTTCCCCAGAACGAGGACACACCCTTTTATCCTCGAAGCCCGTATGGCGTGGCCAAGCTCTACGGCCACTGGATCACGGTCAACTACCGTGAGAGCTACGACATGCACGCCACGAGCGGCATCTTGTTCAACCACGAGAGTCCCCGGCGGGGGCTTGAGTTTGTGACTCGCAAGATCACCTACAACGTGGCCAGGATCAAGCAGGGTTTGGCGACCGAGCTTCGCCTTGGAGACCTCGATCCCCAACGTGACTGGGGCTTCGCTGGCGACTATGTCGAGGCGATGTGGCTCATGCTGCAACAGGATGAGCCCAAAGACTTTGTTATCGCCACTGGAGAAACACATTCGGTCCAAGAGTTCTGTGAGCTGGCCTTCAGCCGTGTCGATCTCGACTGGCGAGAGTGGGTCGTTCAGGACGAAAAGTTCATGCGTCCGGCAGAAGTTGAGTTGCTCATCGGAGACCCAAGCCAAGCTCGGCAACAGCTCGGTTGGAAGCCCCGAACCTCCTTCTCCGAATTGGTGGCGATGATGATCGATGCCGACATGGAGTTGGTGGCGAGCCAGAAACGCCTGTTGACTTAGACGGTGACAAAAACAGCGGTGATTTGCGGAGGGGTTGGCGCGGCCCGCCTCCTGTCCGGTTTGGTCCAGGTTGTGCCGGGCAGAGACCTGGCGGCCATCGTCAACGTCGGCGACGACGTTGAACTCCACGGGCTTCATGTTTCGCCCGACCTCGACACTATCACCTACACCCTGGCCGGTGCGGTGAGTGAGGAGCGGGGCTGGGGCCTCGAAGGCGAAACCTGGAAGGCGATGGAAATGCTCGGCCGCTATGGGGGCGACGACTGGTTCAGCCTCGGCGATCAAGACCTCGGTACCCATCTCTATCGCACCCAGCGACTACAAAACGGTGACTCTCTGTCGGTTGTGTCCGCTGCGATCGCCACTGCTTGGGGTCTCGAATTCTCACTCCTGCCGGTGACCAACGATCGGTTGCGCACCGTGATGACCACCGACCAGCACGGAGACATCGGCTTTCAGGAGTACTTCGTGCGCCACGCTCACGATGTAGCGGCCACCGCTGTTCGCTTCGAAGGGGCGCCAACCTCGCAACCAGCTCCCGGGGTGCTCGACTGGTTGGAGAACGCAGAGCGAATCATCATCGCCCCGTCCAACCCTGTGGTGTCGGTCGACCCGGTGTTAGCGGTGCCCGGTGTCAGAGATCTGCTGCAAAGGCGTCGACGTCAGGTGATTGCGGTGTCGCCTATCATTGGAGGCAAGGCCCTAAAGGGTCCGGCCGATCGGCTCATGAAGGAACTCGGCGGGACGGCTAGCTCGGCTGGGGTGGCCTCCTGGTACCAAGAGGTGGCGGGAACTCTCGTCCTCGATACGATCGACGCCGACGATGCGGCAGCGGTCGAGGCGCTCGGCGTGCGACCGGCCATCACCGACACCATCATGTCGACCGTTGAACGGTCCTCTGCACTCGCCGATTTCATTCTCGCCTTGCCATGTTCCGAAGAGGCCGCCTCATGAGCACGCCAATCCCACCCTCCCTACAGATCATTCCGGTCCCCGGGATACCCGAAATCAATCCGGGAGACGATCTCTCAAACCTGATCGCAAACGGTGTGACCCAAGCATGCGGCCTGTTGGAAGGCGACGTGCTCGTCGTGAGCCAGAAGGTGGTATCCAAGGCCGAAGGGCGCTTGGTCACCGTCGATCCCGACGATCCGTTAGCCCATAAACCCCTCGTGCTCGATGAGGCGCGCCGTGTACTGCGGCGCCGAGGAGACCTCATCATCACCGAGACCAAACACGGCTACGTATGCGCCAATTCGGGGATTGATCGATCAAACGTTGCACCCGACATCGCGGCCCTTCTCCCCGAAGACTCCGACCGTTCGGCCCGACGTATTCGCGACGCCATAAAGGGGCAGCTAGGGGTCTCCGTGGCCGTCATCGTGGCCGACACCTTCGGGCGTCCGTGGCGGCGAGGGTTGACCGATATAGCCCTCGGTTGCGCTGGCATTAAGCCGATTCTGGATCTACGGGGCACCGACGACGCCGTCGGCCGAGAGTTGCATGTGACCGAGGTCTGCATCGTCGACGAATTGGCTGGAGCGGCCGAACTGGTCCGCGGTAAATCGACCGGCGTAGCCGTAGCCGTGATCCGGGGCGTCGACCCTGCCTGGTTTGGAAGCGGGTCTGTCGTCGAGGATGTCGTGCGTCATCCGAGCGAGGACCTCTTCCGCTAGACAAGACCTCGGGCCAAGACACCGGGCTGGAAGGGCTAGGCTCAGGCCCTATGTCGTCCGATCCCGATCGTCCTGGCCTCGTCGCCTATCTTCCACCAGCACCGGATCCGGACGCCCTTCTCGATGGGTTCGTCGACTTTGCTGCTGAACAGGGTCTCGATCTCTACCCAGCGCAAGAGGAGGCAATCCTCGAACTTCTCGCCGGCAACAACGTAATCCTGAAGACACCGACCGGTTCTGGCAAGTCGTTGGTGGCGGCCGCCGCCCACTTCGCCGCCCTGGCCGCCGATCGACGCAGCGTCTACACCGCCCCCATCAAGGCTTTGGTCTCGGAAAAGTTCTTCGCTCTGAGACGCGATTTCGGCGATGAGCGCGTTGGGATGGTCACCGGAGACGCCGCGATCAACCCCGACGCCCCGATCATCTGTTGTACCGCTGAGATCCTGGCTAACTGGGCACTCCGCGACGGTGCGTTTTCTGAGGTCGACGTGGTGATCGCCGACGAATTCCATTACTACGCCGACCCTCAGCGTGGTTGGGCCTGGCAGGTTCCCCTGCTCGAACTCCCCCACTGCCAGTTTCTTCTGCTTTCGGCCACGTTGGGCGACACCGACTTCTTCGTGAAGGACTTGACCGAGCGCACAGGACGAGAGACGGTGCTCGTCGCCTCGACGCAACGTCCGGTACCGCTCAACTTCGAGTATCGGGAGACCACGCTCCATCAGTCCGTGTCCGATTTGTTGGAGGCGGAGAAAGCGCCGATCTATCTGGTCCATTTCACCCAGCGGGAAGCGACCGAAGCAGCCCAGGGCTACCTCTCCATCGATCCCCTGAACAAGGAGGAGAAGGAGGCGGTAAAAAACGCTCTCGGCGGTTTCCGCTTCGACACCCCGATCGGCAAGGAGCTGAGACGCTACATCACCGGCGGCATCGGCGTGCATCATGCCGGTCTCCTACCGAAGTACCGTCTACTCGTCGAGAAGCTGGCCCAAGACGGACTGCTGAAGATCATTTGCGGTACCGACACGCTCGGAGTCGGGGTCAACGTTCCTATTCGTTCGGTGCTCTTCACCCAGCTTTGCAAATACGACGGCACCAAGACCCGCATTCTCTCGAACCGTGAGTTCCAGCAAATCGCAGGCCGAGCCGGACGAAAAGGGTTCGATGATGCTGGCGATGTATGGGTGCAATCCCCGCCCCATGTCGTTGAGAACGAAATCGCCCAGCAAAAGGCTGCGGTGGCGGCCAGCAGCGGCAAGAAGAAAAAGGTCGTGAAGAAGAAGCCTCCCGAGCGGGGCTATGCCCATTGGAACGTGGATGTCTTCAACAAGCTCGTCAATGGTCAGCCGGAGCCGCTCACCTCGTCCTTCCGAGTCAATCACCAGATGGTGCTCACCATGCTCGATCGGCCCGGCGACGGCTGCGCTGCGTTCAAGACCCTCCTTGAAACCAATCATGAGACCAAGCGTCGCCAGCGAGGACATCAGCGGCGGGCCATCTCGATGTATCGGTCGTTGCTCGATGCCGAGCTCTTGGAGCGGCTCGACGAGCCCGACCCCCAAGGACGACTTGTTCGGGTCAACTTCGATCTGCAGGACGAGTTTGCGCTCCACCAGCCCTTGTCTCTCTGGGCCATCGAGGCAATCGACGAACTCGATCCCGATGAGCCCGGCTACGCCCTATCGGTACTCAGCACGATCGAGTCGGTGCTCGAATCGCCCGGGGTGATTATGGCCTCTCAGCTCAACAAGGCCAAGGACGAGCTGATGGCGACCATGAAGTCCGAGGGCGTTGAGTACGAAGAGCGGATGGAGCGACTCTCCGAGGTCGAGGCGCCAAAGCCGGAGAAGGACCGTATCTACGGGAGCTTCGACCGGTTCCGCACCCAACACCCCTGGGTCGGTGCCGACAACGTGAAGCCGAAGGCCATCGCACGCGAACTGTTCGAGCGGGCTATGACGTTCAAGGAGTACATCAACCACTACGGCCTGAAAAGGTCCGAGGGCGTTCTCCTGCGTTACCTGTCCGACGTTTACAAGGCGCTCATCCAGAACGTGCCAGCCGACACGAAATCCGATGAGGTTGGCGACGTGATCGAGTGGTTGGGTGAGGTGGTTCGCCAGGTCGACTCCAGCCTCATCGACGAGTGGGAACAGCTGACGAGCGTTGATCAGGCAGACAACGTCGATGTTCGACCGTCGTCGGTCGACCCGGCCGACGTGACGTCGAACCATCGGGCCTTCGGCGTGATGGTTCGAAACGAGATGTTCCGATGGGTCGAGATGGTTGCGGCCAAACGTTATTTTCGACTTCCCCAGTCAGACGACGAAGACGTGATCGAATCGGCCAAGGCCGCTCTTGAGGACTACTGGGCTGAGTTCGACCACATCGGCATCGATGCCGAAGCTCGCTCTCGACAGTGGTTCAACTACGACCGATCGACCGGGCTGGCCACCCAGACGCTGCTCGATCCCGACAACATCAACGGATGGCGGCTCGAAGGCCGCGTCGATCTCGAACGTTCGGCCGAGGAAGGCAACGCCATCATCGACTGGTCGCGGGCCTACAGCCTGTAGCCAGAACCGACGGCAGCGTCCGTTCGATCAGCTACTGACGCTTGGGAGGGCCGAGGCTTCGGTCTCCAGGCCAAGTTCCATATTGATGCGGGTGCTGGAATCGGCCTTCTCCGAACCACCCATATCGAAGACCATTTTGATCCCAAACTCGTCACAGACCGGAGTCTCAGGAACAACCGCTCCCGACTGACGATCGCCACCGTTGGCGAAGATCAGATCGTGGCCGCTGTAGCGTTCAGCTATCAGGCGAAGCGATTCGCAGACGGTTCGGTCTTTGTCGACAGCAACAAAGGCATCATCGACCGCTCGAAGCGCCTTAACCACGCGGAGGCGGTCGGCTTCTTCGATGATCAGCTTGCCTTTCTTGGCGATCTGCTGCTCGTTGTTGTTAACGACGACGATGACCGTGTCAGCTTGTTCAGCTGCCTGCTCGATCATGTCGAGGTGGCCGACATGGAGCGGGCTGAAATAGCCACTGAGAATGATTCCGACAGGTTTTCCGACAGGTGGTGTCATGTTTCTCGTCCTACATCCTTGTAGTTACCAGAGTTCTTATTACATCAACGATTTGGGCAAACACCACCGGGTGAATCGTCCTGGTCCGACCCGGACCGTTGGGCAGTACTCACCATGCAGCCCCGTCAGCGTCGATGCATCAACCCTGTGAGGTCACGGTTTACCCACTCGGCGTGGTGGCGTCTGGTTCTCAATCGGCATTAAGCGTCAAGGCGTGAGGTTAACCTACAAGATCGAGAAACAAGGACTCGTAGGCGAGAGCCTGCGCCTCCGGTGATAGGCCTTGTTCGGCGTATCGACGCCCTCGAGCACCCATGGCCTGGAGAGACGATGCCCCATCGGCCAGGAGATCGTCGAGGGCGGCACAGAAGACACTCTCGTCCTCCGGCCGGACCGAAAGCCCGGCCTGTGCTCGTGCGATCACCGTGCACACCTCGCTGCCCTCATCGACGCTGGCCAACACCGGCCGGCCTGCGGCCAGGATGGAATAAAGCTTGGACGGCGTACTCGCTCGCGCCAGCCCTGACTTCAACAAAACAAGATGCAGATCGGCGGCGGCTAAAACGTCGGCCACGAGATCCCGGGGCGAGAAGTCGACAACGACCACGTTGGCTAGATCAGCAGCCCAGGCATCGACATCGGGCCGGGCCGCTCCCTCGCCGTTTATAACAAAGACGATGCTCGGGTCTCCCCTCCATCGCTCTGCAGCCGCTCGGATCAGGTCAAACGACTGCGACAAGCCAACGTTTCCTGAATACATAACGACCGTCTTGTCGTTGAGACCATGCTTGTGCCGGTACCAGTTCTCGCGCTCTGAGGGGACAATCCGTTCGGTGTCGGCGAAGTTCTGGATGATATGGATCTTTGATGGATCGACGACCTTCGCTCTCACATTGTCGGCCTGGTCATCGGACAGTACGGTGACGGCATTGGCCCGTCGGTAGATCGATCGCTCGTGTCGCCGGGCAAGCTCGATAACGCGTCGGCTGTTGAGCGCTCCGAGACCGACGGCGACGTCGGGAAAGATGTCTTGGGTGTTGAACACGAGCGGGGCACGACTACGGCGAGCAGCCAACCAGGCGGCGTCACCGAAAAAGATCGGCGGTGACATGCCCATGACGACGTCGTGCCGCCCTGCCATCATCCCGAGCGCCGACGCCAGCGCTGTCTGGCCGGCAAAGCCAGCGGCCCGGGCCATGATGTCAGACTTGTCAGTCGGAAAGGGCCAGGCCCGAATGATTTGGCCCCAGCTCGTCGATTCCCGCCGCCACGGTCGCCCTCGCCATTCCGGTTCGACATCGTGATGCCGATACCAGGGCAAGGCCGTGACCACCGTGATCCGGTGACCGCGATCCGCCAACCCATGCACGAGCTGCGTCATCACCTCGCCGGTAGCTGCCTGCAGGTCAGGGTGAAAGTGGGGACAGAACAGCAAGATCGACAACAGCCGAGGGGGCGGCGCAGAGGCCGCCAACGTGTTGACCACCTCGGGGGCAGATCCATCAGACAACGTGTTGCTCCCCTGTGCGGTGCTGCTCGATCTTCTACTGCTCGATCTTCTACTGCTCGACCTCTTACTGTGCATTTTGTTACTGTGCATTTTCCTCCTGGATGATCGGAGCGGCGATGCACTCGTCGATCCGGTCCACACCGAGGGCGGCCAGGTAGGCCGATTCGAGCGCCTCGGCTGCGGTCTCCACCGAAAAGGACGCAGCCCGCTTGTAGCCCGCCTCACGAAGCCCGTCGTTCAACGCCTCGTCGTTCAACAACTCCTGCACGGCTGATGCCATGCCGTCGATATCGCCAACGTCAACCACGAGGCCAGCTTCTCCTACAATCTCAGGAAGGGCGCCAGCGCGAGCGGCGACGACGGGACAGCCAGCGCTCATCGCCTCGAGGACAGGATTGCCAAACCCCTCATAGGCCGAGGGAAAGACAAGCGCAGCCGCCGTGACGTACAGCAAATCGAGTTGAGCTCTCGGCACCCGACCCAACCGATGAATCCTCGACGTCAGACCGGCGTGTTCGATCTCGCGATCGACAAGCTCGTCACACGGACCAGGGCCACCGGTAAGCACGAGGTCGACGTCGACCCCATCGGCCACGAGGCGAGACATCATCGCGATGGCGTCACAATGTCGTTTGTGGTGATAGGCGATCGCTGGGTACAGCAGGAAGCGCCGACCCCGCACCGCGGCTGGGAGTTCATCGCCGAGGGCTAGGGCAGGTCCGGCCACGAAGCCATGGGGCACCACACAAACCTTCGCGGGACGAACGTCGAATCGATCCTGGAGCGATTGAGCGGTGAACTCGCTAGGGCAGATGACGAGCCGGGCCGCCTCGACCGAACGAGGTATCCGTCGGGTGAGCCAGAATCGCTTCACCACCGAGAAGTTTTGAGGCATTTCGAGTGGCTGAAGATCGTGAAGAGTCACAATCGCTGGCTGTGACCGAACGCTGGGGACCACACCACCAGCGTGATGGAGGAGTGCATCGCGGCGGCTCACGTGGGCCAACCAGCTCATCTCGAGGGCAACCCGCACCGCCTTAGCCGCGAGGCTGGGCATCCGATCCGAGAAGGTGGTTGGCGCCAGCCTGCATTCATAGCGCTGACTGAGCTCCGGGTACGAGGCGAGAAGCTCCGGGCGGCAATAGAGGCGCACCCTCAGCTTTGAGCCCGAGATCGTGGATCGCTCAGCCAGTCCGAGGAGGAGGCGCATCGTGTATTCCTCGGAGCCGCCGACGACTCCGGGCACAAGCCACAGAAGGTTGACACCGACCGTTGGCGTCGCCGATCTGGCCAAACGCTGAGGCAACGAGGTGGCATTCACGTCGCCACCGGCCGCTTCGTCGCTGCTCGAAAGATTTCGGCGTAGCCCTTGGCCGTGTTCGACCATGGCAGTTGAGCGGCCCGGGCGAGACCATCCTGGATCAGCTTGGTTCGTACCGGCGACTCCCTTACCGCCGCCGACAAGGCTTCAGCCAGGGCGTCGTGATCATGGGGGTCGACGAGGAGAGCGGCCCCGGCTGCCACTTCTTCGGTGGCGGTGCCCGCCGACGTGACAACCGGCGTTCCGTGGGCCATTGCTTCCAGTACCGGCAGGCCGAACCCTTCGGCCAAGGACGGGTAAAGCAGAGCGGTCGCAGTTCGGTAGAGGGCGCTGAGGGAATGGTTCGTCACGAAGGGCAAGCGATGGACTCGCCCTCCCAATGCGTCGAAGACAGATGCGGCCGCCTCCTGTCCTCCAGGGGGACCGACGAGCACAAGATCACAGTCGACCGAGCGCATGGCGGCCGCCGCCCCTGCTGGGTTTTTTCGCGGGGTGATCGGTCCAACCCAGAGCACGAATCGTTCGGGCAGTCCAAGCTCGCTTCGGATCCGGTCGGCATCTGGCGCCGAACACATCGGAGGTTCTACTCCCCACGGCACGACGCCGACCAGCTCAACGTCCACTCCTCTTTCCACGATCGAGTCAGCCACAACCTGCGACGGGCAGACGAAATGGTCGGAACGCTGTTTGGCAACCTGCCACATCCGAGGGAAGAAGCGACGTCCTCGCCGGCTCGATCGCTGTGGATTCTCCAAGAAGTCAAGATCGTGGACGGTCGAAACAACCGGTAGTCGGGTGGGCGGCACGACGAGGCTGGAAGCCCATAGCACGGCATCGGTCCCCTCGGCTCCGATCAGCCCGTCAACCGATGGAAGACCGAAGCGAATCCAAGACTCGTAGAGGGCGGGTCGGGGAAGCGCCGAGCATCGCAAGGCAACGTCAGCGGGTAGGCGACCATCCCGATGAGCGGAAACTCGCTGGTGTTCGCCATGCCGAGCGGCGAGGCCAAGAATGTCGAACTCGTCCCGTTCGACGAGTGCATGAAGCGTGCGCTCGGTCGCGGTGGCCGTACCCCCTGGCAGGCGGTGCCAAAACTGTTCGACCACGGCGGCGACGAAAGGTCGGGTCATCCAAACCGATTCTGGCAGCTCTTCGAGGGCAACTGGTGGCTGGCGAAACAGCACCATTCATGCTTCACCGTTGAGACGCAGAACTCGGCCGCTAGCGCACCCCGGCGACACGACTACGCTTGGGTCGATGGGTCCGACACTGCTGGTGGTGCACCACTCCCCCACCGAAGCCACCGAGAGGTTGTTGACAGCCCTGTTGGACGGCATCAACCAGCCGGAACTCGCCGACGTACAACTGGTCGTGAGGGAGGCGTTGGCAGCGACAGCCGATGATGTGCTGAGAGCCGACGGCTACGTTCTCGGCACCCCAACCAATTTCGGCTACATGAGTGGGGCGCTCAAACACTTCTTCGACACGGTTTACGAAGATTGTCTCGATGCTTCGGTCGGCCGTCCCTTTGGCCTCTACGTACACGGCCGCAACGACGCGACCGGAGCCGTGTCTTCCGTAGAGCGAATTGTTGCCGGGCTCAGATGGAAGCCTGCAGCTGAAACCTTCGTGTGTTTGGGCGCCGTCGACCAGGACGCTCTCGACGGCTGCTGGAATCTAGGCGCGTCGATAGCGGCCCGGTTATTGCAAGGTCTGTAACTGCGGCGCGAAACGAACGCCGCTGAGCTAAAGGCGCCGGCTAGACGCCGAGCAGTTTGGCGAAAAACTCGGCGGTACGCACGATGCCGGTTTCCAGATCGACCTTTGGCTCCCAACCGAGCTCACTTCGAGCGAGGGTGAGATCCGGGCGACGTCGAGTCGGGTCGTCCTGCGGAAGCGGCGCGTAGCTGAACTCGCTCGAGCTGTTCGTCACCTTGACGACTATCTCGGCCAGTTCTTTCACCGTGAACTCGTGATCGTTACCGATGTTGATCGGACCCGTGTGATCTCCATCGAGCAGAGCGAGCTGGCCTGCGACCTGATCGTCGACGTAGCAGAAGCTACGAGTCTGTGATCCGTCGCCGTACATGGTGATCGGCTTGTTCTGGAGAGCTTGGGTCACAAAATTCGAGACGACCCGGCCATCGTCGGGTCGCATCCGAGGACCATAGGTATTGAAAATTCGAACGATGCGAACCGGCACCTCGTGGTGACGATGGTAGGCCATCGTCATGGCCTCTGAGTACCGCTTGGCCTCGTCGTAGACACTCCGCGGACCGATGGGATTGACGTTGCCCCAATAGGTCTCAACCTGCGGATGGACGAGAGGATCGCCGTAGACCTCACTCGTCGAGGCGAGGAGGAACTTCGCTCCCTTTTCTTTGGCCAACCCCAACAGATTGTGGGTACCGATACCGCCGACCTTCAGGATCTGAATCGGTATACGGGCAAAGTCGACAGGCGATGCTGGCGAAGCCAGATGCATCACCGCATCAATGTCACCAGGAATCCAGACATGCTCGCTCACATCGTGACGCACGAAACGGAAACGCTCGTTATCAAACAGGTGCTCGATGTTCTCGGTCGAGCCTGTCACCAGGTTGTCGACACAGACGACCTCGTCGCCACGATCGAGCAATTTGTCACACATGTGGGAGCCCAGGAAGCCCGCACCACCACTTACTACGACACGGGACATCAGCGACCAACCCCTCGGTAGTTGAAACCACGTCGGCGAGGGACCGACGGGTCGAGAAGATTACGAGCGTCGACGATATTGCGGCCGATCATGATTTCCGCCAGCTTGTCGAAATCGAGCCAGGCGAACTCGTCCCACTCGGTGAGGATGGCTAGTGATGCCGCACCCTCGGCCGCCGAATAGGGGTCCGGCATGATTTCGATATCGAGCTCAGGATAGATCCGGCTCAAACTGTTGTTGTCGGCAAGTACTGCTGGGTCGTAGGCCTTGACCCGTATGCCAGCCGCGGTCACTCGCTTCAGAACTTCGATCGAGGGCGAGTCGCGTAGATCGTCGGTTCCTGCCTTGAAGGTAAGGCCGAGGGCAACGATGTGGGAGCCTTCAGCCGCCCCGTCGACCGAGTCGATCAGCTTCTGGGCGGTGCGATCGAATTGATCGTCGTTCACCCGCAAGACTTCGTTGAGGAAGTGGAAGTCGTAGCCTGCATCCTGAGCGATCTTGGCCAAGGCCCGAGTGTCTTTGGGGAAGCAACTTCCACCCCAACCAGGGCCAGGCCGGAGGAACTCTCGGCCGATTCTCGGGTCGTAGCCCATGCCGAGCACGACGTCGTTAACGTCGGCGCCGACCGCTTCACACAGGGTGGCGATGGCGTTGACGAACGACAGCTTGGAGGCGAGGAATGCATTCGATGCGTATTTGATCGTCTCAGCCGAAACAGGGTCGGTGACCATGATCGGCGCAGCGATGCGAGCGTAAAGGGCGGCAACCCGAATCGCTGCCTCCTGATCTCCTGATCCGATTACGACACGATCGGGGTGAAGGAAATCGGAGACGGCGGTTCCTTCCCTCAGGAACTCCGGATTTGAAACAACCGCCACGTCGGATCGGCCAAGCACCCTGGCCACCACTCGAGTAGAGCCAACAGGAACGGTGGATTTGTTGACGACCACACTGTTGTTTGGAAGCACCGAGGCAATTTCGGCTGCGGCTGCTTCCAGATAGCTGAGATCGGCGGCACCGTCATCGCCCTGAGGCGTGGGCACACAGAGGTAGTGGAACTCGGCATCTTTGGAGGCGTTTGCCGCACCGAGCACGAAGCTCAGCTTGCCGGAGCGAATCCCTTCATCGACCAACCGATCGAGACCCTTTTCTACGATAGGGATCTCACCAGCCTGAAGCCGAGCGATCTTGTCAGCGTCGACGTCAGCGCAAATCACGTCATGGCCGAGATGCGAGAAACACGCACCCGTCGTCAGACCAACATATCCGGTGCCGATTATTGCAATTGAGGCCACAGTTTCATCCTCCTCGGGCGTCGGCCCGATGCTCCGCCAATGGGGCCCGATAACCCCGTTGTACTTCTAATTGCCCCTAATCACACGTTGAGAGTAGCGACGCATTTGCGGTCGCCGTCTCACGTGCGCCCCCTACGGTAGAGGATTCTGCGGTAGACGCGGTGCTCTGTGGACGATTCTCCTGGGTCGGTTCAATGGCATCATTGGTTACCCGTGCAGTATTGCTTCGCTGCGCTGATTCGTCCTGGGCCGCCTGCTCCGGTCGGTCCAGGTCTCCTACTCGTAGGTGAATCGACCTGCCCGGCAAATGGGCCACTTGGGCTACTCGCACATCGGTCTCACCGAGGCTGCCCTGCTCCAACGCTTTCCTGACCAGCTCGGCTGCCTGCTGTCCATCGGGACCGTGTTGTAAGACAACACCCGGCTTGCTGTCGGCGACGTGCCCCGACTCGACCTCAAATCCAGCGGCGCTGGCAACAGCGGCCACCTGGGCGGCCAGCCCATCCGCCGGATCGTCACCGGCGGCGGTCAGCACGGTCAGTCTTACCGTCGAGTGATCCTCGATGGAAGACCCTCGAAAGATTCGCAGGATGGGCTCAGCGTCCTCTTCTCGGGCCAGCAATACCTGGTCGGTTCCTTTCAACCCGTCGGCGACCGGCAGGCTATAGGTCAGCAGCTGATCGGGATCAAAGGATCGGTAGGTCGTGCCCAGGTCCACCAGCAGCTGGGCGGTGAGTTCCTGATCAACAACGACGTTCTCCATCCCGGTGTCGACCAGATCTTTCAGGACGAAGGGGTTGCGCACTCCGAGATCGATGGCGGTCTGCATAAGGCGGCGCAGGAAGTCTTGCTGGCGCCGAATGCGGCCAAGGTCTGAGGTCGGATCGGTCACCCATTCGCCAGCCCCATTCTGGGTTTGGTAGTAGCGGGAGCGGACGTAGGCCAAGGCTTGCTCAGGGCCAAGTGAATGGCAGCCCGGCGATTCGACGATGAAGCCGGTTCGGCTTCGGGGCTCTGGCGTGGCCGTTACATCCCAGTCTCGGGCTGGCGTATCGAAAACAACGTCAACCGAGCCCACCGCCGAGACGAGGCCTTGAAAGCCTGCGAAGTCGACATTCACGTAGTGGTTGATCGGGATCTCAAGGTTCTCCTCGATCGTGTCGACGAGAGCAGCCGCGCCGCCCACGTCGTAGGCGGCGTTGATCCTCCGCTCACGATCACTACCGGCGATTGTTACCCACAGGTCGCGGGGCAGCGACAACAGGGCGATCTGGCCGCTGGCTTCGTCGAGATGAGCGATGATGATCACATCGCCGAACCGCTCCCCTTTCCGTCCGATCTGAATGGGATCGTTTGGATCGAGACCAGCTGAGGAGTCTGAACCGACGAGAAGAACGTTCAGCACTCTATTCCCCGGCTGGGCGCCAGCGGGAACAGGCGTGAGATTTCGGTCGAGGGCGATCCGATTGAGCGCTGAAGCGCGGCTGTAGCCGTAGTTCAGTGTCCCAGCCACCCCGAGGGCGGCGAGGATCAAGAAAATGTTCATGCACAGCAGGAGGCGTTGCACCCAGCTGCGACGCGCACGCGTCAAATGAGGAGGGTCTACAGAAGTGATCGGCTGAGTGGCGGCGGTCATCAGGGCGGCGGGGATGCAGCTCTCGCTGCGGCGGGCTGGCTCACACTACAGGTTGCAGTGCAAGGAACAGAACTACCGGTCGGATGCTAGCGCAAAAGGTTGCACAGCCAGCAGGATCCCAGACCGGACTTCGACATGAGCCCTCGGTTCGAGAAATTCGTTGCTGACACCGCGGCTGGATGCAGCCTTGAGCGTCTCACCGACAAGACCGAACCGGAGACCGGTGGTAGTAACGCCGGAGGCGTCACCGAGAAGCGGGAGCAAGGAGACGAGATCGCCAACACGTCCAGCCAGTTCCCGACCACCTCGCACCACCGTGTACAAGCTGTCCCCTGCCGCACACCGCATCAGCAGGTGCCGATATTCCTCGTGGCAAAGAACAAGCAGATTCGCCAGTTCATGATCGCGACGACCTCCAGAGGCTGCGATCACCAAGACTTCTTCCACCTCGTGGGCCGCAGCCGCATCGAGGGCGAGTTCGAGATCGGTCTTGTCCTTGTCGACCGAAAACTCGTGCACCGGAATCCCCCGGGATCGCGCCTCGGAGAGCACGTCGGGAGAAATCGAGTCGAGGTCGCCCAGAATCGCGTCCGGCCACCGGCCAGCAGCGACGGCATGATTGGCGCCACCATCGGCTGCGATCCAAAGATCGTCGGTCGAGGCGAGTCGAAGAACCTGGGCCGATGGGGCTTGGCCCCCGGCTACCACGACGGCTCGCCGCGGCACACCTTGTGTCAACGTCTCAGTATCCGCTGTTATTCATCGAGCCCTGCAACGGGTTGCCGTTCAGATCAAAGACCGAGCAGACGAAGCCTCGATCTTGTTCCTCCCAGCTGGTCTCACCTGGATAGAGGTAGCTGATCTCAAGATTCGATGTCTCGTAGGAGGCACCGACGAAGGCGGCGAACTGATCGATACAGGCCGCCACCACCAGATCCTCCACCGCTTGATCTCCCGGGTAAACACCTTCGCCGAGCACGCCGATGTAGTAGACCTCGCTGTCGTGTTCCTGCGGGCAGTCGATCTGTTCAACGGTGCGAACATTGCCGTCAGCTAGGCCGGCGATCTCGGGTGGCTCGTTGAAGCAGTCACCGACGTCGAGCTGATCGACGTCGATGCTGTCGGCGTCCCCTCCCTGATCGGTGTCGGCCAGTGACGCTATGTCGGTCGCGGTCCCATCGTCGTCGGTGGCGGTTCCATTCCCGTCGGCGAACGAAGGGTCGTCGGCAGAATCATCTGAACAACCAGCCATCAAGATCAAGCAGCTGAGAAGAACCAACGCTAGGCGTAAAGGACCTCGGTTTCTGATGCCGCGAAGGGCCAGAGGTCGGGGTTTGGCAAGACTAGTCAAGGAGCTGCTCCAACTCATCGACGCGCGCTTCAAGCCGGGCGAGTCGCTGTTCGAAAGCCTCAAGACCGGAGCGAACGACATCTCCATCCTTCGAGGCCACTGATTGCTGCACCATTGGCGCAATGGTCGGGGCCGGCCGACCGTCATAGCCATCTTCCTCGGGCGATGAGTCACCGCTTGAGGAGCCACTGCTTGGCGATACACGGTCGTCGGCATCCCCGATCAACTGGACCCAGCGGTCCTGGCTTTGGCCTGATCTGCGGCCTACGTTGCGAACCAGCGGCTCGGGGCGAGAGGCCAGGGCGGTCAATGCCTGCTCGACCTCGGCGTTGGACGAGAAGGTTCCATACCGTTCGGTCCGCGTCTTCAGCTCACCTACCGATTGCGGGCCGCGCAGGGCAAGCACGCCCAACAGGGCCTGTTCTCCGTCGTCGACGTTGAGCCGCTCGCCGACCACATGCTTGTGTTTGAACGATCGGCTACCCGATCCGCGCACACTTCGTCCCCAGCCGGCGTCGCGAAGCAGCTGCATGACCTCGTCAACCCGCTGGGAGGCGTAGTTCACCACGGGGTCACGGTTCGATTTCTGGTTGCAGGCCGCGGTCAGCGCATTCGTCGTCAAGGGGTACTGGTCGGGCGTGGTGAACGACTTCTCGATCAAACAGGCCAAGACTCTGAGTTCCTCAGCGGTCAGTTGCATCGCTGTCAGCCTAGCGGGGAAAGAAAAGACGATTGACGAGTTGCCCTCCAGCGTTCCCCGAACCATTGTCTTTGCATGACATCGAAGGGCACCGAAAGCACCTCGCCAGCCAGCGATCCAATCCTGTACGCGATCGAATCCGGGGTCGCCACGATCACCCTCAACCGTCCTGAAGCCAAGAATGCTTTGAGCCCGACCCTGGTTGATGCTCTAGCCCGGCGGCTCGAACAAGCCCAAGGCGATGACGATGTCAGGGTGATCGTTCTTACGAACGTCGGCAACACCTTCTGTGCTGGTGCCGATTTGAAGTCGACCGACGCCACCACTGAATCGTCGCAACAGAAGTCATTCGTCGATGTCTTCCGTATCGTCTTGGACGGCGACAAGCCGGTTGTTGGCCGCATCGATGGGCATGCCACCGGTGGCGGTGTGGGACTCGTCGCTGTTTGCGACATCTCGGTGATGCGTAATGACGCCCTCATCGGGTTCACCGAGGTCAGGGTCGGCGTAGCGCCAGCGATCATTTCGGTCGTCTGCCTGCAGAAGCTCAGCAAGGCCGATGCGAGCGAACTCTTTCTCACCGGCGAACGCATCTCACCCGACCGGGCAGCCGACGTGAGGCTCATCAATACATCGGTCGACCCAGAAGATCTCGACAGAGAGGTGGACCACTACCTCACCATGCTGATGAAGGGAGGCCCAAACGCCCTCGCGGCGTCAAAGGAGTTGATCCGCCGGGTACCGACGATGGAACGACACGATGCCTTCCGATGGGCCGAAGCCCGCTCTCGGGAGCTCTTCCACAGCGAGGAGGCGGCCGGCGGTATTGCCGCCTTCAGAAACCGCGAACCCGCACCTTGGGTACCAGCCGATTGATTTATTCGAGGCCGGGGTAGATCGAAGGCGGCGGGCCTGGAGCCCCAGGCCCCTCGCATACCCAGCAGGTGGAGTCCACCGCGCCGGTCCACGCCACTTCACAGTCCATACAGCTCATACGCAGCCCAACCCGTCGGTAGCGGGTGATCGTTGGCGCACTGGCACGAATAACATTTGAAGGCACGGCCTCCTATCGTCAACAACGCCGAAGGACTAAAGGTTTGTATGGAACAAACCAGAGCCCTTCGGCGTGTCACTACTTCTTGTGTTGGTGGTCCAACGCCGTCGCCGGCATCCCGCCGACGGCTTCTCCTTAGTGGCTTACGGCCGCCTTCATTTTCTTGGCCTGAGCAACCCACTTTTCGACTTCGGACATCGACGGAGGTCGACGCACAATGCTCGAGCCCTTCGCCACGGCCTTGTCGTTGACCTCTTTCATCTTTGCTGCGAGGTTGTCTGGGCGTCGCTGAGCGAGCTCCTTGACCGTATCTACGCCAGCAGCTTCGAGCAGATCGCTGTATTGGGTTGATACACCCTTGATCCGCATGAGGTCTGCCCGGTTGACCCATTCAAGGATCGTCTTCTCGTTTACTCCCGTTTGACTTGCTAGTGCCTTTCGCCCGGCCTTGGCGCCGGCCTGCTTGAGCAAAGCCTCGCAGGATCGGATGCCAGCATCACGAAGCTTTGCTCCGTTCGCTGGGCCGATTCCTTCAATGCTTTCAATAGACGCCATTGACAGCTTCTCCTTGTTGGGTGGACAGCGTTACCTGGCTTCCGAAACTAGACCAATCGCGTCGACAACGGGTGCTATTCGACAATCTTGTCGTTCGTGAGGTTGTCCGGGAAACGGTGGGTTCCTCCGCTGGACTGCTCTATCTCTTCGGTCGCTCTTCTTCTCATCGAACGCACACAGCGACTTGTTAGCCTCTCTAGGTGAACTTTCGACCGTGTCGCGTGAACACAATGTGGCGATTTCGGGGCAAAATCGCTGCGTGCCCATGTTTCGTGGCGCAAGCGCAAGGAGCGTTCTCAACAACGTTGTAGCGTTCAGCATCACACGATAATCGGGGGGCTCTTGGCGCGGCGGACCTGCCCCTCTCGCGACCAGAAAGTACCAATTGCGATGAGTGAAAATGAAGGTACGGGCGGTATCAATGATGCCGCTGAAGAGGCGACTGAGCGGGCGAAAGGCCTGCGTGACAAAGCGAAGGATTTGGCGTCTCGCGCCGATGACCTTGGTGACGACGCTGGTGGTGCGACCGAAGGCGTTGACACCTCCATCGAAGGCGCAGCCGAGGCCATGGGCGGAGCCGATGCAGATGTCGTCGGTTCAACCGGCGATGCTGTCAAGGGTGCCGCTGATACAGCAGGCGAGCTCGGTGGCGACATCACCGACGGCGCCTCGGGCAAGGCTCAAGCGGCTGGCACCGCGGCCGCTGCGGCAGCAGCGGGTGTAGGCGGCAAGGCAGCCGGCGTATTCGGCAAGGCGAAGAACGCAGCCAAAGACGCAGCTGGCACAGCCAAAGATGCAGCCGGTGATGCCACCGATGCCGTGTCCGAGACCAGCTCACGCGCCACCAGCTCAGCCAAAGACGCAGCTGGCTCAGCCAAAGACGCAGCTGGCTCAGCGAAAGACGCAGCCAAAGACGCCAAGGGCAAGGCTAAAGGCGCCAAGGGTAAAGCCAAGGACGTAGCCGGTGATGCCACCGGTGCCGTCAGCGGCAAGGCTGGCAAGGTCGGGGGCGGCGTCGATGCAGCTGCGGCCAAGGTTGGCAATCTCAGCAATGACGCAACAGCTGGGGTGAAGGGTTCAAAAATCGTTGAGAGCAGCGCTGCCGGCAAGGCAGCGGTCAGCGCTGGCGGTGCAACTGCGGCCACACGACTCGGCGGACGCTCCGGTGGCGACGAAGTTGCGGCCGGCACCTCTGGCGGCATCAAGGATGGACGACTCGGCCGCTACCTCTGGTGGGCGCTTGGCCTCATTGGCGCCTTGCTCCTCCTAGGCGTTCTCGCCTCGCGATGCGGAACCGACACCACCGTCGACGATGCATCCGATGACGCAGCAGCTCCGTCAGCTACCGACGGTGAAACCGTTTCATCCGACGACGAAGACGCAGCAAGCGACGACGACTCGAGCGACGACACCACCACAACGACCGCAACGGCCCCAACAACCGAGACCGTCGATCCCGCCGCAGAGCTGGAAGGCTCGCTTGAGAAGGCGATGGCCGGTCTCTCCATCGCTGGACTTTCAGCTGTCGTCGATGGCGACACCATCAAGGTCACCGGCGATGTCGAATCCGACGATGTCAAGGCCGACGTCGAGGCAGCGCTTTCAACGCTAGGTGCTACCGTTGACGTCAGTGGCCTGAACGTTGCTCAAAGCGACGACGCCGCCGCAGGTGGTTCCGACGATGACGATGCGGCAGACAGCGACGACGAAGAGACTCCAGCAGCAGAAGCTACGGATTCAGAACCTGACTTCACTGGGTAACGCCGGTAGAGCTGTCGGCGCAATGGCCCCTATCTACCAAAGCCGAGGATCGATGTTTCTCGTTCGCAACCGCGACGCTTCATCGGTCCTCGGCTTCGTTTTGCTTGCTGTTGTTGTCATCGTGGGCGTGAGCTGTACGTCGGCAACTCCCGCTGGAGAAAGCACATCAGCGTCAACCATCCCGAGCAGCGCAGCCACTGACAACGCCAGAACGGTCGCCACGAGCATCGCCAGCTCAACAACCTCAACGGTGGCGCCAGAGATCGAAAGCACTCCAAGCGCCTCAGGCCAACCTGAGCGCACCGGGACACTCGTCGCTCATGCGATCACACCAACGATCGTTGCCTACTCTCGGCCCTTCAATGACTCTCGGCTCAGCGACCCAGCGACCTATGCCCAGGAGCCAGTCGAACTCCATCGGTTCAACCATCCCACAGACCGTGGCGGACCCTTGGTGTTTCAGGTGGTTGATTCTCCATCACTGGTGGGCTCTGACTGGATCGAGGTGCTCCTACCCATTCGGCCCAACGGCACCACAGGATGGATCAAGAGTGACTCCGTCGACCTGACCGTGAACCCCTACCGTATCGAGATCGATGTCGACGATTTCACCCTTCGCATACTCCGCGACGGCGACGTGACCCTCGAGACTCCCGTCGCCATCGGCGCCGGGGAAACCCCCACGCCTCTTGGCGAATTTTACCTCGTCGAACTTTTGCGACCATCCAACCAAAACGGCGTCTATGGACCTTACGCCTATGGCCTCTCGGGCTACAGCGACACCCTGCAATCGTTCAACGGCGGTGAAGGTGTGATCGGGATTCACGGAACCAACCAGCCCAGCGCCATCGGATCCCAGGTATCACACGGCTGTATTCGGGTTGAGAACTCCGTGATCCGCGACATGGCAACGTTCCTCCCCTTGGGAACACCCGTCCGCATCGACTATGGCGAACCAAAATCGGCCTTGATCGGACCGCAACGCTAGACGTTTCGTGTCACTCTCGCCCCCGACGCGACTATCGTTTCGAGCAACGAACACAGGGGAGCTGCACATGGGAACGAAGTGGATGATCGAGGGAACCATTGATCCCCGATGGCCGATCAACACGCGAGGAAATATCGGCGAAGTCTTTCCCGAGGTCATCACCGCGCTCGGCTACAAGCTCGCTGTACTTCCGGCTGAGGCTGGCTGGCGAGACGTCTATCAGGAGATCGGGATCCAGTGCCCGGATGACTTCTCAAGCGATGAGCCGGTGATAATCGGTCTCTACGGCGGCTACGGCTATCTGAACTTGTCGTACCTTCGGATGATGGGCGTGCGAGCGCCCGGGTCCTCAGCTGAAGCAATCGACACCGCCTTCTTCGGTGAAGGCAACCCGCCTCCTTACCAGGCTCGCAAAGGCGACAAGAACCTGAAGGCCAGCCTGAAGATTCTCCGCACCGTTCTCAAGGCGCTCAACACTCGCGAACTGCCGCCCCGCGTCGAAGACAGCTTCAAACGTGCGGCCGCCTACGAGGCGATGCGTCCATCCCTCGACGCTCCCGACGAGGAGCTTCTGGCCTACATGTACGACTTTCCGAAGCACTTCAGGCCGATGTTCGCCAATCACCTCTACACCACGACGGTTACAGCCATCGTCTCCGGCATCCTTTCCGACGCAGCGACCGCGGCCGGCGACCCCGGCCTCGTCACCCAACTCATAGGCGCCTCCGGAGAGGTTCGCTCCGCCCAGTACTCCCAAGACCTCAACGAGATTGCGGGCACGGTCAAGAAGAGCGCTGCTGTCCGGCAGGCGTTCGATGTCGGTGTCGAAGGGCTGCTCGAACGTCTGAAGGGTGTTGACGAGGCGGGCCCCTTCCTCAACTCGTTCCGCCGCTTCATCGAAGAACACGGCCACCGCGGCCCCAACGACTGGGAGCTTTCCGCTCGCACCTGGGACAACACGCCTGAGCTGGCCTTGGCCTCAATCGATGTGATGCGTCGAACCGATCACGACCTCACCCCTTCAACTCGCCTACGAGACAATGACGCGAGGAAGCAAGCCGCCGTCGAGCGAGTTCGCCCCCACCTCAACGTTATGGACAAGCGCAGCTTCGATCAGGCCTTGGAGGCCATCAAGTATTGGTCGCAGGCCAGAGAGGCCACCCGGGATCGCGCTGTGCGCGCCAGCCTTCCCTTCAAGCAGGTGTACCGAGAGCTCGTCCGACGAGCGGCCGAGCAGGGCGGTGAGCCAGATCCCACCTATGTTGCTCTCCTCGACCCGATCGACGAACTGCCGGACTACCTCGCCGATCCGACTTCCAAGTTAAGCCTCATCGCCGAGCGAGCGGCCCTCCATCGTCGATACGCCGCCGTCGAGCCGCGTTTCTTCATCACCTCCCAGGACGAGGTACCCACCATCGAGCAGTTGGAAGCCGAGCAGACCGCCGATCCGGAGATCTCCACCGCTGGTGTCGTTCTGACCGGAGACGCCGGTTCGAGCGGTGTGGCCACCGGTCGAGCCCGGGTGATACTCGACACCTCAGAAGGCGCCGACTTGCAACCGGGCGAAATCCTTGTTGCCCCCATCACCGACCCAGCCTGGACCCCGCTCTTTTTGCCAGCGGCCGCTGTGGTGGTCAACGTTGGGGCTCTTATGAGCCATGCCGTCATCGTCGCCCGAGAGCTTGGCATCCCCTGTGTTGTCGCCGTAGAAGACGCCACCAAGAAGATTCGGACGGGCATGCGTATCGAGGTCGACGGCTCCGCCGGTACCGTCCGCATCGTGGACGAGGCATGACGGGAACCGGCGTGTCTCCACCGCCAGCAAAGAGCACCCATGCTGCAGTGCTTGATGAGCGGAACAGTTCGGTCCAGATCTACATCAACGGTGAGTTCTTTGCTCGCCAGGAGGCCAAGATCTCGGTCTTCGATAGCGGCTTTCTCGTCGGCGACGGCATCTGGGAAGGCATACGCCTCCACGATGGCCAGTTCGCATTCCTCGACCAGCACCTCGACCGGCTCGAAGCAGCGGCGAAGACGACACGCATCGACATAGCCGGCCGAGACGCCATCGTCGATGCGCTACGTCAAACCGTGGAGCAAAACGGCATGGTCGACGACGTACACCTGCGGCTCATGATCACACGCGGCGACAAGAAGACACCGTCGCAGCATCCGTCGAACTCGGTCGGGGGGCCGAACATGGTGATCATCGCTGAGCACAAGCGGGCCGACCCGTCGGTCACCGCCGACGGCATCTCTCTGTTCACCGCCACGATCCGACGCCCACCCCCCGATACGCTCGACCAGCGACTCAACTGCCACTCCAAGCTCCACGAGGTGATCGCCCTCGTCCAGGCCACTGAGGCAGGGGCCGATGAAGCCCTGATGCTCGACCCGACCGGAGCGGTTGCCACCTGCAATGCCACCAACTTCTTCATCGTACGCAAGGGTGAACTGTGGACCTCGACCGGGCACTACAACCTGGCCGGCATCACCCGAGCCGTCGTGCTCAAGGTTGCGGCTGAACGAGGTCGACCGACCCACGAGGCCCAGTACTCGCTCACCGATGTGTACGGGGCCGACGAGGCTTTCGTCACCGGCACGTTCGGCGGGCTCACACCAGTTCGTACCGTCGACGGTCGCCAGATCGGCGATGGCTCACTTCCCGGACCGGTCACTGCCGAGTTGTCTGCCGCCTACCACGGGGCGGTGGCCGAAGACGTGGCAGCCCGCAAGAGCGGGGCTCTCGATCATCGCTCCCGCTAGCTGATCTATGGTTCGCATCAACGTCTGGTCGAGTCCGCGCAATCTCTCGACCGCGCTCATGTATTCGTGGCGTCAGCGTTCGGACACCACGGTTGTCGACGAGCCCCTCTACGCCCACTATCTAGCGACAACACAGCGCTCTCACCCCGGTTTCGACGAGGTGCTGGCCAGTCAGAACAACCGGGGCGACCAGGTGGTCGACGAGGTGATCCTCGGTCACTACGCAACCCCCGTTGTGTTCTTCAAGCAGATGGCGAAACATCTGGCAGGACTAGATCGCTCCTTTCTTTCCGAATGTCAGAATGTGTTGCTGACCCGCGAACCGGTAGACATGCTGACATCGTTTCAGAAGGAAGTACCGGACGTGCGGCTCGAAGACACCGGCTTTGTGGAACTCGTCGAAATTCTCGAATGGCAGCTGGCGACTGGACAGACACCGATCGTCGTCGATTCCAAGCAGCTGCGGATCGACCCCGAAGGAGTTCTCAATGCCTTGTGTCGCCGGCTCGACCTCAACTTCGATCCCGCGATGCTGGCATGGCCAGCCGGGCCGAAGCCCGAGGACGGCGTCTGGGCTGAGTATTGGTATGCCGGCGTTCATGCTTCCGAGGGCTTCCAACCCTGGCATCCGAAACCAGACACGCTCACCCCAGCGATCAAAGCTGTGCTGGCCGCAGTGATGCCGCTCTATCAGCGCCTGGCGCCCTATTCGATTCGCGCCGAAACCTGACGTCCAGCACTCGGCAGCAGGTTCCGAAGGGTCGCTAGTCGGCCCGGGAGGCCACGAGGGCTCCTGCTACCACGATCGCGGCGCCGACTAGGCCAAGCGCCGAAACCGCGTCATTGCGGAGCACGACACCGAGCGCCAGGGCGACAACGGGGATGAGATAGGTGATAAACGACGCTCGGATAGGACCGACGCGCCCAACGAGTGTGGCCATAATCCAATAGGCCAAACCGGTGCAGAGAGCACCGAGTGTGAACAGCGAACCGATACCGCTGGCCGTCCATTGGCTGTCGTTGAGGTCGCGCATAAGCACCGGGATGAGGGCGACCGTGGCGATGGTCAAGATCATCGTCATCAAAGCCACCGATCCGTAGCGCTGTTGAAGCGGCGCAGCGACGTTGATGGCGATGCCATAGCAAATGGTGGCGGCGAGAACGAGCAGCACTCCCCTGGCTTGGGTCGAGCCTTCAGTGATCGAGGGCAAGCTGAGCAAGACGATCCCGATAAAGCCGGCAGCGATGCCAAGGCGTTGTAGGCCACGTGGTATTCGGCGGGTCAGGAGCACCGAAATGATGGCTACGCAGATTGGGGTCGCCCCGTTGAGCAATCCAGAAACCGCCGAGTTGATCCACTGTTGGGCGAGCGGGAAGAGGGTAAACGGAATAGCGACCCAGACCACCGCCAGCAGCACGATTCGCAGCCAGTCTTCTCGGCCGACGTTGGGCAACGGGCGCTCGCCTACGAGTTGGAACCCCCAGAGGGTCACGGCGCCAAGGGCAACACGCCCAAAGCTGATGACGCCAGGGGTGACACCATCATCGAGTGCCTCGGCGATGAACAAGAACGAAGAACCCCAGATCAGCGAGACCGAGATAAAGAGCAGCCAATCCCTCGCGGTGAAGCCATCTGGATTCGGTTCGGCCAGTTGAGCTACCGTCGCTTTGGCCTGGGGGGTCGTTCTCACCCGGGTCACTGTAGCGGTGTCGATACCAGCCGGATGGCGGGCAGCGAGCGCTCAGGAACGACCGTTAAGACTAGCGACATGATACGAACGACATGATACGAACGACATGATGAGGTGTAGTTGTGGAGATCGACCTGATGACCGGGGCCGCGAGCTGGGAGGACCAGGCCGCTACCGCCCGCCTGCTCGAAGCCTCAAACTTCTCCGGCATGCTGTTCACCGAAACATCCCAGGTTCCATGGATGCAGATTGCAGCAGCGGCCACAGCGGCACCTGAACTGTCCTTCAGCACCGGGATCGCTGTTGCCTTCCCGCGATCTCCAATGGTTTCGGCCGCTGTTGCCTACGAGCTCGCCGCCAACACCGGTGGACGATTCAGGCTTGGCCTCGGCAGCCAGGTGAAGGCCCACATCACCCGACGATATTCGTCCGAGTTTGATCGACCTGCCGCACGGTTAAAGGATTACGTTTCGGCGGTGAAGGCCTGCTTCCGAGCCTTCGGCGGTGAGGAGCGCCTCGATCATCAAGGCGAGTTCTACCAATTGTCGCTTCTCCCCCGCGACTGGTCCCCCCAGGCTCACGATCATGACATGAAGGTGGATATCTCCGCCGTCGGTCCTCTGATGACCCGAGTTGCAGGAGAGGTCGCCGACGGCATCCACGTCCATCCTCTCCATTCGATGCACTACATCACGTCTCGATTGCTGCCCGCGGTGGCGGAGGGGGCCTGCGCTGCGGGACGAAGCGCCGGCGACATCGATCTGATCATTCCCGTATTCACCATCACCGGCGATACCGACGAGGAGGTCGAGCGCAACGCAGCCGCGGCTCGTCGCCAAATCGCCTTCTACGGCACAACTCCTAACTACGCCTTCCAGTTCGACGATCTCGGCTTCGAAGGAACGACGAGCGTGCTGCGAGCGAAGATGAAGGCTGGCGACCTTCCCGGCATGGCGGCGACGATCTCCGACGAGATGCTGGATGCCTTCGCCGTTGTCGCCCGTTGGGACGATCTGGCCGACCGTTTGATCGAACGCTACGACGGTACGGCATCGCGCCTGGTCATGTACTCGGCGCGTGAAGACTTCACCGCTGCTCGCAGTGGCGCCGACGAGCGAGCCAGCCGCTGGGCCGACGTTGCGTCGGCTGTGCGCGCCGCGTGACCTAACGCCGACCGCGCCGGTTTTCGACCTCTGCCACCACCGGCAGCTGTTCGAGCACGAGACGACTGTCGGTTTGGCGCACTCCAGCGTCGGTCCTCATCACATAGATCAGGTCGTTTAGATCCTCGGCCGAGGCAACTCGAGCCCTGGCGCGGAAGTCGAGCGGACCGGTCAGATGAAAACATTCGACGATACGATCGTCTCGCTTCACCAGCTCGGACATGTCGTCTAGGCGTCGGCTGTCGTCGAGCCAAACATCCATCGATGTCTCCATTGGCCGTCCGAGCGCTTCATGATTGACCGATGCGTGAAAGCCGGTGATCACGCCGTCGTCGAGTAGGCGCTGCACTCGTGCACCAGCGGCATTGGGGCTGAGGCCCACGATGGCCCCTAGCTCCCGATGGGTCATACGGCCCTCTCTCTGAAGAAGGGCGAGTATTTCTCTGTCTATTGAATCAATCACGGTGTTTATCACTGTATCACCTCACTATTCGCAGAGGAAACAGTGACAGGCACAGAGCATTCTGGACGAGAGTAGTCGTAGACAGAAAGACAGCTAGGAGCCACCAATGACATCCTCACAAAACATCTCAATCAGCAGCCTGCTCGACGCCTGGCGCTCCCATGAAGACCTCCGTCGCAACGGAGCTCCGATCCCCGAGTTGGCCGCCGCCCGGCAGCGCCTCGAAGACGTTCGCCTTCAGACGCGAGCCATGGTTCGCTAAGCGCTTGTTAGGCGCCGGACGCTAGACCACCTCGACGGTTCTACGCCGGGGCGAGCGCGTCCAGCGCTGAACCCATCAGGTCGACAAAGTTGTCGGCATAGAAACGTTCACGAACCGCCTCGCTGGCGTCGCCCAGACTGCGCTCGAACCGCTCATAGGGGCGACGTCCCCCTTCAACATGAGGGTAATCGGTGTTGAACATCAAAATGTTCGGCCCGACCTGATCGGTCACCCAGCCGATGTCCTCGGTGGGATAGGGCGTAACCCGCACCTGACGTTCGACGTACTCGCCCGGCGACAGTGTGAGATTACCGAGGCGTTCTTCGTGACGACCAAAGGCTTCGACCGCTGACTCCATCTGTTTGAGCCAGCTCGGCAGCCACACGCAGCCTTGCTCAACCACCCCGACCTTCAGGTTCGGAAAGCGTTCGAGCACACCATCGAAGATCATGGTGGCCAAGGTTTGCATTGGCTGAACCGGGATGCCCATGTAGTCGACAGAGCGGAAGTTCTCCTCGCCCCCGTGAAAGTCGGGAGGCAGCGGAAGGCCATTGTTGAAGTAGTCGGGATTGATCACATCGCCCGTACCACCAACATGAAACACGACCGGAATGCCAGCTTCCTGTGCTTGGGCCCACACAGGGTCAAGCGCAATGTGGGTTGGCGAGTGCCCGGCCGGGCAGCCCGAAGCGATCAGCAGTGCCGAGGCACCGTCGGCAATCGCCTCTTTGGCCATTGCCTTCGCCTGTCCAAAATCGGCGAGCGGCACATAGCAGGTGGCGAGGAGTCGGGGATCGACAGAGCAGAAGTCGAGCATCCCTCGGTTGTGGGCTCTGGCCGCACCGTAGGCAAGGGCAAGATCACCGGAGTGCTCCCACTCATAGAGCTTGCTGTTGTGAAAGGTGTTGAAGACCAACTGACTCTCGACACCGATGTAATCGAGAACTCGAGGTCGGTCTTCAGCCAGGAATGAACCGGTGGCCGCAAAGTTCTTGCGGTTCATCACCTGCGAAGCCTCGTCGTCGAGAAACTCGGCAGTGCGGTGACGATCGGCCAGGCGCCCGAAAACTGCATCCAATGTTTCGGGGTCGGTTGATTCGGCATCCGATGCATCGAGCTCATCACCGTCGCCGGTCTGCTTGAGCTCGTTTGGGTACGACGGGATCTCTAGCCGGTCACGAATCTCGGGATCAGCATACGTCCGGAGCCAGTTCGGTGTCTCCATGATGTGGGCGTCGGCATCGTGCACGACTCGATCAGCGATGTAAGCCATGGCCCATTGTGTCCGAAGGGCGGAGTATTACACAATTTGGGTCGACCGCCATCGTCGTTGTAATATTACGTGATGGCTACCGAGACCCAACCTAGGTCACACGACAGCACCGTGGCCGAGATGACGGGCGGCATGGTGCCAACCGAGATACCACCGTTCGCGGGCAGTGACCGATTGCGAACCGATGGCCGCCCACGCCCCGAGTTCAGAACCGCCCTCCGCCAGATTCCAAACGTCCGGAATGCCATCAGCGTTACCATGGCGCTAGCCCTGCCGGTCCTGGTCGTGCTGGCCGTTGCCACGATCGGCCGATGGCTCGCCATCGCCTTGGCCATACCGGTGATGGGGGTGCTCCAGAACCGTCTGTTCATTCTTCATCATGAGGGTGCCCACCGGTTGCTCTTCTCTCGACGTCGCCTCAACGACGTCATCGGCGTAAATCTGCTCGGGTGGCTGGCCTTTGGCACCGGCACCCACGCCTACCGGCGGGGTCACGCCAACCATCACCGCGACGAGTTCGGCCCGAAGGAACCCGACTTTCTCCTGTACTCCTTCTATCCCATCGCCAAGACTTCAATGTTGCGAAAGCTGCGACGCGATGCAACCGGTGTTTCGGCCTATCGGATTCTCAAACCGCGCCTGACCGGAATAGTTCGACGCAAGTACTTCGTCAACAGCTTTCGCTTCTTCGTCGGACAGGCTGCCGTCCTTGCCCTGTTCTGGGCTGGCGGCGTTCCTTGGCTCTACGTTTGGCTGTGGGTCGCTCCCTATGTCTTTGTCTACCAGGTGCTGAATCGGCTTCGTTCCGTCGCCGAACACGGCGGCATGACTCGCTCTTCGGATCGGCGCGAGACCTCACACCATGTCCGTCAAAGTCTTGCAGCCCGTTCAATTCTCGTGCCCTTCGGTGTGGGCTATCACCTCGCCCACCACGTCGACTCGGGCATCCCGTTTCGGGCGCTTCCCAAGCTCCACCAGGCACTCGAGGAAGACGGCTACATTTCCGAAGCCATCACCTGGCCTTCCTACCGTTCGCTTTGGAAGGCCTTGGCCAGAGGCTGAGTCGTTGAGTTCATCAAGGCGCACCATCGATGCTGCTCGCCTGGTTGAGCGCCACGGTCTCGGCGGGCTCGTCGAGCCGTTCTCAGCCCGCAGCGTCATTGCTTCTACCCTGCTCGGCACCTACCCTCCACGGCTTCAAGGGCGCCTCCTGGTCGCGCTGGCCGAACGGTTTGACATCGCACCCGGCACTACCAGGGTGGCCCTGAGCCGCATGCTCACCGCCGGAGAGTTGGTGGCCGACGACGGCCACTACATGCTGCAGGGACGACTGGCCGAACGTCAGCAACGCCAGGATGCAGGTCGACGACCACCATCGGCCAGCTGGGATGGGACGTGGGAACAGGCGATCATCACCGTCTCCGGCCGATCGAGCAATGAGCGGGTTCACACCCGCCGCCTCCTGCAGGCACTCATCTTCGGCGAGCTTCGCGAAGGGGTCTGGCTTCGTCCCGCCAACCTGAGCTACGACCGGCTACCATCCACGCGCGCCGAACTCACCAAAAGCGTGACCTGGTTTACGGCTGGTCCGATCGATGAGGAATCGGCCGCTGAACTCGCCGCCTCGATCTTTGACCTGTCGGGTTGGGCCTCATTGGCATCGAAGGTCATCGATGCCGCTGACGAGGCGGTGATCGGCCTTGAGCGAACAGCGGGCGAGAGCGGCATGGTGGCGGGATTCACCGTGGCCGCGGCCGCTCTCCGCCACCTCGTCCATGATCCCCAACTACCCATCCAGCTCCAACCGAGCGGATGGCCCTCTGGTCAGCTCCGCTCCGCACACCAGCAGCTCGATACCACCCTTTCGGTCGTGTTGCGGGAGTTCTTCGCGAGCCACAGAAAGAGCTCGGAGTAGACCGGCTTGGGGCTGAGGGCCGTGGCCGTCTACGGTCTGTGCCATGAACGATCTCCACGGCAAGACAGCGGTTATCACCGGAGCGGCAAGCGGCATCGGCAAGGCGATGGCCCAGCGCTTTGCCACCGCTGGGATGACTGTCGTCGCCTGCGATGTCGAAGAACCTGCCCTCGCTGCCTGCGTCGCTGACCTGGAAGAACTCGGCGGCGAGGTCGTTGGCGTCAACCTCGATGTTGCCGACGCAGATGCCGTCGATGCTATGGCGACCCAAGCCATCGAACGCTTCGGCGCTGTTCATGTGGTTTGCAACAATGCCGGGGTTGGTGGACGAGGACTCACAGCCGGTCCGGGCGAGCTGCAGCTAGAAGACTGGCAATGGGTTATGGGCGTGAATTTCTGGGGTGTCGTCAATGGTCACCGCTCCTTCCTCCCCCACATGCTGGCCAACGGCGAGGGCCACATCGTGAATACAGCGTCGATGGCAGGGCACCTTCCCAGCCATTCCGCATACGGCGCATCGAAGTGGGCCGTTGTCGGTATTACCGAGGGGCTCCACAACTCGTTGGCCGGCTCCGGTGTTGGTGTTTCGTGCCTTTGCCCAGGCTGGGTCAATACCCAGATCGGTGAAGCTGATCGGAACCGGCCGGAATGGGCGGCCGGCAACGCTCTTGACGAGCCATCGACGGCGTCGGAGGCTGGCATGGCCTTTATCCGTGAGCAGCTCGCCTCGGGAATGGACCCAAGCGATGTGGCCGATCTGGTTCATGACGCCGTGGTCAACGAGAACTTCTGGATCTTCACCGATATGGCCATGGTCTCATCCTTGCAGCCCAGGTTCGATCATGTACTGGCAGCGTCCAACCCGACGCCAACATCCCTTTTTAAGAGGTAGCGCTCGGAAGACCTGGCGTATCAACCGTTCATGAACCCGTCGAGAACATTCACCATGTTGACGCCGATCGCTTCGGTGGCATAGCCACCTTCCATGACGAACATGGTCGGCAAACCGGCGGTTGCTAGTTGTGCTCCCATGGCCAGGAAATTGTCGCTCGTGAGTCGGAAGGTGGAAATCGGATCGTTCTCGAACGTGTCGACGCCGAGCGAGATGACGATGGCGTCGGCTCCAGCCACGGTCGAGAGCGCCCGATCGAGAGCTGCGCTCCAGGTGGAGAACACGGTGCCCGACGGCAACGGAAGGTTCATGTTCGCCCCAAGACCTGGCCCCTGACCGATCTCGTCGGCATAGCCGAGGTAGAACGGGAAGTCGGTTCGAGGATCAGCGTGGATTGAGGCGAAGGTAACGTCGGCTCGATCGTAGAAGATCTGTTGGGTGCCGTTGCCGTGGTGATAGTCGACGTCGAGTACGGCCACCCGTTCGGCGCCGAGATCGCGGAGGCGCTGAGCTGCGATGGCAGCATTGGAGAAGTAGCAGTAGCCACCAAACGATTCGCGCATGGCGTGATGACCGGGAGGTCGGCAGCGGGCAAACACGGGGTGATCGGGCGTAGCGCTCAGAATGTTCGCCGCGGTGAAAGCAGCTGAAGCCGCCGCCCGGGCCGCTCCTGCGGTGTGAGCGGTGATGGAACAGTCAGCGGCAAAGCTGAACAGGCCGAGGAGGAGGTCGATCGGGTCGTTGTCGATGTCGAGGGCATCAGGGGCGGCATAGCGACCACTAAGGGTGTCGCTGCCAGGCGCAGTCGGCCAACAATAGGCCAGCGCAGCGCCGCTCTCCTCTCGTCCCGCTTCGCACCAGCGCTCCCACGCTCGGTCGATGAAGCGGACGTAGCGCTCACTATGCACGTTGCCCAGAAGCTCATCGGGGACAGTGGCGGGCGCAATGGGCGGGCCGAAGCCGCGATCGGAAAGCTCAGCATCGACATAGTCGGCGCGAATCGGTTGCTCCCAGCTCGGCCCGAACACACCGTTTGCCAGCTCTTTGCCCCAATGAGCGCTGTGTCGGTCATCGGCAACAATCTTCATCAGTGCTTCTCTCTTCTCGTAGCTGGTGCGTGTGTTACCTGGGCGTGTTACGTGGTTTGTCTTAGCCGGTTCGGTCGAGAAAGTCGGAAATGGTCGCTACCGCTTCGGTTCGATGAGCTTTCCCGTCGGGTCCGGTGTAGTAGTGCGTTGCCCCCACAACCTGGTGAATGCTCTTCTCCTCTACTGCGAGGGCATCAAAGATCCGTCGGGTATGGCTTGGCGTGCAAGCATCGTCGGCTGTGTTACCGATCACGAGCGTGGGTACATCGATCGATGCGCCGGCGGTGACAGCATCGGCGCGTGCGTCGTCGAAGCTCCACTGGCTTAGCCAGCTCCTGAGCGTTGAAAAGCGAGCCAGGCCCACCGGCCCGTCGTTTACCAGACGGGGTTCGCCGAGATAGCAATGATTTGGTTGGCGATCGCTCGGATCGATGGTGGCATCGAGCCAACGTGGGTCGGCCATCGTGCCATGAACCACGAAGGCCTGTTCCCGATTGGGTTCTGCCGACTGGCGGATCGTGGCCAGTTCGTCCTTGACCCAGGCTGTGATCCGCCGATTGCGATCACGTTGAGCCGCTCGAAATCGCTCGACGTAGTCGGATTCGTAGGGCCGCTGGTTCGGGTTGGCCGGATTGTACAAATTGAGTTCGACAAGGCGGTCGAAGGGCGCCCTCTCGTCGGTGATCGACGGGTCCATCCATTCGGTCAGCGTTCCATGTCGGCTGATGTGGGCGGCCATGATCACCAGCGCGTCGATGGGTGGAAGGCTCTCGGGGCCGACCTCGTAGCGATCTCCGGCCGGTGTGTCAGTAATGCCTTCTCCAGCCGCAGCCAGGGCCTGATAGTGCAGTGAAAGAGCGCCACCTCCCGACCAGCCGCCAAGCACGATCCTCTCATAGCCAAATCGTTGCTTGGCGTCGGCGATAGCTACACCGAGGTCGGCTACGACCTTCTCCATGATGAGGGCCGAGTCGGTACCTCGATAACGAGAGTTCGCCCAGAGCACGTGGTGGCCTTGTCGGGCCAGCTCACCAACAATCGGCAGGTACATGCCACCCCCGGTGGGGTGCATCATGACGATGAGCTGGCGCGACAAGCTCTCCGATCGACGAACCAGGTGGCAGTCGAGACCGATCACGTTGCCACCTCCGCCGTAGGTGTCGCTAAAGGCCGCGTCCTCGGTGTGGATCACCGTGTAGGCCACTCGTTCGCAACCGCTTGGCGTGCCGGTATAAAGAGCGGATTTCGGGGTTGAGACCATGGCAAACGACCTTAATCATTGCGCATTCATAGTCCTGCATCGATAGCAATTATTACCGAGTGCCCCCTGCTGGGACTACCGAGGTGTCGTCGTGGCTGGAGTAGTACGTAGGCGATGTCAAGCCACCACCACAGCGTCAGACTCGACCAAGTTCGGAGCCTGGGACCAGAACCTGTTGACCGAGTGGCACACCCGCTACCTCCCCGAACCCCGAAGCCGTGACAACGTCACCCACCCCACCTACCGGGCACTCCACGAACTCGGCAAAGCGACCCGAACCTCGTTCCTCTGCGACTACCTCACCCTGCTCGAACTACGCCGAGAGATCCACGAAGGCCTCAACATCGTCGAAAACTGGAACTCAGTCAACGGGTTCATCCGCTACGGCCGCCACGGCGACATCACCACCAACAACCGAGACGACCAAGAAATCGCAGCCCTAACCCTCCACCTCCTCCAAGCAGCCCTGGTCTACGTCAACACCCTCATGATCCAACAAATCCTTGACGACACCGCTACCCCGATCGTCCTCGACGAAACCAGCCGACGAGCCCTCACCCCGCTCAGCTACCGCCACATAAACCCATACGGCACCTTCAACCTCGACCTCAACACCCGACTCGCACTCGCTACCTGACCGCTCACGACAGCTACCGTCACGGCGGGCCAGGAACGCTGGAGCCCAATTCCCACCTCACTCCTCACACCAAACATCGCTTGAGCCGATAGGCAAACCATGTCCCTACTCGGTAAATCATCGGTGTCGCGGCACCGGTGGAACGAACTCGGTGGCTTCGTCGGAGCCATGAAGGCTGGTGATCCACTCGCCACCTTCATTTCCCAGTTGGTGCCGTTGCCAATTGTGGCTCCCGTGCTTTTCTACCTGGCCGCTGCTGAGGGTCGGGCACCGCATCTTGCTCTCACCTGGGGTCTAGGCGTCGTCTTGCTCCAAGTGATCTGGATACGCCACCTTCAACGAGATGAACTCCCGCGGCCTGCGCTGGTTCAATGCTTTGTATCCGGAACTTGTGCGTTGACGACGCTCGTGCTTCCAATCCTCTGGTTGCCGGTTGAAGCCCTGGTCTTGATGAACCTCGCTCTCGTGGCGGCCGCCGCCCACCGACGGGCCACAATCTTTCATCTCGCCTGTGCTGCGTTGGTGGCAATCAACGCCATCGAGTTTGTCTCCGCAAGTCAGCTCAACACGTGGATCTATATCGCCCTGCTACCAATCTTGGCCGGGACCGCAGTTTCCTGTGTCACGTCGCACGTTGTGTGGCAGGAGCGCCAGGTTGGGTCCTCGCTGGGCGCAGCCGGTGCCACGGCGTGGGACATCGACGCAGAAGGACGCGTTCTTACCGTGCTGGGCACCCAAATTGGGGCGGTCGCACCCGGGATTCGTCTGACCGACCTGATTCACGACGACGATCAGCGTTCGTCTGACGTCCAGCCCGGGTCGATCTTTGAGTATCGGGTTCGCGACGGGCGCGGCGGATGGGCCTGGATTCGAGAAACGGTGGAGGCTGGGGTAGCCTCCGGCGCCGTCGTGCGAAGTGGTGTCTCCGATATCACCAGTGAGCGGAAGGCCATGGCCTTGACCGAGAAGCTGGCGTGGGTTGATCAACTGACCGGCCGACCAAATCGATCTGCGCACCTGGAGGAATCTGATCGCTGGGCCGCTGATGGTCAAGGCCACCTGTTGTTGATCGATCTCGACAACTTCAAGCTCGTCAACGACTCGGTCGGCCATACGGTTGGCGATCAGGTGCTCAGGCTGGTGGCCGAACGCTTTGCCCGGGTTGACGGGGTAGCGCAGCTGGCTCGTTTGGGCGGCGATGAGTTCGCCGCTCTCGTGCCTGGTGACGCGGCCTTTGCCCTGTCCATCGGCGAAGAGTTGGTTGCCTGCACTGCAGAGCCGTTGTCGCTTGACGGGCTCATCGTTTCGGTTGGAACAAGCATTGGTGTCTCAACGTTTGCCGACGGTATTGAGGCCGATGAGGTGAGACGCCGGGCCGACGTCGCGCTGAACCACGCGAAACATGCCTCGACCCACCTTGTCGCCTACGAAGAGTCACTCGAACGTACGAGCCGACGACGAATCGCTCTGGCCAAACGGCTGCCCTCAGCACTCGCCTCCGGCGAGATCATCGTGTACCACCAACCCAAGATTGATCTGGCGACACAAACCATCGTCGGAACCGAAGCCCTCGTCCGATGGCACCACCCCGATGAGGGTGTCGTGATGCCGGCAGACTTCCTCGACCTCGTGACCCTCGGCGGCCACATCAAGATGCTGACGAGAGTCGTCCTTCGGGCTGCGCTCACCGACATTACCGCTGCCCATGAGGCGGGCCACGATTGGACGGTGGCGGTCAACATTGACGGACGGAACCTGCGTGAGCCCGATTTCGCCGCCCGGATCCAAGACGAACTTCGTCTGGCGGGCCTCACCTCGCGCCATCTCGTTCTTGAACTGACCGAAGGTGCTCTTATCGACGAGGACCCCATCGTCGAGCAAACCCTCGTCCAGCTCGACTCCGCAGGCCTACGGCTGAGCGTCGACGATTTCGGAACAGGGTTTTCTTCCTTGGCCTACCTAGGACGCCTGCCCGTTACCGAGATCAAATTGGATCGAGCACTGATTTCGGGTATTTGCATCTCTGAGCGCGACCGTGCAATCGTCAGATCCACACTCGACCTAGCCGCCGATCTCGGCATGAACGTAGTAGCTGAAGGCATCGAGGACCTCGAGACGTTGGAGCTGCTCGCCGAGCTCGGATGCCCCATGGCCCAGGGCTACTACATCGGCCGCCCAGCACCCAACGACCGCTTGCTCAGCGACAACCCGCGTCCAGCGGTTTCGCCCTAACCTCGTTCATCGAAGGCATCGAGACGCAAGCCCGGCCGGATCCGTGTTGGACCCGGCCGGGCTTCGTTCAGCAATCGGAGCGAAGCGCGAGGCCTCGCCGGCTAGCAACTACTAGTTGGGGTATCGAATGGTTGGATCGCTGTAATCCCGGGTCCATTCGTTGAACATACCGGAGCCGATCAGTTGGCCGTTGATGACCTCGCTGTTGATGTCGGAACCGGCCCAACCCACATACCAGCGGTCCTTACGGCTGACGGATTGTTCGAGCTGGCCAGCGGGACACGACTCGCCTTGTTCGAGCACATCGGCCCCTTGGCCTCGAGCGTTGGTGCAGAACCGCACAACGTCGACCTCGCCGCCGGGAACGTTCTCTGAACGGATGGCGAGCTCCTTGGGATGAATGGCCCGCAGTACCCCTTTCATAGGATTGCCGGGATCACGTTGACGCTGTTCGCTAGATAGCCCGTTCAGGCTGTTGGGTACAAAATTGCAGAACGACGGCTCGCCTCGACCGACCCGATAGAAGTTGTTGTCGTTGAAGCACAAATCCAGCGTGGAGAAGTAGGCACTGGGTCGAACCGGGTTCGACTGCCATTTGTGGTCGACGTACCGCTGTGGATCGAGAACGGCGTAGTACGGGCTGAATTCGATTTTCTGATCTTGCCCGGGCAGATCGATGACGCCATCGGCCTTCCAAAGTTCCTGAAACCAAGCCTTGGTCGCCGGTTGCCACTGCTGGTAGTCGTAGAGGTCTTGCAGGCAGTTGAACTCTCGCTTGCCGTCGAGCGCTTGATCAACAGCCAATCCCATTGTTGCGTCGAGACCGGTATCGAATGCTTGGGTTTCACCGATTTTGCACAGGTTTGTGACCAGTTCTGGCGGACCAAAGGTGAGGACCGTGCTCAGGTGAACCTCAACGCCGTCGGTGCACTTCTGGTTGAGCAGGTACTCATGCGCATTGTTCTTCAGGGCGTTGTCGGTGGAGCTGCCTTGATGGATTTTGGATAGCCAGTCGCACCAGACACCGACCCGAGTAACCGGGCCGCGGTTGAAGGGGTTGCCGTCAACGAGCTGGAAGTTGTTCTGGGTGACGACCTTGTTCCCAGGGTGACCCTCGGGCATAGGCATCCCGCCGGCAGCACTAGCCGTCATGCCAAACGGTACGCCCGCCGACAGATCGTAGATATCCGAATCCATCGGGGCATCGCCATGATCGTGAGCGAAGGAACAACCTGATGGGTGGACAACCGGGTGCCACGTTGGGTGCACCTTGCCGTCTTTGCCTTCAACCCAGTACCGATCGTGTAGGTCTTGTGAGCACTCACCGGGCAGCCGAGGGTAGTTCGTGAAGTAGTTGTCGACTGCTCCCCAACCGGCACCGAGATTGGTCGTAGGCCTTGCCGCTTGACCGAACGAATCGATGGTGGCGGTCGCAGGGTACGGGTCGCCTACTGGTGGCGGCGGCGGCGGCGGCGGTGGCGGTGGCGGTGGCGGCGTGTCAATCGGATCAGCATCGATTTCCACTTCGGAAAGATTGAAGTGAGCATCCCGAGAGTCGAAACGGACCTGAACAAAGCGAGCAGTACCACTGAGATTCAGGGTTTGAGACCAGCGATCATAGACTGGCGACGGCACGTTGCTGATGTCGGAGAATGAGCCAGGCGCTCCAGATGACGACGTGGCGAATGACACTTCGGCCGTGCCCGGGAACGGGATCTGGCCTGCGTAGTAGCGCAGCGAGTTCATCTGGTGGGCCGAGCCCAAATCAAGGGTGGCAACCATCGGGTAGTTGGCGTTGCTCCAACGGTTCCCAGCATTTTTCCAGCTGTCAGCTTCGATTGTTCCGGTGTCACCGTTGGTGAGTTCGGATGCGTCAGCCGAGTTGTTCCCGTTTGTGGCTGGGATATCGGCGATGGGGTCGGCGCTTGCTGCTGACTGCATTGACAACAAGGCCAGGATGGTAAAAAAACTCAGGATCACGGCGGATAGAGGTTTGGTATCTCTGATTCTGTTCATGCACTACACACCAACCGGAACAGAGCTTTGTCTAGTCGTTCTCAAATGTTCGTCGTGCTATGCGGCATGCATTCGCGAGCAGGTATCACCAACGTCTACCCGATGCTGTCACCCAGCATCACGACGCAAACAACGACGAAGGCGAGGCCAACGGCGGCGGAATAGACTTGCTGCTGATGGGAAACGCAGAGCCATCCTTGTCGAGTTTCGTTGCATCTACCTTCTGGCGTCCGTCCGATACAGCGCATAGACAAAGAGTAGCAACGCCTGGCTCGTCGCGAGATTCGCGGGGTTGAATCGAGTTCCGGCGCGCCTTGGCGGAATCGCTCTTCGGACCCAGCGACCGCTCGCGATCTCCTCCTTGCCAGCCCAGGGACTGTACCGACCCTTGCTGGAGTTGTGCGTGGGAGTGGACCAAGGAAAAGATTGCAAACAACTGGCCAGGATGGCTAGCTGGCTTTGGAGTCGGAACGCTGGTCCGCTTGACCTGCTACTCCGCTTATGGAACAACGGTTCTCGTCACGAGCGGGGGTGCTCTCGCCGGTGAATCGCCCCGGGAATGGGGACTGCTCCACTCTTTGAGAGGATGGAGCAATGTCAGGACAGAAGAAGAGGGTTGGCCGTTATCCGGTCGAGGTTCGTGAGCGGGCGGTTCGGATGGTTCGCGAGCACGAGCATGAGTATCGGTCGCAGTGGAAAGCAATTCAGTCGATCTCGGCCAAGCTTGGGATCAATCACGAGACGCTACGGATCTGGATCCGTCGGGCTGAGACCGATGCCGGTGAACGGCCAGGACTGAGCACAGATGAGCGGGCGGAGATGAAGCGCCTGGCGAAAGAGAACAAGGAACTTAAGAGGGCCAATGAGATCTTGAAGGCAGCTTCGGCTTTCTTCGGGGCGGAGCTCGACCGCCAGTCGAAGACGTGATTCGGTTCATC
>CAKZXA010000072.1 GCA_937922045.1 uncultured Acidimicrobiales bacterium | reverse complement strand
GTGACCCTCGACCGATAGCGGAACCCGCCGCCGAGGGTGAGTTCTTGTTTGAACCCATCGATGACCCGGTCGGCCAGTTCTTCCGCCTCCTCGATAGAGGCGAGATGCTTAGGGATGATGAGAAACTCGTCGCCACCCCATCGGCCGACAACATCGTTTCCACGTACGGAGCGTTCAAGACATTTCGCGACCTCGACCAGAAGCTGATCTCCAACCTTGTGGCCCATGCGATCGTTTACACCCTTGAAGTCGTCGACGTCGACGAACAGCACGGCGCTCGAGTGGCCCGCGTGGACTGCTTCCAGTTGCTCTCGGAGGAGCCTCTTGAGGTGACGGCGATTGGCCAGCCCCGTGAGTGGATCGTGAAGGGCTAGATGTTTGTACGCTTCACGCTCGCGCCGTATCTCGGCTTCTAGGCGCCGACGGCCCCAAAGTTCGGCGATGAGCAGGCTGAGAACGGTGGTCATCTCCACGCTTGTCTCAGTCATGGCTTGGTCGTCTTCGAAGTTGTCGAGGCTGAGAAAGGCGACGGGCAAACCTTCGAAGAGCGCGGGGGCAGAAACGTTGACGGTGATCTCGGAGAGTCGACCTACCGTCTCAAGCCACTCGGTGATTTCGGCGCTTCGTCCCTGGGCATCGAAGTTTCGGATGATCTGAGCCGACGGGTTCCAGGCGTCTCGGAAAAACTGCTTCTGTTCGAGCACATGCTGTTGGAGGCCGTCGAGGTCGTAGCCGACCGCAGCGACAAAGCGGAACTTGGCTGTACCGGGAATGTTGAGTTGAACGCTGCCCCCCTGGGCGCCGGGCACTACTTCCACCGCTCGTTCGATCAGGCGCTGGTAGAACTCGTCGTCATCCTTGGTTACGTGGGCCAGTTCGCTGAGTTCCAGCAGGGCACTGCGGAACCGTTGCTCCTCGACCTGTACTCGCTCAACAGCACGCCACCCGTCGTAAGGTGTGAGCTGAATGATGATCTGGCCTGATTCGTCGCCAAGCGGTTGGGCGTGAAGGGCGAAGTCCCGCTCGGTGTCTTGCCCGACAGCCGACTGGCGTAGGGCAACGGGAAGGCCTCCGGTGAGAAGCTGGTTGCCGAGAAGTTCAATGAGAGCGTCGCCGTCGTCGGCGTCGAGGAGGTCGCCAATTCTCGTACTGCTCGGGTTCTGGTCGAGCACAGCAAGGAGCTGGCGTGCAGCACCGTTGGCCTCAACGATGCGGCCGAATCCGCCATCGGTTGGATGGCTACCACCGGTCACAACCAAGGTTGGCACGGGGCTGAACTCGAAAATCCCTCTCCACTTGTGGCCGAGTGCCGTGATGTCCGGCGGCAAAGAGTTCACCTGACCCCATCGGCTAGACATCGCCGATCTGAAGGTTCGGTGAGAAGGTTGGGTTGAGAATGGTTCGATCAACTCAAATGCGCTGATCGCCTTGTTTTAGTGGGTTTTCGTGGGATTTAGGCTCCCATGAACGAGCAGCCACTTGAATGTGGCGGCACATATAACTACTGTGGCGGTAGTGCGCTCCACCAAGAGTTGTTTGTGATTTAGGATCATCGGCAACGGCGTGCGACTAGGGGACAATCCAAAAAGGGGAACCATGAAAGCCAAAATTCTCGCCGTTTTTCTCGGCGTGATCTTCGTCGCAGCTGCCTGCGGCTCCGGTAGTGATTCAGGCAGTGCTAGTGGCGACGACGCCGATCGAGCCGTCAAGATTCCAACCCACAACTGGTCCAGTCAGCTCGTGAGTGCTGAAGTCGTGGGCCGTACCTTGATTGAGGCTGGCTACGAGGTTGAGTATGTGCCGTCCGACAGTCAGGCTGTCTATGCAGCCATGTGTGAAGGCGATGTCGACCTCGTCCACGAGGTATGGGAAGGCGCCTTCGGTGTTGCCTTCCAAGAGCAGGTCGATAGCGGTTGTGTGGTCGATGCCCACACCCACAACGCCGTCACCCGTGAAGAGTGGTGGTACCCGGCCTACATGGAGGACCAGTGCCCCGGTCTGCCCGATTGGGAGGCTCTCAACGCTTGTTCCGATCTGTTCGCTACAGCCGAGACCGGCGACAAGGGCCGCTTTCTCGGCGGCCCCGTCGACTGGTTGAAAGGCGATGAGGAGCGCGTCGAGGGTCTCGGCATGAACTTCGAGGTCGTCAACGCCGGTTCAGCGGCCACACTCTGGTCGGAGCTGGATGCTGCCTCAGCCAACAACGAGCCGATCGTGTTGTTCAACTGGACGCCCAACTTCGTCGAGGCGGTCTATGAAGGTAGCTTCATCGAGTTCCCTGAGTTTGCTGAAGAATGTCGTACCGACCCGGCCTGGGGTGTCAACCCCGACCTGACCCACGATTGTGGCAACCCGGCTAACGGTTATCTCAAGACCGGTGTTGGCCAGCACTTCATCGATGAGATGCCTGGTGCCTACGCCATCGTCCAGAACGTCGACCTCACCAACGCTGACCTCGCCGCCATGGCTGCCATGGTCGATGTCGACGGTATGGATGCGGTCGAAGCGGCCGAGAAATGGATGACTGACAACGACGCCACCTGGCGAGGCTGGATAGGCGAATAACGCCTACGTCAATCTGATGTAGTTGCACTGGCGGCTCGGCAACCTTTTGACGGGTTGACCGAGCCGCCTGTGTGCTATTCGTTCATTTCAAGAGGAGAGTCATGGCAGACGGTGGCGGTGACACCAACGGCAGCGATACCACGATCGCCTGTCGCAATATTTGGAAATTGTATGGGGACGACCCGGCCGGGCTGCTCCGCAAACACGACGGAAACCCGACGATGGATCAGGTCAAACAGGCTGGCTACATCCCGGCCGTCGTCGACGCATCACTGGATGTTCATACCGGAGAGATCCTGGTTTTGATGGGTCTGAGCGGTTCAGGCAAATCCACGCTCGTGCGCTGCCTCTCACGCCTGATCGAACCAACCGCGGGCGAGATCGATTTCGAGGGCGTCGATCTACTCAACGCTTCGACGAAAGAACTCATCGACCTGCGTCGGCACAAGATGGGCATGGTGTTCCAACACTTCGCCCTGTTCCCTCACCGAACGGTGGCCGAGAACATCGCCTTTCCTCTCGAGGTGCAGGGGGTCGACAAGGCCGAACGTTTGGCCAAAGCCCAAGAGATCCTCGAACTTGTCGGGCTTGAGGGTCGCGGTGGCTACTACCCCCGCGAACTTTCGGGTGGACAACAGCAGCGGGTAGGTATTGGCCGGTCTCTCTCGGCCGACCCTGATGTGTGGTTCCTGGATGAACCTTTCTCCGCCCTCGACCCGCTCATCAGGCGAGAGATGCAGGACGAGTTCTTACGGCTCCAGCGGCTGCTGCAAAAGACGATCGTGTTCATCACCCACGACTTCGATGAGGCCATTCGTCTGGCCGACAGGATTGCGATTCTCTACGAAGGCCAGATCGTGCAACTTGGTCGTGCCGAGGATCTGGTGACGAACCCGGCCAACGACTACGTCGAGGCCTTCGTGCGCGATGTGCAGCGCGACAAGATTCTGACGGTGGGTACCATCATGGGCCCCGTCAACGGCTCGGCTCATCAACTCTCGGCCAACGCTCCGGCCGTGGCGGCGAACTCCACCATCCACGACGTGGCTGAAATCGTCCTCGGCCACGACGGCATGGTCAGGGTGGTCGACGGCGCTGATCAGCTGGTCGGAACCGTGTCGAGGTCCGACATCGTCGCCGCCGTCTACGGTCAGCGATGACATCAACGGTGAGCACGACGGACAGCATGGCGGACAGCATGACGCACAGCACGGCTCGACCTGAGGGGGCCGCGCCGGTCGGCGTCGCCCGCTCGACGCGGAGCCGGTTCTTTTTGAATCTGGCCTTCGTCATCGGCCCGTTTGCCGTGCTCTACGGCCTTGCCCGCATCCTCGGCGACCGCTTCCCGGCGTGGGCCCGGATACTGCACGACGCCCGAACCGACCCAGGTGAAGATTCAGCGGGGCCGATCGCCGACACCCTCGAACGTGTCATCACCTGGTTCCGCAACACCGAATTCCTTGGCCTGATCACCGGGCGTGATCTGATACGAGCTCTTGTCGGCTGGATAGAGATCCCTCTCGATTTCACCAAGGGCTTGCTGATCGACGGCAACTCGCTGTTTGAGGACACGCCGTTCGGCATCGAGGTGCCCCCGATTCCGTGGATCATGCTGGTTGGTATTGCCGCGGTGATTGGCAGCTGGATTGGTGGGTGGCGTCTTGCCTTGCTGGGCGGTGGGACCATCGCCTACCTGGCTGTCTTCGATCTGTGGGAAGACTCGATGGTCACCCTGTCGACGGTGCTGGTGACCGCCCCGCTCTCGATCCTGATCGGGTGGGCGCTGGGCTTGAGAGCAGCACGAAGTCGCCGGTTTGAGTCGGTGTTGATGCCCTTTTTGAGTGTGACCCAGTCGATGCCGCCGTTCGCTCTGTTCATTCCCATCGTGGTTTTTGTGAGTATTGGACAGGTGGGTGGAGCAGTGGCCACCATCCTGCTTGCCGTTCCACCGATGGCGCGCCTCGCCATGCTCGGGATCCGCGGCGTGCCGTCGGAGATCCTCGACGCGGGGCACATGTCGGGCGCCAACAAGCGTCAGATGTTGTGGAAGGTCGAGATGCCGGCAGCCCGGCCGACCCTCATGGTCGGGGTCAACCAGGTCATCATGCAGTGTCTGGGCATGGTGGTGTTGGCCTCGCTGGTCGGCATGCCCGGTTTGGGACAACAGCTTCTCAACCGGTTGCAGTCGCTGCGGATCGGTGAAGCTTTGGAGATGGGCATGGCCATCGTGTTGATGGCCATCATGTTGGACAGGCTGAGCCAGGCCGCGGCACGCCGCCGACCTGAGCATCAGGACGAAGATGCGTCGTTCCTGGCTCGCCACCCAAACCTGGCCATCCTCGGTGTGGTGTCTCTGCTCGCGGTTGGTCTAGCTGCGGTCTTCGAATGGGCACTGATCTACCCATCCGACGAGGGCCGAAACTGGACGATCAGCACAGCACCATTTTGGGAGTCGATCGTCGACTATGTGCAGGTGGCATGGCGTGGCCCGGCCCAGGCGTTCAAAGACTTCGCCCTACTCAAGTTTCTGCTGCCGATGCGCGATTTCTTTGTCGGGATTCCCTGGGTGGCCTTGGTGGCAATGGTCGTGGCGCTCGGCTGGAAGATCAACGGTGCGCGGTTGGCGCTGATCGCCGGTGCCTTCGCTGCCTTCATCCCTCTCGCCGGGTTCTGGGTTCCAGCCATGGAGAGCCTGTACCTTGCGGTGGCCGCAGTGATCGTGTCGGTTGTGATCGGGGTTCCTGCTGGGATCTTGGCCTCTCGGCGAGATTGGTCGTATAACGCGATGCAGGCCGTGCTCGACACCTTCCAAACGCTGCCGTCGTTCATCTACCTGATCCCGGTCGTAATGTTGTTCCAGGTTGGAGCGGTGGCTGCACTGACCGCCATCTTGTTCTACGCCTTTGTGCCCGCGGTGCGCTACACGATGCTCGGCATGCGCAACGTGCCAGCCGATGTGCTTGAGGCCGCTGACACGTCGGGCTGCACCGGGCTGCAACGCCTGATCAAGGTGAAGTTGCCGCTGGCGCTACCCGAGATCATGTTGGGCGTGAACCAGGTGTTGATGTTCGCCCTGCTCATGGTCATGATCGCGGCCCTCATCGGCGGCATCGACGGCCTCGGCGATGAGGTGCTGATCGCTCTACGCGACCAGCAGGCAGGTAAGGGTTTGGTGGTCGGCCTGTGCCTCGCCGCTTTGGGCCTTACCGCCGATCAGCTGATCACCAGCTGGTCGACCGAACGCAAACGCCAGCTCGGGTTGGCTGGCGTTTAGCGTGTTGACGAGTTGGCACAACGCCAGGGTGGTGAAGGCTGCTGTTCTCGCCGTCTCGAACTGCCCGATGTCGATCCCGACAAAGACATTTAGATCTCTGTCGAGAATGGCCGTTTGACGATCCAGGCTGAGCGGTCGTCAGTAACCGAAACCGACGGGAAGGTCAACGGCTACCGATCCTCGACGTGCGAGCTCCGATCGACGGCACCGCCAACGAGGCGAAAAAGACAAAAATCTCTTGCATACGAGTCGGGGAGCCCTCGCGTCAAACTGACTTATCGCAGCAGCGCAAGAGGTAAACATCCAAAACGACGAGAATGTGCAGGCCGATTTTTTGAGTTTGCGTCCCCCGCTACCGCTCTTTCGTGCGTGTTACTTACTAACCCACAAGAGTCGCCGCCGAACCATCGTGCTACAAATCCTGCAGCATGAGTAGACGGCCGAAAGGTAGTTGGAAGTGAAACTTCTTTTACATACATTCATGGCTGTCGCGCTAGTGACCATGGTTGTTCCAGCAGTTGCTGAAGCCCAGTCAGCAACTGCGCCGTTTGGCACCTATGAGGACACCGGTCATCCGTTGTGTCCGCCGCTGTCGGGCTACATCTGGTCCCCACCGAAGGCCTACGGGGCGTGGGATAACTCCGTAAATTACAACAACTATTCAGGTGCTGACTATGGCTGCCGTACCCAGAGCGCTGACGGGATTGGTAGCACTTCGGTGTGCACGGGTTCGGAGAGGTTCTTCGATGACTTCGAAAGAGGTTCTCTGAGCGATTCCAAATGGGAGACTGGCTACTACTGGACCGAAGATGGTGCTTCAGAAGGAAGAGCCGCTGGTGGACACCAGTCCTATGCCAACTCCCTGACCGACCCGGTATTTGATGTCAACAATAGCATATTGACGATCACACCACGGAGGCAGGGAAGCACTCATATGTCGGGAGCGCTAACCGCTCAAATCGGAGACGTCGACTACGCAGCGCCTAGAGGTTGTTTTGAGATTCGTGCCAAAATGCCGAATGGTGCTGGTGCCTTCCCGGCCTTTTGGATGATCTCTAGCTCAGGTCCAGACTGGACGACTCCAGGGTATGAAAACGAACGAGATTGGCGGCCAGAAATCGATGTGGTTGAAACGATTGGCCAATCCAACACCTTCTATACCACTGCACACCAGCTTGGATCAGCGAGCGCTCACGAACCGGTGTTCCCCGTGAACACCGATACCAGCGGCAACTGGAAATCGGCAAACGTGGCTTCAGCCTTCCACACATTCAGCGCTCGCTGGAGTGCGAGTGGCATTGTGTGGTACCTCGACGGCGTCGAGATTCAACGAACCAGCACGACAGCTCAGACACCGAATATGTTCGTTCATCTAAACTACGCCCTTGGCTACAACTGGGGCGCTACGCCGGTTGACAGCTCCTTCTTCGACGGAGGTCCGCCCACGTATCAGATCGATTATGTGAAGGTGACCAGCTAGACATCAAGCAAGCAAGATTCATTTTTATTGGTCTAATGGGAACCCCTTCTCACTCGGTCACTTTGTTCGACCGGGTGAGGAGGGGGTCCCGCTGGCGAGAACCTCTCTTCATTCCACACGTGCACTGCTGCCGGTTTCTGACGTTCTCAACATGCACCACGAAACACGCTTCGATGTCTTAAGCTATCTATATGAAAAATCGCCGCTTCCTTCTCTTCGCAACTATTTCGACATCACTCGCCTTGCTGACTGCGACGGTTTGGGTTCCAACCGCAGGGGCGCAGGCAGTTCCTCCTGCACCAACCGTCTGTAGTTTCGTGCTCACTTCGGCTAGTACCGCTGATGTCACCTTTAGCGCAGCACCCAATGACGGCGCTGACCGTTACGTGCTTCAAACCAGTGACGATGGTGGAGCGACCTGGCAGTATGAAGATCATGTCAACGCTACTGCTCAGGACCTAGCTCTTGACGCTCAAAATTTGGCTTCGAGCACGTTGCTGGCGGTTTTTGCTCGCTTGCATCCTGAGAATGTGAAGAGTGATCGGGTTGTCTGCACCGAAGAGGCAGCGGCGGTTCTTGCACCAACCGTCTGTAGTTTCGTGCTCACCTCGGCTAGTACCGCCGATGTCACCTTTAGCGCAGCACCCAACGACGGAGCAGATCGCTACATCCTTAACAAGAGCGACGACAACGGCTCAACGTGGCAATGGGATGACTTTGTCAACGCCACCGACAATGATCTGACGCTCAAGGCCGAAGGGCTCAACCCGCAAACCCTCATCTCAGTATTCGCCCGCGAATACCCAGGGCCTGAGGCAAGTACACGCGTCGTGTGCACCGAAGAGACAGCAGCGTTTGTTACCCAGGCATTGTGGACCTTCGACGAGGTTGGCGGGCCGGGCGAGCCTGCGATCGATAGTGTTGGTGGCTTCGACGGAACAATCGGCGTCAAAGACGAGCACACCGATGATGTTGTGCGCTCAGGCGGCGCCGCTACCTTCACAGGAACCGATGGGAGCATCGTCGCCGTTCAGGTCGATGCCAATCCAGATGCATTCCGTCCCACCGGCGGGGAGCTGCGCTGGGAGGTCGAGTTCTCGATGAACGCGACCGAGATTAGCGCCTTGACGTCATTCGCGAATCCGACCTGGAACGTCATGCAGCGAGGTTTCTTCGGTAACCCAGGCGGCCAATGGAAGATTCAGATAATCAAACAAGGCACGCAGGCGTACCCTCAGTGCACCGCCAAGTTCGCGTCGGAAGCTGCGGCAAAAAGGGTGTCAGCGTCCCTGCCGATCCAAGCCGATCAGGCTGCCAGGGTCATCTGTACCTTCAACGCCGCCACCAACGAGCTGACCACGACCTACAGAAACGAATCGGTCACTGAGACCGTCACCGGAAACGACACGCTTGCTCCAACCGGCTCGACATCGTGTACGACCAGCCCTTCAAGTGAACGCCTGGGTGATGTGGTAACCATTGGAAACAAGCCGGCCTGTAGCTCGATCAACGCTGATGATGCCTTCCGAGGAGTCATCTACGAGGCGGCGGTAAGTAAGCGCTAGTTGTAGGGGCCACTGAGGTTGTTGGCGTTGAGGTGATTTGATTGGGTGAGACTCCGAGGCAGTGTGGATGTTGCGAAACAGACCACTCAGATCCTCGGAGTCTCACCGTAATGCCCGTCTTACCCCAACCGGTCGCAAGATCATGATCGAACGGATCGCTGCGGGAACACCACACCGTGTCGAGCAGCAAGTGTGCCGTCTGCGGCGTTCGAAGCGGTGGGGCCACGAATGATCTCTATGCACACCGGTATTCCAGCCTCAACCGTGCACAAGATCTTGGTCCGGAACGGGTTGAACCGGTTGTCGTGGATAGACCGGCCGACCGGGCGGGTGATCGGACGATACGAACGAGACCACCCCGGTGAACTGATCCACTTGGATATCAAGAAGGCGGGGGCGTATCCCGCCCGGTGGTGGCTAGCGGACCCGCGGACGCGGCTACCCCGGCGAAGGAGCTAAGAAACGGCGTGTCGGTTACCCCTAACGGACCGAACTTCCGAAGCCGGATCTTCGCGGATGGCCACCCGCCTCACGCGTCCACAACGTCTGTGGCTCCTACATCTAGTCGTCAATCACGTTGCCGCGGGTCGGTCTAGTGTCCGGCGTCGCACGGACTTCGTCTACGACGGTCACGGGCGCATGCGTGAATCGACCGATGCGCGCAACGTTCGCCTGATCTACGGCTACGACAACGCCGATCGTCCGGTGAATCTCTGGTTCGGTCACTCGTCGGGTTGGAAAGACGTCACGAAGTGGCGTTACGACAACGGCCACGGCAACTACGGAACGCTTTATCAAACCGAACACTGGAACCGAGCGACCGACGGTTCATCGAAAGGTTGGGTCTCGGAGAAGTTCTCCTACGACTCTCGCTACCGGGTGACAAAGGTTGATCAGGATGTTCCTGGTCAGTCGACCAAGTCGACGTCGTACACCTATATGGAGAACGGCCCTGTCGACAACATCACCCATCCGAACGGCAAGGTCGTCAACAACGCCTATGACCGGATGGGGCGGGTGTCGTGGATCGGCCTCGATTCACATACCGCCGTTTCGTGGGTGTCGTACAACGAGCGTGGCCAGATCGGGGCGGTTCAGCGTGGTGTGGATGGCTGGAACAACGATCTACGCAGTGACTACACCTACGATCAGCGGAATGGGCTGATCGCGTCGGCTGATACGCAGGGTTCGTCGGGGCGGATTCAGCGTTTCGATTACACGTTCCGTCGCAACGGTGAGTTGACGAGGGTTAAGGAGCAGGGTGTTGGCGGCACGACGTCGATGTGCGCCAACTACGACTCAGCTTCGCGGTTGACCCGGGCGTGGACTCGCACCGATGGGAATTGTGGGAACACGGATTCGGATTGGCGGGGTCCAGAGCCGTTCCGTTCGTCGTATTGGTATAACCGATTGGGCAACATCACGTCGGCGTCGGGTACCGGCACGGTTGATGGTAGCTATTCGTATTCATCTGGGCATGCTCATGCGCCGTCGTCTGCTGGTGGGAATTCGTATTCTTACGATGCGGCCGGTAATCGGACGAAGGCTGTAGTTGGTGGGCAGACGACGAACTCTGTCTATGACGTGCAGGGCCGGTTGATTTCGACCAGTGGTGCGGTTTCTACCGAGCATTTGTATGGCGCTGGTGGTGAGCGTGCTCGTCGTACGGTGAACGGTAAGCGGTCGTGGTATTACCGGGATGGTTATGAGCTGAACTCGTCGAGTAGGGCGACGATCAGTATCACGTTGAATGGGTCGTTGGTTGGTACGTGGGAGGATGCGACGGGCCGGTTGTGGTCGCAGGCGTCTGATCATTTGGGTTCGCCGACGGTTGCGGTGTCGTGGTCTGGGCAGCGGGAGATTAGGCGGAATACGCCGTTTGGTTCGCCGCGGTCTGCTGCTTCGACGGTGGCTGGTGGTCCTTCGGATCTGTCGTTTACGGGTCAGCGTGATGATGTTGGTACGGGGTTGATGTATTACGGGGCGAGATTCTATGACCCTGTGTTAGCCCAGTTCACTCAGCCTGACTTGGTCAACGATGGCTTGAACCGTTACGCATATGTGGCCAACAACCCGCTTAGTTGGATTGACCCGAGTGGCAATTTCAGCATCAAGAAGTTCGGGAGTGGGGTCCTGCAGGGGGTCAAGGAGTCTTTGACTGTCGGCAATATTGCCAAGGTGGCCGGGATTACTGCTGCGGTTGTGGTCACGGCGGCCGTGTCGACCACGGCGGCTGCTGTCTTGGCGGTGGCTGCACCTGTGCTTGCTGTCGGAGCTGTCGCCTATGTTGGGTATAGCGCTTATCGGGCTTATCAGGAAGGGGGTGAGGAGGCCGCTGGCCGAGTTGTTGGACGCGCCGCCGGCGACGTGGCGATCAGTCTTGGAACCGCCTACGGAGTCAAGACTGGGCTGAGTGTGGCGTTGAGGAGCGGGCCGCAGCCCGCGAACCCGCGGCCAAGTAGTTCCTCGTCGGATGATCCGTTGCAAACATTTGCGGACGAGATGGTACAACTTCCGAAGAATGGCGCTAACGGCACGGCGCCTCCGCGGCCGCGGGTTGTAGCCGAATTCACAACCGAATCGGGTTCGATCTACTACGGCCGGAGTGGGTTCTCCCCACGGCTTCCGACGTGGATGCAGCGCCTCCTCAACGTGCGAACCTACCGCCAACCGATCGGTAACGGCCACGGTCGCTGTGCGGAGATCCACTGCTACTGGCAGGCGTTACGTGCCGGAGAGTCCATTAGGAATGGTTCGATGCGGACATTGTTTGTCAGGCCGAAGACGAACCCTCTGTATGGGTCTCCGGTACCGCCATGTCCAACCTGTGCCGCCGTGGGCCGTAGTCTTGGTACCACAATTACACATAACTAGTGGGAGGTCAGGTGGACCTGGTTTCAGCTTTGCAAGATGATCGGAAGGTTGCTGAGCGCTTAGCCAGCGCAGGCTGGCATGCACAGCATGATTACGATATTGAGGCCTGGCGTGATGAGCTTGAGCCATTCGGCTTCAGAGCTACAGCTGAGGCTGGAGATATTGTGAATGTCTTAGGCGGGTTGATTTTTTGGTCTGGCAGCGGCAGTTTCTTCAGAAGGTATGTCAAGGAGCCCTTCGGATTTGGTGAGCACATATTGGATGATTCTGATCAGGTCGACACACTAAACGAGTTCAGTCACGGCATGGGCCAGGAGTTCTGTCCGATCGGCCGGGCCGGAGCGGCAGGCTTTGAGGGGAGCCAGGACCACGTTGTTCTGGGTACAGACGGAATGCTGTATCTCATCGGAGAAGGTAATGGGGTGACATGGTCGGCTCGAAAGGTCGGTGACTCGGTAGTTGAGATGTTGAGAATCTTGTTCCAAATCGACAGGAGACACCGCTCTACTCTTGACGAGGTGGAGTATGGGTAGCGCCGTGTCGCTCGGTACGCTCGCCGTTGGCGATCACAGGCACGCCGTTGCCGATAGGGGGTAGCCGCGGTCTGCAAGCCCGAGTCGGTCGGCGGGGAGCTCAGTGAGTCGGCGTACACCTTCCTCCATAACAGGCGAACCGTTACCAAGCTTTCTAAATCGCCCAGGCTCCCGAATCAAGTTTGGTCAGGCGGCGGCAGCGAGGCAGAAGGGCCTGGAGAAAGCGAATATTCGGATCGGTGCTCGAAATCGACTGGGTACCGCAGGCTGGCGCGATGATTTCCTCGGCCATGTCTACAAGAAGCCTAAGCCAGTGACCGGCCCCCACGTGAACCCGGGCACAATCAGAGTTGGCCCCCATGTGAACGTCTGGCGAAGTGGTTCTTCATCCCACTTCTACTATTAGGATCGGTGACGTAGGTATGTTCCTGTTGGGTATTCTGCTTGACATGTGAGATTGGAGTTTGACCCAGATGTACTCTCTTTGGGAGATCATGTGTGATCAATCTGAAGTCTGGCGGATCAGTTTGCCATTTGGTCGGGAACCTAGCGCTGAGCAGCTGGAGTGTCGGCACGGCGGAGCCGTGACGGTGGAAGAATTTCGTCCTGACCGTGGCTTTGTACGCCTCTTTTCTGGTCATTTCTCTCGAGTTCATGACGACGTGGAGGGATCAACAATGACTCCCTGGCAGTTGTGGCTTGTGGATGAGTATGGGTCGCTAGTACGCGTGTCTCAGCGAGCCTTATCTCAAGAGTATGCAATGCAACTATTCATGGACATGGTCACGGAAGAATATGAGACTATTGCGCGTCGGTGGGATCGGTTAAAACTCGGCAATCTGCTCGACGAGAACACGTCACCGGTGAACTCAAGTTAGGCGAGATACGCCATTTGGTGGAGCTTCGGATCTGAGCGGGCCTTGGGTCAGGGTCTGCTGACGCTGCCAAATCGGTCATGATTTCTTCGACGTTCGAAGGCTTAACCATGGCAATGTGCCTGAGCCGCTCAAAGGCTCTCGTCGATGAAGGAGAGTATCGGCCCGCGTATCGGCCAAAGGATTGAGTCGGATCGTGCCCGAAACGATTTGCGCCGCTCTTAGGGCTCGTGTCTCTGCTGTTCGGTCTCCACTGGATATGGCGAGAGCTTGAGGTCATCGCCGTAGTCTCAAACAAACGGGACCCTTTTGCGAAGCTTGCCTGAACCCTTCCATCGATTCAGCGGAGGTGGCAGTGGAAGCGCTGTCCGTTTTCTGATGAGGTGCGGTTGCAGTTGACATCGTTTGATTATTTGCGAAGAGAGCAGCAGCGACAGGTCAGGTCGGCTTTGTCAAAGAATCATGGACGATCAGGGTTGCTTGTTGTCGGGCGTTGGCCGCTACTGAAGCTTGCGTTCAGTTCATGGAATCTTACGAACGTCGACGCTGCGGTCGGCGAGGACTGTCTGCCGGGTGCCGAGATTCACGAATGCGAAAGCTTCCAGACATCGAGCATCACGAGACGTGCTCCTTTGTGGTTCGAGATGGAAGCGGAACAGAATCACCACGTGAAGATTGTGGTTGACTGGCGTGTCCGAGCATCCGGCAAGTTCTTGGTGAAGGATTACATACTGCGGGTTTCGCCGGGTCAGGTACGTGTGTTTGTCGGACAGGGTCCGCATCGGGGTGGCCCGGCGATGGTTGAAGAGGTTTCGTTACCGGTGGATCTTGTCTAGCTGAAAATTGCAGGTAGTCGTATTGGTACAACCGGTTGGGAAATGTCACGGCGTCGTCGTCGTGAGATGGCCCCTGTTTTTGGTCCGGGGTTATGCGTGTTGTGTTTGGTGTTGGTTGATCCAGTGTTGATGGTAGTCGGCTGGGGCCTGTTGGCCTAGGGCTGAATGGGGACGGTTGGTGTTGTAATCGACACGCC
>CAKZXA010000071.1 GCA_937922045.1 uncultured Acidimicrobiales bacterium | reverse complement strand
GAACCTGTCCGGCCGCGACCTCCGTTGCCTTCACAAGTCCCGATAACAGCGCCCACCGCTCGCATCGTTGGTGATAAAGACGTCGAAGGTGAGGGTGTGGGAGCCGGCCCGCCGGTCGGAAGAGACGGGTCGCTCGATGTGGTGTCGCTTCCACCGTTGCCGCCTGCCAGCGCCCGAATCGATGAGGGCGAATCTCCACCCCTTCCCCCGCCGGCCCGCATGCTGCGAGTGGCTGAACCGGCACCGACTGATCCTGATGAGGTGGGGCAGGCCGACGAGCCGGCCTCCTCGCGCCCGTTGAGCGTCCTCCTGCTGGGCGAGGTGAGGGTGGAAGGCCTTGAAGGCGCCGCTCTCACCTCGCAGCAGTTGTCGCTCGTCGCCTTTTTGGCTGCCTCCCGACAAGCATCGCGCGACCGAATCATCGATGCTCTGTGGGACGGGCGAGCGATCTCCCGCAGCCGATTTCCAAACCTCCTCGCCGAGTTGCGAGCGAGGATTGGTCGTCATCATCTACCCGAGGCGAGCCAGGGAAGCTACAGCTTGTCTGGCGTCAGCTGTGATCTCGACGACTTTGAGGCGTTGTATACCCGGTCGCAGGCTGCCGACGCCGAGGACGAGGAAATCGCCTTGCTCCAAGAAGCGGTGGACCTGATACGCGGCGTTCCGTTTTCAACCCCGGCCAGACGCTTCTGGACATGGGTCGGCGACCACAGCCATCAGGCGGCGAGGTCCGAGGCGATGGCCGCCGACGCGGCCCTGCGCCTGGCCGTCCTGCACCACGGCAACGGCACGCTGGATTTGGCTCAGAAGGCCTGTGAGCGTGGACTGGTGGCGTCTCCCTTGGATGAACAGCTGGTGTCGATGTTGACGAAGGTCCATATCGACTCGGGTCGTACCAGCGCAGCGCTGCGGGTCGTGGACATGTGGGAGGCGTCGATCGATCGTCTCGACTGCGGCGAACCATCCGACGGTCCACGGCGGATTCTCACGAGCTAGTCGGCGACCTTCGACCTCGTCCGTTGCCAGCTAATCGGGTCTGTCTGGCGTCTCAGAGGACGGTGGTTGGTCAGCCAGTAGCTCCCTGGAGCGCGACGCATCGGCCGAGCCGACCAGAATCGTCGAACCACCATCGGTGATACGGGCCCGAATCCCTGCTGCGGTGAGCAAGGCTGCTAAACGTAGCGCCTCGGTTCGTTCGAGACCACGAGCGATCGGCTCGAAAGATACTGGCCCCATCGCAGCGATTACCACCACCGCTTCTACTCGGCGGCGGACACTCCGGTGGAGGGCGGAACGTCTCCGGTGATGGTTCCAAGCCGGGATTGCACGCCGGAAGCCTCGAGCGACAGCCGGATTTCCTTTAAGGCTTCGCGGTACTCGCGTAGTTTCGACTCGCGGTCGGCGAGGCGGTCGCGGACATGTTGGAGATCTTCTTGAGCCAATCGAAGCTGATCCAGCATCTGATCCCGTTCGCTGACTGCAGCGTCGCGATCGTGGCCGGCTTCAGCCGCGTTTGAGGCAAGGTAGCCGGGAGCGGCCTGTGCCAGCTGGTGGCGCAGGTGGCGATTCGTCTCCTTGTCGACAGACAATTCCTCACGGAGGTCTATGAGATCGGTGCGAGTGCTTTCCATCTCATAATCGTGGGCTTGCCGATTCTTACGAAGGACCACAGCGAGAAGGATGCTCATGGCGGCTATGCCGACCACGAAACCAAGGACCAAGGAAACAACCGGGTCTTCCATTCACGCCTCCTCCTGTTGCGAGAGTTCAGGAACTCACTGCCGCCATAGGGTGCTCCATCGAAGGTATCGCGTGCGAAACCGCTGGACCACTGACAACGAAGATACCGCAGGCTGTGATAGATCGGCGACTTTCGGGTCACATCGTCACGTGGCTACTACCTAGACCACTATCGAAAAGGGGCGAAACAAGAGTTGTTTCGCCCCTTTCGGTTCGCATATGGGTAGACCTTCTCATCGGCCAACACACGCTCAGGTATCGTGCTGCGGACTGTTGGCCACAGCATATGGAGCGGCGTTGGTTGCGCATGTCCGCTAGTCGCGCAAGGCCAGGCCATCCTGTGGATTGAAGAAATGCATCCGCGAAGTGTCGACAGCAAGTTCAATCTCGTTGCCGATCCGTGCCGTCGATCGGGGGTTCAGGCGGCCGGTATAGATGTAGTTGCCAGAATCGTCGGTGGCGGGTGCTACCGCATCCTCACCCTCGAACTCGGCATCCATGATCTGGAACGGCGACACGGTCATCGGGAAGTGGACGATGACCTCTGAGCCGAGCGACTCGACCAACGTCGTCGACGTTCTGATTCGCCGGTCGGAGGGGGCGTCGCTAGCTATCGACGCGTCTTCGATGTCTTCCGGTCGGATACCGGCCACTACGTCTTTGTCGACGAAGGCTCGCAGGGCTGAATTTCGGCCGAGGGTGTCGTCGGGGAGTGCGAGCAGGCTGCCGTCGAGGTCTACTGCCAGCCCGCTTCCATGCTCGATGAGGCGGCAGTTCATGAGGTTCATCGAGGGGGAACCGATGAAACCAGCAACGAAGACGTTGTCGGGTGACTCGTAGAGGTTCTGAGGGGAATCGACTTGCTGAAGGTAGCCCCGTTTCAGCACGGCCACCCGGTCGCCCATTGTCATGGCCTCGACCTGGTCGTGGGTCACGTAGAGCGTGGTTACACCGAGGTCGCGTTGGAGGCCAGCGATCTCGGCCCTCATCTGGACCCGGAGTTTGGCGTCGAGGTTCGACAGCGGCTCATCCATGAGAAACGCCTTTGGCTGACGGACGATCGCTCGCCCCATCGCCACGCGCTGTCGCTGGCCGCCGGAGAGCTGGCCAGGCTTGCGGTCGAGCTGCTCGGTCAAGTCGAGGGTTTGGGCGGCCTTGGCCACCCGTTCGGCGATCTCGGCTTTGGGAATCTTGGCTAGCTTGAGCGCGAAGCCAATATTGTCGGCGACCGACATGTGGGGATACAGCGCATAGTTCTGGAAAACCATGGCAATATCGCGGTCCTTGGGATGTACGTCGTTGACGACGCGGTCATCGATGCGGAGTTCGCCGCCGGAGATGTCCTCGAGGCCGGCAACCATGCGCAACGCTGTTGATTTGCCACAGCCCGACGGACCAACCAGCACGAGGAACTCGCCGTCGTCGACCTCGAGGCTGAGGTCGTGGATGGCGTGGAAGCCGTTCGGATAGATCTTGTTGACGTTGTCGAGTGCTACTTGGGCCATGTCGGTCGGGCGCCTTCCGATTGAGGGTTCTGTGCTGTGGCAATGCGTTGTTCCCGCACCCTAGCATTGGTCAACCAATTTGGTGGACAGTGGTTGACCAATTTTGCCCGGCCTTGATCGCCCACCTTCGGTACAGCTTCGGCTACTACTAGAGGATGAACACGGCGATGAATTTCGAAGGCGATGAAGCCAACGCAGCCGTCGAGGGCTCGCTGCACTTTGAATGCCCCCGCTGCGCGTCGACTGTCGAGGCCAGGTACTACGGGCCGTGCGAGAGCTGCTCACGTGACCTCCGCGCCAACTTTCAGGCCGAGTCCAGTGCTGTTGAGGCCGCAGAATACGAACCGAAGATGAACGTGACGCCAAACGCGATCGCGACCAAGGACTAACAGATCGGTTGAGAAGCGAACGCGGTTGTTAGCTCCCGGTTCGTTGAATCCAATCTTCGATCAACCAACCGGCGATGGACATCTTGCCCCGCGGCACTGGTGGTAGGCGATCGGGGGCGAACCACCCGGCATCGCAGATCTCTTCCTCCTGCAAGACGATGTTGCCGTCGAGATAGTCGGCCTGGAAGCCGACCATTAGAGAATGGGGGAAGGGCCAGGGCTGGGAACCGAAGTAGCGAACATTGCCAACGTCAACCCCAACCTCTTCCTTGACCTCTCTGACCACGGTCTGTTCCAGGCTTTCGCCCGGTTCGACGAATCCGGCGAGGGCGCTATAGAACCGTTGGGGGAACTGGCGACCCCATGCGAGCAGGGCATGCCCATCGGAGCGCTCGACCAACATGATGACGGCAGGGTTGAGACGGGGAAAGGCCATGAGCCGGCAGCGTTCGCACTTGCGGGCTCGGTCGTTGGCGTGATGCGAGGTGGCCGAGCCGCAGCGTCCGCAGAAACGATGTTCTGCATCCCAGCGGAGAATCTGAGATGCCCGGCCGGCGAGCACCCAATCGTGCTCTGGTAGAGCGCCAAAGGCCGCTCGCAGATTGACCCACTCAACGTTGCCGTCGGCGACGAAGGCCGTGGCCTCGTCGCCGCCAGCCTCCGACGGTACATGGGCCGCCCATTGGGCGACCCCCTGGGAGAACCCAAGAAGATGGCGGTCCTCGAAGGGCACCGCCTCGTTGGGGTCATCGAGATCATCGAGGTGGGGAACGCGTCCGTCGAGAAGCAGTAGCTGATGTTGCGCATCCAGGACGAAGACTCGGCCACTGTCGTTGGAACCGGTGTCGTCGAGGGCGACCGCTGGCTCGAAGGGGACCGGCCGGTCCTCGGGCTGGAGGCCGGATGGTTGGGTCGGGGACAAGGTGCTCTCCTCTAGAGTGCCGATGGGCTAGCGTGGCAACCGTGATCGGCGCCTTGTCGCCCTACCCATCTTGACAGGTTCTCCATGGTTTCTAGCGGTATCGGCACCCTCAACGAAAGTTCACTCCACGCTGAACTCAAGCTGATCGTCGCCGAACCGGGGGATGTCTTCGAACACGACCTCGAAGGTTTTGTCGTCGACATACGTCGAGGTGAGCGACTAATCGAGATCCAGACGCGCTCCTTCGCGGCCATGGGTCGCAAGCTAGATACCTTGCTCGGGCGCTATCCGGTTGAGGTGGTTCATCCGGTTGCGGTTGCTACCTATCTTCACAAGGAAGGGCGTCGTCCTCGAAAGTCTCCCAAGAGGGGCAGTCGCTATAGTGTTCTGGATGAGCTTGTGAGCATTCCGTCCTTACTCGACCATCCGAACTTCACGCTTGAGGTTGTGCTGGTCACTGTCGACGCGGTGCAGGTCGAGGATCCTAAGGCGAGACGAGGTCGAGGGGGTTGGCGTGTCGTCGATCGCCGTCTCCGCACGCTCGAGGATCGTTTCCGTCTGGAGGGGGCCGATGACCTGCTTGCGTGGCTGCCGGTTGATGTCGGCGAACGCTTCACGACCGCCGACATAGCTGGCGCCTCCGATCTATCTCGGGGCGAAGCGCAGAAGCTGACCTATTGTCTGCGAGCGCTTGAGCGCATTCAGCTTGTCGACCACACACGGGCTGGCCATCATTACGAGCGTCGCTGACCCAAAAGGTGTCGTCATGGGTTCCCCATAGGTCATTCGAACCACGCGTCTGGTCATGAAGGTAAGAATTTCGCCTAGGTGCAGTGCGTATGGCCTTGAGCGGTAGCTAGGAGCGCTACCCTTGCACATGTGACTGCAAGGGGAGTGGGAACAAGGTGTGGCATCGCGCCGCTTCAAGAAGCGGCAGAATCTGACGGCCTTGAACGCGAAATCTCTTGTGGTCCTCGACTCGGCGGGGTCAAGCTTGCTACCTTTGGTCCGGTATCGACCGTTGGGTGCTTGGTGACGGTCGTGTTTCCATGAACAAACTACAAGAGCAGATGCAATCCTGCTCTAAGCTGATAGCTTCGGCGTGGGTGGTACTACATCGCTGCGATTTGTCGGCGGAGGTTAAAGGGTGAACACACAAGACGAGACAGCGGAAGACTCGGTAGCGGCGTCGGCCTGGTATGGCTTTGATCGCTTACGGCTTGCCGATGACGTCGCTGTTGTTGATGTCACGGTCGGCTCCGATGATCGATGGGATCGTGCCCATCTACGAAGGCTCCGCCAGTCGGCGGACCTGCCAGGTCTTGTACCTGTCATCGATGCTGATGTTTCGAGCGACGGCAAGCCTTTCGCCGTTACGCCCGCGGTTAATGCGCCGACTCTAGGCGACCGTATCCCGGCCGGCTCCGACTGGTCTGATGTTGCCGGTGTGGCCGAAGCCGCAGCCCGGGCAACACACGAAGCCCATCTCCGTGGCTTATTCCACGGTGCTCTGTCTCCCGACCAGATCTTTGTCGTCGACGACGATGTCGCGGTTAGCGGTATCGGTCTTGGACTCGGTGGCAGCCCTCGCGTCGAGTACTCCCATTGGGTGGCACCCGAGGTTCGCAACGGTGGCGATGCCACCGAGCGTTCGGATGTGTACTCTCTCGGCAAGATCCTTGAGGCTTCCCTTGGCGATGCCCTTGAGGACGTACCGCGTTCGGTGCGACGCCTTATTATGTGGTCAGGTTCGGACACTCCCGAAGCTCGCCCTCCGTCCGCCCTAGAGTTCGCCAGCATCCTGGCTGAAGCCCTCGGCGAGAATCGGCGCACGTACGGACCAGCCTTTATCCCGACGGCAGAGGCCAACGATGTTGGCTCAACCGCTTCCAGCGCCGTTGCTGGTCACACCCGTTCTGAAGTAACCGGCGACTCGTCGCTTGGTCTTGGAGCCGCTGGCCTTGGCGTGGCTGGTGTTGCCGGAGTCGGTGTCGCAGCCGGTGCTGCTTCAGCCCTCACCGATGACGTCGACGATCTGGGTCCCGACGCTGGGCTCGAACTCGATGATGTTGATGCCGACGCTGACCTCGATCTCGAAAATGCCGACTTTGTTGCGGCCGGGGTCGATCTCGAACAAGAGTCGCCGATCGTCGACGAACTGACCGAAGCCGAGGCCGCCGACCTGGTCGACGATGCATCGGTGACCCGTCAGATCACCCAGGAAGTTGACGCTCAAGACGTCGAAGAGGCATCAAACTTCGATTCAACGCAATACTCCCAGGCAGCGCGAGACGTTGAGCTCGACGAGGAGTACGAGGTGCCTGCGGCAGCTCAGACCGTCGATCTGGATCGCACGTATCAGCCCCAGAAAAGCTCGAACCGAGCTGGGCTCCTTCTCGGCGCCATTCTGGCTGCCGGTCTCGCCGTGATCGCTTGGAACCTCCTCAGCGGTAGCGATGATACGCCCGATGTCGCCTCTGCTGTAGTCGAACAGGCTACTGACCAGGCTGACGAGAACAACGGCGAGGATGTTGCATCAGCATCGACGGTCACCACCGACCAAGCAACCACGACTTCCGAGCAAGCAACGACGACTTCCGAGCAAGCAACGACCACAACAGAGGCGGAGCCCGAGGTCGAAGCTGCTCCACAAGCCACGTTCGTCGAGGGTCCTCTCTCTACCGATGAGGCTGGCTTCCAGCTCGTGCACGGCGTCCCAGGTGTTCCTGTCGATCTCTACGTCGATGGTGAGGCCCTCGTACCAGGGTTTACCCCGGGCGCCATTGCTGGTCCCGCCAATCTGACAGCGGGAACGCATCAGGTCGACCTCTACGCTGCAGCTGAAACAGCCGCTGCCGCAGCCGCCGACCGTACCGATTCTCCGGTCGTCAGCGGATCGATCAGCGTCGGCTCGAAGCCGTCGACAATCGTTGCCCACTACGACGCTGATGGCAATCCAATGCTGTCTGCCTTTGTCGAGAACTTCGATCTCGTCGACCCCGGTAAGGGTCGACTGGTCATTCGCCACCTCGCTGGAGCATCGGCTGTCAATCTTGCTATCGACGGCGAAACCGTTGCCGGCGGCACGGTTCAACCGGGCTCTACCTTCACCACATCGTTGGCTGCTGGTTCCCACACGCTCGTCGCTAGCGATGGCGACGGCAACGTGGTCCAAGAGGCAGTAATCAACCTCGGTGATGGCGAGATGGCGTCGATGACGATCATTGGAACGGGTGACACGATCGATTCGGTCATCCAGCGCTACACCGGTCTGGCGACGGCTCCGGTCGACGTACCGACCGGAACCGGCGGCCTGCTCGATATGGACGATGACCAGACTGGTCTGATCATGTTGGGTCTGCTCGCAGCCTTCATGGCAGCCGGTGGTGGTGTTCTACTCAATCGCCGCAGTCAGGTGTTGTGAACCAACGCATCCTCTCGGGTGTCCTGCTGCTGAGCATGGCGCTTGCTACGGTTGGCGCCGCGGTCAACGCTGAGGGCGATACTTCCTCGTCTTCGGATGCGGCCACCTTGGCTTCAGAGGTCATCGAGGATGGCAGCCTGGACGCTCTTGGCACCGAGAATGCTGTCGAGGCGAAGGTGCCGGTTCGCTCCGGTCTTTTGTCGGAGCAAACACAGGGCAGCTCCGAGTCAGCGGAAGCTGCTCGGCCCGTCTCGGTTCGCATTGGCGATATCAACGTTGACGCTCCCGTCCTGTCGGTTGGGGTGGATCAGGAGAACCGATTTGCTGTGCCAGCGGCCGACACGGTCGGCTGGTACAAGTACAGCTCTCTTCCCGGCACCGCAGGGGCTACGGTCCTCGCAGCCCACGTCGATTATGGAGGTCGCCCTGGGGCGTTCTTCAATCTTCGAGAACTCCGCGAAGGCGACCGCCTCGAGGTGGACATGAGCGATGGTTCGACGCTGGTCTACCAGGTCACTGGGAACACGCAATATGACAAGAGCGAGCTTCCAGCGGAGGAGCTCTTCCGCAAGGAGGGAGAACCGGTTCTCCAGCTCATCACGTGTGGCGGAACGTTCGATCCAAACAAGCGGTCCTACGAGGCCAACGTGGTCATCACCGCTCGTCCGATTATCGCCTAGCCTTCGCCGGCGAACGCTCGCCAATAGGCGGCGGAAGTCGGAGCAAAGTCGCCGGTTGTCTGGCACCATTGTCTGGTGACGCAGGAATCACTGAGGATGAACCCTCTTGAGCGGCCACCGGTCGCCGTTATCGAGTTGCCGGGCTCAAAGAGCCATACCAACCGCGCCTTGCTTTGCGCCGCACTGGCCGATGGAGAATCGGTACTAGATCGGGTGCTGATCGCCGATGACACCGAGGCCATGCTAGGTGTGATCGGATCATTAGGAGTTGGCGTGGATCGGCGACCTGGCGGCACGGTGGTGATCGATGGCTCTGCTCCGCATGGGCCGCGATCCGATGGCCTATCAGGCGGCGCTGCATCGAATGGGCCGCTAGACAGCCCAGAGCATGTTTCCCGTCAGATAGTCGATGTACGAACCCGCCAATCGGGGACCACCAGCCGTTTTGTGCTCCCTGTCCTGGCGACGCTGGCTGGTCATTTCCGGCTCGATGGTGATCCCCAACTCCGATCTCGCCCGTTCGGTCCTCAGCTCGACGCCTTGCGTCAACTGGGTGCCGCCATAGAAGGCAGCGGTCTCCCCCTCTTGATCGATGGACATGTGCTGTCCGGCGGCAAGATCAAGATTGAGGGTTCGACATCCTCACAGTTCCTCTCCGGGCTTCTGCTGGCCGCGCCTCTCATGAGCGGGCCGCTTTCGATCGAGGTCGATGGGCACCTGGTGTCGAAACCCTACGTTGCATTGACTATCGACACGATGGCCAGGTTCGGTCAACACGTTGAGGTGGTAGGCGACTTCCAGCGGTTCGAGTGCCGTCCTGGACGCTACCAGGCCGCCGAGTTCTCAATCGAGCCCGATGCTTCAGCGGCGTCCTACTTCTTTGCTGCTGCCGCCATAACCGGAGGCACGGTGCGGATCAACGGCCTCGACTCATCGACCGTCCAAGGCGATCTGGCGTTCACCCGGGTTCTCGAACAGATGGGCGCAACCGTAGAGACAGGACCGGGCTGGACAAGCCTTGCTGGTACCGGTGAACTGAGAGGGACCTCGGTCGACATGAGCGACATCTCCGACACCGCCCAGACCCTCGCCGTTGTGGCCTCATTCGCCAGCACCCCGACCGAAATGACGGGGATTGGCTTTATTCGGCGGAAGGAGACCGATCGAATCGCAGCCACCGTGGCTGAGTTGAATCGACGGGGCATCGAAGCAACAGCGACCGACGACGGCTTGATCGTGTACCCAGGAGTCGCCCGGCCGGGTGTCGTACAGACCTATGACGACCACCGAATGGCGATGAGCTTTGCCCTGCTAGGCCTGGTTCACGATGGCATCGAGATCGCCGGTCCACGGTGTGTAAACAAGACGTTCCCCACCTATTTCACCGTACTAGAGCAGCTCAGATCGAACCCTCCGGCGTGAGCTGAAGCTAGGGTTCTAGGATGCGTGCGGCCCGAATCGTCAGCCCAGGCGAAGTCATCATCGAGAATCGTGAGCGGCCAGCGTTGCTGGCTGGCTCGGTGCTCGTCGAGGTCGTTCGGTGCGGAGTCGGGGGGTCGGATTTGGCCGCCTACCGTACAGCATCGCTTCCGTCTCCGGCCTGGTTCGGGCACGAATGGGTTGGTCGCGTTGTCGCTATTGGCGACGAGGTCGAGGGGCGGTTTGAAGGTGAGCGCGTCATCGGGGCCGTACCGCCGAACTGTGGGAACTGTCGCTCGTGTCATGCTGGTATCCCCTCGGTATGCGACCGGAGCCTTTCCCTGATCCTTGGTACCGATGCGCTGGCCAGCGATCACGGTGCTTTCGCCGAGGTCATTCGGGTCGACGCCTCACGGCTCTATCGCGTTCATGAAGGCGTTGACGACGCAGATGCAGCCCTGGCCGAACCGGCTTCGGTTGCGGCTCATGCCGTCCGTCGAGCCGATCAGTCGCTCGGCGATGTCGTCGCTGTTGTTGGCGTCGGAACCATCGGTATTCTGACGGCCGAACTAGCTCGGCTAGCTGGTGCTAGCCGGGTTGTCGCCGTCGACGTCGAAGCCGGTCGACGGGAGCTCGCTTGCAGCCTCGGGGCCGATGCCGCCTTCATGCCAGGGCGTCAGCTCCTTGGCTGGCTGGAAGAGCAAGGCCACGGCCTCGGAGCCGACGTTGTCTTCGATTGCGCCGGCACATCGGCATCGCTGGCCACAGCAGTCGATCTGGTTCGGCGAGGCGGAACGATCGTCATCGTGGGCCGAGCTGGTGAGCCCGCCGTGTTCGATGTCCAACCCTTGATGGCCAAAGAAGCGACGGTTACCGCCTCGCTCGGGTATGGCATCGCTGATGTTCACCGAGCCATGGAGCTGATGGCCTATGACCGCTTTCGGGTCGAGGCTCTCCACGACACGGTGATCGGGTTGGGGGAGTTGGCTGAGATGATGCGCAGGCTGGCCGCAGATCGGCCGGCGGGCGCCGCCGAGATATTGACCAAGGTCTTGGTCGACCCTTCGCGTTAGGTTGGCGAAGCAGCCGAGTCGTGCTGGACCTCGTCGCTTAAGGCTTTCAGGAACTGGCGAGTCCATTGGTTTACGTCGTTTGCGGTCACCGAAGCGCGCATCGCACTCATCCGTCTGCGTTTGTCCGCTTCCGGCATCTCGATGGCCAAGACGATCGCATTCTTCAGGCCATCGATGTCGTGTGGGTTCACGATGACAGCTTCGCTCAGCTGGTGAGCGGCGCCTGCGAATTCGGAGAGAATGAGAACACCATCATCGTCGAATCGGGAGGCCACATACTCCTTGGCGACGAGGTTCATGCCATCGCGGAAGGGGGTGACCAGCATGACATCGGCCGCCCGGTAGAGGGCCATGATCGTCTCGAAATCCTGCGTCTGGTGGATGTAGTGGATAACCGGAAAGCCGACGCGGCCGAAATCGCCATTGATCTCGCTCACCAGATGCTCGATACGGGCTCTCATGGTGACGTAGGCATCGACCTTGTCACGGCTCGGCTCCGCTACTTGAACCATCGTGACCTGATTGGCATCCAGTCGGCCTTCGGCCAGGAGTTCCTTGAATGCCCTCAGCCGCATATCGATTCCCTTGGTGTAGTCGAGGCGGTCGACACCGAGAATAATTGTCTGGGGACGCCCAAGATGGGCCCGCAGGTCACGACTGGCCTCGCCCACCTCGGGCGACCGGGCCAGCGCCTCTGAACGAGCGACGTCGATGCCGATGGGAAAGGAGTCGACGTGGGCAAGCCGGTCGCCGACCTTGAGATGATGGGACCCGTCGAGCGCCGCCAGTTCGAGCCGAGTGGCGAGTCGCTTGAAGTTGGCTGCACCGTACGGTGTCTGAAAGCCGATGAGGTCGGCTCCCAGGACCCCTTCGGCGAGGCGATGGCGCCAGGGGAGCTGCATGAACAACTCCCCAGGGGGAAAGGGGATGTGGAGAAAGAACCCAATTCTCAGATCGGGCCTGGCGGCTCGAAGGAGTTGGGGAACGAGCATGAGTTGATAGTCATGAACCCAAACGGTGGCTCCCTGCTCTGCCTGTTCAGCTACCGCATCGGCGAAGCGCCTATTGGCTCGGAGGTAGCCATCGAACCAGGTGCGGTGAAACTCGACCGGCCCAATCTTGTCGTGAAAAAGCGGCCACAGCGTGCCGTTTGACATGCCGTCGTAGTGGGCTTCGATCTCTTCAGGTGTCAGCGGGACTGGCACCAGCTTGATGCCGTCAGAGATGAACGGTTGCTCAATACCCTCTGCATCGACGCCCGCCCAACCAACCCAGCACATGTCAGCTGACTCTGAGGCCATCGCTGGTGCCAATGCGGACACCAAGCCGCCGGGGCTGGTTTCCCAGGACATCGTGCCGTCCTCGTTGGGAACCTGCCTGACCGGGAGGCGGTTGGCCACGATCACGAACTGTCGTGTGGTCGATCTAGTCATTTCGACCACCGTAACTCATGGCGCGGCCTTGGCGGTTGTCCGATGCCCGCTGTGCCTAGTGGTTGCGACGTTCTCGATCAGCTTGTGAGCTCAAGCCGTCCGTTCTCGAGCAAGACGCCGGATGAGCCGATCGCTTCGTCAGACATCATCGACTCCAGCGTCTCGCGCTCTTCCACACGGCCCCAGGTTCGCTGGTTCGTCGGGGTCCGCAAGGCGCACAGTCCAACCTCAGGGCCCTCTCGATCATGCATGACGGTATAGGCCTCGATCGAGACATTGCCGTGATAGGTCTCGTCGCACTCGACACCCTCGACGGCATCGACCGTCTCCTGAACATCGGCAAACCGAAACGATGCTTCAGGCGGACGATTCGAATAGAGACCCAACGCGTGCTTCGTGAGATAACCGCCGTTGGCGGTAACAAGGCCAAGCGACTGATCCGGCTCGGCCCGCAAGGTCGAGGCCATCGACGCGATCGAGTGGCTGACATAGTTGTTCAAGGGACCGCCGGCGAAGGTGAGGCCGCCGGTGAGTGTCAAACGCCTGCTCTGATCGAGGCCGAGAGCATCAGCCGCCACCTGAACCGCTGAAGGAAAGCAGGAATAGAGGTCGAGGTGGTCAAGATCATCGACCCCAACGTCGGCCATCGCGAACAGGGCCTTGCCCGCTTCCTCAATCGCTGGCGACGAGTGTAGGTCGCGACGGTTAGAGACGGCATAGGTATCGTGGGCTTCGGCGCCAGCCCAGGGGAATATCCAGCGGTCTCGATCGATGCCGAGCGCTTCGGCTCGCTCAGCTGAGCAGAGAACGATCGCTGCACCCTGATCGAGGTCCCAGTTTGAGTTCATCGCCTTGGTATAGGGAAACCCGACCATACGATTCGAAGGAGAAGCGTTTCGAATCTCCGATGGACTGAGAGCGGTGCGGTTCCATGCCTGCTCGTTGCCCACCGCGACCTGATTGAAACCCGCCCAAAGCTGCGAGATCCTCGACCGGTGGTCTTCGATCGACTCGTGGCGCGAGGCTCTGATGGCCGACTCGAAGACCGGGTAAAAGTTGATCGGATTCGCCAGACCGCGCTCGATCTCGAAACTGGTGGACATCTCGACGTCGGCACCAGCACGCTCATCGGGCTCGATGTCTTTTTGCTCGGTCTTGGGCACGTCGAGGCCGGCTCGCTTTCGGCGACGTCGGCTCCAGATGGTCTCGGCGCCAACGATGACGGCAACGTCGGCTTCACCGGCCTCGATCCGGCGGCTGAGGAGGTTCACGAGCGCTTGGGGTGTCTGACCGCCGACGCCGGAGAGCAGGGTACGGGTCGATGCCGAACCGAAGCGTTCTGCCAGCAGCCGGGCTGGGTCGCTATAGCTCCATGCCCCTTGGACGACAGCCAACTGATCAATGGTGTTGAGCAGGCTGCCGTTGCCAGCGTCACGTTGGGCTGACTCCATTGCCTGGGCCATGAGATCGAGCGGTTCGACGGTGGTCGTGAGATCGGTCGGCTGCTGCTTGACTTGTGCGACGCCGACGATGACCGGCGTTCTAGGATCGAGGGTCATGGTGCCCAAGATAGACAGGCCGGTAGCGACCAACCTACATGGGTGTCGACTTCAACGGACTGATCGGCCGGTTGTAGCGAAGATGGTGAGTTGATGTCGTCCGCTACCCTGTGAGTAGTGGATCATCTTGCAGTGATCGAGGCATCGGAAACGCCCTGGCGGGGTGGGGGACGGGCTGCTCAGGCAGCTCGCTTGATGGTGTTCGCCTTTTTGACGCTTGGTCTGGTGTTCGGCGTGGCGGCTGCTGCCCAGGGGCAGTCCGACGGCGATGGATCCGATCAGATCGAAGATCTCGTCGACGTCAGCAACGTCGTGCCGTCGCTTGTAGCCCTCGTAGAGGCCGAGATCGACGAGACTGAGGCTAAGGCCGCCTTGCCCGGTCTGCTTTCCGAGATCGAACGAGTGCCTGGTGTGGTGCGAGCCGCTGGCGAAGGGCGATCGGGCGGTTTCGTCGTCTATGTAACGAACGTCGACGACGACGTGGGAAATAGCTGGCTCGGAGATGATATCGAAGCATCCATTAATGAGTTCCTCGACGACAGCGAGCACACCGTTACCTTCGGCGGTCGCGCCGCCTTCGAACGGTCGATTATCTCCAGCTACCGTCGGAGCCTCCTCGGCATTGTCCTCGTGGGCCTGCTCGCAGCTGCCTACGCCCTCGTCCGCTTTGGCTGGCGTGGTTTCGCCGCGGTGGGGATCGGCGCCGTGGTGTCGGTCCCGCTGTCCAGCGAGTTGGCTGCCCGTCTCGTCGGTCCCTTCGATGGGACACTGGCGACGACCATCCTCCCGGGCGCTCTCGCCGCTCTGGTCGTGGTGGTCTCAGCCACTCTGGCCTTCATCCGGTGGTTTGAGGAGGCAGCGGCAGAATCCACGGAAGCTACGGTTGGGTCCGATCGGATAACCACCTCAATCTTTGATGTTGCATCCAGATTCGGTCTTCCGCTCATGGCGGTGCTGGTAGGCGCAGGTGTGGCCGAAATTGCCGGTGGCGGACGTTCAGCTCTCTTGACGGTGAGCATCGGTGCGATAACCGCCCTGATCCTGACCTGCGCCATCGTGCCGTTCGTCTTAGACGGAAGCCGAACAACGCCCTTGTCGGTTGAACCTGCGAGCCAGTGGTTAGCGTCGATTGACGGCCGAAACTTCGGTATCGGACTGCTCGGCTTGTTCGTTCTGGTGCTCACCATTCTTGCTGGCTTTGGATGGGGAACCGGGTCTGGTGGCCTGCTACGCCCAACCGACCTCGATCGAGACTCACGAGTAGCCACCGCCGAGCGATTCCTCCTGTCTCAGGGAGCCGATCCAACCGAGGCGCTGGCCGTGGTCTTACCCGCCGAGGCCTCACCTGTGGAGCGAGACCGTTGGGTCGCCGATCTGGTCTCTGAGCCCTCCGTCGCATGGGTTGACATCGGGACCAAGCGATTCCTCAGCGGATCGGCTATCGATGTCGACGACGCTCATTCCTTGATTGGTCCAGCACTTCTCGACCGTTCCGATAATGCGGCCTTGGATCGCCTGGCTATCGTCGTGCCGTCGAAAGAGAACGTCGCTCTGGGCTCATCGGCACGGGTCGACCTCGCCGATCAGCTAGCCGAAACCCGAGTGGGTGATCAGTCGCTTGCTGCGATCGAGTTGCCGAGACCTCCCACTCGATCAACCGCCCGGGTTTTGAGCGCCATTCTGGCGCTTGCGGCCGCGATCGGCCTTGCCCTCTACATGGCGACCGGCGGCCTCGGCGTGGCCTTGACCGGTCTCGTACTCCAGCTGCTTGAGGGGGCTGCGGTCGTTGGCATTTTCCGGCTGCTGGTGCCATCGATCACCGAAGCTGAACTTCTCACGGGACTCGGCGTCATCTCGGTGGCGACGATGCTTATCAGTGTTGAGCTGGTCACTGAGCTGACACAACGGCCGGAGCTGCGCTGGAGCGATCAGGCTCACGCTCTGGACGCCACCCTAGGACTGGCCACGCTGCTCGCTGCGGCCGTGGCCTTGCCCCCCATCGCCCGACTCGGTGGTGGCCCGCTGACCTCCCGGCTCGGGATTTGTTTAGCCGTCTCGGCGGTGGTCGTGCTCATCGCCGGCGTGTTGGCCTTGCGGCCCGCTCTACTCGCCCAACGTTGGCAGTTCCATCGCCTTGCTCGGCCACTGAGGATCTATCAGCATTCAGGTCTTGACCGTCGGTCGGCGGCTGAGCCGATCGAAGAGCTCGACCCGCGATGGAGCAGAATCATCTCGACGGTCATTGCTGCCGAACACGATCTTGAGCGGAGCCCTGGCAAGCTGCCGTTGGACAACGTCTTCCATGCCGAGACCGCCGTTTATAGTCAGGCGGAAGAGCGGCAACAAACGATGATCGATGCTGGTGTGCAGGTTGAGGGAGAAGCGCCTCGCCTGGTCTCCGTTCGACCGCTCGCCGAGAATGTGGTGTCGAAGGTTCTCGTCATCACCGATCAGCCCGATCGGTCGTTGATCGACGAGAATGGCCGCTTGCTAGGACGCCGAGTCGGTGAGCGAAAGACCGGGGTTCTGTGGCTTGTCGTCGGTCCCGACGAGGGCTGGCGGGTGGTGGAATCCATCGAGCGTTCGAGCAAACCGATCGGCTCGAGCGGTGATGTTCCCGTGGTCGATCTGAATGCGTCGACGCTCGACAACAGGTCCTCGGTCATCGAGCTGGAGATCGACGCCAGCCGTGATTCGGTTATGGCTGAGGCCGACCAGGCCGATAGCTGAACATCGGGAGTCGCGTGGGTAGAGTGCCTAGTGGTCGGCCCGACGATTAGGAGACAGCCCATGGAGATTGCAGACTCAGTTCTTGACCTGATCGGCAATACACCCATCGTGCGCCTGAAACAGGTCGGGGCCAGTTTGCCTTGTCCGGTCGTGGCCAAGTTGGAGACAACGAACCCGGGCGGGAGTTCGAAGGATCGCGCTGCCGTCTGGATGATCGATCAGGCCGAGCGTGATGGTCTGCTGAAGCCCGGCGGGACGATCGTGGAACCAACGTCTGGCAACACGGGCGTTGGCCTAGCCATCGTCGCCGCCCAGCGTGGCTACGACTGCGTCTTCGTCGTCACCGACAAGGTCGCTCCCGAGAAGATCGATCTCCTCCGAGCCTATGGAGCCGAAGTGGTGGTGTGCTCGGTCGCGGTGCCGCCAGACGACCCCGCCTCGTACTACTCGACGGCCGAACGTCTTGTGTCCGAACGGCCGAACGCTTATCGACCTAACCAGTACGCCAATCCAGCCAATCCGCTTTCCCATTTCGAGAGCACCGGTCCGGAGATCTGGACACAAACTGCCAAGAAGGTGACCCACTTTGTGGCAGGAGCTGGCACGGGTGGCACGTTGAGTGGTGTTGGCCGGTATCTCAAATCGCAGGATCCTTCGGTCCAGATCGTGGCCGCCGATCCAGAAGGGTCGGTGTACTCCGGCGGGTCTGGTCGGCCCTACCTCGTCGAGGGCGTTGGTGAAGACTTCTGGCCGACGACCTACGATCCTTCGATCGTCGATCGGGTAATCGCCGTGTCGGATCAGGAATCATTCCTCACCGCTCGTCTGGTGAGTGAACGAGAAGGGCTCCTCATCGGAGGTTCGGGTGGAACAGCGGTGGCTGCCTCGCTGCGCTTGGCCGCTGAGCTCACACCAGACGATCTTGTGGTGGTCCTGATCCCCGACTCCGGGCGTGGGTATCTCAGCCGTGTCTTCAACGACGAGTGGATGGCCAACTATGGCTTTCTTACCGCCGATGGCCCGACCGTGGCCGATGTCCTCGCCTCGAAAGAGGGGGATGTTCCCGGCATGGTCTACGTGCAACCGGCCGACGATGTGCGCAAGGCGGTAGCCCTGATGCACGAACACGATGTTTCCCAGCTCCCGGTGGCCAAGGGGGAGATGCCCTTGGCCGCGGCCGAGGTCATGGGCTCGATCGATGAGCTGCGGATCATGGAGTCTGCCTTCGGATCGGGCGCGGTCATGTCGCAGTCCGTCGAGGAAGTCATGAGCCCGCGGATGCCAACAATCGGCGTTGGGCAGTCGGTTGAAATGGCGGTCCAGCTTCTTGATATGGCCCCTGCGCTTCTGGTGCTCGACGGTGGCCGTCCGCGAACGGTCGTAGCCAGAGCCGATCTTTTGTCTTTCCTTTCCGACCAGTCGCAGACCACTACGGGAGCACGCCATGAATGACCACACCACTGAGCCTCAAGGCGAGGAGGCATGGGGATTCGCCACCAAGGCAATTCACAGCGGCCAGGATCCAGAATCTGTTACGGGCGCCGTGACCGTACCTGTGTTCCAAACGTCCACCTTCGCCCAGGAGGCGGTGGGCAAGCACTCCGGCTATGAGTACGCACGCACCGGCAACCCGACCAGGACGGCTCTCCAGACAGCGCTCGCCGCGCTCGAAGGGGCGTCATTCGGGGTTTCGTTCGCGAGCGGCCTGGCCGCAGAAGACGCGGTTCTTCGGCTGTTGGAGCCCGGCGATCATGTGGTGATGGGCAACGATGCGTATGGCGGAACTTTTCGCCTCATAGCGAAGGTCTTCGCCCGTGCTGGCATCACCTGGTCGGCCCACGACCTGACCGATCCGAGCGAACTGGCCGGGGCATGGCCCGCCAACACAAAACTGGTGTGGGTCGAGACCCCGACCAACCCGCTGCTTACCGTGGTCGACATAGCGGCTGTCGCTGCAGTGGTCGGAGCTCATCCTGAGGCTCGCCTGGTGGTCGACAACACGTTTGCTACGCCCTACCTTCAGCAGCCGCTATCACATGGTGCAGACATCGTCGTCCACTCGACCACGAAGTACATCGGTGGACACTCCGATGTCGTCGGTGGCTTTGTCGCCACCAATGAGGCCGAGGTCCATGATCACCTCACATTCATCCAGAACGCGGTGGGTGCCGTTCCCGGTCCCTGGGATTGCTACCTGACCCTGCGCGGGGTCAAGACGCTCGGTGTTCGCATGGACCGACACAACGAGAACGCGGCCCAAATCGTCGAGATGCTTCAGGGTCACCGGAACGTGACCAAGGTCTTGTGGCCAGGTTTGAGCGATCACCCTGGGCACAAGGCGGCGGTTGAACAGATGAGCGGTTTCGGGGGCATGGTTAGCTTCCAGACAGGATCTCGCGACACTGCCCTCCAAGTCTCTGAACGAACCGAACTTTTCACGCTGGCTGAATCGTTGGGAGCTGTTGAGTCCTTGATCGAGCATCCCGGGGCCATGACCCACCTGTCGGCGGCCGGGTCACCCCTCGAGGTGCCAGACGATCTTGTCCGCCTCTCGGTCGGTATCGAAGACATCGATGATCTGCTCGCCGATCTGGTGACAGCTCTCGACTCGCTTGGATAGGAGCGCCAATGCATGCGAAGCCTCGAATAGCCGTCGAGCCGAAGTCGGGTCGCTACGAGTCGTTGGAGGAGGCGGTTCGCGAGGGTGGGGGAGAGGTGGTGGCGCTTGCCGATGCCGAGGCCCTCGTCTGGGCTGACCCAGCTCTACCCCACGAACTTCCGGCCGCGGTGGCCAGCGGTCCAAACGTCTCATGGGTGGCTCTACCGTTTGCCGGAATCGAACCCTATGTACCGTTCCTCGACCATGGCCGAACCTGGACTTGTGCCCGTGGCGTCTACGCCAGGCCGGTAGCCGAGCACGTACTCGCCCTCGGTCTGGCCGGCTTGCGCGGTCTTTCGACCTATGCCCGAGCGTCGAGCTGGCAGCCGCCGGAAGGACACAACCTCGTTGATGGTCGTGTCACCATTTTCGGCGCTGGCGGCATCGCTGAGGAGCTTGTCACCTTGCTGCAGGGCTTTGGCTGCCGAATAAGCGTTGTGCGCCGGCGGAATGAACCGATGGAGGGCGTCGAGCGCACTTTTACCTTCGACCAGCGCCTGGAGGCGCTCGAAGGAGCAGACCTCGTCGTTCTAGCGCTGGCTCTTACCAGCGAGACCGAGAACATCATTGGTGCTGCTGAGTTCCAGGCCATGGCAGACCATGCCTGGCTGGTCAATGTCGCTCGAGGTGGCCATGTCGACGTTGCCGCCCTCCTCCCCGCCCTCGATGACGGCCAGTTGGGTGGCGCCTGCCTCGATGTGACCGAGCCGGAGCCACTTCCCGACGGCCACCCCTTGTGGGCCCATCAACGGGTGCTGATCACGCCTCATGTCGGGAACACGCCAGAGATGGGTATCCCGCTTCTCGCCGCCCACATACGGCGGAACGTCGGGCTTTTCGGCCAAGGTTCAACGCTCGAAGGCGTGGTCGACGTCGACGCTGGCTATTAGGACGCTGGCGATTAGTTCGTAGCGTCGGGCACGTGCTGTCCCTCGATGAGACGCGTCCGGCCTCGAAAGTGAGCGATCACCGTGCCTTCGGTATCTTCGACGACGACATCGGTGATGGCGTTGCGACCCCGCTTGGAACGCTCGGTGGCGGTGGCGGTGAGCGTGGTGCCTCGCCGCCCCGGACTGATCCAATCGATGTCGGCGTGAACCGCGATGGCGAACTGATTGTAGGAGTTCGATGCGAACGCCATCGCCGAATCGGCGAGTGAGAAGATCAGACCGCCATGACAGACATCGAGCCCGTTGACCATGTCGTCGCGTACGATCATCGAGACGATCGCCGTTCCGGGACCGACGTCCTCGATCTTGATACCGAGGGCTTGAGAGGCGCCGTCTCGGTCATACATCGCCTTTGCAGCCTCGCCCGGTGAAACGCTTGGTGAAACCATGGCCAAACACTAGCGACTCGCCGCCGCTGCGCCCTGTTTTCGTTTCGAACCGGTCATCGGTCGTCTCCGCCATGGGCCGTTCACTGCCATCGATCAACTCTTGAGCGAAAGTTGGGGTTCAGCCAAGGGCTTGGGATACGCTGCGAAGCAACCGAACACCGCCTCCAGCGCTTTGCTTCGCCATGTGGTCACCTCTCGTAGGGGGCCTGCCAACGGCGACCGAGCGACTGGTACTCAGGAGGATCCATGAATCTAACTGCTCACCTGCTCCGTAGCCTCGACGCCCTGCGCCCCGCTCCGGTTGCCTCAGCGCACTGTGACGGCCCTTGCGGCGTCTATGATCCAGCGAGTGCTCGGATCGCCGGCGAGGCCGTGCTATCGATGACCAAGAAGCTGCTTGACCTCGATATGTCGGCCGAAGGTGCACACAACACCTATAGCCGCTTCGTGGCCATCAAGGAAGAAGAGGCTGAGAAGGTCAAGCGGGAACTGAACATCTTGTGGCACGACTACTTCAAGCCACAGCATCTCGAACAGTTCCCAGAGCTTCACACCACGTTCTGGAACGGAGCGAAGCAGGCATCTGCCTGCAAGACCTCCGTGAGCCTCGACGCCGCCAATGAGCTGATGACGCAGATCGAAGCTATCCACAACATGTTCTGGGCCTCTAAGGGCCGCGACATCCCCTGGTACACGGCCAGCTGACGCAAGACCGGCTGTCACCGTAGGCAAACTGCATTCTTCCACGAGGGTGGGCTGATCCGATGCTTCTGCTCGATCGGTCCACCCTCGTTGCTTTTCGTGAGATCCCGGCATGGATGATTGGCCGGCGGCGGCGCATTCGCGTCGATGGCGCATCGATGCTGCCCACGTTGGAGCAGGGCGACCAGGTTCTGATCGACGCCTCGTTGAGGCCGTCAGTCGGCGACATCGTTGTGGCCAATCACCCGGATCGGAGCTCGCTGCTCATCGTGAAGCGAATAGCCGCCTTCGTCGAAGGACACATCGTGTTGGCGAGCGACAACCCGGCCGAAGGCACCGATAGCCGCAGCTGGGGCCCCGTCGACGCTGATTCGCTACTGGGCACCGTGACCTTGGTCTTCGGTAAACCGGGCGCCCTCGACAAGAATCCACCACATCACCGGCCGCCCGCGGTGCGTTGAGCGAACTGCCGCCGGTAGCCTCAGTGCGGTGCTGACCGTATCGGGGCTTGCTAAAACACACGGCGATCGAATGCTCTTTCGCGACGTCACGTTTCAACTGTCCGCCGGACGGCGGGTGGCGCTCATCGGCGGAAACGGTGTTGGCAAGACGACCATCCTCGAGATCCTCATGGGTATCCAGGAGGCCGATTCGGGCTCGGTGTCGAAGCCGAACGACTACCTCATCGGCTACCTGCCACAGGAACTCCTCGAGTCATGGTCTGGGACCGTACTCGAAGAGGTGATGCGAGGCGCCGGACCTATCGTCGAACTCGAGATGAAACTTCGCGAGCTTGATGCGGAGATGGCATCGAGCGAGTCGATCTCCGATGATCTCATCGAACGCTATGGAGATGTACAGAGCAGGTACGAAACGCTCGGTGGCTACCAGCTTGAGGCCGACGCTCGACGAATTCTGGGCGGGCTAGGATTCGACACAGTCGATATGGACCGGCCCCTTAAAGAGATGTCTGGCGGCTGGCAGATGCGTGCCGCTCTGGCTCGACTCCTGCTCCAGAAGCCGGATGTTCTCATTCTCGACGAGCCGACGAATCACCTCGACGTCGACTCGGTGAGCTGGCTTGAGCAGCAGCTCGTTAATTGGCCAGGAGCGTTGCTCTTCGTCTCTCACGATCGAGACTTCATCGACACGGTGGCTGAACGCATCATCGAGGTGGCCTGGAACCAGGCTCTCGAGTACGTGGGAGGTTTCGCCGAGTTTGTCGTCGCCCGTGAGGAGCGACTGGCAACGTTGGAGGCGACGGCTGCCCGTCAAGCGAAGGAGATAGAGCGGGTCGAACGCTTCATCGAGCGCTTTCGCTACAAGGCCACGAAGTCACGCCAGGTGCAATCGAGAATCAAGACGCTTGAGAAGTTGGAGCGAATCGAGGTACCGAAAGAGGACGAACTCAAACTCAAGTTCGGATTTCCCGATCCACCAAGATCGTCCCGTCTGGTGGTTGAGATCGACGATGCTTCCATCGGGTACGACGGTGAAGCATTACTGACCGACGTCAACCTCGTGGTGGAACGAGGCCAGAAGCTGGCACTCGTCGGACCTAACGGCGCCGGTAAATCGACCTTGCTCAAGGTAATCATGGACCAGCTCGCACCACTCAGCGGATCGGCCAAGCTCGGTGCAAATGTCGACATCGCCTATTTCGCTCAGCACCAGGTAGACGCTCTCGATCTCAATCGAACGGTTGAACAAGAATTTCGCCACACGGTTGGTGAACAACCGAAGAACCGAAACTACCGGACCGTTCTTGGCTCGTTTGGCTTCTCGGGCGATGCGGTCGATAGACGGGTCGGTGCTCTGTCCGGTGGCGAGAGAACCCGCCTGGCCTTGGCCGAGATCATGTGCAACACCGTGAACCTGCTGATCCTCGACGAGCCAACCAATCACCTCGATCTGCCGAGCTGCGATCTGCTGGAAGATGCACTCATCGCCTACCCGGGCACCGTCTTGCTTGTGAGCCACGATCGGTACCTGATTCGCAACACGGTCGATCGGCTGGTCGAGGTGCGAGACGGGAAGGTAACCTCCCACCTCGATGTCGAAGAGGCTGTGCTCGCACCGAGATCGGCCTCGGCCGGAGCAAGCTCCACTCTTTCGACCGGAACCCGTGGCCAAACTCGTGGAAAGGCGGCTGCGTCGGCCGCCGACGGGGCGGCAAACGGGAGCGGTAAGCCCTCCCGCAAGGCCGAGAAGCGCCAAAGCGCTGAGGTTCGTAACGAGCTCAGTCGTCGGACGCGAGATCTACGTAAGCGTCTTAATCGGCTGGAGAAGCAGTCAGCCGAGGCCGAGGAGAAGGTGCGGGAACTCGAACGCCGATTGGCTGAGCCTGAGGTCTACGCCGACAAGGCCTTGATGAACGAACTCATCAGTGAACATGAGACCGTCCGACGGCGGGCCACCCGGTACATGGCCGAATGGGAAGAGGTCGGGTTAAAGCTCGAACAAGCGGAGCGTGGCAGCTAAGCAACCGGTATCGAGACTGCGTCTAGAGAGCGGCGTCGAGTGTGACGGCGTTGTTGATTAGGCCGAGGTGAGAATAGACCCGCGGTATGTTGCCGAGTGCCTTGCTGTGTTCAGGGTCGTACTGCTCAGACATCATGCCGGTCTGACCCATCAGGTCACACAGATCGTTGAACAGCGTGGCGGCCTCGTCTTGGCGATCGATCATGCAGAGTGCGTCGATGAACCACGATGTCATCAGGTTGAAGCCGCCTTCGCGCCCTGGCCACCCATCATCCTCTATGTAGCGGTAGACGGTTGGGCCGACCTTGAGCGATCGTTCGATAGCGGCGACGGTCGCTATGAACCGCGGGTCGGTTGGGTTGAGCAGGCCTGACAAACCGACCGCAAGCACGGAGGCGTCGAGGTCTTCACCGTCGTAGGCGGCGGTGAATGTCTGGAGATCATCGTTCCAGCCATTGTCGAGCACGTCGGCTGCGATCTGGTCTCGAAGATCGACCCAGGCCGCCGGTTCACGGTCGAGGAACTGGTCGGCGATGGCGATGGCTCGGTCAACCGTGACCCAACACATGATCTTTGAATACACGTGATGGCGAGGAGGCTTGCGGATCTCCCAAATCCCATGATCGGGCTCATGCCATCGTCGGGAGACAGCGAGAACCATCGCTTCGACAAGTCGCCAATGTTCAGCGGAGAGCGCTTCGCCTTCGCGGAGCAGCAATGACACGAGTTCGACGACGGGGCCGAAGACATCGAGCTGGACTTGCCCATCGGCCGCGTTGCCAACTCGGACTGGTCGGCTTCCGCCATAGCCGGGCAGGTCGGCGATCTCGGCTTCGGGCGGAAGGTGGCGACCGGTGACGTTGTAGAGCGGAGCGAGTCGCTCGGGGTCGGTTCTCGTCTCGAGAATGCGGAGCAGCCAATCGAGGAACGCCATGGCCTCGGCGCGGGAGCCCAATCTGGCCAGCGCTTGGGCGGCCATCGCCGCGTCTCGGAGCCAGCAGTACCGGTAGTCCCAGTTTCGGACGCCGCCGAGGTGTTCCGGAAGGCTCGTTGTCGCCGCCGCCACGATTGCACCGGTCGGCCCGTGACAAAGGCTCTTCAGCATCAGGGCGCTACGGGTGACCTGCTCGACGTGGGTCGTCGGTAGGTTTAGCTTGCTAACCCAGTTGGTCCAGTAGTGAGCGGTGTCGGTCAGCCGGTCAGCCTCTGTCCGGGCATCCGGGCGGAGAGTGCCTGTACCGGCGCGAAGCTCGAGGGTAACGGGGGTTCCAGGCACGAGTGAAACCCGGCCCTTCGCTGTTTGATGTTTTCCGTCTTGAACGACTTCCCACTCGACGTTTGGGGCTCGTACCACCATGAGATCCGCAGTCCCCTGAACAACGACGCCATCAGGTCGTGCTTCGAGTTGGGTTGGAACCCGCCCGAAGTCGATGCGCGGTGCGAACTCCACGTGAACCTCGCCCTCGCCTTCGAGCACGCGAATGAGATCTGATCTGCCTGCCATGCGTCGGGTGCGGCCACTAGAGGAATCGAGGAAGTCGGTGATGGTGAAGTTGGGGTAGCGAGTCTCTAAAACCATGGTGTCGGCCGCGTACCGTTGACCCGTTGGCGTAGTCGAAGGGTCTGGGTCGCTGATGCTGAAATGCCCGGCTCCGGAACCGCCGAGGAGCGAGGCGAAGACGGCGGCTGAATCGATCCGCGGCGCACACATCCACGAGACGGTGGCTTTCGGGTCGAGGACAGCGACGGTGCGAAGGTCCGAGAGAATCGAGTAGTCCTGGATCGGGGTTAGCCCTTCGCCGCGCAGCCAGCGACTCCGAAACTCTGAGAGAAGAGCGAGAATCTGAGAGACCGTTGTCGTATCAGCGATTCGGTACTGGGCTGCGGTTGCGCCCTCGCCAACCTTGATGCCTACGTCGGGCCCACTGAGTGTCCTAAAAGCGTCTTCGTCGGTGACGTCGTCACCGAGAAAGATTACCGCTGACGCCCCGACCTGGTGGCGAATCGTTTCTAGAGCGGTGCCCTTGTTGGTGTCGATCACCGAGAACTCGATAATGTCGTGACCATTGCGTATATGGATGCCATCGCGGCCAGCCGGGCCCCGAACGAGGGCCTCGCGGGCTGCGTCTCGCGTCGTTTCCTCCATGCCACGAAAGTGGAAGGTCGCTCCGGTCGGTTTCTCCTCGACAATTGCGTTGTAGGTTTCGCCCAACGCCTTGACTTCCTCGGTTAGTCGTTGTCGAAGTTCGACGAGCGGCGGCTCAAGTTGTGAGGCAAATCCGAGGTCGAACTCGCTGCCGTGACTGCCGACGAGACGAACCTCCTCCGGTAGTCTAGAGAGGCTGGCCAGGTCGCGCAGGCTTCGTCCCGAGACGACCGTTACCCATGTGTTTGCTTGCTCAGCCAAAGAGCGCATGGCGGCCACCGAATCTCGGTTCGGTCGAGCATCCATAGGGTCATCGACGAGCGGGGCGAGCACACCGTCGTAGTCGGACGCCACAAGTAGATTGGGGACTCTGGCGAGGTGGCGGATTCGTTCTGCCAACTCTCCCAGGTTGTCGGTGGTCATGTGTTTCCCTTGGCCGCGTACTAAACAAACTAGCTGGGGACGGTTCCCCAGACCTTGTCAGGCTTCGCTCGATCCGAGATTTGGCTTTTGGTATTCAGACGAGATGTCACCCGGTTGTTGTCCGCCGGCCGAGGCGAACGGGATGGTGGAAGTTCTATCGGCCTTGTTGAACGCGACTTGACGCCTCGATGTTACCTAACGATCGAGAACTCTGTGCCGATTCCCCTGACACCGGTGAGGTTTGCGAGGAGCGGCTCCAGACACGGGTAGGTTTGAGGGCGATTCTGGAGGTGACATGGAGTCGACCACCCCGTCACAGCAACCAATCCACCAGCCCGGCCAAAGGCGTGAGGGCCTCTGGCTCGGCCTTGCCGCAGTCCTGGGCGCACTTGTCGTTCTCGCCGGCCTTTGGCTGGCTTCCGGTCGATCGATCGGGATCGGTTCAACGGACGACAGCATCACGGCCGAGGCCGAACCCACGACCTCGACGCTCGGTCAAGACGACGAGGCCTCGGCCTCAGCTGATGATGCGGACACTACGCCAACCACCACCGACGATGCTGAGCGATCGTCGGGAACAGACGGCGAGACACCAACGACAAGCGGTGTGGACGTTGAGACCGTCCCGTGCCCCGCTGGGACCCAGCAAGAAATCTGCGAGGCTGTTGAGTTCGTGCAGCAGGCCCGACAACGTCCGTTCAAACAGTTTCCTACCGTCGAACTCCTGTCCGATGGTGCGTTCGACGATGAGTTGCTCGCCCTGGTCGAGGAAGAGGAAGAAGCTATTCGGGCTGAAGGTCGCGTTCTCAAGTCGCTCGGATTGGTCGATGCCGACATGGATCTTTTTCAGCTCTACCTCGATCTGCTTGAAATAGGGGTTGTCGGCTTCTATGAGCCCGAGTCAGACCGCATGGTGGTGAGAGGCGAAGAGTTCAACCTCTACGGACAGCTCGTGCTGGTGCATGAGTTGGCTCACGCTTTCGATGACCAATGGCACGATCTCAATCGCGATGACTTTCCTCACCTCGATGCGGAGTACGCCTACGCGGCTGTTGTCGAGGGCAACGCCAGCCGAGTCGAGGACGCCTGGCGCAACTCGTTGAGCGCAGGCGATCAAGCCTTACTGTCCCAACAGGAGCTGTCGGCCTTGTCGCCAGATGACTTCGCCCGGATGATGGCTCTACCTCCTGTTCTTCTGGAAATGCAGATTTCGCCCTACGTCGATGGCAAAGCCTTCATGCTTGTGCAGGCCAGCAACGGGGGCGAAGCAGCCGCCAACGAGCTTCTCGACACGCCGCCAGAGACAAGCGAGCAGATCCTTCACCCGACGGCAGACCCCGAGGTTCTGAACCGAAATGAGTTACCCGCAGCTCCGGTTGAAGGTACCGACCGCGGCGAGGGCCAGCTCGGTGAATTTCTGATAAGCCTCTGGCTGGGAGAGCGCGCCGCCGCAGGCTGGGGCGACGACACCTATCGGGTCTCCGAACAAGGCGGCACGATTTGCACGACCGTACGCATCAGCGCCGACAGCGACACCGACCTCGACGAACTTGAGGACGCCCTCGATGGTTGGGTTGGCCAAGCAGACGGTCGGACCGTTGAGCGAGGGAATATCGAAGCCGACGTTGGAACCGTCGAGGCGCTTACAGCCGAAGGCTGCTACCGCTAAACGCTCGATCCGCTACCTACACCGCTGTCACCGAGATCGGGCACTCCGCAAGCCCACGAAGAACGGTTCGACGTCGGTAGATGCGTTCGCCAGCGGGTTCGATCGATGAGAATCGGCGGAACAGGGCGCTGAAGAACTCCTCGCCTTCCACCCGGGCTAGGTTGGCGCCGAGGCAGTAGTGAATCCCTGAGGCGAAACTCATGATCGAAGGATTCGGCCTGCGAATGTCGAAGTTGCCAGGGTCTTCGAACACTTCGGGATCATGGTTGGCTGCCCCAAGAAGAGCGATGACCCGATCACCGGGCTGAAAGGAGCGTCCAAACGCGTCGGCAGGCTCCAAGCAGGATCGCCCATCGATCTGTACCGGCGAATCGAACCGAAGCATTTCCTCAATCGCCGACGAAACGAGATCGGGCTCGGTCCTCAGGTTCGCCATCTGCTCGGGATGAGTGAACAGAGCGTTCATGCCGTTGCCGATCAGGTTCGTTGTGGTCTCCGCTCCGGCCCCAAACAACAGAGACGCCACAGCCAGGATCTCCCCGTCGTCCAAACGGTCGTCTTGTTCTCGGGCCTCGACGAGCGCCGAGATCAGGTCGTCGGTTGGTCGGCGCCTCCGCTCGGCCAAGAGCTCAGTGAAGTAGCTCGACATCTGGATGCTGGCGGCCTCAGCCGCTGTTAGCTCCTCGACATTGGCCGTCGGCTCAAGCGACATGGAGGCGTCGTGCACAAGCTCGCGGATGCGGGGCCAATCGGCGGAAGGCACCCCGAGCATATGGCTTATGACCGACACGGGAAATGGTTGGGCCACGAGCTGCATCAGATCGCCACCTCCGGCTTCTGCCACCTCATCGAGGGACTCGTCCAGAAGCGTGGCGATCGCGGGACGAAGTTCGGCGATCCGGCGAGGGGTAAAGGCCCGCGAGACCAGACTTCGCTGGCGCGTATGATCGGGTGGGTCGAGGAACAGCATCGATCGGGGTTCATCAGCACGGCGCTTCAGCATCTCGCGTCGGTAGGCCACGGCTTCTGGGCCAGCGAGATCTGATCCTGGTTGTCGAGTTCCGTTGCCGAAACGGTTATCCCGCAACAAATGGCGGCAGTCTTCGAATCGGCTCAGAACCACACCGATGGGCGAACTGTAGATCGGGCGTGCGTTGCGGAGTTGCTTGAAGAAGGGCTTGGGGTCGGCGAGACCCTCGTCGCTCAGAAAGATGCCGCTGAGAGCCTCAGCCGCGACCCTCTCGGCCGCTGGGTCATTCGAGGGATCTGAGGTTGCCATCGGCTCAGCATAGGTGACCACATCTGGCCGGGCCTCACTGAAGGGTTGCCGCTGGCCGGGGCCGTTCGGCAGTCAACTGGGCCGTTCGGCGGTCAGCTGAGCGTTCGGCAGTTGGCCGAGACCGGGGTAGAGATGGCACCCTTAGACCATGAAGGTTCGCATTGGTTACGGTCTTGGAACTCGTAACGCCACAACCGACCCAGATCGATTCGATCTGCTGGTCGACTCTCTTGAGCGATTGTCGTTTGATTCGCTCTGGCTCTCGGAGCGGATCGGCGGCGACTGCCCCGATCCACTGGTCGGCATGTCCTACGCCATCGCCCGTACGACCAGGTTGAAGGTAGGGATGTCGGTGATGGTGTTGCCAGGCCGCAACCCTGTCGTTCTGGCCAAGTCGATTGCGAGCCTCGACCGCTTGTCGAAGGGGCGGGTGCTCCCAGCCTTCGGGCTTGGCATCGCCGACTCGGCTGAGCACCAAGCCTTTGGTGTGCATCGCAAGGAGCGAGGTGCCTGGTTCAACGAAGCGCTACCGCTCATGCAGCGCCTTTGGAGCGAAGACGACGTCGACCACGATGGCAAGCGCTTCACGGTCCGTGGGGTAACCATTCGACCGAAACCTCATCAGCAACCGCTTGAGGTGTGGCTCGGTGGGATCAGCCCGCTCGAGTTGAAACGGGTCGGCCGTCTAGCCGATGGCTGGCTCCCCTCGTTTTGCTTGCCAGAACAGGTGGCAGAGGCACGGACCACGATTGAGGCGATTGCTGAGGAGCATGGGCGCTGGATCGATCCGGGGCATTTCGGCGCTCTGATTCCCTATCGATCCGATGATTCCGAACTGCCCGCGCCGACCAAGGCGTTGCTAGCCAGACGTAATCCAGATGTTGCTCCCGAACGCATCATTCCATCCAAGCAGAGGTTGGCGTCGGTAATCGAGGCCTTCGTCGACGTTGGGTTCACCAAGTTTGTGCTCGTTCCGACCAACGAACCCGATCATTGGGATGAGGAGCTTGAAGAGGTGGCGTCCATCGTGAAACCGCTCGAATCTTGATCAGCGAGCGTTCGCGGTAGACGGGGTGACGCCTCGATCTGAAGGGGCCACGCATTGTTGCGTACCACGTCGATGAGCACTAAACGATGGTTTGCGGTGTCGGCTACGAGCGCCTGATGCCCAGCGATTGTGGCTACCGCTTCAGGTCGACGAAGGCCGCTCAAGCTTAGGGTCTCGATCCTGCGCCGGGTGAGGAGGCGGAGACGGTCGTTGCCGGTATCGGCGAAGAGCACCGATCCGTCGCCGAGAATGCAGAGCGAGCTGGGTCGCTGCAGCCGTGCTCGTGAAGCCAAACCATCGACGAGGCCGAAGGTGAAGTAGCCGCTGGCCGTGATCGTCTTCACCGTGCTGCGATCGGTGAGGACCCGCAGGTTGCTGGTGGCGGCATCGCAGAACAAGAGTCCTTGCTGGCCGCGGGCAACGGCCACCGGTTGGGCGAGCGAGGCGCGATGGGCAGGGCCATCTCTGGACCCCGAAAGGCCGCTGCCAGCGATTACGCCAACATCGGGCGAGCCATCTGGGGCGAACACGACGCGGAGTAGCTGCTCACGACCGGCATCGGCGACAACGAGGGAGCCATCACGATCAACAGCGAGACCCGTCGGCCGATCCAAGTCATCGGCCAGCACGTACCGGACGTCAGAGCCGCCATGCAGTCGATCGGCGTCACGGTGATTGGGGTCACGGTGATTGGGGTCAACGGGGTCGCCAGGGTCAAGGTCGATGCCGATGACTCGCCCCGCCGAAGGCTCAGCTACATAGAGAGCACTCTCGGATGCCCAAGCAACATCGCCCGGCCGGTCGAGACCGTCCAACACCGTGTCAACCCTCAGCGTGCAATCGTCGGCAGACAAGCGGCCGATGAGCACTCGACCGTTTCCCTGATCGGCGATTGCGACTTGGCCGGATTCGGAGATCGACAAGCCACTCGGGTACGCGAGTCCAAGATCGACGTGAGACGGATCCGGCTCCACCGTTCCATCCTGCAACATTGTGGTCAGTTGCGAGAGAGTAGGGGTGGGAATCGTTCGGTCTCGGTCGTCCTTGCGGCGTCGTGGACGGTGGAATCTTCGTGGCGATCGGGGCCGGGATAGTTCGGTCTGAAGGATGTCTTGAAGCATCGTGGGATCGGCCGGCCCGGCCAACATCCCGCGCACTCGGCCGGCGCCGTCGATGACGACCGTCGACGGCCAGCCCGGGGGGTTGTACCGATTCCAGGAGATAAAGCTTGAGTCGTGGACGGCGAGCACGTCGAGGCCATGGCGAACCAGCGTTTCGGCCGCTACATCTTGATCTTCGGTATAGGGGAACCGTGGGGAGTGGACGGCGATCAAGGTGATGGACTCGTTTGTCGGGTCGAGCGCTTCCACGGTGTTCAGTGTTCGACGAAGGTGCAGCAAGGAGGCTTCGCATCCCGCCGACCAGAAAACGCCAACGACGATTCGCCCGTCGGTGTTTCGCCAGTCGATCGCCGGGGACGTCAGCCATGAGGATCCCTCGAGCGGGGGAGCGGTAGCGGTCATGACATAGTGGTCGGCACCACCTAGGCCGTATTAACTACAAACGGCATCTTTCGAATGGTCATCGGTTAGCACCGGCGTAGGGATCGAGGTTGGCCGGCCCTGATCCCGATCTGGATTTGAAGCCTCTACACCTACTACGTTTAAGGCGCTAGTTTGAAGTTACTGCGAATAGGTTGAGCAGGATATGACGTAGCGCTCTCGTCGGCTTGAGACGTGGCGCAGGAACGGGAGGCGCTATGAAAGTCCCACTAACAATCAACGATTTCTTGGATCGGGCGGTTTCGGTCTACCCCGACCGGGTAGCGATCGTCGACGAGCCCAGTCAGGTCGCAACGCCTTTGCCCGACATCACCTTCGGTCAGCTCGGTGAGATCAGACGCCAGATGGGTGTCGCTATGGACAACCTTGGCCTGGATTTCGGGGCTCGAGTGGCCATGGTGTCACACAACTCGGCCCGGCTCCTCACCTCGTTCTTCGGTGTGAGCGGCAACGGGCGTGTCTTCGTCCCGATCAACTTCCGTCTGAGCGCCGACGAGGTCAGCTACATCGTTGAGCACAGCGGGGCCGAAGCCTTACTAATCGACCCGGAGTTGGCTGAGAGTCTCGGTCATATCGAGTGCAAACACAAGTGGATCATGGGACCCGAGTCTGATGCCATCTGGTATGGACAAGCTGGAGAGCCAAGACCATGGACACCCGACGAGGACGCAACCGGTTCAATCAACTACACATCCGGTACGACGGCTCGCCCTAAAGGGGTTGAACAAACACACCGGGCCCGATGGACCAACGCTGTCACCTTTGGTTGGCAGGCCGGGGTCAGCGACCGCGACGTCTACCTCCATACCCTGCCGATGTTTCACTGTGATGGTTGGGGCATGCTGTACTCCGTTACCGGAATGGGCGTTAAACACATCGTGCTCCGCAAGGTTGACGGGGCCGAGATTCTGCGCCGGGTTGATGCCCACGGCGTCACCCTGATGTGTGGCGCCCCCGCTGTTTGTGCCGCCGTGCTCGAAGCGGCCAAGGCTTGGGAAGGCGAGATTCCGGGTCGAGACCGAGTCCGCATGATTGTTGCTGGAGCGCCGCCCCCTACCGACATCATCGAGCGGATGGAGACAGAACTGGGCTGGGAGTTCATTCAAATCTACGGCCTGACCGAAACGTCACCCCTGCTAACCATGAGCCGCTGCCGTTCGGAGTGGGACGACCTCACGCCGACCGAGCGGGCCAAAAAGCTGGGCCGGGCCGGCGCTCCCGCCATCGGTATCAAGATGTCGGTCAATGCTGAAGGCGAGCTGCTCGCTCAGGGCAACCATGTTCTGAAGAGCTATTGGGCCAACCCGGATGCTACATCCGAGGCCCTTGCCGGAGGCTGGTTCCACACGGGTGACGGCGGCTACGCCGACGACGAGGGCTACTACTCGATCACAGATCGCAAGAAGGACGTGATTATCTCCGGTGGTGAGAACGTCTCGTCTATCGAGGTTGAAGACGTCCTCTTCTCTCACCCCGATGTGAACGAGGCAGCCGTTATCGGGATTCCTCACGAGAAGTGGGGCGAAACGGTGACGGCCTTGGTGGTTATCGCCGAGGGTTCGGATCTCACCGAGCAAGGCTTGATCGACTATTGCCGGGAGAAGATGGCGCACTACAAATGCCCGACATCGGTTGAGTTTCGCGATGAGCTGGCCCGTACGGCCACCGGCAAGCTTCAGAAGTTCAAACTGCGTGCCCCTTATTGGGAGGGACGCGAGAAGTTGGTGAACTAGCTCCATCGAGGATCGCGGGCCCTAGCTGAGATCACCGAGCTGGGATCACCCAGCTAGGATCACAGGGTGTTTTCTGCCAACGAGCGAACGCTTTCCAATCAGATTTTGAGCTGGTCGATTTTCTTGGCCCTGACCGCAGCGCTCGCTGGCTGCGCTCAGGGCTTTGATCGCAATGGTGCCGTGCTTGGCTTCGCCGAAACGCACCCTGATGCCACCACCGAACAAGCCGAGTGCGTCGTCGACAGGCTTCTCGATCGCTATGCGCTCGAAGATCTCGAAGCCAAATTGGCGTCCGATCCGATGGAGCCCGGCTTTGAGGAAGCGCAGTTTCGCGACATGTTCGCTTGTGGTCTAGAAGGAGACGTACGAGATCAGATCGCTACCGAGCTGGAATCGACAGGGCTCAAAGCCGAAGAAGCCCCATGCGTGGCCGATGCCCTGGTCGAGGATCTTGATGATGCTGATATCGACGTTCTTTTGTCGGGTGAGATAACGGATGCGTTCTACGAGAAGTTCTTTGTGGCAATGGAATCGTGCGGAGCGGTGAACGAATGAGCAACAGCAGCGTCTACGACACCCAGGCCGCGCAACGCTTCATTGCCGGCCAATGGAGTGACCAGATCATTCCCGAGTTGGAACGCTACATCGAGATCCCGGCCCTATCGGCCGCCTTTGACGCTGACTGGCAGGCATCAGGCCACCTTGAGGCCGCCGTTCAGCTGGTGTTCAACTGGATTCGGTCCCGGCCGGTTGAGGGCATGACCGTCGATATCCAACGTCTCGATGGCCTCTCGCCATTGATCGTGGTGGAAATCGATGCTTTCGGCTCGCAAGCTTCTCAGAACGGCTCGACGACCGTACTCTACGGCCACGTCGACAAGCAGCCCGAGATGGAAGGTTGGCGAGACGACCTTGGTCCCTGGAAGCCGGTACGGGTTGGGGACCGGCTCTATGGCCGGGGAGGAGCTGACGACGGCTATGCGGCTTTCGCCAGCCTTACCGCGATCGAAGCGCTCCAGCAGGCAGGTGGAAGCCACGGCCGCTGCATACTGTTGATCGAAGCCTCCGAGGAGTCAGGAAGCCCTGACCTTCCGGCCCACGTCGATGCGCTCCTCGATCGCCTCGGGGATGTCAGCCTTGTCTTGTGCCTCGACTCGGGATGCGCCACCTACGACACCCTCTGGTTGACCACCTCGTTGCGCGGCCTGGTGGGCGCGACCGTCTCGGTGGAGATCATGTCTGAGGGGCTGCATTCGGGTGGCGCCGGTGGCATCGTGCCTTCGACCTTTCGCATCATGCGTATCCTGATGGACCGGCTTGAGGATGCTGCGAGCGGCAAGGTGCTCCTAGACAGCGCCAATGTGGAGATTCCGTCGTATCGGCGCGCAGAGGCAGACAAAACGGCGGCTGCCCTGGCCGGTCGCCCCGTGGAGAAAGTCACCTTCGTCGAGGGGGCGGGACCGGTGGTTGCCGATCCGGCCGCGGCGCTCATCGCCCGGACGTGGATGCCGTCGTTGGCCTATGTGGGCCTGGACGGTATGCCGCCTACGGCTCAGGCCGGAAACGTTCTTCGTCCGAGAACCTCGCTCAAGCTTTCGCTGCGGCTACCACCCTCGGCCGATCCGGAGGCGGTGGCCGCTGAACTGGTCGCAACCTTAGAGGCAGACCCTCCCTACGGGGCCCAGGTCGAGATCTCTGGTACTGAAGCTGCCGGCGGGTGGAACGCCCCCGATTTGGAGCCATGGTTACGGACCGCGCTTGAGGAGGCTTCGGTAGAGGCCTTTGGCCTCTCGATGCAGCTTTTCGGCGAGGGCGGGACCATTCCCTTTATGGGGATGCTGGGAGAGAAGTTTCCCAAAGCCCAGTTTGTGGTCACCGGCGTGCTTGGGCCAGAATCAAACGCTCACGGCCCGAATGAATTCCTTGACGTAGCCTATGCGGAGAAGCTGACGGGTTGCCTCGCCCATGTGCTGCACGCTGGAGCTCGCCGCTAGTGGTTGGGCCTCTTCACGAATCGCCTCCAGGAGGTCCCAATGACGACAGAACGTGACGCGGTAGCGCAGAGCACCGAACTGGATGGACGAGTGGCTGTGGTCACCGGATCTTCGAGCGGTATCGGCGCCGCCACCGCTCACCGCCTTTCCGAACTTGGCGCCACTGTGGTGGTCAACTCGGCGTCGTCGGTTGAGGCCGGTCAGGCTGTTGCTGAGTCACTCCCTGGTGAGAGCCTCTACGTGCAAGCCGACATCTCAGACCAAGGTCAGGGCAAGCATCTGCTCGATGCGACGATGGAGCGGTTCGGACAGCTCGACATCCTGGTCAACAACGCTGGTTGGACCACCGTGGTTCCACACGACGACCTCGATGCTCTTACCGACGAGATCTTCACCAAAACCTTTGACGTCAATATCTTCGGAACCTGGTGGCTGACCAAGCAGGCCATCCCGCTTCTGCGTCAGTCGAGCGATCCGAACGTTGTCACCATTACCTCGGTCGCCGGTGTGCGCCCCGTCGGCTCCTCGATTGCGTACTCGATGGCCAAAGCAGCCCTCAACCAGATGACAACACTCCTGGCGAAGTCGTATGGGCCGATCCGCTTCAATGCGGTAGCTCCCGGCCTCGTGGCTACACCATGGACCGAGTCGTGGGACGCCCAACACGCCGCGGTAGCGAAGGCGGCGCCTCTGGCTCGTTCGGCGACAGCCGACGATTGCGCCGAAGCGGTTCTTGCGCTCCTGCGTATGAGCTACGCCACCGGCCAGGTCGTTGTCGTCGACGGCGGCCTCACTATCGCCACCTAGAGGCCGGGTCTGGCTAGAGCGAAAGATCGACCGGGCGAGAGGTCTGGGCGTAGAAGTCGTTGCCCTTGTCGTCGATGACGACAAAGGCTGGGAAGTCTTCGACCTCGATCTTCCAGATCGCTTCCATACCGAGCTCGGGATACTCCAGAACCTCGACGTGGCGGATTGAGTCCTTGGCCAGCCGGGCTGCCGGTCCACCGATGCTGCCCAGGTAGAAACCACCATGCCGTTTGCAGGCGTCGGTGACATCTTGGGACCGATTACCTTTGGCCAGCATGACGAGCGAGCCGCCAGCGGCCTGGAACTGTTCGATGTAGGAATCCATCCGTCCCGCAGTGGTGGGGCCGAAAGATCCGGAGGCGTAGCCTTCGGGCGTCTTGGCCGGTCCGGCGTAGTAGATGGGGTTGTCTTTGAGATATTCCGGCATCGGCTCACCAGCGTCGAGCCGTTCCTTGATCTTGGCATGAGCGATGTCGCGCCCCACAACGAGAGTTCCAGTCAGGGAGATTCTGGTTTTCACCGGGAGCGCCGACAGCTGCGAACGAATGGCTTCCATCGGCTGGTTGAGATCGATCCGAACGACCTCTTCGGACAAGGTCTCATCGGTGATCTCGGGCAGGAACTGGGCTGGGTCTCGTTCGAGCTGCTCGAGGAAGACACCTTCGGCCGTGATCTTGGCCAAGGCCTGGCGATCGGCCGAGCAGCTTACGGCAAGACCGACAGGAAGGGATGCTCCGTGACGGGGCAGGCGGATGACGCGTACGTCGTGGCAGAAGTACTTGCCACCGAACTGGGCGCCGATACCAAATTCCTGTGTCAGCTTGAGGACTTCAGCCTCCAACTCAAGATCCCGGAAGCCATGCCCAGACTCGCTGCCATCTTTCGGAAGCGAGTCTAGATAGCGGGTGGAGGCCAATTTTGCTGTCTCGACCGCCATCTCGGCCGAGGTGCCGCCGATGACGAGACCGAGGTGGTACGGCGGGCAGGCTGAGGTGCCGATCAGGCGGAGTTTCTCATTCAGGAAGGCTCGCAGGCTCTGGGGGTTAAGTAACGCCTTTGTTTCCTGAAAGAGGTAGCTCTTGTTGGCCGAGCCTCCGCCTTTCGTCATGAACATGAACTTGTATTCGTCGCCCTCGATCGCCTCGATCTTGATCTCAGCTGGCAGGTTGGTGCGAGTGTTCTTTTCCTCCCACATGGTAAGAGGTGCCATCTGGGAGTAGCGAAGATTGGACGTCTGGAACGTCTCGTAGGCACCCTGGGCCAGTGGGACTTTGTCGTTGCCCTCGGTCAGGACATACTGGCCTTTCTTACCCTTGATGATCACCGTGCCCGTGTCTTGACAGCCCGGGAGCACGAAGCCCGATGCGATGTTGGCGTTGCTCAGCAACTCGGTTGCCACAAAACGGTCGTTGGCCGACGCTTCTGGATCGTCGAGGATCATACGTAGTTGCTGGAGATGGCTTGTTCGAAGGAGGTGCGAGATGTCTCGAATCGCTGCTGCCGAGAGCAGTCGTATCGCATCCGCCGAGACATTGAGGAACCGGCGGCCGCCGAGATCGAGAACGTCGACGCCCTCGTCGGTTAGCTTTCGGTACGAGGTTGTGTCCTCGCCGATGGGCAGGAGGTCGGTGAATGCAAACTCGGGAGACGAAGCCATAGCTTCACGCTACCAATATTCATGTGGCGCATGGCTGGTCACTCAGCAAGCCAGGTCGGCCCGTGCTTGGCCAAGCGATCCTCGAATTCGTTGACGACCTCGTCCCAAAGCACGCGCTCCGATCCCGAGGCAAAGGCGAAATCTTCTTTGTCGACGCCAAGCTCGATGGCTCGTTCGATACGATCAACCCGCGTTTCGGAGATTGTGGCGATAACCCGAGCTACATCGATCGGTGAACGTGTGCTTGGTGAACGTGTGCTTGGCGGAGTTGGAGGGTTGAGATTACGTCTTCTGCTCATGCTGCCATCATGACCGCGAGGTGTGACAGTCTCGCCAGGAGCTCGAACGGTGGTCAACCTGAGCTGTGCAACACGCCGAGAATGTCGGCGCCGTAGCGGTCCAGCTTCACCGGCCCGATGCCACTAATCGCACCGAGCCCGGCCAGGTCAGCGGGAACGCGAGCGGCGATTGCGTCGAGGGTCTTGTTGTCGAGCACGACATAGGCAGGCACGCCATCCTTTTTGGCTCGTTTTCGGCGCCACTGGGTCAAGCCTTCTCGCCGGGTCGCCTCGTCTTGATCGGCTGCCTCGCTACGGCCAGGTGCGGGTCGCTTGCCTGGCCCGGTGGCCTTGTTCGGTGGAGCACCGGAAGACCTCACTTCGGGCCAAGGCTCGTCGCCGCGAGGTTCCAAGAGTTCGGCCACGAATCGTGACGGTGGTCCTGAGAGGGTCAGCGTCAAGGAGTGGCGGGCTCTGGTCAAGGCCACGTGAAAGACTCGCCGCTCTTCTTCGATGTCTTCGGCCAGCCGGTGAGGAAAGAGATTGTCTCGCACATCGTGAACGATGACATGAGGCCACTCCAGGCCCTTGGTTGTGTGCACCGTGGCCAGGGTGATGCTGGGGCCGGCATCGTCGATGGGTTCACCGGTGGCGGTCGGCATGGTGGCGAGGAGATCGACGAGCCACTGTTCGAAGCTCGCCGCATCCGGTTGAAGATCGGCGATTGCCACCAATGCGGCAAGCTCGTCGGCGTGGGCGGCCCGCCGGGCAGTGCGTTGGGATTGGTCGAGCTGGCTTGCGGCCCCGAGCAGGCCGATCTCGTGGTAGATCATCTCAAGAAGGTCGACGGTCGAGCCGCTCTCGGCCAAGGTCCGAACCTGTTCGAGATCATCGGCGAAGGCATTGATAGTGGCGGCGTCCCGCTCGGTGTTGAGCCTTTGAGCCAAGGCTCGCAGATGGGGGAGCGATTCCTGCTCACAGGCCCAATCGGTTATACGCGGGTGGAGGGATCGGGGCGGGCGACGCAGTGCCAAGCGAATGTCATCGCCTACGAGACGCTGGGCAGGGGCCGTGGCAAGACGCAACCAGGCCAATGCTGCTGCGACCCCTGAGCGTTCCAGGACCCGGCGATCGAGGCCGCGAGGCCGAACGACCGGGATGCCTGCCGACCATAGGTGAACGGCAGCTGGTAGCAGGGCAGCATGCACTCGTGTAAGCACAGCGATCGATGCCGGATCGACGCCGACGTCGACAAGATCCTTGACGCGGTTGAGCAGTGATGCCTGCGGGTCGCCTTCCAGCACGATTGGCTGCTCTGAAAACCCATCCGACCGCTGGTCCGCCTCGGGAGCGCCAGCGGTAATTTTCTTCGGAACCCGGTGGCGGTTGTAGGAGAGGAGCGAGACGGCGGCATCGACGACGCCGGATGGGCAGCGGTAATTGACGGTGAGATGATGGTCGGTTGCCTCGGGGACAAAGCGATCGAAGTCGACCAACCACTGGGGCGATGCTCCGGCGTAGCCATAGATCGTCTGGTCGTCATCGCCGACCGCGAACACCTCGCGCGACGGCCCTGCAACCAGCTTGAGAAGGAGAAGATGGGCGGGTGTGAGGTCCTGGAATTCGTCGACGAGAAGCATCGGCGCCAGCCGGCGGGCCATCCGTCGGACATCGGGTTCACGTAGCAGGCGTTCGATAGCACTGAGGATTTGTTCGTCGAAATCAAAGAGCCTGCGATCGGCCAGGGCGGCCCGATAGGCCGGAAGCACGTCGACGAAACCGGTGATGTCTCCGCCATACGCTGACTCCACCTCGTGGGGGTCGCGCAGGCCGAGCCGGCAGGCTGACAGGGCATCGATCCAAGGTTCGAGGGCATCGGTGAGTTGGCGCCGCCGTCGCCCCGGTACAAGATCACCCACCAACCTTCTCGCTTGCAGCTCGTCGATGGTGGTGGCCGTTCCACCTCTTCGAGCGATGAAAGGCCCGGATCCGTTAGCGATAGCCAGGGCGAAACTGTTTAGGGTGCGAATGTCGAGACGGCCAACGTCGCCTAGGCGTTCGCTCATCTCATCCTTGGCCCGTCGGTTGTAGGCGACGAGGGTCACCGCTGCTGGCGTCACGCCGCAGTCGTTCACGAGGTAGCGGGTACGTTCGGTCAGAACCCGGGTCTTGCCCGAACCGGCGGGCGCCAGAATGCGGGCTGGCCCCGTACGGTGAGTAACCGCCTCGAGCTGGTCGGAGGCTAGCTCGGCCGCGCATGTCGGTTGAGGCTGGACTGGTCTCAGCGAACCGGCGACCAGATGGACCCGAGGGATGATGGGCCCGGCGTGAGCCGGGAGTTGGAGATCGAGCGGGCCTCCATCGGCCCAGGCTTGCGTGCCGTCGCTGAGGACGACATCGCCATCTGCCCGGTCGTTGCTGTTCTCGTTGCTGTTCTCGTTGTTGGTGTCACTGGCATTCTCGCTGAGCGTGGCCTTCAGGCTCAATGCCAGGCTCACCGGTTCAAAGACGGGGAGGTCGTCGAGCGCCCAGACGGTGTTAGCAGTGAGAAAGAACTGCAGTCGTTCGCCGGGAATTTCGTAGTCTGGGGCGAGCTCGTGGAATGGCGTGTCGATGGCGGGCCAGGCGGACGGGAGCTGCCCCGTCCACTCGAACACCACCCGCTCGCGAAGCTGCCAGATGCGTTGAAGTTCGTCGATTACGTCACCGGATGCACGGGCATCGACCGAGATTCGTCGTGCGGAATGCCAGGGCTCACCGACCTCGCCATCAGGCTCGATGAGCAGACACCGCCCGAGCCAGTCGGGCCCGGCGAGTTGTTCGACGGAGACCGGTAAACCTGAGGGAGTGTTCTGATCAGGCGTTGGTTGATCAGGCGTTGGTCGATCAGAAGGTGGGGCTTGGCCGGATGGCGGTGTTGGCGCGTTGTCTGATGAACAAGCCCGGACTTCGGCCACCGATGCGTGGGTGAGGCCACAATGGCCGCAGGTAATTCGAGCCATGTTCAGGCGCCCTCATCGCTGGTGGTCGTTGGCTGGACGAGAAGTGTCTGACAGGCTCTGCCGACCGCTCCAACGGCGTCGAACAAGAGGGCATCAGCGAGACCGATGCCGTTCGGCTGCCAGGTGGAGTAGGCGATGAGGCCAGCAGGAGGCCCGGCATGGCATGCCTCGGGGCTCCAAGGCCCGCGTGCGAGCGTCGAGCCAACAAACCAGCCGGCTGCGTCGATTGTGAAATATGCGGCCATGTGACCAGAGGCTACCCAGGCACGGGGACGAGAAGTGTGCGGGTTTAGATCCGGGCCTCGTAGTACACGTTGCCCGGCTCATCGAGGTCGTGAATGTTGAAGGTGCTGAAACCGGCGTCGGCAACGAGCTCACCCAGCCGTTCAGGATGGAGGCCCAGGGTTCCGAGGCCCATGCCGTCGGGTTCGGAGATCGCCGATTGGAGGCAGGAGAAAAGCGAGAAGCCGTAGAACAAGGGCAACATCGGGTTACGACGATCCGAGGAGAAATCGCCGGTTGAACGGATCTCCTTAATGAGCCAGCTGCCATTGTCAGCTAAGGCGGATCGGATGATGGCGGCTGCCTCGTCGGGACGGGGCATGTCGTGCAGCACGTCGAGGGTCATGATCAGATCGGCCTTCGGTTCGCTCGGCACGTCAGCGGCGAAGGCTTCGATAAAGGTGACGTTGCCGAGACCGAGCTCAGCGGCCTTGGCTCGCCCGATCTCCAACGCCGATGGCGAGGGGTCGTAGCCGATGCATTGGGCCTGCGGAAACTGCTTGGCTACCTCCAGCAGGGCGACGCCGGCTCCACAACCGACATCCAGCACGAGTCCGCCAGCGTCCAGTTTCTTCTCCACATCGCCGAGGGCGGGCAAGGCTCTCGACGTGAGGTTGAGGCGGCTCGACTGGCCCGTCATGCGAGCCAGGCCAGCGGCCGCTCGCGAACCCTGCTCCTCGTAGGTGATACCTCGGCCTGTTCGGAACGACTCGATGACCTTGTCGACTACCTCTGGTTCGGTGCCGCCGCGAAAGGCACCGAGCGCGAAAGCAGGTGAGGTTTCCTCATGAGCCAAGACGGCGGCCTGTACGGCGTTCAGTTCAAACGTGCCATCGTCGTGGTAGTCGAGGAGATTGGCTGCGGCTTGGCCATAGAGCCACTCTCGAAGCAAACGTTCGTCGAGCTGGGTCATCTCGGCCAGACGTTCGCTGGAGACAGGCCCGGCATTGGCAAGTGCCTCGTACAAGCCGAGCCGGTCGCCGATATGGATCATCAAGGAGACGGCTTCGCCCATTCGGTACGTCCACACCGAGAGAGCGAAAAGGGCAACATCATCTCGTGCTGTCTTCGTCGCAGGGTCATCAGCTGAGGCCATCGGACAACCGTAGCCGTCGGTTGATGCGGGGTCACGTTGGCGTCCCTGTCGATCCATTCGGCCACCCCGAGCAGCGCCAGCTAGATTGTTAGGGTGACCACGATTGAGAATTATCGGCTCTCCGATCGCTATACCGAGGACGAAGGTCGGGTTTTCATGACCGGCGTTCAGGCTCTTGCCCGCATGCCGATCGAGCAGTTGCGAGTGGATCGAGCGAATGGTTTGACGACCGCCGCCTTCCTTTCCGGCTACCAGGGGTCGCCGCTAGGTGGCTTCGATCAGGAGATGGCGCGGGCCATCAAGCAGGTCCCCGACCTGCCCATCGTGTGTCAGCCTGCGGTCAACGAAGAGCTAGGTGCGACCGCCATCATGGGCAGCCAGCTCACCGTCAACCAGGCCGATGCCCGCTACGACGGGGTGCTCGGGATCTGGTACGGCAAAGCGCCAGGTCTCGACCGGGCTACCGATGCCTTGCGCCATGCCATCTTTGCCGGGGCCAGCCGAACGGGGGGAGCGGTAGCACTCGTCGGCGACGACCCGGCGTGCAAGAGCTCGACCCTGCCCTCCGCGTCCGACATGGCGATCATCAACCTCAAGATGCCCCTGTTCTACCCGGGCGACCTCCAGGAAGTGCTCGACCTAGCCCGGCACTCGGTGGTGCTGTCTCGTCTGGCTGGCATGTGGACATCGATCAAGATCGTGACCGCCGTCGCCGATGGTTCGGGATCAGTCGATCTCCAGCCCGATCGGATCAACCCGATCAGCCCCGATCTGCTCTTCGACGGCATCCCGTTTCAACCTTCGCCGAACGGGAACCTGATCAGCCCGATGACCAACGAGATGGAACAGGAACTGGTCACCGTACGGCTCGAGATCGCTCGCCGTTACGGTGCCGCCAACGATCTGAACAGGGTCACAACCAATCCTTCTCGCCCATGGCTTGGCATGGTGGCCACAGGCTATACCTACCGCGAGATGCTCCAGGCTCTACGTCGTCTCGGTTTGGGCACGATGGCCGAGATAGAGGACGCAGGCATCCGACTGATGCAGATGCAGATGCCGTACCCGATGGACCGAGCCGCGCTTCGGGGCTTTGCCGATGGTCTCGAGGAGATCATCGTCGTTGAAGAGAAGGGCCCAACCTATGAGTGGCTGATCAAGGACGCCATCTACGGTGGACCGTCGCAACCGGTGATCGTTGGCAGCACCGACGAGACAGGTGCCGAACTCATCCAGAGCCACGGGTTTCTGACCGCCGACCTGATGCTGCCCGCCCTTCGTCGCCGTCTTACTCGCCGCCTCGACGACCGCCTGACCCCTGAGCCAACGCCAGAGCGGGAAAAGAAGCTCATCCCGCTAGCCACGAACCGAACGCCGTACTTCTGCTCGGGCTGCCCACACAACTGGGGCACGAAGGCCCCTGAGGGGGCCCTCGTCGGCGCCGGCATCGGCTGTAGCGGCATGGCTCTCTTCATGGACGAAGACCGTGTCGGGGAGAAGGCGGGGATTACCTGCATGGGCTCGGAGGGAACCCAGTGGATCGGTATGGAGCCCTTCCTGGAGCGAGATCATTTCATCCAGAATCTGGGTGACGGCACGTTCTTCCATTCAGGCCAGCTCGCCGTTCAGGCTGCCGTCGCGGCCAAGGTTCACATGACCTACAAACTTCTCTACAACGGGACCGTGGCCATGACCGGCGGGCAGGACGCGACCGGCGAGGTCGGCGTACCGGAAATTGCCAAGATCCTACTGGCTCACGGTGTCACCGAGGTCTTGATCACAACCGATGACACCTCCGCCTACGACGGTCTGGGCATGCCAGCCAACCCCGGCGGTGAACGGGTGAAGGTCTGGAACCGCACGAGGATCATCGAAGCTCAAGAACACCTTGCCAGCGTCGACGGCGTCACGGTGCTCATCCACGATCAGGCTTGCGCAGCTCAGTCTCGCCGACTCCGCAAGCGCGGCTTGGCCACGACCCCTACCTTCAAGGTTGCAATCAATCATCGGATCTGTGAGGCCTGTGGTGATTGTGGCGAGACCAGCAACTGCCTTTCTGTCCAGAGTGTCGATACCCCGCTCGGACCAAAGACCACCATCGATCAGACCTCGTGCAACCGCGACTACTCGTGTCTCGAGGGCGACTGCCCAAGCTTTATGACCATCGAGGTGCCGGAGGAAACCAAACGATCACTGAAGCAAAAGGCTGGCCTGACCCTTCGTTCGTTGTCCGGTTCCGCCAGTGTTAGCGGCCCGACATCCGACCTGCCTCCGCCAAGCGAAGTGCTCGATGCCGATACGATTAGTATCCGCCTCGCGGGCATTGGCGGCACCGGCGTCGTAACGGTGGCCCAGATGTTGGGCACCGCAGCCATGCTGGACGGCTGGCAGGTTCGCGGCCTCGACCAGACCGGGCTCTCACAAAAGGCTGGGCCCGTTATCAGCGACCTGCGGTTGTCTCGTGGTGAGCCGGCCCAGTCGAACCTCCTCGGAGACGGTGAAGCCGATGTTCTGGTCGCTTTCGACCTTCTTGTCGGGGCCAGCAGCAACTCGTTGAAAGCAGCCTCGCCCGATCGCACTGTTCTTGTCGCCTCATCGAGCGAGACGCCGACGGGCGACATGATCGGTGATGCAGACGCCGCCTACCCCTCGCGTGACGGGCTCGAAAGCCGAGTCGCCCAGATGACCAAGGCCGCGGGCAACAGGTTTGTCGACGCGGCGGCGATCACGAGCGGGCTCTTCGGCGATGCGAGTACCAGCAATGTCTTCTTGCTCGGGGTGGCGTTGCAGTCTGGCTATCTTCCGCTCGACCCGGCCAACGTCGAGCGGGCCATCGATCTGAACGGCGTTGCGGTCGAAGCCAACCTTGCATCGTTCCGGTGGGGCCGTCGCTGGGCGATCGATGCTCCTGAGGTGGAGCGCGCGGCGGGCCGAACGGCGCCGCTCGAACATGGAGCGGCGAAGGCCGGGACCGATCTCCACGTTGTTGAACTATCCGGTGAGCTGCGCAGCACGGTTGCAGCCATCGCTCTTCGCCCTGCCCTCGAAGAGCTGGTCTCAATGCTGGCCGCCGACCTGGTTAGCTATCAGGACGAGGCGTACGCTGGTCGCTTCCTCCTGACCGTGGACGCGGCGGCGAGTGCAGAACGGACCGCTGGCGGCGGTGACGGCAACTACGTTGAGGCGGTGGCCCGAGGCCTCCACAAGCTGATGGCCTACAAAGACGAGTACGAGGTTGCCCGTCTTCTTGTTGGTCCGGAGGCAGCTCAGATCGCTGAAACGGTTGGTGGCCCCGGTGCTGTGGTCGCTTGGAAGCTCCACCCACCTCTGCTGCGGGCTCTTGGCCTAACCGACAAGATGACGATCCCGGCCAAGCTTGGCAAGCCGATGATGAAGACGTTGGCAAAGGCCAAACGACTGCGGGGAACGCCACTCGACCCCTTCGGGCGGACCGAGCTTCGTCGTCAAGAACGTAGCCTGGTTGAGGACTACGAGAGCATGGTGACCGGCCTCAACCGGGAACTCTCCACCGAAAATCTTGAGGCTGCAACGGAGCTGGCGAACGCCGCGCTCGCCGTGCGGGGCTACGAAGAACTCAAGCTGGAACGCATTGCGATTTTCCGCCAGCGCATGGAACGCGGCCTGTGACCGGCACTTCGCTAACAACGTGTCCAATCACCGCGGCCCGGGCTTCAGGCATTTGTCGGTGATGAAAGAAAAGAGGGGCGTGACCGTGCCGCCGCGCATCGATCACGCCCCGATCTAAGCCGATATTCGGCGATCTGCTCGCGAGCGGAGGGTTGCCCGCGCCTGCCGGGGGAGTAGATCGCTGGATGTCAGAGCGATTTGTAGAACGGATCAACCTGCCGGAGTGTGGGCAGGCCAGTGTTCCTCTGCAAACCAAGTGTATCCATCAACAAGAATCAACAGAAGCAGGTGAGCTTGCTTTATTGCAGAATCGTGTCAGCCTCGCATCGAGAATCGAAGCTCTGATCCAGAGGAATCCACGTCTGCATCGTCGGCGAACACGAGATGCTTGAGGTGGGCAAAGGTCTCGCTCTCGGCCATGGAACCCCAGGAGCGTTCCTTGAAGAGCACCCTCATGTATTGCTCAACCGTGCCTTTGCCGAGGTCGTCTCCTGCCCGCCGCAGAACATCGAGTCGTTCGTGATGATGACGCCCGATGGCGGCGGCTCGCCCAGAGAGGTCGGTGAATTCGTAGCCATGAGCGGGCAGAACAGTCGATACGCCGTCGTAGCTCTCCATCTTCTGCAGGCTGGCAAAGAAGCTAGCGAGAGGGTCTCGGTCGGCGTTCGTGCCGGAGATATGAGGGGTGATCGTTGGGAGAACATGATCGCCGCTGATCATGAGTCCGTCAGAGGGGGACCAAAGGCAGAGATGGTCGGTGGTGTGGCCGGGGGTGTGGACCGATACCCATTCCCGGCCGCCGAGCACGAGAACTTCGGCATCGTCGACGCGGCGGGTTGGCGTTGGCGTTCCCCAGATCCGCCCGCCCACATGGCGCATAGCGGTGTAGGTGAGGCGCCGATGCATGGGAAGCTGGAATGGCTTGCCGCCCCACGGGGTAGAGCGAGCGCCCGGGCCATCGTGATCAATCGGGCGCAAAACATCCGCATCGGCGTGATCGGTGGTGTCGTCGGCCGGGCGGATCTCGAGGTCCTCCTCGTCGGCTTCCGCCTCGGGATCCAGGAACGTGCGGAAGTTTCGGTGCGTGATTACCTCGGCACCTGTGGCTTTACGAAGGCGCGGAATCTGGCCGAAGTGATCTGGATGGGAGTGGGTGACGACGACGGTATGGACCCATTGAATCGGTATATCAACCGATGCGAGCATCTTGTTGAGATGCCTCCAGGTCCGATACCCGGGAAGGCCCGGATCGACCAGAGTTACACCCCGATCGTCTTCGAGGACGTAGCAATTGACGTGGCCAAGACCAGGGAGGCTGATCGGAAGCTGAATGCGACCGATGCCGGGCGCCATCTCGTCTACGTCGGGTCGGGGTGGCTGACGTTCTTCTCGCATCCCCTTGACCGGAGCAGCCTCGTGTCCGTGCTGATCGGCCTGATCCATCGCACCAGCGTTCAGGGATTGGTTGGAATGATCGCAGGCCATTGTGGCACCTTAGCGACCGAACGGTCTCCGGGAAGAACTAGGACCGCCGAAGCCGTTAGGGGAGGCAGCCGAGATGGGCGAGGGCCGTTCGCAGCAGTCGGTCCTGACCGGAGGTCATTTCCTTGCTCACCTCGGAGCTGTTCGCTTCCTCCGGCGTGAGCCACGCTATGTCGAGTGTGACCTGAGATGGTTCGCAGATACCTTCAACCGGCACCACATAGGCGAGACTGACGGCGTGCTGGCGCGGATCGTGAAAGCCTGAAACGGAAGGATCGGGGAAGTACTCTACGACGGTGAAAGGTGCTGGCGACGCAGGAATCCGTGGCATGGCCAGTGAACCCAGGTCCTTTTCGACGTTGCGGATGAGGGCGTCGCGAATACGCTCACCCCACAGAACACGGCCGCTTACTATGGCCCGGCTGATCGTTCCGTCGGGCATAGCCCTCAACAACAGGCCGACTTCGCTGACCCGGCCATCATCGCTCACCCGAACGGGAACCGCCTCTACGTAAACGATCGGTAGCCGCTCGCGTACGGTGGCAATGTCTTCCTCGCTGAGCCAACCATGTTGGGTCTCGGTCTTATCGGTCACGAGTCGAAGCTCCTGGCTGGAAGTACGCCGTACCGATCCGTTGACACGGTCACATCGTCATTCCTCGGCAGGCCGACGCCTAGCGAGCGGCCGGTGGTCTTGGTCCGTCGACAATGATACCGCTTGTTCCCGCCACAGGCCCCATCAGGCTTGCGCCGTACGTGAATCGGTAGACGGGGGACTGGCGCTTGTCGCTTGCCGAGCAATATTCTTTTGCGAAGAGCGAGTCGCGGTTCCATAGTGGAGCGCGTACAGATCCGTTGTTGGCGAGAAGGTCTAGGCCCAAGCCGGGAGGTGTCGAGGTGACGGTTCTCATTCTGAACGCATCCTATGAACCCTTGACCTTCGTGTCGTGGCAGCGGGCGGTGGCTCTCGTCGTCACCGGACGAGGTGAGCTGCTCGAACAGGATGGTGATCGCATCGTGCGGTCCAGTGGCGGTCTAGAGCTACCGTGGCCGGCGGTCGTACGACTTCTTTCGATGGTCAAGACCCGCCGTGGCTCCGGTGTACCGTTGACCCGCCAGTACCTCGTGGCCCGGGATGGTCGTCGTTGCCAGGTGGCTGGGTGTGAGCGGCGAGGTGACACCATCGACCATCTGGTCGCTCGTAGCCGCGGTGGCGAGCATCGTTGGACGAACGTTGCCCTGATGTGCGGCCGTCACAATTCCGTCAAGGGAGACCGCACGCTCGATGAACTCGGGTGGTCGCTGAAACGAGAGCCCACAGAGCCGACGCGGGTGATGATACTGACGACCAGGGCGCGGACTCGCTCCGAGTGGGAACGCTGGGTGGTTCCCGCCCAGTGAGCCTACGATGTTTCGGATGTCTGGAGCATCGAAGCAAGGCGCAGCATTCCGTTTGGATCAGCCGCTGACGACGGTCGATTATCACACCGGTGGCGAGCCTTTCCGTATCGTCACCGGCGGCGTGCCGGTAGCCCAAGGCGCCACAGTGCTCGATCGTCGAACCTGGGCTCAAGAGCACCTCGATGAGGTCAGGGCCTTTCTGGTCAACGAACCGCGGGGCCATGCGGACATGTATGGCGGCTTCATCACGCCAGCTGACGATGAGCACGGGAACTTCGGTGTGCTCTTCTTTCACAAAGACGGCTTTAGCACCGCCTGTGGGCACGGAACGATAGCGCTGGCGACCTGGGCTGTCGAAAGCGGGCTTGTTCAACCCAAACCGGGCGTTTCAACTCTTTCGTTGGTGATCGATGTGCCGTCTGGACGGTTGAACGTCGAGGTCTTCCTGGGCGATCAGGCCGACGAAGCTGCCCCCATAGTTGAGGCGGTGCGGTTCTGGAACGTCGGTTCCTTCATTAGCGGTGATCCGCTCATTATCGATACGTCGCTGGGCTCTGTGACCGGACAGATTTCATTTGGAGGTGCCTTTTACCTATCGGTTGATCTCGGCGAGCTCGACGGCCTCGACCTGACATCCAACGCAACGACGAAGTTCATAGCGCTCGGACGTGAGATCAAGGCGTCGCTTGTTGGGCATCCAGACCTTTCGCATCCGGTCGACGACCGCCTCTCGGGTCTCTATGGGGTGATCTTTCACGAAGAGCACGATGTGTCGATGGAGGCTCCGGTCGAGCGGTCAGGCCAAAGTCTCGACGCCATCGGCCGAGGTGAGATCGTGGTCGATCAGCGGAACGTCACGATCTTTGCCGATGGCCAGGTGGATCGTTCGCCCTGCGGCTCAGGGACCTCTGCCAGGCTGGCTGTACTGCATCATCAGGGGCGGATTCAACCCGGCCAGCGCTTCAGCAATCGCGGCATCGTTGCTACCAGGTTTGTCGGTGGTGTCGATGAGGTCGTTGGGCGCGGCGGGCGCGACGAACTGTTGACGTGGGTCGGCGGCCGGGCCCACCGAACGGGAAACTGTGCGTTCCATCTCGATCCCCACGACTCGCTAGGGCTCGGATTTCAGCTGCGTTAGTAGGTGATGCCACTCGGGGCTGGCGAGCATGCGCTCGCCAGCCCCGTGTGTCGACGATTTCTCAGTCGCGTGGAGCGCGTCCTGGCTGGCCAAGGAAGGCTGGAGCAGACGAGCCACAGGTGGCTCCGGGAACGTTTTCAGGAGTGGCGATGAACACGCCTTCGTAACAATGATCGGCTATGGCTTCGTCGACAACCATGGACTCCCCGATCCGCACTCCCTCTTTGGTGATGAGGAGCTGATGGCAAGGGAAGGCGTTGCCTCCGGTGACCGCGGGATCCAAGACTTCAAGACCCCAGGTATCGGCACCGACGAGTGCCACCTTGCGGTCGGCGAAATAGCGGGCTTCCTCCATGTAAATACCAGGCTGCTGGGCCAGATATCGTTCGGCATCGGAGCGGGCTAGGTGCGTCCATCCGGTGTTGATGAGGGGTACATCGCCAGCGCCAGGTTGACGAACACCCTGGCGGCGTAGGCAGGCCTGCAGATCATCGAGGGTAACTCTGTAGTTGTCTCTCAGAACAGCCTTGCCGTTGGGAGCCACGAAGATGTCTTCGCTCTTGCCGGTCGCAACCTTCAGTCCAACGACGTCGTAGATGACGCCACGGGCAACGATCGGTCCCATGTTCTCGTTGCCGAGGGCCGAGGTGCCCGTCGAGGTGACGATGTCAGGACCACGGTTGCCGTTATAGAAGACCTCGCCAACGCCGATGTGGTTAAGCCCGTCGATCTGGGTCGCGATCTGGAAGGTGAAGTTCTCGCCGAACCGCTCCTCCAACGCTGCCACCTTGTTGGGGCCGATCGGGGTGAGCGACGACTGGATACCACCGCCGTCTACGAAGCCAGCCGGTGCCTCAAATCCGAGGACATAGAGAAACATGTCGTGACGGCGAGGTGGATCGCTGGGGAAGGCGGGGAAGCCATTGAACATCTCTTCGCCAAGCTGATAGGTGTTCACGGGCTTGGCCGGGTTGAACTGGCCGAGGGCGGCGGCGGTTCGGGCCGCTGTTAGCTCGTTGAAGGTGCCGCGCTCGTCGCCGGGGCCGTAGGGGCCGTTGTCCCACGCCCCAGCGAGGACAGCGTCAACATCAAACATGTCATCGGAGTAGGTGCCGCTGGCTGGCCCGTACGACTTGCTGGACCGCCCTTTCCCTTTCCCGTTGTTCGGCTTGTTTGCACCTGCCGCCGAGCCGCCAGCCAGGGTGGTAGCGGTGGCTGCTGCAGCTCCGGCTGCTCCTAACTTGAGAGCATCGCGTCGTGACATATGGTCGAGATGGAATCGGGCGAAGTCGGGTTTCATAGTGCTGGTTTGCCTCTGTGTTAGTTGTGTTGCTCGGACACGGGGAGATGTACATTCCGATGGGATGTAGTCGTTTAAGGGGCCGCATTGGAGCGATCTGCGACGCCAACTGAATCTAGTTGGAGCGCGATCAATGAATCAAAACCGACAATGATGAAAGCGTCGCCTCGTCAGGTATTGCTTTGGTTTGGCGCCGACACCCGGCTACCTCAGGGCTCGGAAGAAGGATCGCACGTCGTCGACGTAGAGATCGGGTTGCTCCCAGGCAGCGAAATGTCCGCCTCGTGGCATCTCGGTCCATTGCACGATATTGCGATAGGTCTTTTCCGCCCAGGAGCGAGTGCTCGGCAGGATCTCCTTTGGGAACGCGGCGACTCCCGTTGGTATTTCCACAGGCTTGGGCCGAAACTGGCCGAAGCTTTCCCAATAAAGACGGGCCGAGGAGGCAGCGGCGGCGTTGAGCCAATACAGCATGATGTTGTCGATCATCTCGTCCTTGGTCAGAGCATTCTCTGGGTGGCCATCACAGTCTGTCCAAGCCCAGTACTTCTCTACGATCCAGGCCGCCTGACCCACGGGCGAGTCGGTGAGCGCGTAGCCGATGGTTTGGGGCCGGGTCGCCTGCTGCTTTGAGTAGCCCGAGTCCCAGTCGGCGTAGTGGGCGAGAGCGTCCAGCGCCCTCTGCTCCGACGCGTCCGGCTGTTCGCTGGGCGCACCCCGGCCGACCGGCATGTTGGTGTGAATGCCGATGCAGTGCTCGCCATCCAAGCCACCCACCGCGGTGGTGACCGCTGAGCCCCAGTCTCCACCTTGGGCGCCGTAGCGTTCGTAACCCAAGGCCGCCATCAAGATCGACCATGTCTCCGCCACTTTCTCGACTCCCCACCCCGTCGTGGTCGGTTTGCCAGACAAGCCGAACCCAGGGAGCGACGGACACACCACATGAAAGGCATCACTGGGATCGCCGCCGTGTGAAGCCGGGTCAGAGAGGGGTCCGACAACCTTCTCGAACTCTAGAAACGAGCCAGGCCAGCCGTGGGTAATGATGAGCGGTAGGGCGCCGGGCTCGGGTGATCGATGATGGACGTAGTGGATATCCAGGTCGTCGATCGCTATCCGCTGATGGGCGGAACGGTTAAGCCGTGTCTCGGTCTGTCGCCAGTCGTACTCGTTGAGCCAGTACTGGCAAAGTTCCTGGAGGTAGCCTAGGGGTGTTCCTTGCGACCAGTCATCGACGGTCGACGCCTCAGGCCAGCGGGTGGCGGCTAGGCGTTGACGAAGATCATCGAGCTGGTCGTCAGTGACGGAGATCGAGAATGGCACCGGCTCGGGCAGTGTGGTCGACATCCGGTCAACTTCAGCAGAGATAGCGCCAGCCCCTCAAGTCAGCGGCCCAATTCGCCCGGTCTCTAGCTGTCATGGGCCGTGAGAACCCTGTGGCGACTGAGTTGTCTGCTGGCTGGCCGGGTCGATCGGCCCGGAGCGTCTCCTTGTGCTGGGTGATTCATGCCGAACCGAAAGCCATCTTCTCTGCTCGGCCTACCGTTGACGTTGACGGTTGCAGTCTCGTTGATGGGGCGTGGTTGGTTCGTGTGGCTGGTGGGTGTGTGGTTAATGGGTGTGGTTGAAACGAGGTCGATATGACTGAAGGTTTCGAACAAGGGGTGGAGGCGGCGAACTACGTCGGCGCGGTCCGTCCCAGGATGGTTCTCGCCCTGGCAGCGAAGCTGGCTGTCAGCACCGCCCTGGTCCTCGGCCTTCTCTCGGCGGGCGCTGTCGCTCTCGTCGGGACCGGCGCCGACACTGCTGAGGAGCCTGCCGCCTTCGCAAGGATGGAGATGGGGGAGAAGCTGGCGCTGGTTGCCCGCGTAAAACCGTCGGTTGTTCGGGTGGTTGCTCGGACATGCGAGGGGCGAACCGACGGCACCGCCTTCGCGGCTAGCGGTGTACTCTTTACCAACCGTCACGTCATCGAGGGCGCCGATCTGGCCAAGGTCGACAACGGAGATTCGCTGGCGACCGTCGAGGTCGTAGGTCGGATGACGACGAGCGACGTGGCCTGGCTAGCGAGCCCCAACGGGATAGCGTCGCTCGATGTCCGACAGAGCGCCCCTGATGCTGGTGAACCGGTTGTCGTCTTTGGCTTCCAGGGCAGAGACCGGCTGGTGGCCCGGGACGGCCTGGTGCAACTCGTTACCGAGGATGGTTCTGCCTACGGGGTCGAAGGTGGCATTGCCTTGCTCGACGTGGGGACCGCACCAGGGTTCTCGGGTGGGCCTGTGGTTGGTCGAGATGGAACGGTGGTCGCGATGCTCCAGGGTTTCGATGAAACAACCGGACTCTCGATCGCCATCCCTGTCGACGAACTTCCCGCCCACCCTCTGAACGTCGAAGCAGATACAAATAAAGACAACAAAGATTTTCGTTCTACGTGTCAATAGATTCGCATATATTGCCGTTTAATTACTAAATGATGCGCGCCTTGGGTCGTAGTCAGATGATACTGTCTCTGTATCCGCCACCCAGCTTCAACTCCCGCCGCCGATGGGGATCGAGCTACACGGTTGACGTCGGCCCAACATAGGCAGCCAGGCGCGCTCGTTCGGAAAGGTGCAACAGGCTTGGGGCGTGGACTTGCTGGCATCCTTGACGCCCCGTCCCAGATATCGGCGGTTCCAGGCTCGAGCGGGTTAACCACCCTGTTTGGCACCGAACGAAACCGGGCGGGCGGACACGTGCGACAGTATGTTCTCGATGCAGCCCTCGGGGCGATCATGGATGCATTCGGACTCGATGGTGTGGTTGCCGCCGGTCTTGGCCGCGATGACACGCCAGTCTCGCTCGCTCTACAACTGCCGCCGAGCGTTCAGCGCGGGTCTCCACTACTTTTTGAGATATACGGACGGCTGTGGCAGCAACTCCAGCTCGACGATGATGGCGTTGCCCCCCGTCATCTAGAGCTTCTGCAGTATCGAATGGGTGCCCAGTGGGTGAGCCTCTTTCCACTTCAGCTTTCGGGAACAGGAGGTACCATTCGCTGCGCTGCCGCTGTGTTCCGTGAACAGCAATTCACCCCCGTCGAGGCTCGGGCCCTGGTGAGGTCGCTTCGGGCCATGGTCGCTGTTGTTTCCGGCTCGGACGACGAGGACTCAACGAACCGCCCCCTCGTCACCGCTTCGGTGTCGTCGAGAAGTCCTGAGGTTTCGGCTGAGGTGACGATCGCCTTGGACCCAAGCGGTGGGTCGACCCTGACGGGCACCGCCCGGGCACGCGATATTGTCGCCGCGATCGCCTGTGCTGCGGCCAACGCCTGTAGGCCGCAATGTGAGGTGCTTTATGCGGCATCGATCGACCTCGAGGATCTGTCGGTCACGATTGTGATCGTGCAGGAGACCGGAGGCGCTCCGGTTCTCGGTCTGTCGTTGCGGCCGCAGGGCGACCACACCGGACCGGCCGAGGCGGTCTTTTCCGCCATAGCATCTCCGCCCGGTGCCGTTTCCAAAGCCGTATGAGCTTCGCCCCGACGGGTTCGAAGGCATCAGTTGCTATCAAAATGGGTCTTCGGATCTGAGCGGGCAGATTTGGTGATGGGTGCGTGACGCGAGACAGGGACTCGACGAGTCTGGAGATGCTTAACGTCACCAGTTTCGGGGAGTCCCTGTGTCATCAGATCCTCGTCGAATGTGTGAACTGCTCGTTGGTCTTGAAGGGGTCGCGGTTCATCGGGTTGATGATGGACTGGCCAGTGGTTTGAAAATTGAGGTGTCATCACGATCTGAACCCCCGGTTTGTGGCCGCTGTGATGCTCAGCTGCGGTTGAAGGATCGTTCCAGGGTGTCCTATGTGGATTTACCGTGCTTTGGGCGGCCAACACGTCTCATGTGGTGGAAGCGACGGTGGAAGGGCTGTTGCGGGTCCGGGTCTGTGCCGAGATCGCCCACTGGGCTCCCGATGTCGACCAGTTAATCGGCGACGACCCTCAGGCTTGCGATGTTGCGGGCCTCCGACCATGCTGCCGTCGTCAACTTCGGCTCCTACGACGGCTACATCGACACCCCGATGCTGACCCAGTTCTTCCCCCACGGCGTGGACGAAGCCACCGCCCGGGCTGAAGCGGAGAACGTACACCCGCTGCGCACCATCGGCACGCCGACCGACATGGCCAACCTGGTGTTCTGGTTGGTTTCGGACGAAGCCCGCTACACCACCGGCCAACTGTGGGTGCTCGACGGTGGCCTATCCGCTCAGATCCAGCAGATGCGCTTCTGAGCGATCGCTCTTGTTACACCATCATGCGTCTTCTTGGCCACGCATCGACTACACACAAGCACTGGCCCATCGCTTGGTTAAGGGTCGGCCAAGACCATCGACTAGGTGAGGTCACCTAAGGTACGCTGCCGGTCGACCGTTCATCTTTGAACAGTCCGAGAAACGGCTCGTCGGGGACCACCCCGGTGGACCGCTGACCGAGCGCCGCCAACCAGTGCGCTTCGACCACAAACCGCCACAGACGATAGGAAGAATCATCAAATGAAAAAGTCCTACTTAATCGCGCTCTTAGGCGCGGCCGCTATGTTTTTCGCCTCCTTGGCGAGCTCCCCCGCTCAGGCCCAACTCGACGATCAGGCCCAGCCCGGCGAGAAGGTGAACCTGATTGTCGTACTCAACGCCAACGCCAACGCCAACGCGTCGGCCAGAGCAGCCACCGATGCCACCGGGGGAAGGGTCGGGCACATCTACTCCAATGCACTCAAGGGTTTCTCGATTTCGGTCCCGTCGCAGGCCGCCGATCGCATTGCCAACCTTCCGAACGTCAGCTTCGTCGAGGTGGACGCCGAGGTACAGCTGGCCGCCCAGGATAACCCGACCGGCATCGAGCGGGTGTTTGCCGACACCAACCCGGCGATTGACATCGACGGCTCCGACGACTTCCGGGTCGATGTCGATGTTGCCGTTATCGACACCGGCATCGACCTTCAACACCCTGACCTCAACGCC
>CAKZXA010000070.1 GCA_937922045.1 uncultured Acidimicrobiales bacterium | reverse complement strand
GCACCGATACAAACAACCGCGATCAACGCAACCAACAGGGCGTACTCAACGAGCGAAGCACCACGCTCGCTCTTGGTCTGGGCCTTCATCCAAGCAGAAAGAAATTCATAGTGAAGCATTTAGGTTTGACTCCGTAAAGATTTGTGATTTGGACCCGTGACTCTTCTGAGCCAGTGGGTTGGGGCCGGTTGGCCTCTACAAACATCTACGACGCAACACCTCCGCTTCTTCATAGGGCGCAAGCCACAACCACCCGAGGTAGAAACACCCAACGTCCAACAAACGGGGATGTCCGGACGCTTGTCGACAACGACAGATAGGCCCAGCGGCCACGGAGACGCCGGGCCTATTGGTCAGACGGACCACTATCCTTTCGGCAATGCGCGGACTCGTGATACCCGACTTCGACGAAGACTTCACCGCAGACGAGGTCGAACTCTATTTCGATCTCGCTTTCGTGTTCGCCTTTTCCCAGCTCATCGCCTATCTGCACGGCGGTCACTCGTTCGCCACCACCGCGAAGGCCGTGCTGATCTTGCTTCTGATCTGGTGGCCTTGGACTCAGTTCACCTGGTCGGCCAATGCGATCTCGTCGAGCGCACGAGTGGTGCGGGGCTTCTTTCTCGTGGCCACGATGGCCTCAATGCCAATGTCGGCCTCGGTAACCACCGCCTTCGAAGGCGGCGGGTTGGTCTTCGCCCTGTCTATGAGCCTCATCTTCCTGATGGCGATCGCCGGTCTTGTCAGCTCGATCGACGACCGAACGCTGCAGGCCAACACCCAACGCTACGCCCTGCCAACCTACGTAGCCATCGCCGTCGTTGTCGGTGCCTCACTGCTGGATGCCCAGGCTCGCATCGTTGGCTGGCTGGTCGCCGTGGCCATCTTCGTCTATTCCACGATTCGGGCTGGCGATAGCGAGTGGGTGATCAGGCCTGGGCATTTCGCCGAACGTCACGGGCTCATCGTGATCATCGCCCTCGGTGAAATCATCGTGGCCATCGGCATTCCCCTGGTCAAGAAGCTCACCGAAGACGGACGGATCGGTTCCGAAATGCTCGCTGCCGTGGCCCTGGCCGGGATCTTCGCTGGCCTTTTGTGGTGGGCCTACTTCGACCGAGTGGCCAAAGCATTCGAGTACGCGGCCGAGCAACTCACCGATCGCAAAGAGCGCGGACGCTTCGCTCGAGATGTCTATTCCTACGGCCATGTGATGATCGTTGGTGGCGTGCTGTTCGCGGCCGCTGCCCTTGAGGAAATCACGGCCCACCCGGCCGATCCTCTCGACGACGTCTTCCGCGTGATGTTCCTCGGCGGTATCGCTGCTTTTCTCGGTGCCATTGCGGGCGGTGTCTGGCGATCCTTCCGGGTTGTAGCCACCGAGCGTCTCATAGCGTTGGCCGTGATCGCGGCCGTTGTTCTGCTGTTGCCTCAGATCTCGGGTTTGGCCATGCTCGCCATCGTCGACTTCGTCCTGCTCGTGATGCTCATCGCCGAACACCTCCGCATCGAAGGCGCGCCAGCGTCAGCGTCGACGACAGACGCCGCAGCCTAGGTTTGCCCGTCAGCTAGAGCTCGGGTTGCGCTGGGTTTCAGACCAACTCATGCCCTTTTGAGTACTCGGCTCCCGGGGCAAACCGAGCACGTGTTCGGCCACGATATTGCGCTGAATGGCGAACGTGCCGCCACCGATCGTGAGCGCTGGAGACACCAGGAACCCGTAGTGCCAGATCGGGTCGACCTCGGGAAACTGGCTGTCGTCGCCCCGAGGAAAGTTAATCTCGGTTACGCCCCCTCGCATCCCCGAGGGCACCTGGCCCGGCGGTCCCGACCCTTCGAGCATCCCGGATGTGCCCTGGAGATCCTTGGCTAGTTCCATCACCTCTTGGCCGTGTTCGTCGGCCATGAGTTTCTGGATCGATGCCTCCGGACCTGGCGTTCGACCCTGCAACTTGGCGCTCAGGGTTCGGAGCCGGTTCAGCCGAAGCACCTCAGCGTTGCTATGCAAGCGGGCCAGGCGGTCGCGCAGCACTGGATCGAGCGGCGTTGAATTGAGCGGTGTTGGATCGTTCGAGCCACCGTTCTTGCGAACCATATCGATGAGGGCCGCGGCCGACGGGCCGTTACCCCAAAGCGATCCGGCCGAAGACAGCGAAACCCGTTCATTGGAGAGCGTCACCTTGGCCAAGCGCCAACCGTCGCCTTCGTCGCCGATCCGCATGGATTCGTGAAGGCGCACGTCGTCGAAGAAAACCTGGTTGAAGGAATGAGCGGTGGTCATGTCGACGATGGGCGACATGCTGAGACCCGGTGCGTCCATCGGGCACACGAAGTAGGAGATACCACGATGCTTGGGCGCATCCGGATCGGTACGGGCGATGAGAATGCCCATGTCGGAGGCGTGGGCGCCGCTCGACCAGATCTTGGCCCCGTTCACCACATACTCATCACCGTCTTTGACCGCCCGGGTGGCGAGGTTGGCCAGATCCGATCCAGCATCGGGCTCCGAGAACAGCTGACACCAGATCTCTTCATGGTTGAAGATCTTGGGCAGGTACCGCTGCTTCTGCTCCTCGGACCCGGCCATCAGGATCGTGGGCGCAGCCCAACCGATGCCGATGGCGTTTGATGCCATCTCGCCTCGCGGTCGATCGACCTTCAGGCCTTCGAGTTCCTGAGAGATGATGATCTGGTGGATGGGGTCGGCGTCTAAACCCCAGGGCGCTGGCCAGTGGGGCACCACGTAGCCCGCATCGGCCAGGTCCTGTTGGCTTGGGTTTGGGTTTGCTTCACGCCAGGCTCGAACAGCGAGACGGCGCGGATCATCATCGGTTGGGAAATCGAAGTCCATAACTCAGCCGATTGTGTACCAGCGGCAGGGGCTAGAGCGAATCGGCGAAGCTCTTGATGTCGTTGATCGTTGCCGCATAAACCTCGGGCATGGCGTCTCGGAACAGGCAGTCACCGGCGTGGCAGGTGCCGTTTACCGTGCGGCTTACCGTCGACACGCCACCGTCGAGCAATGTGCGGTAGTAGGCCAAGCCTTCGTCGCGCAGGGGATCGAGTTGGTTGACCGAGATCACATGGGGTGGGAGACCGGCCACGTCGGCCGCGGTGGCATGGTAGGGCCAAGCTAAGGGGTTCGTGGCGTTAGCCCCATCCGGGTCATAAGGAATGGCAAGGGCCGCCATCTGCGTGCCGACGTTGAGGAAGTAGTCGTCGTTCTCGACGAGCGACGCCAACTCTGCTGGCGGGTCGGCGTAGCCGTTCGAGATGTACGGGCACTGGGCGTAGACGCCAGCGATGCCATCGATCCAGCCGTCCTGTTTGGCCTTGAGGGCGGTGGCGATCGCCAGGTTTCCACCACCGGATTCGCCGGACATGATCACCTTGGACACACCGAGTGAATCCGCATTGGCGGTCACCCATTGGGCCGCGCTGGCGCAATCATTGAGACCTGCTGGAAAGGCATGTGGACCACCGACACCGGCCCCATTGCGGAACTCGACGCCGATCACCACGAGCCCGGTCGCTGCCAACTCATCGCGCCAGCGCACATAGCCAACGTCGGAAGCCTGCAGGATCACCATGCCTCCACCGTGGGTATGCACGATGCAAGGTAGGGGTCCGCCCTGGTTCTCGGGCTTGTGAATGTAGAGGTTGATGTCGTTGCCATCGACACCCTTGATCACTTCGGTGGTCGACTTAACGCCGTCTACCGGCGGAGCCGACTGGGCCAGCATCCCGCCGAGCGCCTGGAAACCAACTTCGGATTCGGCGCAGAAAGCCAGGAGCTCATCGAGGCTGGATTCGGTGCCTACGGGCATTGGAGGTGGCGCAACGTCGAGGCCGAGCGGCGCCAGCGCAGCAATCATGCGGGGATCAGCCCGCGGGTCGTCGCGCAGGTCCATGCCAGGAGTGCCGAGTCGGCCGGGGAGATTCGGAGCCATTGGAAACGCCTTTCGTGTCGCCGGTCACATCTGCGACCGTTCCACAATCACACCACACTCAGGTTCTCTCCGGCAACAGCCGCTAGCTGGCACACTTAGACGGTGTTCAACAACCTCACCAAAGAAGCCTTCGTAGCGCTCGTCGATCACACCCTGCTCAAGCCGGAGGCGACGCGTTCTCACATCGAAACGTTGTGCGCTGAGGCGATTGAGCTTCAACCAGCATCGGTCTGTGTCAACAGTTACTGGACGGCGACGGTCAGCGGCCTTCTCGCAGGTTCAAAGGTCGATACATGCTCCGTTGTGGGCTTCCCTTTGGGGGCGGTGAACCTCGCCGCCCTCCAAGCCGAGACGACCGGTGCTGTGACCGCCGGCGCCAACGAGATCGACATGGTGTTGCCAGTGGGGGTTTTTCGTTCCGACCAGGCTGAAGCTGGCGCCTACATCACCACATGCCGCACCGCTACCGACGACGACACCGTGCTAAAGGTGATACTGGAGACAGCGCTGCTCAGCGCGGGTGAGATTGCCGAAGCAAGCCGGCTGGCGGTCGATGCCGGAGCAGATTTCGTAAAGACATCCACCGGCTTCAACCCGGCCGGTGGGGCCACCGTCGAGGCCGTGCGCATCATGCGCGAAACCGTCGGGCCGGACATCGGGGTGAAAGCCTCCGGTGGCATCCGAACCCTCGACGATGTGCGGGCAATGGTTGAAGCCGGGGCCAGTCGCCTCGGCATGAGTGCAACGACCGCCATCATCAACCAGCTCAGCTAGCCGTCAGCGGTACTCGTGCGTCGGCTCGACACTTCCTCGACCAGTGGCGGTTGGCGTCGTCGTGCCGCCATCATCTCGCATCGCCCTACGGTTACCCCTAAGGGAAAGCCCCCCAAAGATTTAGGAGCAGAACCGTGGCCGCAATCCAACCGTCGCAGGCAGCGAACGATCGTCCCAGCACCGAGACGTTGGTAGCGGCTGATCAAACCCACCACCTCCACCCCTTCCAGATGTTCGATAGCTTCCGAAGCGACCCGGTGCTGACCATCGAACAGGGGCAGGGCGCCACCCTCGTCGATACCGAAGGCAACACTTACCTCGATGCCGTCGGCGGCATGTGGTGCACCAACATCGGCCTTGGGCGCGATGAGATGGCCGACGCCATAGCGGCCCAGGTTCGGCGGCTGGCCTACGCCAACCCATTCACCGACATGGTCGGCGTGCCCGCGGTTGAGCTGGCGGCCAAGCTCTCCGAGCTAGCACCCGGCGACCTCAACCACGTGTTCTTCGCCTCCTCGGGTTCGGCGGCGCTCGACTCGTCGCTTCGCCTCGTCCAGTTCTACTGGGGGGCCAAGGGCACACCGGAGCGATGCCACGTGATCTGCCGCGAAGACGCCTACCACGGAACGACCGTGGCCGCTGCCTCACTCGGAGGCAAGGCGAGCGACACCGGCCCCGGCCTCCGTTTCATCACCGACTACATCCACCATCTTTCGTCGCCGAACCATTTCCGCTACGGCAACGGTCGCAGCGAACAAGAGTTCGCCGATGATCTGATGACTGAATTCAAAGCCAAGGTCGATGAGCTCGGCGGGGCCAGTGAGGTAGCGGCCTTCTACGCCGAACCGATCATGGGTTCTGGCGGGGTCATCCCTCCCCCGGCCGACTATCTTCAGCAGATCTGGCGCTACTGCCGAGCCAACGGCATTCTGTACGTCTCCGACGAGGTCGTCACCGGCTTTGGTCGGCTTGGCCAGTGGTTTGCTTCCGAGACGGTATTTGGCATTCAGCCCGACATCATCACCACAGCCAAGGGCCTCACATCCGGCTATTTGCCGCTGGCTGCTGTTCTCTACTCCGACGCCATCCAGGACGTGATCGCCGAGCCCGGTCACGGCCGCTACTTCCCGGTTGGCTTCACCTACTCCGGGCACCCTGTGGCCTGCGCCGCCGCCCTCAAAAACATCGAGATCATCGAGCGAGAGGGTCTTCTCGAACACGTGCGCTCGATCGGCCCGTACTTTATGGAGCAGCTCGCCACGCTGACCGATCTACCGCTGGTGGCTCAGGTTCGCGGTTCGCACCTCATGAGCTGTGTGGAGTTCGCAGTACCCGCCGACGACGACACCGTAAGTAAAGGTATTGCGAAAGGGGCCGCCGATCGTGGTCTGATCGTACGGCCCTTCAGCAACCTCAATATCATGTCGCCCCCACTCATCATCACCCGCGATGACGTGGATACGATCGTATCTCGCCTGCGGGAGGCGATCATCGCCAGCCAGGCGGGCTAGGCGCGTCATCTCGCCACGGTTTGAAGCAATGTCGCACTGAGGGCCACACTGGAGCCCATGACCGACAAAGCGGTAAAGGCCATGACGGCCGACATTGAAACCCTGACCTTCGATGAGACGGCGTTCACCACACCACCAACGCTGGCCGAAGCCAAGGTCGCGATCGTCACGTCGGCATCCCTTCACCATCCCGACGACGACGGCTTTGCTCCTGCCGACACAGGATTCCGGGTGCTCGCCGCAGACCGGCGAGATTATGTGCTCGGTCACTGGAGCCCAAACTTCGATACGACCGGGTTCGCCGCCGACATCAACACCGTCTTCCCCATCGACCGGCTCGACGAACTGGTGGCCCAGGGCACTATCGGTTCTGTGGCCGACGAGCATCTGGCCTACGCCGGCAACCAGTTTGACCTCAGCGCAGTTCGACTCGACAGCGGTCCGGCCGGAGCCCGCAAGCTCAAGGCTGCTGGTGTCGACGTCGTCTTGCTCACCCCGGTTTGACCGTTGTGCACGCGTACCGTGAGTACGCTCGCCCACGTCTTTGAAGCTGAAGGTCTGGCCACCATCGCCCTCGGCTCACAGCGCAACCAGATAGAAGCTACAGCACCGCCTCGCGGCCTCTGGTGCGATTTCCCCCTCGGTCGGCCTCTCGGCAAGCCAAACAATCCAGCGTTTCAGCATCAGGTACTGGCCCACGCTTTCGACCTACTCGCCGCCACCGAACCCGTCTTCGAGGTGTTCGCCGAATCGATTGAGGACGACGGCGTCGAGATGATGGCGTGTCCTTTGCCGCCACGCCACGATCCCGATGCGCACCCAGCGGTCGACGAAGCCCGCGGCCTCCGTCCGGCCTATGACCGGGCGGTCGAGCGATACGGCAACCGCGTCGGCGCAGGTCGGGTCGTCGATGCCGACACCATCACCGACGTGATCGAATCGTTCGCTCGGGTCGCCGATGGTACGCCCTGGAAGGAGGCCGGTATCCCCGGTGTCCCGTCGCGAGCAGCCCAAGATCTTCGCGGCTACTACGAGACCGCAGCGCTCGGCCTGGTCGATCATGCTCCTTCAGCATGGGCTGGCACCCGCTGGTTTTTTGAGCAGACCGAGGCAGGCAAGACCGTGCTCGCGGCCCGATCAGCCATGAAGGCAGCCGATGTCAAGCAACCGATCTGGTTCTACATGGCACCGGGTGACCGGTAGCAGGCGATCGGGCGGCTCAGCGTAGAGGGTCGATGATGTCGGTTTCGGCTACCGACCAGAACACCAGGGCCTCGATATGGCCGTCGACGAAATCATCTGACGGAGCTACCGGCCATGGCCAGGCGACTAGCTGATTACGAGATCGGCGACCCATGCAGGCCCGAGCGAACTCGAAGCTCGAAAGCGCAAGGGTTCCAACCGGCTCTCCAACACCGGCATCGCGTCGTCGGCCTGCCACCTGGTAGGTAAGGCAGGCCACGCCTCGCTCAACCGCTGATTTCGCGATCGTGTCGAGAAGGTCGTCGAGGTAGTGATCGAAGGTGGATGTGTCGGGCTCGGCTGCAGCCTCCGGGCCGAGAGCGCTGCGGATGTCCCAGGCATGGGTCCATTGGTCGAGGAAGAGCTGAAAAGGAAAGGCGCTGCCGAAGTGCTCCATCGTCTCCGAGACCTGGGCGCCAGCGATCGTCCACTCGTCCAAGATAGCTTCAAGGCCGTCTTCGGCCCTGGCCGCGACATGGCCATCGGCCCACTCGGGTGTCGCCGCTCCCTCGGTGTTGTCGTTCACAATGTCGGTGGAGATACCAGCCAAGTGAGCGTAGATGTCCTTTACCGACCAGGCCGGACAGGCCTCGGTTCGTTTGGCGGCCTGCGCATCAGACAAGCCTCGACCGAGCGTCAGCAGCATCTCGCGCTCTTGTTGGTAGTCATCGGTCAAGGGGTGACGCATCCACTCAACCTAACATCCTGTTCCCGGCTCGATGTTGGCCGATAGTGCGGAAATGGGTAAAGCTGGAGGAAGAAAACGCAACGAAGGGCAATGACTGATGAGCTCCACTGGCGCCAAAGACGCAAGCAGAGACGCTGACAACGATCCAACCCAGGCATGGCACAAGACGGTTTGCATCCTGTGCTCAGCGAACTGTGGGGTTGAGGTACGACTCGATGATCGTGAGATCACGAGGGTGCGCGGCAACAAGGCCCACGTCGCCTCCAAGGGCTACACCTGCGAGAAGGCCCTTCGCATCAACCACTACCAGAACGCGAAGGGCAGGCTCACGTCGCCCTTGCGTCGGGAACCCGACGGCTCCTACACCGAGGTCGACTGGGACACGGCGATCGCCGACGTCGTAGCTGGCTTCAAGCGCGTCGGTGCCGAGCATGGCGGCGACGCCATGATGTACTACGGGGGCGGCGGCCAGGGCAACCACCTATGCGGCGCCTACGGATCGGTCTCTCGCCGAGCGCTCGGTATTCGCTACCGCTCAAACGCCTTAGCCCAGGAGAAAACGGGGGAAGCCTGGGTGGACGGACGCATGTTCGGCACCCACCTCCACGGCGACTTCCACCATGCCGAAGTCTCGATCTTCGTTGGCAAGAACCCCTGGCATTCGCACGGCTTCGACGAGGCCCGCCGAGTGCTCAAAGAGATCAAGGCGGACGAAGCCCGCTCCATGATCGTGATCGATCCGCGCCGGTCCGAGACAGCCGACCTTGCCGATTTCCATCTCCAGGTTCAACCCGGCACCGACGCCTTCTGCATCGCCGCCCTCGGCGGTGTACTCGTGCAGGAAGGCTTGATCGATCGCACATGGATCAACGAGAACACCACCGGCGCCGATGCTGTTCTGGCCGAGCTGGGCCAGGTCGACATAGCCGGGTTCGCCGAGCGCTGCGGGGTAGACGAGGCGCTGATCCGCCCGGCTGCGCAGCGAATCGGCAGGGCGGAAAGTGTCTCGGTTCTCGAGGATCTCGGTGTCGAGATGGCCCCCAACTCCACACTCGTCTCCTATCTCCAAAAGTTGCTCTGGGTGTTGGTCGGCAGTTTCGCCAAGCCGGGAGCGATGACCACCCACTCCTCGCTCGTGCCCCTGTTCAACTACTCGACCGCAGGTAAAGAGCCAGCGTCTCCGGTCACAGGCAGCGCCATCATCTCTGGCATGCTGGCCTGCAACGAGATCCCCGAGATGGTGCTGAGCGATCATCCCGACCGGATCCGAGCGATGTTTATCGAAAGCGCCAACCCGGTCCATTCGTTGGCCGGGAGCGCCGAGTGGCGTGAGGTTATGGCCTCGCTTGAGTTCTCCGTCGTGATCGACGTGGCCTTGACCGAAACCGCGAGGCTGGCCCACTACGTCTTACCGGCCTCCTCCCAGTACGAGAAAACCGAGGCCACCTTCTTCAGCCTTGCCTTCCCCGACAACACCTTCACCGTGCGAGCTCCCATCCTGGCGCCGTTGGAAGGCACGCTCTCCGAAGCCGAGATCCACACCCGGATCCTGCACGAGGTTGGTGCGATCGATGAAGAGACACTGGCCCCGCTGCGAGCCGCAGCCGATCAGGGTCGAGCCGAATTCGCCTCTGCTCTGGGCGAAGCGGTCACCGCCAACCCGTCGCTGGCCACCTACGGCGCCGTCGTCTTGTACGAAACCCTCGGACCGACCCTGCCCGAAGGGTTGGCCGAAGCGGCACCGCTGTGGTTTACCGCCCAACAATGCGCAATGAAGTACCCCGAGGCCATGGCGGCCGCTGGCCACGCCGACGCCGACGCCCTCTTCGACGCCTTGATCAGCGAACGTGACGGCGTTGTCTTCACCCGCCACGACTACGAGGAAGCCTGGTCGATGTTGTCGACCCCTGAAGGCACGATAAACCTCGACATCCCCGAGTTGGTGGCCGACCTGGCTGCGCTTTCGTCGGCGCCGACCGATCATCGAACCGACGAGTTTCCGTACATCCTGTCCGCCGGTGAACGACGAAGCTTCACCGCCAACACCATCATCCGCGATCCGGCTTGGCGCAAACGCGACGCCGAAGGAGCCCTCCGACTCAGCCCCGCCGATGCCGCCTCCCTCGGCGTCGAGGCCGGCGACCGGGTGCGAATCACCACCCCCGGAGGAAGCGCGGTTGCGGTGGCCGAGGTGAACGACACCATGCTGGCCGGCCACATCTCCCTGCCCAACGGCATGGGGCTCGACTACGCCCCGGCCGGTGGCGATCCTGAAGCGACCGGGGTGGCGCCAAACGAGCTGACAACCAACGATTGGCGAGACGCCTACGCCGGCACCCCCTGGCATAAGCATGTGCCGGCCAAGCTGGAACTGGTGTCGGCGTGAGCCATCAACCCCCGGCGGCCTAGGGTTAGTTCATGAGTTCAACCGATCCGCTCAACCCCTTCGACATGCTACGCACCGCGCGTGACACAGCGTCCAAGATGCAGGAGCTGATCGTGAAGTCAACCCTTCCGCCCGAGCATCGCAAGGCGCTCGTGCAGGGGTTGACCCGACTCACGCTTCCCGGAGAACAACTCGAAGCGCTCATCGATCTGGCCGACGCCTTCGGTCCGCCAACGGCCCAAATCGCTGAGGTTCAGAAGACGCTCGATGCCCAGCGAGAACAGCTCAACACGATGCTGGAAGATCTCACCCGAGTCCAGGAAAGCGTGGACCGCCTGGCCGCCGCAGCCGAGCAGTTGGCCGAGCTGCAGAAGCCGTTACGAGATGTCGTCAGCCGGACGAGTGGCTCAACCGAGGAACAAGACGGAGACGAGAACGAGGACTAGGCCCCGCCACCAGCGATCTCGAGGTTGACCGAATCCACGAAGGACGAGGCCTCGGACAGCAGGAACAGCACCGCCGATGCCACCTCTTCCAGCGACCCGTAGCGGCGAAGAGGAACCATGTTCACCATCTGCTCGGCGACGGCTTCGATCGTGTCGGCATAATAGGGGCTGCGGACTGCGGCCTGCTGCTCGACCTGGCGATCCCACATGAACCCGGGACCGATGAATCCAGGACTAACCGAGTTGACCCGGATCCCCAAGGGAGCCAGATCCTTCGCCGCCGACTTCGTGAGACCGATGACAGCGGCCTTCGACGCCGAGTAGGCGGCCATGTTGGGTGCCCCTGACACACCAGCCATGGATGCCATATTGACGATCGAGCCGCCACCGCCGTTCTGTCCCATCACCCGCGCTGCGGCCTGGAGCACACTGAAGACACCAGCGACGTTGATCGACAAAACGGTTCTCATATCGTCGAGGTCGTAGTCGACCAGATTGGCGAACTGGCCTTGGTAGCCAGCGTTGTTGAAGACCATCGTCGGAGCCCCGACCGACGCTGACATCTCGGTGAAGGCCGCGGCGACCGCTTCATCATCGGTCACGTCGAAGGTGAGAACGGTAGGAGCGGCGACACTAGTCGCGCTTGCAGCACGGCACCGAGAGGCCGTTTCCTCAAGCCCAGAACGGGCTGCTTCTAGATCACACAGCACAAGGCGAGCGCCGGTCGGGGCCAAGCCGAGAGCGACCGCTCGCCCAATGTTTCCGGCCGCACCAGTGATCACGGCGATCGGGTCGGGCGCGACGGTTGAGGACGTCACGAACCGAGTCGTTCACCGTCTGTACCGAACACATGCATGGGGCCGTTGAAACCGATGTGAACGGTATCGCCACGCTCGATGTCGGTCTCGCCTCCGGATCGCACCACAAGAACCTCGTCGCTGCCCTGATGGCTAACGCTGACGTGCACATAGGATTCCGAACCGAGCTCCTCGACCACCGTAACCTTGCCGGCCAGCCCACTGCTGCCGAGTGCAAGGTGTTCAGGGCGAACCCCAACGGTCATCGAGCTTCCCGAGGCAGCCGCAACAGCGGCCGTCGTTTCATCGTTGAGCGGAACGTCGACGCCACCGAGGCTAAAGCCACCCTTCTGGCGATCGACCTCGACCAGGTTCATGGCCGGTGAGCCAATGAAGCCAGCGACGAACCGATTGGCCGGACGGCTGTACAAGGTGCGAGGGCGATCGACCTGCTGGAGCTTGCCATCTTTCAACACCGCGACCCGGTCGCCCATCGTCATCGCCTCGACCTGATCGTGGGTGACATAGACGGTCGTGACACCGAGACGGGCCTGGAGATCAGCCAGTTCGGTACGGGTTTGAACTCGAAGCTTGGCATCGAGGTTCGACAGCGGCTCGTCCATCAAGAAGACCTGAGGTTCGCGCACGATGGCGCGGCCCATGGCAACGCGCTGCCGCTGTCCACCGGACAGGTTCTTGGGCTTGCGGTCGAGATAGGGCTCGAGGTCGAGGATGCGTGCGGCCTCGCGCACCAGCTCGTTCCGCTTCTCCTTTGGCACCTTGGCCTGTTTCAGCGCGAAACCCATGTTCTCAGCCACGGTCATGCTGGGATACAGGGCGTAGTTCTGGAACACCATGGCGATGTCGCGATCCTGCGGTGGCTTGAGCGTCACATCGACATCGTTGATATGAACGCTGCCAGAGGTGACCGTCTCGAGGCCGGCGAGCATGCGCAGCGCCGTCGACTTACCCGAGCCCGACGGACCGACGAGCACGAGCAGTTCTCCGTCGGTGATGTCCAGGTTGAGCTCGTTCACTGCCGGGATCTCACTGCCCGGGTAGAGACGGCTTGCTGCTTCGTATCGGACTTCAGCCATGGGTCCTACCCCTCGTGTCGTAGCTGCTTGCGTTCGTCGTGCGGTGCATCACTTGATGGCTCCCATTGCCAGGCCGCGAATCATGCGCTTCTGTGCAGCCCAGCCGGCAACAACCACCGGAAGCGTGGCCAGGACTGAAGCGGCGCTGAGTCCGGCGAGGAACTGGCCCTGGAACTTTTGCTGTGAGTTGACCCAGACCGGGATGGTGGATGCACCGGTCGGGTTCAACTGAATGGCGAAGAAGAACTCGTTCCAGGCAAAGATCACGCAGAGCAAGGCAGTTGCGGCCAAGCCGGGGGCCACGATCGGCAGGATCACCTGACGAAGCTGGCCCAGCAAGCTACAGCCGTCGATCTGGGCTGCTTCGATCAGTTCCTTGGGCACTTCGGCAAAGAACGATCGCAACATCCACACGGCGAGGGGCAGGTTCATCGCCGTGTAGAGGACGACCAGAACGGTGCGAGTGCCCAGCAGGTTGAGATCGCGAGCGATGATCCAAATCGGCATGATGATGCCGACGATGGGCAGAAACTTCGTGGAGATGAAGAAGAACAGCACATCGCGCCACTTCCGCATCGGGCGGATCGCCAGTGCGTAGGCGGCAGGGACGGCGAGGATCATGACGAAGATCGTGGAGATCAGCACGATCCAGAACGAGTTGCCGAACGCCTCGGCAAAGCTGAGGAGGCCAGCGTTTGCCTCGGTGACTTCGCGGAAGCGATCGAGCGTCGGGTCGAAGATGAGCGTTGGGCTTGCGTTGGCGACGGACTCCTCCTTGAAGCCGTTCAGCACGAGCCAGAACAGTGGGAAGAAGAACAGCAGGCCGATGAACCAGGTCAGCAGACCGAGGAGGTTCGCCACCAAACGGTTCTGGCCAAGAATGGGTTCGGCTTTGGGAGCTCTGGTGAAGATAGCCATCAGGAATTGTCCTCCAGAAGGCCAGAGAGCACTCGCAGGCCGATGTTGGCGATGATGATCGAAGCGATCACCACGATGATCGAGTACGAAGATGCCAGGCCGAAGCGATTACCACCACCGATCGAGCGCTGCGCGATGTAGAACGGCAGGTTCTTCGCACCGGGTTGGCCACCAACGATGACTTCGATGTGGTCGTACACCTGGATGAGGTAAATGGCACCGAGCAGGGTGCCGAGTTCGAGGAAGGGTCGAAGCTGGGGGAAGGTGATCTGGCGGAACGTTCCCCACGCCGTGGCACCGTCGACTCGGGCCGCTTCGAGCACCGAGGCGTCTTGACCTTGGAGGCCAGCGAGGACGATCAACATCATGAACGGGCTCCACTGCCAGATGAGCACGACGACCACCGAGGCCAGTGGGTACTTGGTGGCGAACTCAATGGAATCGATGCCGATCGTGTTGAGGACCCAGTTGATCACGCCGAACGTGGCGTTGAACATCTGCGTCTTCCACATGAAGCCGGCGACCACCGGCATGACCAAGAACGGCGTGATGAGGAGCGTGCGGATGAAACCCTGTCCGAAGAACTTGCGATCGAGCAGGAGTGCGAGGCCCGTCCCCACGATCAGGGAGCCCATCACTGCCATGACGGTCATCTGGACGCTAATCCAAGCGGCATCGAGGAAGAACTTGTCACCGCTCAGGCTGACGTAGTTCTCGACACCAACGAACTGGCGAGGGTCGACCGTGTCGATGCGCCAATCGGTAAGGCTGTAGAAGAGGGTGAACAGGAACGGAATCTGCGTCACCGCAATCGTGAACAGCAACGCGGGAAGAATCGGGAGCCGACGCTTCCATCCTTCTCGCCGTTGAAGTCGGCGTACTTCCTCTTCGTGACTGATCACTGCAGTGGCCATGCGTACTCCCCCTTCGCCCGAATCGACGCTCGCCCAGCATTCATAGCAGAAGGGCCCGGCCGTAGCATTGTGCTACGACCGGACCCGACACTGAAAATGCTGGGATCAGCTGCTTACTTCAGAGGCGATGATGTGGCAATCGGCCAGCGCATCATCAACGCTCATCGAACCGGCAATTGCTGCCGAGAACAACTCGGTGCAGCGGGTGCCGACGTCCTGGAACTCAGGAACGCCCACGTACTGCACGCCGGGGAGACCGGGCCGCGGCGTGGTGCCGGGGTTGTCGATCGGGGCGGCGAGCATGGCATCGAGGGTGCGCTGAGCGAATGCGTCAGCAGCCTCGAGGTACTCGGGACGCTCGTAGAGCGACTTGCGGGTGCCCGGAGGAACTGCACGCCAGCCGTCTTCCTCGGCGATGATCTCATGGTAACCGGCGTTGGTCGCCCAGTCGATGAACTGCCATGCGGCGTCCTGATCGGAGGTGCTGACCGGGATGGCGAGGGTCCATGCCCACAGCCAACCAGAAGCGTCGGTTTCCTTGGTCGGAGCCAATGCGAAGGCGGTGTTTTCGACAACGTCTTCAGGGAAGAGGCTGGCAGCCACGGTGGCGTCGTACCACATGGCAACCTTGCCCTCCTCGTAGAGGGTCTTGCACTCGTTGAAGCTGGAGTTGGCAGCGTCGTCTTCGCCGGCGTCGTTGAGGAGGTCAACGTAGAAGTTGAGTGCCTCAGCGAACTCGGGCTGATCAACCTGCGAAGCGCCGATGGAGCCATCAGCGTTTGCTTCCCACCAGGTGCCACCAAAGGTGTTGAGCACGGTGGTGAAGGCTGCGCCAAGGTCACCCCAGCCGGGCTTGCCACGAAGGCAGATGCCAGCCATTTCGTCGGAGTCAACCTCGCGAGCGATTGCCGCAACTTCTTCCCAGGTGGGAGCTTCTGGCATGTTGTCGATGATGTCCGAGCGGTACATCACAAATGACGACTCAGCGTAGAACGGTGAAGAGTAGAGCTCACCGTCAACTGAGAGACCGTTGCGTACGGCCGGGATGAGGTCGTCGATGTCGTAGGTGTCGGATGCGGCGGCGAGATCGTTAAGACCAACCAGCCAGCCGTTGGCGCCGAACTGCGGCGTCTCGTACATACCGATCTGAACCACGTCGAACTGCTCGCCACCGGCGCCGACGTCACGGGTGGTGACTTCGCGCAGGGTCTGCTCGTCGAGCACGGTCAGGTTCACTTCGATGCCGGTCTCGGGCGTGAAGTACTCCGCCGCAAGCTCGCCCATGCGAGTGATATTGTCGTTACCGACGAGAGCAACGGTGATCGAACGATCGGCGTCAGCTGCCGCTTCGTCGTCTTCCATGGCCTCGTCGTCTTCCATGGCTTCTTCATCTTCCATGGCTTCTTCATCTTCCATGGCTTCGTCTTCGGCCGACTCAGCAGTGGTTGCTGTGCTGTCGTCCTCGACGTCGCTTCCGGCATCGTCATCGCTGCCGCAGGCGGCAACGATTAACGAAAAGGCGAGCGCAAGCGCTATCCATGCCCTTCGATTCTTCATTTGTCTCTCTCCTCGGATGTCCAAATGAAAACGACATGTCGTCGCATTCACCAACAGAATCATAGGCTGTGCCAGCAGAGAGCCGGTGGCAAAAAGGGACCATTTTGCCCGAACCGAAATGTGACAAACTCGGCGCAGCGCACCAGGGAGAGTCACAACCGACTTTGCTGACCCGTAGGCGAGCAAAACAACCCAGGAACGTAACAAACCGGCGAGACGGCTGTGGAGGTGTGTCACCTCCACAGCCGTCTCTGGCTGGTGGGCCGATACGTACTCGCCGCGAGCACTAGCTCTGACGCTAGAACTTGCGACGTCTGAGCTACAGGGCCAGGCTGCGCCAATGAAGTAAGCGACATGCCCTGCGCGATAAGCCATCTGGCGCGCGGCGAAGGGCGAAAGCGCTGTGAATGCGGACCTCATTTAGCACTAAGGTGTAGCAATCCATCTGCTTGTCTTTGCATATGGACGTTCGGTTGCTCATCAGCAAACAGTCAAAATCACCGAAGGAGGCCGCATCCGTGTCGCCAGTGATACGTGTACTCCTCGTCGACGACCATGCTCTCGTTCGGGCAGGCATTCGCGAGTACCTGGACCGAGCCGACGCCATCGAGGTAATCGGAGAAGCGGGCGGTGGGTTAGAGGCAAAGTCGTTTGTACAAGACCTCCGACCTGACGTGGCACTCGTCGATATCAAGATGGCCGACATGAGCGGTATTGAGCTAACCGAATGGATCACCGCCAACTACGAGCGCACAAAGGTACTTGTGATCTCGGCCTACGACGATGACGCGTACGTTACCGCCGCCCTCGACGCCGGGGCCAGCGGCTATCTATTGAAGAACACATCGCCCGGTCAGCTGACCGACGCAGTGCGTTCGGTCGCCGCCGGAGAGTCCACACTCGATCCCTCGGTGGCCACCAAGGTCATACGATTGGCAACAACCAGAGCAAGTCGGGCATCCAGCGACCTCTCGGCACGGGAGCTCGACGTTGTCGAGTTGGTGGCTCAAGGGATGACTAACAAGGACATTGCCGCCCAGCTGTTCATCAGTTCTCGGACGGTCCAAGGACATCTGCGGCGGGTCTTCGAAAAGCTCGACGTCACCACTCGTACCGAAGCAGTAACCGTCTCGCTCGCTCGAGGCCTCATTTCACTCGATACCTGATGGCCGAGATAGCAAGTCCGCACTCTGCAGAAGTACGAGGCCGCCGAGATCTCATAGTGGTTGTAGCCGCAGTGGCCGTCGCCGCCGTGGCCGAGCTGGTCATCTCGCCCCTTCAACGGCTGACTCTGGTTGTCGTCCAATATGAGGATCTGTTCGTCGCCGAACTCCTTATCATCCTCTTGACCGCCACAGTCGGCCTCGTCTTCTACGCCTTCCGGCGCCTGGCCGACGCCCGACGGTTCCGGGACGAATCGATGGCCTTACGAAGCTCGGTTGATCAGGCTGAGGGGCTGCATCGACGCTACCGAACTTACGCCGAAGCGGTTGTGCATGGCCAAGAAGAGGAGCGAATGCGATTAGCTCGGGACCTACACGACGACTCGATTCACCGACTTATTCTGCTCGGACAGAAGCTGGAACTAGTCCGGTTCGACCACTCCCCTTCCCCGGCTGACCAGGATCTCTCAGCCATTCAAGACATCGTCAATCAAACCATCTCCGGAATGCGTCGCTTCATCCAGGAATTGCGTCCGACATTTCTCGACGAACTCGGCCTGGTACCTGCGATCGAGGCTCTGGTGGAGGAAAAGTCGGAGAGAACCGGAGTAGACATGTCGCTGGATGTCACGGGCAAGGCCGACCGTCTCACCGAGAGTGAGGAAGTAACACTGTTCCGGATCGCTCAAAGCGCTCTACGAAACGTGGTTCTTCACTCCAAGGCCGACGCAGCTGAGATTGCTCTTCACTTCTCTGACTCGCAGGTCGATCTCGAAGTGCGGGACTTCGGCGTAGGTTTCGATGTCCAAGACTTGACCTCCGGCGACCAGACCGAAGCCGCCAGTTTCGGGCTACTAGGAATGCGTGAGCGAGCCGAGCTTCAGGGCGGAACGTTCGAGATTCAATCGTCTCCCGATATGGGGACGGCCGTCCACGTCACGCTCCCCCGTCGACACAACTAGCGAGCAGACCCCAGACGCGACAAGACCCGGGTTCAAGACCCGGGCCTTATC
>CAKZXA010000069.1 GCA_937922045.1 uncultured Acidimicrobiales bacterium | reverse complement strand
ACGCTCCTCGTCGGCCCGTTAGGCCACCGCTCCCGATGAGCGCAGATCGGCAACCTCGTCGTCGCTGAACCCAAAGCCTGCGAGCACCTCGTCGGTGTGCTGACCGGGGTGAGCGGCCGGCCGAACCAGCTTCGCTTCGGTTCGGCTGAAACGAGGCGCAGGTTGCGCCTGGGTCATGCCACCGAGCGTGGTAAAGGTGCCTCGGGCCACATTGTGGGGATGTTCGGCGGCTTCTTCCATCGAGAGCACAGGGGCAAAGCACACATCGGAGTGTTCCATGATCTCGCACCACTCGGCCCGGGTCTTTGACTTGAAGATCTCGGCTACCCGCACCTTCATGGCCGGCCACTGGTTGCGGTCCATCTGTGGCGGCAGATCGTCGGCTTCGCCGAGACCTGACAGCTCCAGAAGTTCGGCATAAAACTGGGGCTCGATGGATCCGATCGATACCCACGTTCCGTCGGCGCACTCGTAAACGTCATAGAAGTGTGAGCCGGTGTCGAGCATGTTTGTACCGCGCTCGGGTTGCCACATTCCCACCTTCTTGAGGCCCCAGATGAAGTTGATGAGGATGGCGGAACCATCGACCATGGCGGCATCGATGACCTGGCCTTCTCCCGATTCACGAGCCTCGAGGATGCCGCACACCATGCCAAAGGCCAGCAGCATGCCGCCGCCGCCGAAATCGCCGATCAGGTTCAGAGGCGGGACGGGGGCTTGGCCAGCCCGGCCTATCGATTCGAGCGCACCGGCAAGCGAAATGTAGTTGATGTCGTGGCCAGCTGCTGTGGCGTAGGGTCCATCCTGACCCCAGCCGGTCATGCGGCCATAAACCAGCTTCGGATTGCGAGCTGCACAGTCTTCGGGTCCAACACCGAGCCGCTCGGTCACGCCAGGGCGAAATCCTTCGATCAGACCATCGGCTTGCTCGACCAGGCGTAGCACGGTCTCAACCCCCTCAGGGGATTTCAGATCGACGGCCAGCGAACGCCGACCTCGACCCAAAACATCGGGTGGCGGGTTGTCCGGGTCGCCACCACGAACCGCGCCCGAGCGGTCGATTCGGATGACCTCAGCTCCCATATCCGACAGCATCATGCCGCAGAATGGGCCGGGGCCGATCCCGGCCAGCTCAATGATCGTGACTCCAGACAAAGGTCCCATGGACGACCACCCTATTCGGGTCGCCTCGGCTCGTAAAACTGTGGCTCGGTGCTCGGTCAGTTCTGGTCGATGAACTCGCTAATTTCACCGGCTACACGGCCCCACAGAGCTGGTGGCAGGTCATGGCCCATGCCCTCGATCTCCACATAGTGAGCACCGGGCACGACGTCGGCGACATGGCGGCCACCGTCTGGCTGGATGAGCGTGTCGGCGCTGCCGTGAATGACCAACGTCGGGGTCTCAACACCGGCCAGGCCTTCGTCGCGACTTCCTGAGCTCTGGATGGATCGGAACTGGCGGGCGGTTCCGGCCGGGTCGACACCGTGGTCGAGAAGGGTCTTGCCTTTCGCCCGCACCCACGCCTCGTCCCACAGGTCGGGAGAGGCCCAGATCTTTTCCGAGCTGACGCGGTGTTCTAGCCAGGCGTCTGGCTCGGCTGGTGCTGGTGTGAGCAGGGTCGCCATCGCCTCCTTGGTCGGCATGCCGAAACCGCGCTCACCGCTGGCTGACATGAGCGACACCAGGGCGCGCACTCGGGCCGGGTGATCGATGGTGAGCTGCTGGGCGATCATGCCACCCATCGACTGGCCGACCACGACAGCTTCGCTCCATCCCACCGCGTCGAGCACGGCGACGGCATCGTTGGCCATGTCGGCGATGCTGTAGGCGGCGACGCCGCGTTCGGTGTGATCGTCGAATCGAGTCGACTTGCCGACGTCACGGTTGTCGAAACGAACCACATCGAACCCACGCCCGGTAAGAGTTGCAACAAGGCCTGGCTCGTAGGACACGAGAGGCGAGCCCAACCCGTTGATCAAGAGCAGTGGCACCGCATCTGCCCGATCGAGGGTGCTGTGGTCGATGACGTAATAAAGCGAAACAGTTCCGTTGCTGGCCGTTCCATCACGAGTATCGCCAACGCCACCGGTATTAGACGGTTTGAGAGTGCTCATGGAGCGAAGAGTAACCCACAAGCTGGTGGAGGGAATAGGTGGCGGTCCCGAAGGGTTCGTTTCTTTATGGCTAGATCTACCTACTCTGGATTGTCATGACCGGCTCACGATGGGCAACGCTCGCCCTCGTGCTCTTTCTCGTCGGCGGTCTTCTCGCCGCGAACGTCGGTCGCGACCCCAGCTCCGAAGCGGCCCTCGCCGCCAGTGCTCAGGCCGACGCATCCGAGACCGACCAAGCCACCGCCGACCGAGACACAGCCGACGCTGCGGACCCGGTCCTGGTCGAGGCCCCACCCGATCTCGGCCCAGCGATGGAGCTGGTCAATCTCGATGGCTGGATAAATTCTGACGGCGCTGGTTTAGCTTCGGCCGCCGACTCGGGTCAGGTCCGAATCATTCAGTTCTGGACCTTCGGCTGCTACAACTGCAAGAACACGCTTCCATTCCTCCAAGACATCTACGCTGAGTGGCAACCAAAGGGCCTCGAGATCGTTGGGGTGCACGCGCCTGAGTTCGATCGCGAAGCGGTGCCGGCCAACATCGAGGCGGCTGCCGCCGACCTCGGCGTCACCTGGCCGGTAGCTCTCGACACCGACAAACGCAATTTCCGCTCATGGCAGGGCAGCCGCCGGTTCTGGCCTAGAACCTACGTCGTCGACCAGAACGGTCAGATTCGGTTCGACCACATCGGTGAAGGTTCCTACGACGAACTTGAAGCGACCGTCGCCTACCTCATCGAGAACGGCGCCTAGGGCTGCCGCCAGCAGATCGATACGGTCAACGCTCATGCAGGGTTTCGATTTATTCGGCGGGCTCGTCGTTGAGGGGTTCGAGGCCGCTCTGCTGCCATGCACACTCGTCCTGCTTCTCAGCGGTTTCGCCACCGCCTTCATGGCCCGACAGTTCGCCATCCCCGCAGTCGTCGCCTTCTGGTTGTCGACGCTGGCGTTCGGCTGGGCCCGGTTCGCAGGGCGAACCGGCGATGTCAACCGTTTCGTACTCGCCACGTTGGCTGTCGCCGCGGTCGGCATCATGTTCTGGCCGCCGATTCGACGGCTCGACTGGGTGGCGCTGGCGGCCGGAGGAATCACCGGTTTCGTCGCCTCTTCGGTGTGGCTTCCCTGTGTGGGAGAAGCGTTCGGCACCCTGCTCGGCGATCTACCCGATGCCGGGTTCGGCGGCATCTTTTTGATGGCTACCTATCTCACCGGCGTGCTCAGTCCCCTTCTTCTCTTCGCCGCCGTGCATCATCTCACGCCCGATGAACTGCTTGAACGAGTCGAACCCGTCTGGTCGATTGTTGGGGGCGCGGTGTTGACCGCCTTCGGCATCGCCATGGCCTTTGGGGTTCACGAGACCTTGGTCGGCTACTTGTTCCGCTGGAGCCTCGGCTAGCGTTTTGGCTCATGAGCCACGTCGACAGCCTGACCCCACATCGTTCGAGCTGTATCGAGGCCGCCGTCTCTCGCTTCGATGATGGCCGTTTCACCCGCCGCCTAGCCGAGCTGGTAGCGGTTCCCACCGAGAGTCAGAATCCTGAGCGGCTTGCCACCCTGCGCTCCTATCTAACCGACACCATCGGATCATGGGTATCCGAGCTTGGCTACACCTCGCGCGTCATCGAAAATCCGGTGGAGGGCGCGGGACCACTGCTCCTGGCTGAACGTATCGAAGATCCAGCGGCCGTGACCGTGCTGACCTACGGACATGGCGATGTGGTCAATGGGCAGGACGAAGCCTGGGCTGATGGCCGCGGACCCTGGACACTCTCCATCGACGGTGACCGCATCTATGGACGCGGCACTGCCGACAATAAGGGGCAACACGCCATCAACCTGAGTGCGCTCGACGCCGTTATCTCCGCCCGGGGAAAACTCGGTTTCAACTCCAAGCTGATGATCGAAACCGGTGAGGAAACCGGATCACCCGGGCTCAGACAGATGCTGGCGGAAAACCGGGAAGCCCTTGCCGCCGACCTCTTGCTTTCCTCTGACGGACCTCGGGCCTCGCCGGAACGCCCGACGATCTTCACCGGAGCGCGCGGCGCGATCAACGTCGACCTGGTGGTCGACCTGCGCGAGGGCGCCCACCACTCGGGGAACTGGGGTGGCCTTCTCCGAGACCCTGGCATCACCCTCGCCCACGCCTTGGCCTCGATCACCGATGAACGGGGCCAGATCCAGATCCCGGAATGGCGACCCGACGTATCACTTACTCCAGCGGTTCGAGAGGCTTTGGCCGACGTGCCGCTGGCGAGCGGCGATCGCGGACCCGTGATCGATGAGGATTGGGGCGAGGCATCGTTGAGCCCAGCCGAACGCGTCTGGGGCTGGAACAGCTTCGCTGTGCTGGCGATGACGAGCGGGCTGCCCGATCGGCCCCAGAATGCGATCGCACCGTCGGCTCGAGCCCATTGCCAGCTCCGCTTCGTCGTCGGCACCGACCCTGACGACATCTTGCCTGCCTTGCGCCGACATCTTGATCGCAACGGCTTCGACCAGGTCGAGGTGGTCGACACATCCTCGGTGAGGTTCAACGCAACCAGGCTCGACCCAAACGATCCCTGGGTGCGACTCGCCTCCAACTCGATAGCGACAACGACCGGTTCGCCACCGGCCCTGCTGCCAAACCTCGGCGGTTCGCTTCCCAACGATGTGTTCGTTGAAGAGCTGGCGATGCCAACGGTGTGGGTGCCTCACTCCTATTCAGGATGTAACCAGCATGCGCCCGACGAGCACATGCTGGCGTCGGTGGCACGAGAGTCGCTCGCCATCATGGCCGGCCTGTTCTGGGATCTGGGCGAGACTGGCGTCGCTGCGCCGAACGTCGGTTAGGCCGGGCGGCCGCGCAACCCGCGGAAGCCTCGGCGAAGAAGCGTCCACTGGCCCCAAAGACTCCAAAGCGATCCGAGCATTCCCGCCAGCGACCCGAGCCGGAGCCAGCGGGTGAAGGCAGACTCGGCCCGATCAACCGATTCCCCGGCGCCCCTAATTGCCGATTGCATCGAATCGACTGAGTCGGCGGCCTTGCCTGCCGGGCCGGCGGCGAGATCCCGACCGTTGCTGGCGCTGCCAACAGAGATCTCAATTTCCTCGGCTTCGGATTCGAAGCTGTCGAGCACGGTCTCAAGATCGTTCTCGGGGAGCAGGTTGTAGATCGGACTGTCGCTCACTGCCGAATAGGCCCGGTTGGCGGCAGAAACGACGTCGACAAGACCGTCCACCCTGGCCTTCAACTCGGGCACGTCGGCGGCGTCAACACCGTCGCGGTCGATCAAATCGTCGGCCTGATCGACGCGATCGTCAACCCGGTCGACGAGCACAGCTACTGGCTCCATGAGCCCGGCGGCAGTGTCGGAAGCTCCGAACAGCATCCGAACGCTCATGACGAAGAGTCCGAGGCTGAGAAGACAGCCTGCCAAACCGAGGAGGGCTGCGAGCATGCCGCCTAGGCGCCGCCCAGCTCCTCCGCCATCTCTTGCCTTCGACGATGAAGCCGACGTGGCCCCTACTTCATCACCCAAGGTCTTTTCGAGAATTCTGCTCGAACCAGAATCGGCACCGGCGGTCTTGTCGAGGTCGGTGTCGAGATTCGCGTCCAGGTCGATATCAAACTTCGTTACTTCGGATCTCTCGTCGGTCATAGTGGTCTCCCATCGCCGCAACCGCCACGAGTTTCCTGATGGAGTTCACCGTGGTCGGGCCTCCACGATAGGTTTGTTCAACCATGAATGCCATCACCCAGCTCGACGATCAACCCATTCGCCATCGAACCGTTGCCTCGTCTGGTAACGAGATCCACGTAGCCGAGGCCGGCGACGGACCGCTGGTGGTGTTCGTGCACGGGTTTCCCGAAAGTTGGTACTCATGGCGCCATCAGATCCCGGTTCTGGCCACCGCTGGCTATCGAGTCGCGGCTATTGATGTGCGCGGCTATGGAGGCTCGTCCCAGCCCGATGAGATCGAGGCCTACTCGATGACGGCCCTGGTCGGCGACGTGATCGCCGTGATCGACGACGCCGTCGGTCGCGACGGTCAGGCGGTCGTGATCGGTCACGATTGGGGGGCACCGATCGCCTGGAATACCGCGCTGCTACGCCCGGACCGTATCCGGGCCGTGGCCGGGCTCTCGGTTCCCTACAGCGCTCGGGGCGACGTGCCACCGCTGGATTCGTTCCGGGCTCTCGTTGGAGACGACAACTTTTTCTACATCGACTATTTCCAGGAACCGGGTCTTGTTGAAGCCGAGGTTGCCGAGGATCTCGAAGGCTGGATCCGAGGTTTCTACTTCACCGCGTCGGGCGAAGCTCGCCCAACCGATGCGCCCATGTTTTTGCTTCCCAAAGGCAGCCAGCTCAGAACACGGCTTCAACAGCCTGAACCCGGCGACATGGCCTGGATGAGCGACGACGATTTTGCCTTCTACCTGGCCGAGTTCACCCGGACCGGGTTGACTGGCGGCTTCAATCGCTACCGGAATATCACCCGCGATTGGCACGAGCTGGCCGCCTGGCGTTTCGCTCCCATCACCGTGCCCTCGCTGTTCATCGGCGGCGACCGAGACGGTCCGACCCAGTGGGGTGCCAGCTCGATCGAACGCTTCGCCGAGACACTCCCCCGCCTGGTCGGCAGCCACATCTTGTCCGATTGCGGCCACTGGGTGCAGCAAGAGAAGCCCGAGGAAACCAACAGGCTTCTCCTCGACTTTCTGTCTGGCCTCGACTGACACCAGGATCATCAACGAATCCCCGATGACGAGGAGCCTGCGTCAGGCACTGTCGAGTTGTTTCACCAGGGTCTTCGGCGCCGCGACCCTGAAGGCGTCGGCCAGAATCTCAGCGATTTCGTCCCAGTCGGTTTCGATATCGACCCGCACCCCGATCCATCCTCGGTGGCCGACATAGGGCGGCACAAAGAAGCGGTCGGGCTCATGGTCGACCAACTCGGCCTGCACTCCCGGCTGGGCCGGGCACCAGATATAGATGCCAGCGACATCGTGATGGTCTTCCCACAGGTGGCACAGCACCTTCTTGTCTCGGACGAAGAACGTTGGTGTGTGGTGGCTTGGTCGCTCGTTCACCTCGGGCAACTCGGCGCAGATGGCTCGGAGCTGTTCGAGCGCGGCGTGAGCGTCGGCAGATTTGATCCCCATCGTGCCATTGTGCCTGCGGTCTCTGGATTTCCTAGGGCAAGGGGGCAACCAGCTACTGTTGGAATCCGTGACATCGGTAAAGAGCCCCAAAGATTTCTTCAAACCACTAGCGGTCGGAGCCCCAGCGCCCCTCACCGAGATACCGGTGCCGCCGAGTCGGATGATTCACTTCTTCCCACCGTCGAACGCCAAAATGGTGTCGAAGGTACCCGCCATTGCCCCCACGGTCGACATTCTGCTCGGCAACTTGGAAGACGGCGTACCGGCGACCGAGAAGGAAGCGGCTCGAGCCGGACTGGTCGAGGTGGGTAAGACGGTCGACATGGGCGCCACCCAGCTTTGGACGAGGGTCAATTCACTCGATTCACCCTGGTTTCTCGACGACATCTATACCCTCGTCACCGAGATCGGCGACAAGCTCGATGTGATCATGATCCCGAAGGTCGAGGGCGCCGAAGACATCCACTTCGTCGACCGGCTGCTGGCCCAGCTCGAAGCCAAGGCCGAGCTCACCCGCCCGATTCTGATCCACGCCATTCTCGAGACCGCACGAGGCGTGGCCAATGTTGAAGAGATCTGTGGCGCATCACCCCGCATGCAAGGCCTCTCACTCGGACCAGCCGACCTGGCCGCCAACCGCCGCATGAAGACGACCCGGGTGGGCGGCGGTCATCCTGGCTACCTGGTACGTCAGGATCCGGCGATGGGCGACGACGGCGAAACCGACATCACCTCGGAGCGCACTACCTATCAGCAGGATCTGTGGCACTACACGATCTCTCGCATGGTCGACGCCTGCGTCACCCACGGCATCTTGCCGTTCTACGGCCCCTTCGGCGATATCAAGGACACGGTCGCCTGCGAGGATCAGTTCCGTAACGCCTACCTTCTGGGATGTGTTGGCGCCTGGTCGTTACATCCAGTGCAGATCGGCATCGCCAAGAAGGTGTTCAGTCCCGACCCCGCCGACGTCGCCCACGCCCAGCGTGTGATAGACGCTATGGGCGACGGCACTGGCGCCATCATGCTCGACGGCAAGATGGAAGACGATGCCTCGGTCAAGCAGTGCCACGTCGTTGTTGGACTGGCACGCTCGCTCGCCGAGCGCGACCCCGAACTCGCCGAGCTCTACGGCTTCTAGGAGATTTTCATGTCTGACGCACTACGCCCTCGCCGATCCGTCCTCTACATGCCGGCCGCCAACCAGCGGGCTCTTGAGAAGGCCAAAACGATCCCGGCCGATGCCCTGATCTTCGACCTGGAAGACGCTGTTGCTCCCGATGCTAAGGAGACGGCTAGAGCTCAAGCCGTCGCTGCCGCCTCGTCGGGAGAGTATGGGCATCGGGAAGTAGCGATCCGCTGCAACGGTCTCGACACACCGTGGGGCGCAGACGATCTCGCGGCAGCCGCTAGCTCGGGGGCCGCAGCCGTCGTCATCCCCAAGGTCGCATCGGTGGCCTATCTCGACGAGATCTCGGCCTCTCTCGACACCGCAGGTGCGCCGTCGACGATGACCATATGGGCCATGGTGGAAACGCCAACCGCCATCTTCGATGTGCGAGCTCTTGCCGACCACCGGCGGGTGGCTGTGCTCGTGATGGGCACAAACGATCTGGTCAAGGAACTCAGGGCCGTGCCTGGCAACGCTCGTTCCACCCTCACCCCCTACCTGGCCACGGCGGTGCTAGCCGCTCGGGAAGCGGGCAAGGTCATTCTCGATGGTGTCTACAACGACGTGAAGGATGCCGACGGTTTCGCGTCCGAGGCAGCCCAAGGCTTCGAGATGGGCTTCGATGGCAAGACGCTCATCCACCCATCTCAGGTCGAACCAACCAACGACACCTGGGCACCGTCAGCGGATGAGGTGGCCGACGCTCGCAAGGTCATCGATGCCTTTAACGCAGCCGAGGCCGAGGGCAAGGGTGTTGTGACGGTCGATGGGCGCATGGTTGAAAACCTGCACCGCGACAACGCAGTTCGTATCCTCGCCGTGGCTGACGCCCTCGCCGCCTTCGGCTAAAGCCGACTAAAGCGCTGAACATCAACCTCGTTCTGACAGCTCTCTAACCTCAGCGCAACCATTCGGCTATGACGAAATCGACGGCGACGGCGCCTATGGCCAATGCTCGAGGACTACGGGGCGGTGGCGACCGCTGCCAGCCCGACGCTATTGCCGAGCACGATCAAACCCTAAGCCATCCTCGACCTGCCACCCGCCCTCTCGAGATAACCATCTTGCCTCAACCATCACGATCATCGAAGACGAAGCAGCCCTGCCCTGCCCTGCCCCGAGGATCCCCTATGTACGACTGGCTCGATCGGCGATCATCTGATCAAAGTCGACTTCGCGCAAGAACCGGCTGAAGGCGATCTGAGCGGCCAGGGCATCGGTGTCTCGAAAGGGTGGAGGCACAAAGGCAGGAGCCTCAACCAAGCCCTCATCGAAGAGGGCCAGCACCAGATCCATCGCTTGCAGATCAACCTTGCCACAGAACAACATGGGTATTCGATCGGGCCGCTGTTCACGCAAGGCAAGCCGCAGGTAGATGTAGGTGAGGGCCAGCCCCTTGCCATAGGCGAGGTCTTTGCTGAAGGGCGGGCCCGTTGGCGTGCTGCCGCGAAAGATGCGAGCCGCCGTCTGCCATGCCTCCTCTTCGTCCAAACCCTCAACCCGCAGATACTCGAACAGCTCGACAAAGTTCGCCCCGTCGAGCACCAGCTCTATCCCCCGCACACGGTTGATGAGCCGCCGCAGACGCGACGGGTGACTCCTCAGTGACAAGATTTCGGTGACGGTCGCCAGCCCTTCCTGGGTCACCGTGACCGGCGGAGCGGCCTTGCCAAGAAAGGTGGCATGAGGCTGGGCCAAGCCGTTGCGGGTCGTGCCGATGTGCACCCAACCCTCATGGGCTTCGAGCGTTGCCAGGTTCTGCACGGTGAACGAGGCGTCGGCCCGGAGCTTGATGTAGTCAGATCCGGCCGCAGCGTCGGCCACGATGCCATCGTCGAGACGGACCTCAGCCACGCCCTGCCCCATCGAATCATCGAGCCGACGCTGGAGTTCGACAACAGCCTCGGCCCCACTGAGGATCACGTCGGCATCGGTGGTCGACACCTCCGGACCCTCGACTCGGTCGAGGGTCATAGCGATTGAGTCGGCCAGGTCGGAAACGGTCGGCCCACCGGGGTGGAAGACCTCGTGAGGGGTGCCGTAGAGCTCGGCTGAGTAGCGGCCGAAGGCTTCTGTTCCCCGGGCTTCGATCATCGACAGCGCCAGCCGATAGCCGCGGCACGAACGCCCGAGTAGTTGAGCCGCCGGGCTGTCGCCACCGAGGCGGCTGTGGGCCTCTGATCCCAGATCGCGCAGAGCCATACGCAGCTCCGCCGGGTTGTAGCTCAGCTTCTCTCGCTCGTAGTAGGAGGCGTCAACCGATGGTTGTTCACGAAAGCCTTGGGCGAAAAACTCGGCCTTGACCTCGTCGTCCCAACGCACGGCGTTGAGGACGCGAATAGGCCGTTGAATGTCGACCAGACGGTCGGAGAGATCGCGCAGCGTATTCGAGGTCGGGGTCGAGGTCGAGGTCGGGGTCGCCATAGGTTGCTCCGGTGCCGCGTTAGGGACGACACACTCCGTCGGAGACTGCAACCTTAGCCACGGCCTCAGCGACTCGGAGCGGAACCGACTTGTCGAACACCGACGGAATGATAAACTCCGGGCTGAGCTCTTCGTCGGAGACCGATGCAGCGATAGCCTCGGCGGCCGCAAGCTTCATATTCTCGGTGATGTCACAGGCCCGAGCGTCGAGTGCGCCGCGAAAGATCCCGGGAAAAGCCAAGACATTGTTGATCTGGTTCGGGTAGTCGCTGCGACCGGTCGCCATAACCGCAACAAGACCTTCGACGTCTTCAGGACGGATCTCTGGATCAGGGTTGGCCATGGCGAACACGATCGGGTCGGCGGCCATAGAACGCACATCGTCAGGGGTGATGAGTCCTGGGCCGCTCAGCCCGACGAACACGTCAGCTCCAGCCATCGCCTCGCCCATCGAACCCTTGCGGCGGTCACGGTTGGTGTTTTCAGCGAACCATTGCTTGGCCGAATTCAGGCCGTCGCGACCGTCGTAAACCGCACCCTGGCGGTCGACGCCAATGATTTCACCAACACCAGCTCCGAGAAGAATCTTGCCGACGGCCACGCCGGCCGCACCCAAACCGGCGACCACCACGCTGATGTCGCTCATCTGCTTGCCGACGATCTTGAGCGCATTTTCAAGGCCGGCCAGAGCCACAACGGCTGTGCCGTGCTGATCGTCGTGGAAGACGGGGATATCCAACTTCTCTTTGAGTTCGGCTTCCACCTCGAAGGCGCCGGGAGCCGCTATGTCCTCCAGATTGATGCCACCGAAGCTGGGAGCCAGCCGAATCACCGTCTCGATGAGCTCCTCTGGCGTTTTCACGTCGAGACAGATCGGGAAGGCATCGACGTTGCCGAACTCCTTGAACAACAGCGCCTTACCCTCCATAACCGGCATGGCGGCCTTCGGACCGATGTCACCGAGGCCCAGCACAGCGGTGCCATCGCTGACGATTGCCACCGTGTTCTTCCGGATGGTGTGGGTGTCGGCAACCGACGGGTCCTCGGCGATGGCGCGACAGACCCGGGCAACGCCGGGGGTGTAGGCCATGGACAGGTCATCGGCATCGCCAACCGGCATGAGCGGGAGCACCTCGATCTTGCCGCCTTCATGCATGCGGAACGTGCGGTCGTAGCACTCGATCAGATCGACGCCGTCCACCTTTTCAGCGATGGCCACGACCTCTTCCTGGTGTTTCGTACTCCGGCAGTTGACCACGATGTCGCGCTCGAGGGTTGGCCCTTTGGCTACGAATCCTTCGATGGCAAAAATGTTGCCACCGGCTTCACCGATGGCGACCGCCAGGCGGCCGAGCACCCCCGGCTGGTTGTCAAGCCTCACACGAAGGTTGACCGAGTATTGGGCGCCGGTTGTTCCAGTCATCTAAGGGAAACTACACGCCGTCACGGCCGGGCCGGTCGGATGCTACAAATTATCGGCATGAATTTACATGCGCTTGAGGAGATCAGCCTTCTTGGCGTCGAACTCAGCCTGGCTCACGATGCCCTGTCGGCGGAGTTGATCGAGCTGGCCGATCTGCTCGGGAATGGACGGGCCGCTCGCTACCGGCGGGCCCTGGCCGACCTGCTGGAACTTGCGATTCTCATTGCTCTCCATCTGCTGGTAGATCTCGTTCTGAACCTTCAGAGGCTTACGGATGTTGGCGAACGATTGGTTGCCGTTCTCCCCCGCTGATTCCACCACCAGATCGCCCGAGCCCAACAGGCGCTCGAAGAGGGTCTCACGATAGAAGACCGTGTTGATGCGTTCTAGCGGTATCTCGATCCCCTGGCGGGTGAACACGCCGCTGCGGCTGATGAGCCGGTCTGTTGTGAGGACAAGATGTGTGGTGCTCCAGGCCACATATCGCACCAGGAACCAGCCGAGCACAATCAGGATCAAGACCCCGGTAACCAGAGCAACGGCTGACGAGTTGGGGAAGCCGACCAGAGCAACCACGCCCAGAATCACCGCCGCTACCAGCGCCGCGGCCTGGGGTGCAAAGAACCACCAGTGAGGCCGCAGGTTGAGCACGATCTTCTCGCCCGGATACAGCTCTTCTTCGGAGTAAGCCACAGCACTATTCTAGTCAAAGTCGACGTCGGGGCCCGTACGTGACGGTGAGCCAAATCACGGCCTCATACAACCGACGATGAGGCTGAGCCGCCTTCATCATCAAGCAGCTCGACATTTCCCCTGTCACCCCAACCCGGTAGTGTCGACTTCAGTGGTAGCTGAACAGCTCTCATCCGACGCCTCGCTCGATGTCGCCGAAGACGCCATGGGCTCTAAACACGCGCGCCTGCTCAGCGGTCTCAACGATGCCCAGGTGGCGGCCGTGACCGCTCCAATCGGCCGAGTCGTCGTGCTGGCCGGAGCGGGATCGGGAAAGACCCGAGTGCTCAGTCGTCGTATAGCGTGGCGCATCGTAACCGGCCAGGTCGACCCAAACCGGGTTCTTACCGTCACCTTCACCCGCAAGGCAGCGGCCGAGCTCCGGTCTCGTCAACGATCCCTCAACGTGCGAGATCAAGTACCCGCTGGCACGTTTCACAGCCTTGCCTTAGGCCAGCTCCGCCAACGATGGACCGAGCGCGGCACCATAGCTCCAACCGTTCTTAGCAACAAGATCGGTTTTCTAGCCCGCCTTTTGCCCTCGTCTTCGAATCGGAATGCAGCTGAGCTTGCCGCCGAGATCGATTGGGCCCGCGCCCGCCTGATCGAACCGGCCGAGTACGGCAAACAAGCCGAGCGGAGCGGTCGTCGCCCGTCTCTCGGTAGCGATGACCTCGCCGAGCTGATGGTGCGGTACCAGAAGGAGAAGCGACGACGGCGAATGGTCGACTACGACGATCTGCTGACCCTCGCCATCCGAGACATCGAGGATGATCCCGCCTACGCAGCGGCCCTACGATGGCGACATAGGCATTTCTTCGTCGACGAATTCCAGGACGTGAACCCTCTTCAGCACAAGCTGCTACTCACCTGGCTCGGAGACCGAGACGACGTGTTCATCGTCGGCGATCCGAACCAGGCGATCTATTCCTGGAACGGCGCCGAGCCATCCCTACTCCAAGATCTGGCCGATGATGCCGCCAACACGATGATCCGACTCGGTGAAAACTATCGTTCGACGCCGGAGATCCTGCGAGTGTCTGGCGCCGTCCTCGGGCGAGATCCGAAGTTGTCAGCCAACCGACCAAATGGGCCAAACCCCACTATCACGGTATACCCCAATGATGAGGCGGAGGCCGAAGGTATCGCTCAACGCCTACGTCACTGCCATTCGGTGCAAGACCCTTGGTCTGACCAGGCGGTGCTGGTTCGCACCAATGCCCAGCTCGTGCTCATCGAGCAGGCGCTCAAAAGCTGGCACATTCCATGCGAGGTTCGCAGCGGGCCAGGTCCTCTCGGCAGTCCTCAGGTAAAGGATGCGCTCAAACGCCTCGGCCAGCACGGCGTCGACCTCGTCAGTGCTCTTGAGCAACTCGATGAGGAACTGAATGTCGATCTCACAGCCTTGTCGTCCACCGCGGCGGAACGGCACACGAACCTTTTGGCCCTAAGTCGCATCATCCACGAGTACATCTCCGTCGACCAACGACCGAACGGACCCGGCCTGGTGGCCTGGCTCGCCACGATCAACAAGGGCGACGCACACAGCGATGGCGACGCGGTCTCGCTCGCCACCTTCCACTCGGCCAAGGGTCTCGAATGGCCGGTGGTCCACGTAGCGGGGATGGAGGATGGGTTCTGCCCGATCGCCTACGCCGAGACCGACGATCAGCTCGCCGAAGAACAGCGCCTTATCTATGTGGCCTTGACCAGAGCTGAACAAGAGCTCCATCTCACCTGGGCAAAGAAGCGTACATTCGCCAACAACACCATGGAGCGAGACGCCTCACCCTTCCTCGCCGCCATCGATCAGCGCATCAAAGGTCTGGGGCCCTCACAGCAGGCGGAAGTCGACTGGCAAGCCCATATCGCTCACAGCAGACGGCGCCTGAACCCAACCGGCCAACCAGCAGCCTCGCCCCAAACCCCCGTCCAGAAAGACACCCTGGCTGAACTCCGAAGCTGGCGGTCCCGAAAAGCACGGGCAGCGAGAGTTCCCGTTCATGTGATCGCAACCGATCAGGTGCTCCAAACCATCGCCGAGAACAGGCCGTCCACCGAAGCCCAGCTCGCCACAATCAGCGGCATGCGCCCGTCGAAGCTAACCCGGTTTGGGCCAGAGATCCTCGCAATCCTGGCCCGGTAGCGGCGAATCTCGAGGGATCCTTGCGAATCCCCGGCGACCATGCGATCGCTCTAGTGGCCCCCGTTGGTGTTGCCCGATCCATTCGTGGATGTTGGGCGATCGTCCGGCATGGCCACGACCACCACGGTCTGTGGCGCGTTGGCCAACACATGTTCAACGTTCGGCCCGAGGCTGGGCTGGGCATCATCGAGACGACGAAGCTGGGCGCCCATCACGACGAGGTCGGCATCGATCTCAGCTGCGTGCAACACGATGTCGACCGCTGGGGTGCTCGCGAAACGAATGGCGGTGTCGGCTCGGGCCCCAACCTCGATGGCGTGATCCAACGACTGGGTAAGCACCCGTTCGGCCACATCACTATCGGGCGTCAAGCCGGCGTCACGGAGGCGACTGAAAAGACCGATGCCACCTACGGCGCTTGGGGCCTGATAGATAACGTGGCTGAGGGTCAGCTGTGTTCCGAGACCGGCTGAAAGATTCGCCGCTAGCTCCTGAGCAGCACGCGATGACGAGCTTGCCACCACCGGCACAAGCGCCTCGGCGAACACGCCTGGCAACCGGCCGGGCGTATTCCAAGCCTTCCGAACGAGGACGACCGGCACCTCGCTCTTCTTGAGCACCTCGGCCAACAGAGGCGACAGGAAGCGACCAGAGCCCTTGTCCGAAACGCCGAAGGCGATCACGCCGTAGCCCAGCCTGGCCTGGCCCACGATGGCCTCGGCGGTTGCGGTCACATCCGACGATTCAAGCCCAACGATGTCGACCTTGCGGGGATAGAGCACATTCGAGATGGCCTCTATGTCATTTTCGCCGACCTCGCTGGCGGCCAGAACCGTGGCCCCCAGTTCTTCAGGCCACGCAAAATGTGCGATCTGGGCGGCCACAATCGCGTTCGAGGCGCTCGTGGCCGGTAGCAGGATCCGGTTGCTTCGAACCAGCAGGTTGTTGTTCAACGCCTGTTCACGAACGAGACGTTCGCGCTCGGCAACCGACCCTTCGAGATCACGGCTGAAGACCCGAAGACCGATCGAGGCCAGCAGTGAGGTCACCATGGGAATCATCACGATGATCGTGAAGGTCGTTTGGTTGAAGACACCGAGGGAGAGACCGACGGTGGCGATGATGATCTCCAAAGCGCCCCGGGCATTGAGCCCAGCGCCTAACACGAGACCTTCTCGAGAGGTGAGCCCAGCCAGGCGGGCGCCGGCGAACGAACCGATGAACTTTAAACCAAGAGCGACGGCGAGCAGGATCAGGGCCCACATCAGGGCCGAGCCTCGGAGCAGCGACAGATCGAGCCGCAGGCCAGCGGTGGCAAAGAAGAGGGGGGCGAAGATGACGGCCGTCAGATCTTCGACGACGTGTTCGGCTTCGATCTGCTGGTAGCGAGAGCGAGCCAGGATGACACCAGCGACGAAGGCGCCAAGCACCGCCTCCACGCCGATCAGCTGGGTGATCACGCCAAAGAAGAGCATGGTGCCGACCACCACGGTCAAGGCTCCCTGAACGTTGCGACCATCGCGGCGGACCGCTCGCAAGGCGAAGTCGACCCCGCGTTGGCCGAGCGTCAACGCCAAGGCCATGAAGAGGGTCAAGGCCAACACCGTGGTCGCTGCGTCGATAGCCGAAAGCTCTCCCGATGCAGCCAGGCCGGCGATGATGCCGAGCACAACCCAGCCGACGAGGTCGTTCGCCATGCCAACCGCGATAGTGATCTGGCCCACATCGCGCCGCATAAGACCGAGTTCGCCCAGGATCTTGGCCACCACAGCTAACGCCGACACAGCAACGGTGGCGGCGATGAACAGGGCGAAGACAATTCGGCTCGGGCTCTGACCGTCGAGCTCGCCGTACAGATAGGTCGGCATCAACCAGCCAGCGGCCAAGCCGCCGACAAAGGGAACGATCACGCTGCCAGCGGTCACGATGAGCGAAGCCCGGCCGAGCCGGCGGATCAGGTCGAGATCGGTCTCAAAACCGGCGACCACCAGCAAGAAGGCAGCCCCGTACCATGACACGGCCAGCAGCATTGCTCCCTGGTGGGAGGAGTGGGCCTCGTCGGGCAAGAACCAGTCGAAGCCACCCTTCCAGACTGCGCCAAAAAGGCTGGGGCCGAGAATGACGCCAGCGAGCAGCTCGCCAACGACCGAGGGCATGCCGATACGGCGAGCGGCCGCACCAAGAAGTCTGGCAACGGTGTAGAGAGCGAGAAGCTGTGTCCAAAAGACCAGCAGTTCGTGATGGGAAAGGGTCGTCATCGGTATGGCCTACGGCGACTAGTCCTCAGAGGTTGCAAGTAATGGGCGAAAATCGACGGCTTTGGGGAGCTGGCCGATGTGCCCATCGGCTGATTACCCCAACCTGATGAGTCGCCCGGTCCGGTAGTTAGCCAATAGCGTATCGGGCGATTACGGGAGCGTGATCGCTGGGCTTCGAGCCTTTTCGAGCATTTCTATCCACCAGATCGAGTTCGCAACGCTCCGCCAGCGACGCAGAGGACAACAGATAGTCGATCCGGATTCCCTCGCGCTTGTGAAACCGACCGGCCTGGTAGTCGTAGTAGCTGAAGAGGCCAGCGTCGTCGTACCGGGCTCGAAAGGTGTCTACCAATCCCCAGTCTCGAACTCGGGCTAAGGCTTGACGCTCGAGGTCGGTCACGTGAGTCAGGCCTTCGAACTGGGCCCGATCCCACACATCGCGATCGTCAGGGGCGATATTCCAATCGCCAGCCACGATCACCTGTTCGCTGGGGGTAGCCGTTGCGTCGAGATGAGCAACGAGCCGGTCGAGCCAGCTGAGCTTGTAGTGATAATGCTCGTGATTGACCTCGCGACCATTCGGCACATACACGCTCGTGACCTTCACCCCGCCACAGGTTGCGGTAACAAGGCGCGCATCAGGGTCGGGCTCGATGCCGGCGGCGAAACCCTCGACCACATCATCTATGCCAACCCGGGATGCGATGGCAACACCATTCCACTGGCCCTGGCCGTGAATCGCCAGCTCGTAGCCACGTTGGCTAAAAGCATCGACCGGAAACTTGTCGTCTGCCAGCTTCGTTTCCTGGAGGCAGAGAACATCGGGCGCAACCTCATCGAGCCATTGCTCGACACGCGGCATTCTGGCCTTCAACGAGTTGACGTTCCACGTGGCGACCAGCATGGTTCGCACCCTAGCGAAAACGGCAGAGACCAACGAGCCAACTCGGCGCCGGTCGATCTTGGACTATCCAACGCGCAAGCTCAGCTCCCAGGAGGCGAGGACGGCAAGCTAGGCTTGCTACGTGAACTCCAACGACCACGGCGATGACCAGACCGGTCAGTCGACTACCGATGCATCCCACCCAAACTCTTGGTTCGCCGAAGAGCTCTACCAGCAATACCTGGTAAGCCCCCGATCGGTACCAGAGGAATGGCAAGAGGTCTTCCGCAAGGGACCTCCCACCGCCGCGACCGGGCCAAGCGCTGCACCACCTCCCTCGATGCCCGCATCGGCGCCGGCAGCCCCAGCGACCGCCAACGGTTCCGGAACCCCGGCACCACTGCCAACCTCGACGCCAGCGCCAGCGCCAGCGCCAGCGCCAGCGCCAGCGCCAGCACCGGCGCAAGCGAGCACCTCCAACGGAGCGAGCCCTGCTACCGGCGCGAGCAAAGGCTCGACCGCCGATGAGGTCGTCGAGGATGAGGGCGGCCCAACAAGGGAGAAGATCCGTGGCGTGGGCGCCATCATCGCCACCAACATGGAGGCCAGCCTTCAGGTTCCAACGGCCACCAGTGTGCGCGAGGTTCCAGCCAAATTGCTGGAGATCAACCGTCGGGTACTAAACAACCATCTCAAACGCGTTCGTCAAGGAAAGGTCAGTTTCACCCATCTCATCGGCTTCGCCATCGTCCGGGCTATCGCCGATGAAGTGCCGAACCTGAACAACACCTACGACACCGACGAAGACGGCAAGCCGGTCCTCGTCCGCAACCCCCACATCAATGTCGGCATCGCCGTCGATCAGCAGAAGTCGGACGGATCACGTTCACTGATCGTGCCGGTGATCAAGAAGACTGACACGATGAACTTTTCAGAGTTCGTGGACGCCTACGAAGCTCTCATCGCCAAGGTACGGGCGGGCAAGATCGCGGTGGACGACCTGATGGGCGCCACCGTCAGCATCACGAACCCCGGAACCATCGGCACCCTCCAATCGGTGCCGCGCCTCATGCAGGGCCAGGGAGCGATCTTCGGCGTTGGCCGCATCGGCTTTCCCACCGAGTACCAGGCAGCCGATCCCATGGTGTTGGCCAAGCTGGGCATCTCCAAGACGATCGCCCTGACCTCCACCTACGACCATCGCATCATCCAAGGCGCCGAGTCCGGCCTCTTCTTGAAGAAGGTCCACGAGCTCCTCCTGGGTGAAGACGACTTCTACGACCGGGTCTTCGCCGACATGCGCGTGCCCTACGAGGCGGTGAAATGGCGGGTAGACCATGATGCCAGCGACACCGAGGACAGCGCCCACGGCGTGACCGCCAAGCAATTGGCCGTTAACACCCTGATCAATCAGTACCGCGTTCGCGGCCATCTCATCGCCAACACGAATCCCTTGAGCGACTCAGCGGCCGAGATGCATCCAGAGCTGGATCCAGCCACCTACGGCCTCACCATCTGGGATCTTGATCGCCACTTCCTCACCGGTACCGACGATGGCATCTACGCCTCGATTGGAGGCATGGCCCAGATGATGTCGTTGGGTGACATCCTCGGCGTGCTGCGCGACGCCTACTGCCGAGGCACCGGCATCGAGTACATGCACATCGCCGATCCCGAAGAGAAGCGATGGATCCAAGAACAGGTTGAGCATCGCCCACAGCCGATGAGTCAACACCAGCAGCATCACATCCTCAAGATGTTGAATGCGGCTGAAGCCTTGGAGAAATTCCTGGCCGCACGCTACGTCGGTCAGAAACGGTTCGGTCTCGAAGGTACCGAATCAGCGATTCCAATCATGGACGCTGTGCTCTCAGCCGCGGCCGACGAGTCGATGGAACGAGCCCTTATCGGCATGGCCCATCGCGGTCGCCTCAACGTGCTGGTGAACATCATGGGCAAGGCCTATGGAGATCTCTTCACCGAGTTCGAAGGCGGCATCGAAGCCGACGCCATCCAGGGTTCAGGCGACGTAAAGTATCACCTTGGCCAGGTCGGCCGACACGTGAGTCCAGCAGGCAATGAGATCGATATCGAACTTGCCGCCAACCCGTCACACCTCGAAGCGGTAGATCCGGTGGTTGTCGGTATGGCTCGGGCCTATATGGACCAGAGCACCTCAGGCAACTATCCCGTGCTTCCCATCCTCATTCATGGAGATGCGGCCTTTGCCGGCCAGGGCGTTGTAACCGAGACGCTCAACCTCTCGCAGGTCAAGGGCTTCAAGGTCGGTGGCACCATCCACCTCGTCATCAACAACCAACTCGGCTACACCACCGCTCCCCACCAATCGCGCTCCTCGGAGTATTCGACCGATGTGGCCAAGACGGTGCAAGCCCCGATCTTCCACGTCAACGCCGACGATCCTGAGGCCTGTGTGCGAGTGGCCAAGTTGGCCTTCGACTTCCGTCAGCGTTTCAACAAAGACGTCGTTATCGACATGATCGGCTACCGCCGTTTCGGTCACAATGAAGGCGACGATCCGAGCTACACCCAGCCGATGATGTACCGCAAGATTTCGGCCCGACCGTCGGTTCGGTCGCTGTACACCCAGAACCTGATCGACACCGGCGACATTTCGGTAGAGCAGGCCGACCAGGCCCTCGATCATTTCCAGGAGATGCTCCAGAAGGCGCTAGACGAGACCCGTGTCTCGTCGCGCAAAGACAATCTGGCCCGCCCAGCACCACCGGCTCGCGGCGTGCTGCCGCCGGTCGACACCAGCGTGCCGATGGAGAAGCTCCAGCGCATCTACGAGGCGCTTGGCACGACGCCGGAAGGTTTCACGGTCCATCCCAAACTGGCCAAACAGTTCGTAACCCGTGACGAAATGTGGGCGTCTGGCGAGATCGACTGGGCCTTAGGCGAAGCTTTCGCTATGGGCTCGCTCGTCATGGACGGCGCCTCGGTCCGCCTGTCGGGTCAGGATTCACGCCGCGGAACCTTCGCTCACCGACATGCAACGCTGCACGACTACGAGAACGGAACCGAGTACACGCCGCTGGAAGGCGTCGTACCGGACAACGTCGACTTCTGGGTCTATGACTCGACGCTGTCGGAATACGCCGGTCTCGGCTTCGAGTACGGCTATGCGGTCGCCAACCCGAATGCCCTGGTCCTGTGGGAAGCTCAGTTCGGAGACTTCGTCAACGGCGCCCAGATCATCATCGACCAGTTCCTCGTCGGGGCGGAAGACAAATGGAACCAGACGGTCAACCTCACGATGCTGCTTCCTCACGGCTACGAGGGCCAGGGGCCGGAGCATTCGTCTGGCCGTCTCGAACGGTTCCTGCTGCTGTGCGCGGAAGACAACCTCCAGATTGCCAACGTCACCACCGCTGCCCAGTTCTTCCATCTTCTGCGTCGCCAGGTGGTTCGGACAGGCTCGAAGCCACTGGTCGTCTTTACCCCCAAGTGGGGATTGCGGGCCAAGCCTTTCCGCTCCAAGGTCGATGAGCTCACAAACGGCCAGTTCCGCGAAGTCCTCTTCGACGATGCAGTCGATCCGAGAAACGTGCGCCGCGTCATCTTCGCCAGCGGCAAGGTTGCCGTAGAGGCAGCCGAACATCGCAACGAAAACGACCTTGGATCGGTCGCCGTGGTAAGGGTCGAGCAGCTGTACCCGTGGCCATTCAAGCAGGTCGCCCACGCCTTGGAGCAGTACTACAACGCAACCGAGATCGTCTGGCTACAGGAAGAGCCCGAGAACATGGGTGCCTGGAATGCGATCAAGGGTCGGCTCTACGAGCGTCACGAGAAGACCCACGAGATCAAGCGGGTGAGCCGAACCGAGTCTGGCAGTCCGGCCACCGGCTCTCTTGCCATCCACCGTCAGGAACAGGAAGAACTCCTCCAGCGAGCCTTCCGAGGGATCTCCGACAGCTAGGTCCGATTGGTCGTTGACCTCAAGTCGACCCCAAGAACGGCCTCGAGTTCCGCCAGCGCTTCATCGGGATCGACCACCTTGATGGTGGTCATCCCCATAGAGCGGGCGGTCTTGAGGTTGATACCCAAGTCGTCGAGGAAGACCGATCGGTTGGCGTCAACGCCAACGATTTCGAGCGCTCGCTCGTAGAAGCCCTTCTCTGGCTTACGGATGCCAATCTTCGACGACTCGATCACATAGTCGAACAACACCATGACCTCGGCTGGCTTGTTGCCAGACTGTTCTGTCCCTGGCGAAGCCGGGTCTCGGAAGTTGTTGGTCAAGCAGGCGGTAGTAAATCCAGCGGCACCAACCCGGCGTACCGCTTCGACCATTTCGGGCCGGAGAGAACCCGACAGCAGACTGACCACATGGGCACCATCAACCTGGTGCCCGAGTGCCGCCGCCTCCGCTTCGAACGCTTCGACGAAACCCGAGGTCGATACTTCACTTCTCTCGAACCGAGCCCAAGCGTTATCGTCAGGGTTGGTTGAGTTGATCGTTCGGATCAGGTCGGGCGGCAGGCCCGCTTCGGTTTCGTAGCGGGCGAAGGCCTCGAACGGACTCGTAGTCAACACACCTCCGAAGTCGAACAGAACAGCATCAACGGCCCGCCCCTCGGTGCTCGATGATGGCGGGTTGGAGGGTTCGTTTGACATGGAAGCTGACACGTTTGCGAGCCTAACCTGTTGGCCGCAGTCGATCACTTCGCGCTGCTCGGTCTCGACACCAAGCCAAAACAATTCAGGTAGGGTCGCGCGTTCGACACCATTCTCGTGATTGACTGAGTTTGTCATGACGAAATTGAATCGGCACCTCGTAGTCGATGGTTCCAACATCGCGACCGAAGGTCGCTCGCTACCCAGCCTTGCCCAGCTCCAAGATGCGGTGAAGGCTTTTGTCGCAGAGCGCAAGCCCAAACAGGTCACCGTCATCGTTGATGCAACCTTCGGGCACCGCATAGAGAAGAAGGAACGCACGGCGTTCGACAAGGCCATAGCCGCTGGTGAGATCTTGACGCCACCCGCTGGTGCCATCGGTCGAGGCGACGCCTTCATCCTTCAGGTAGCCGAGCGGGCAGAAGCCGTCGTTCTCTCAAACGACTCGTTCCAAGAGTTCCACGGCGAGCACACCTGGCTCTTCGATGAGGACCGCCTGATCGGCGGCAAGCCGGTTGAAGGCGTGGGTTGGATCTTTGTAGCCCGCGTGCCGGTTCGTGGCCCTCTGTCTCGTCGATCCACGCGAGCCGGCAAGGCCATAACCCAAACCTCGACCAGGGGCGGCGCGGGCCGAACTTCTACGCGATCATCGGGTCGCAAGGCGTCGTCGACCAAGAGCACGGCTGCTAACGCTGATGACTCGGCACCAAAGAAAGATGGCCGACGCAAACGTGGACAGGAAGCCGAGGCCGGGCAGGCGACCAAGAGATCCCCACGTCGATCAGCTCGTTCGTCGGCGGCATCGAATGACCAGCCACAAGGAAGCGCATCAAAACCAGCAGAGCTAAACAGCCCCGAAGATTTCATGCGGTTCGTGACGACCTTCTCCATCGGCGACATCTTCGAGGGAATCGTCGAGCGCTACTCGTCGCACGGCTGCTATCTACGCGCCTCTTCAGCACAGTGCTATTTGCCGTCTAAGGCGATGGGTGACCCGGCGCCAACGCGAGCTCGCGACGTGGTCTCGTTAGGCCAGGCGGTGCAAGTACGCGTCGAGTCATTGGACTCGGCTCGTCGTGGGATCAACGTCTCGTTGATCGATGCATCGGCCGACCAAGGTTCGTCATCGAGGCGAGCACCCCGCGGTCGACGAGGATCGACGACCAAAAAGTCTTCTTCAAGAAGACGGCAACGGTCGAAAGTCGGCCTAACCTCTCAAAAGCCAATATCCGTCGCCGACGGTTCAGCCCGAGACGCGAATCTGCCAAGGAGCACAACCATCGTGGCCACCAAGAAGAGCCCCGCCAAAAAGGCGACAGCCAAAAAGACCGCCGCCAAGAAAGCCCCGGCCAAGAAGGTAGCCAAGAAAGCGGTGAAGAAGGCTCCGGCCAAGCGCGCCGCCGCGAAGGCTCCTGCCAAGAAGGCAGCGAAGAAGACAACCGTCAAGCGCACCGCCAAGAAAGCCCCGGTCAAGAAGGCGGCCGCCAAAAAGCCAGCGGCCAAAAAGGCGGTAAAGAAAGCCCCGGCGAAGAAGACCGCTAAGAAGACGACCGCAAAGAAAGCCCCGGTCAAAAAGACTGCAGCCAAGGCCACGACTTCGGCCCGAGCTAGCCGGGCGGCAACCCGTAAAAAGCCAGCGGCGGCACGAGCAGCGAAGAAGCGCTAAGCCACACCGTCTCGCCAAAAGGTTCGAGTAACGAAGGGGAGAGAGCATCGCTCTCTCCCCTTCGGCGTTTTGGCCACAATGAAGCTCCGGTGGCAAGGCGCAGAAGCCGTGGCAACGAAGGGGCCTCGGGGCATACTTGGCCACTATGTCGGCTCAATTCATCTACACGATGCACAAGGTCGGGCGGTTCCATCCACCGGATCGACAGGTCCTCGAGAACATCACGCTCGCGTTCTACCCCGGCGCAAAGATCGGCGTGTTGGGCTCGAATGGATCGGGTAAGTCGTCGCTGCTTCGCATCATGGGCGGTCTCGACGACGGTTTCACCGGCGAGGCCCGGCTAACCGATGGCTTCACCGTGGGCTATCTGGAACAGGAACCAAAGCTCGATCCGTCGAAGAACGTGCAGGGCAACGTCATGGACGGCACCGGCGAGGCGGTCACCCTGCTCGCCGACTACGAGAGTGTGCTCGCTGGTTGGTCCGATCCGGATGCAGATTATGAGAAGCTCGGCGCTCGCCAGGCCGAGTTGGAAGACAAGATCGAAGCCATCGGTGGCTGGGATCTGCAGCGCACCATCGATATCGCCATGGAAGCTCTGCGCCTTCCCCCCAAAGATTCTCCGGTCGATCACCTATCGGGTGGCGAACGGAGACGCGTCGCCCTCTGTCGTCTTCTGCTCTCGAAGCCCGACCTGTTGCTCCTAGACGAGCCAACCAACCATCTCGATGCTGAATCCGTGGCCTGGCTGGAGCGCTACCTGAAGGACTATGCGGGAACCGTCGTCGCGGTCACTCACGATCGCTACTTCCTCGACAATGTGGCCGGATGGATCCTCGAACTCGACCGCGGCCGCGGCCTCCCGTTCGAGGGCAACTACACCAACTGGCTTGAACAGAAACAGGCTCGGGTCTCTCAGGAAAAGCGAGAGCAGGATGCTCGTAGCCGGACGCTGGAACGCGAACTCGATTGGGTACGGATGGCGCCGAAGGCTCGCCAAGCCAAGGGCAAGGCTCGCCTGTCGGCCTATGAGAATCTTCGGGCTGAGGCTGAGGCATACAATCCGGCCGACGAGAAGGTCCAGATCCATATCCCGCCCGGCAAACGTCTGGGCGATCAGGTCATCGATGTCGATCATCTAGCCAAAGGCTTCGGCGACAAATTGTTGATCGAAGACCTTTCCTTCTCTCTGCCGCCCGCTGGCATCGTCGGCGTCGTCGGCGGCAACGGCGCCGGCAAGACCACCCTTTTCAAGATGTTGATCGCCGCAGCCACCGGCGACACCTCTGACCCAGCCGAGCAGCCCGACGGGGGCTCGATCGCTGTCGGCTCATCGGTCGACCTGGCCTACGTCGATCAATCACGAGAAATCCTAAACGACGACGAGACGCTGTATGAGGCGATCACCGAGGGCTACGACACGCTCGATGTTGGAGGCCGTGAGGTCAACGGGCGGGCCTATGTAGCCTCGTTCAACTTCCGCGGTTCCGACCAGCAGAAGAAGGTGGCGGTGCTCTCCGGAGGAGAGCGCAACCGGGTCCACCTGGCCAGGGTGCTCAAGCGAGGCGGCAATGTGCTCCTGCTCGATGAGCCAACGAACGATCTCGACGTCGACACGCTCAGGGCTCTCGAAGATGGGCTCGATCGTTTCGCCGGATGCGCGGTGGTCATCAGCCATGATCGCTGGTTCCTCGATCGCATCGCTACCCACATTCTCTCCTTCGAGGGCAACTCTCAGGTGCGATGGTTCGAGGGCAACTTCTCCGACTACGAAGCCTTCCGGCTTCGCGAGTTCGGTGAGGACGCGCTGCCGAGCCGCGTCACCTACAAGCCGCTGACCAGGTAAGACGATCGAGCAGTCCGGGTCTCGTTCAGGTCGGCGCCCTTTGGTGCCGATGGAAGGACCATGGCCAAAGCCAAGACTGCAAACAAGGCAACAAAGCGGAAAACGAAATCGTCGAAGTCACCGACGTGGGAAAGTCGAGCGGTACTGCGTCTCATCGAGGCTGGCAGTATGGCCGAGTGCCCCCATTGCGAGGAGCGAGTGAAGTTCAGAGCTCGCCATCGCGACCAGCAGGTCATCTGCAATATCTATGAAGACGGTGTGTGGATCCGGGTCGAGCAGTACCACGAGGAGTGCTACACCGCCGTCGAGAAGCCCTACGGAAAGCCGGAAAAGAAACCGAACCACCGTTGAGTGGTCACCCCGCGACCCGTCGATCGGCTACTAGTGTTTGCAGCGTGCCTCTAACCGCCGAAGATCATCAGCTCGCCCACCGACTCGCTACCGAAACCGGTCGCATTCTCGTCGACGTCCGTCAACGTATGATCGACGACGGTGCCGACCAGGCCACGATGAAAGACACCGGCGACATGTCGGCTCACAACTTCATCATGGAAACTCTCACCGCCGAGCGACCCGACGACGCCGTGCTTTCCGAAGAAGGCGCCGACCGGCTGGAGCGGCTCACCGCCGATCGAACCTGGATCGTCGATCCGCTCGACGGCACACGAGAGTACTCCGAGCCACCTCGAGTTGATTGGGCCGTCCACATAGCGCTCGTGATGAACGGCGTGCCGGTTGCCGGTGCCGTCGCTCTCCCGGCCGCCGACGTAACCCTGTCGACGGTGACAGCGCCGGAGCTGCCAGCGGCCGCAGGGCCGCGACCCCGAGTCATCGTGAGCCGGACCCGCCGACCACCTGTGGCCCAGATGCTGGCCGACGAACTCGACGGCGAGTACATCGAGATGGGATCAGCCGGAGCGAAGGCTATGGCCGTCGTACGGGGCGACGTCGACATCTATCCTCACTCCGGCGGCCAGTATGAATGGGATTCGTGTGCACCGGTAGCGGTGGCACAGGCCGCAGGCCTGCACTGTTCCCGGTTGGATGGTTCGCCCATGCTTTACAACAACGAGAATCCATACCTCCCGGATCTCTTGATCTGCCGCCCGGAGTGGGCCGAACGCTGCCTTCAGCTGATCGCTGAAAGCGGCCTTGAGTTCTAGGTCAGGATCGATGCTGACCTAGCATGCGGCCATGGAGTTGCGCGCTACGCGGTATGAACAGCACGGACGATCGGGGGTGGTGTTCTTGTCGCGACCTCATCGCGGCAACGCCTGGACGGGGCGGATGCATGCCGAGTACATGTATCTGATCGCCAAGGCCGAACAGGATCCGTCGATTCGCACCATCGTCGTCACCGGTGACGAATGGGCGTTCTGTGTTGGCGGCGATGCTGACGCTCTTAGCGGCCACGCCGAGCGCGGTTCCTACGACGACGGCCTCGCCGCGGCCAACGCTGGAACGAATCAGCCCGACGCGAATGATCCAGCGGAGCCAGCGATGGCCGGCTACGGCGTGCATCCTGAATTCGACCATCAGTTCGCCTTCCACTGTGGGTTGACGAAGCCGGTGATCGCTGCACTGAACGGTCCTGCGGCCGGTATCGGCCTCGCCCTCGCCTGCTTCGCCGACCTGCGTTTCGCTCGACCTGGAGCCAAGTTAACGACCGCTCACGGCAAGTTGAACCTGCCAGCCGAGTACGGGCTCTCCTGGCTACTCCCGCGTCATGTCGGGTTGACCAAAGCTATGGACGTCTTGTTGACATCGCGACCCTTTCTCACCGAAGAGGCGTTCGAGATGGGTCTCATCAATCGGCTTTGTCCGTCCGACTCCTTGCTCGACGAGACCCTCACCTACGCCGAGGCCCTTGCTTCCTCGGTTTCAGCTGGTTCGCTGGCTGCCACCAGGCGCCAGGTCTACCTCGACCAGCATCGGGGGGTCGGCACCTCTGTCGTCGAATCGATCGAGCGGCTCTCGACCATGATGGGCCAACCCGACTACCGACGAGGGGTCGAGGCTCTCCGTTCGAAGTCATCGCCTGATTTCGAGTGACAGAAACGACTGCTGCCCGACTCCGACTGTGGCGAAGGACTCCGATACGCTCGACAGTGTGCTGACCGCCGATGACCTTCACCTCGGATCATTCTCCGACAAGCCACCCTGGTCGATGGCCGAGGTTCTGGCCGGTCGAGGCCCGAACTGGTTGGAAAAGGTTCCGATCCTGCGAGATCAGCAGGCTCGCTTCCTACCCGACCTGACTCGTCCGCCACGTCTCCCGCCCTTGAAGCGGGCTGCGGTGGTGTCGAAAGTTTTGGGTTCGGCCCTCGCTGCATGGCGTTTCAAGGAGCGAGGGACCGACGAATCCAGTTCCGGCCTCTCTCGACGTATCCGGATCGCAGCTGAAGAACTCGGTCCGACCTATATCAAGCTGGCCCAGATCATCAGCGCCGGTGAGGGTGTCTTTCCGGCCGATCTGGTAACCGAACTGAAGAAGTGCCGCGACCAGGTTCCGGCCGTCGACTTCGCCCAGGTGACTGCCATCCTCGAGCAGGAACTTGGCCGCCCTATCGACCAGGTCTTCAGCCATATCGACCCAACCCCGATCGCTGCGGCCTCAATCGCCCAGGTGCATTCGGCCACCTTGCTCACCGGCCAAGACGTTGTGATCAAGGTTCAACGGCCTCGCATCGATGAGATCGTGAGGGAAGATCTACGGGTCCTGTCCTGGCTCGCTCCCCACCTCGTCGGCCGTATTCCTGTTGCTGCTCTCGCCAATCCGCCAGCCCTGGTTGAGCTCTTTGCTGAGACCATTGTCGAAGAACTCGATTTCCGCCTTGAAGCGGCCAACATGATCGACGTCGCCCGCGTCTTCTCCGAACTCGATCAGGGTGGCTTCGTGGTACCGCGGCCGCACCCCGAGTTGGTGACCCGTCGCATGCTGGTCATGGAACGGCTTAGCGGATTCAACTTCGACGACGTGACGTCGATGAAGGCCGCCGGGGTCGACACACACAACGTCATTAAGACTGGCCTCATCGGCTTTCTTGAGGGCGTCTATCTGCACGGGATCTTCCACGGCGACCTCCACGGCGGCAACCTGTTCGTTATGGACGATGGCCGCACCGCCCTGATGGACTTCGGTATCACCGGCCGCCTTACCGAACGTGAACGCCTGGCCTTTCTCAAGATGATGATGTCGGCAACGACCAACAACGTGCCCGGCCAGATCGAAGGGCTTCGAGACCTCGGTGCACTCCCCCATGACACCGACATAGCCACCGTTATCGCCGACCTCGGGCTCGATGGTCCTCCGATCGACCCAACCGAGATGGCACCGGAGGAAATGGTCAAGGAGCTCCAACGCATCCTGAAGCTACTGCTGGGCTACGGGGCGCGTATGCCAAAGTCGCTCATGCTTTACGTCAAGAACATGATCTTCCTCGATGGGGCCATCGCCACACTCGCTCCAGAACTCGACATGTTCACGGCGGTAACCGAGGTCGCCACCCATTTCGCCACGGTGCATGGTCAAACGATCGCATCACAGCTCGGAGCTTCCCGCCGCTGGAACGAGGAGCTGGATCTCGATGGCATCAAGGCCGGATTCGGTGTGGATCCGGCCCGTACCGACTCGCTAACCTACGAGGAATTGAAGGCTCGGCGCGAACTCATTCGCTCCCGTCTCGGCCACCGTCGGCTGGGTTGAGTCGTTCTGCTGCTAGAAATTACGGGTGCGACTCGTCATTGCTGAATGCACCGTCGACTACGACGGCCGACTCACCGCCCACCTACCTCGCGCCCTTCGACTCATCATGGTCAAGGCCGACGGTTGTGTGGCTATCCATTCCGACGGCGGCGCCTACAAGCCTCTGAACTGGATGACTGCACCGAATCGCCTCGTCATCCATCCGGCTGGCACCGAGGTTGACGGCGAGAAACAAGCTGAAGATCAATGGATGGTCATCAGCCCAAAGGACGAGACGCTCACGATCACGATTCACGAGATCCATAGCGACACCCAACACGACTTGGGCGACGATCCGTCGCTACAGAAAGACGGTGTGGAGGCCCATCTCCAGGAGCTGCTCGCCGTTGATCCCGAACAGCTTGAACCCGGCATGTCGTTGATCCGCCGCGAGTTTCCCACCGAGATCGGCCCGGTCGATCTACTCTGCCGCGACGCCGACAACCAGGTCATTGCGATCGAAATCAAACGGAGGGGCGAGATCGACGGTGTCGAACAGCTCACCCGCTATCTGGACTTCCTCAACCGCAACAGCGACCTGGCGCCGGTTCGAGGCATGTTCGTGGCCCAAGAGATCCGACCCCAAGCCAAGACACTGGCCTCGGATCGCGAGATCGATTGGGTCGAGATCGACTATGACGAACTTCGAGGCATCGAGCGGCCTCAACAAAAGCTCTTCTAGCTGTAGGTAAGGCCACCGTTGTTCAGCACGACCCGGCCGTCGCCGCCGACGGTCTGGAAGATTGCGTGACCATCAGCGTCGTTCCACATCCGCACGGTCAGCGCTTCTCCGGGAAGCACCGGCGAGCTGAAGCGCCCCTCCATCGCTGCGAACCGAGCCGGGTCAGAATCGCACAAGGTGTGCAGAAGAGCCCGACCGGTGAAGCCGTAGGTACAGAGACCGTGCAGGATCGGTTTGGGGAACCCACCAACATCGGAGAACTGCTTATCCGAATGAAGAGGGTTGCGGTCACCGCACAGCCTGTAGAGCAAGGCCTGATCGTCGCGAACCTGGTAGGTAACCTCATGGTCGGGCGCCCGGTCGGGGGCCACGTTTGGCTTGTCGCTTGGGCCGCGGTCGCCACCGAAGCCGCCTTCACCCATGATGAACACCGACGAGGTGGTCTCGTAGAGAGGTTGGCCGTCGTCGACGAGGGTGGCGACGGCCTTGGAGGCAATGACGGCGCCTTTCCCCTTGTCGTAGACACCGGTGATCTCATCGACGATGTCGACCGCTCCAGCGGTCGGTATCGGCCGGTGGAGACGGATCCCCTGCTCACCATGCACGAGCATCCGCGGATCCCACGTGCCAGCGTCGCGCATCGCCCCGGCGCCGCCTTTGGCGTTGAAGCCACCCATCACGACGAACGTGGGGAAAACTTGCTGGTCGACACCGTCGGTGTTTTCGGTGGTGAATTCGAGCTCACCACCAACCGGATCGGCAACACCAGCACCGATACCTAGGGCATACAAAAGGGCGTCATCTGCCGTCCACTGCCAGCGGCGGGCCTCGCCTTTGGCACCTACAGCATCGGGGTTTACAGACATTGCTTCCTCCTGGTTTTTCGACTGATTGATCAGATCTCGATAGTCGGTGTGGTCGGGCTTAGGGGGTCGTCTTCGCTGGCCGGTTTAGTAGGCCGTTGGTCGGCCGGGACCCGTTGCTGGCTGGCCTGACATGTCGCTATTCGGCTGGGCCCGGCTCATCAGGTCCTTGACCAGTGGGCCGATCTCCTTCGGGTCGTCGACAGGCTCGACTTCAGGTCCTCGATGCCACATGTTGGCGATGCCGAGAACACGGCCGCTGGCCTCGAAGACTCGACCGGTCACCGGTGCCGATTCGGTTGAGACCAGCCAGGTGGCGATAGGAGCGATCCAATGCGGATGCATCTGCGCCTTGCCTTCATCATCCTGTTGGCCCATCCCGAGGTTCTCCGTCATGCGAGTTAACGCGGCAGGGGCGATGGCGTTAACCGTCACCCCGTAGCGATGCAGCTCTTGGGCCGCGATGACCGTGAAAGCAGCGATGCCAGCCTTGGCCGCTCCATAGTTCGTTTGGCCGGGGTTTCCGTAGATGCCCGACACCGAGCTGGTGTTGATGATGCGAGCGTCGTTGGTCTCCCCTGCCTTGGTTCGTTCACGCCAGTAGGCGGCAGCCCACCGTGCCGGGGCGAACGTTCCCTTCAAATGCACCTTGATGACCGCGTCCCATTCCGACTCGGTCATGTTGGTCAACATTCGGTCTCGCAGGATGCCTGCATTGTTGATCACTGCGTCGATACCGCCGAAGTTCTCGACAGCCGTGTTGATCAAACGCTGGGAGCCTTCCCAGTCGGAGACATCGTCGCCGTTTACGACGGCTTCGCCGCCCATGCCCTTGATCTCTTCGGCAACTTCTTGGGCTGAGGTCAGTGCTCCGCCCGAACCGTCGACCTCGCCACCGAGGTCGTTGACGACGACCCTCGCCCCTTCCGACGCCAGCATCAGCGCGTGCTCGCGCCCAATACCGCGACCGGCTCCTGTGACGACAACAATTCGACCTTCGCAAAGTCCGCTCATCGGCTCCTCTTTCCCTGATGTATCCGTGACTCGTCGTGCGAGTCAAACCAGAATCTGTGGTGACTCGGTCGAGTTTGCCACACGTCGTGGTCTCAAACGAAAAAGAGACCGCGCTATCACCTCCGCCTAGGCCCGAAATCGTGGTCAATGAACGTCAAAAAGCCACCATGCATGGCAGACTGGTTGGCGGTGAGCGACGGTAACAAAGAACCTCTGAGCGTTGATGAATTCCTGACTCTGGCAGACGAGGCCGATGCCAGCGACGCCTATGGCACCTCTGATCAAGGCCCGAGCTCACTCGATGATGGGCTCGACCTCCCCGCCATGCATGATCACGACGAGGCCAAACCTCTCGATGATGTGCTGGAGAGCTTGATCGACAACGAACCAGACGACGGCTTCGATGCCGACGACATCGAAGCCTTGGATGTCGAAGCCTTCGATCTTGACGCCTTGGACGTCGACACCAATGATGTCGATGCCGATGATGTCGATGTCGATGTCGATGTCGATGCGTTCGCCGATCTCGGCGACGACGACACCATGGTGGACGAGGACCTCACCAAGGCAATGGCGATACCGATCAACGATCTCGCCGATGACTCCGATGACTCCGATGACTCTGATGACGACACGCCGCTCGACGGTGAGAGCATCACCGACGATGACGACGTAGTCGAGGATGTCGAAGTCGCCGAGGATCTCCTCGCCGGTGACGACGAGGCAGAGAGCCACGATGCCGTCGACAGCGATGCCGTCGACGAGTCCGATGAAGGCGACAGCGACCTCGACGGCGACAACGAGGCCGTCGACCTGTCCGATGAAGGCGACGGCGACAACGAGGCCGAGAGCAACGACCTCGATAACGAGGATGGTTCTGCTACCGAGGCCGACACCACCGACGACGTGGGTGTCGCCGCCGAAGCCCGGCAGACCGATCAAGCGTCGCCAGCGAAAGTAGATGCCGCAACAGCCTCGACTGGCGACGAACCCAAGTCCGAAAGAGCACAACCGAAGACCAAGGTCAAGGGTCGTTCAAAGACTGGCCGGCGCCTGCTGCTCGGCGCCATCGCGGCCTACGCCTTACTCGTCGTCGGCTGGGGAATAGACGTAGCCCGCCACAGTGGCTCGGCGATGCGCGGTGTCGAGATCGACGGGACGCCTGTTGGCGGAATGGATCGTGCTGAGCTCCTCGCTGTAGCCGACGACAAGAATCAGGATCTCGCCGCTCGCCCAGTCACCATCCAGGTCGGTGGCGCGTCCGTCGTCTCGGACCCGGTGAGTCTCGGCGCAACCGTCGACGCTGATCAGATGATCCAGGATGCGCTCGACACACGCCGAGGCACCATCTTCTTCCTCGCTCCGATCAAATGGTTCTTCAATCTCTTCTCCTCAGAAAACGTGCCGATCTCCTATGTCTTCGACGCCGACGAAACCACGACGGCGGCAGAAGAGGCGGTGATGTCCAAACTGGACGCTCCGGTCGAACCTTTAATCGGGCTCGACGGCGATGAGCTAAAGGCTGTTGAGGGAGCTGCGGGCACGACCATCAATCCACGCGAGCTGGTTGGGCGACTACGGCCGGCGGTCGAAGACGGTGAGCCCTACCTCATCGAGCTGGAGGCCGTCCCGGCCGAGCCAACGCTGACGTTCGACGAGGTCGAAGAACTCACAACCCGCCTCAACCGGCAGGCCAGCGAACCTATCACTATTCAGGTGCTCGACGACACCACCGAGCTACAGCCGGAAGAGCTTCGTTCATTGGTCGAGCTCGGCGCCGACGACGATGGTGCCGCCACGTGGAGCATCGACGAGGCCGCACTTCTCGAACAGTTAAAGCCTCGCTTCCCAACGCTGGGTGCCGAGGACCAGCTGGCCCACTTCACCATCGTCGACGACAAGCCCCTGATCGTGCCCGCCTCCGAAACGGTGGTGTGTTGCGAAGAGGGATCGGCCGAGCTCCTCCAGAACGGCATCGAGAGGGCGTTGGTGGGGATCGATCCCGATGAGGAAGACGACGAAGAGGTCTCCTACCGCACCATCACGCTTCAGCCCATCATCGTCGGAGCCGACGAGGGAGTGGCCGAGCTGGAGTCACTCGGCATCATCGAGGAGGTCAGCACCTTCACAACCGAACATAAGTGCTGCGCCAATCGAGTAAAGAACATTCAGCGATTCGCCGACCTGACCCAGGGATATGTGATTCGACCCGGCGAGGCGTTCTCCCTCAACGGGCATGTGGGGCGTCGTACGACCGAGAAGGGCTTCTTCTCCGACGGCGCTATCGCCAATGGCCAACTGGTTCAGAACGTGGGCGGTGGCATCAGTCAATACGCCACCACCTTCTTCAACGCTTCCTTCTTTGCCGGTATCGAATTCGAGGAGTACCAGTCTCACTCGCTCTACTTCTCGCGCTACCCAAGGGGGCGTGAAGCAACGATTTCCTGGCAGCGCCCAGACCTCAGAGTCTTCAACAACACGCCGTACGGCATTCTCGTCTGGAACACGTACACGTCAACGTCCATCACCGTGACGTTCTACTCCACCAAACATCTTGAGGTGGAAGCAGGGGATCTCCGCCGCTCCTCCGATCGTTTCTGCTCGATCTACACAACACCTCGTATCATCACCTACGAAGACGGCACACAGACCGAAGACTCGGTCTATGCCTCGTATCGGCCTGGCGAGGCTCTCGACTGCAACAACAAGTCGACGTTGCCCGAGGAAGAGCAGGAGAAGAACACTGACGACGAGTGATCGTGCGGCGGTACAGTTTGCTGTGTGACCTCTGAGTCAACAGATCTATTGATCATCGGCGCTGGCCCAGCTGGCACCGCTGCTGCCATTGAGGCGGTCCAAGCCGGCCTCAGCGTTCTCGTCGTCGACAAGGCTAGATTTCCGCGCCAGAAATGCTGCGGAGACGGCCTGACCACAGGCGCCTTGCGCCACCTTGAATCGCTTGGTCTCGAGCCGTCAACCGTTCCAAGCTGGAAACGGATTGATGACGTAACCCTCGTGTCCCCCCGTGGCCGCGAGACCCACTACCGCTTTCCGTCCAGCTCAGGGAGCTATGCGGTCGCCGCCAGACGCTCAGAGCTCGACCATGCCCTCGTCCTCCGAGCTCGGCAGGTCGGAGCCGAGATTCGCGAAGAAACGACGCTCATACAGCTCGACAGCGGCGAGAACGCTGCGGCCGCGACCGCCATCGTCAAAGACGTATCAACAGGCCAGGAGACGACGATCACTGCGCCCCTGGTTATAGCCGCTGACGGCATGTGGTCTCCTACCCGCAAGCTACTCGGTGTCGATGCCGGATTCGAGCCGTACCGAGGCGACTGGCATGCCTTTCGTCAATACTTCACCAACGTCAGCGAACGGGCGTCATCAGAGCTGATCGTCTGGTTCGACAAGCGCACGCTGCCTGGATATGTGTGGTCGTTTCCGTTGAACGACGGCTCAGCCAACGTCGGTTTCGGCATCCTCAGAGGGGCCTCTCACCGAGTCCAGGATATGAAACAGCTTTGGCCTCAGCTTCTCGAAAGCCCGGCGTTAGCGTCGGTGCTTGGCCCTCGGGCACAGCCAGAGGGTCCGCATAGGGCTTGGCCCATCCCGGCTCGACTTGGCCAGCGTCAACTAGCAGCAGGGCGAGTGGTCTTTGTCGGGGATGCCGCAGCTGCCACCGACCCCATGTCGGGCGAAGGGATCGGTCAGGCCATGGAGACCGCTATGCTCGCCGTCCGAGCGTTTCTTGACAATGGTCGGGAGGCGGCGCCAGCGATCGAACAGTACCAGAGCAGGCTGAGGCGCGAAATGATACGAGATCATGCCCTAGCTCGAACCCTCTCGACAATGCTGGCAAAACCCTGGGGAGCCGAGGCAGCCCTTGCCGCCACGGGAACATCGGCCTGGAGCAAGCGAAACTTCCTCCGCTGGCTGTTCGAGGATTATCCCCGAGCCGCCGCCTTCAACCCTGAACGTTGGAACCGGTCAACCTTCGCCACCGAGCCAGCCTACGTCTCTGCTGAACCAGGTTGACCGCGAAGAGATCGCGCTTTAGCCCGACGCCGACGCATGGTAGTTGCCGGTTTGGTCTTGGACGGTAGTCGCTCATCGGCGCGCCGCACCGCCACCAGGTATTCGGGACTGGGCTCAAGCCTGTAGTCATAGCAGGCCTCGAAATCGTCATTGGAAAGCCCGAGAAAGTAACAGATTCTGGCCGCCACCTTGGCTACCAAGGAGCTTTCAGTCGTTCCGCTGTCGCCGGCCGCTTCGGCCCGACGTTTCGCGACCATCGACAGAGCGGCCGTATGGGCGAAACTTTCGGGCGTCGGGTAGTGGACGTTGGCCGAGTCTGTCATGCTGATGCCGTCGCTCTCGGCGAAGAACGTTCGTCGCAGACGAACGAGGTCGTAGGGCGAGACGATCGTGGCGATGTCCGAGAGGTCGATGACACCGGGGCGCCGGAGATTGATCGGATGGCGGCTCGGCTGCTTGTCATCATCAACCACGACCGTGATGTCGACAACCGAAAGAGCCGGAAGCTCGGACTCAGGAAGTTTCAGATCCGAAAGCAGTGCGCCGAGGAACTCGAGGTCTCCATCGTCGCTAATCTTGTTTTCCGGCACAGATCTGACGCCCATAGTTTCCTAACTCTTTCTAGAATTTTTCGTTTGAGACTTTTCGTTGAGGCTTCTTCTTGAGGTCCGCCCCGGCCCCCATTCTGACGAACAGAAGGCCGGGGCGAATGAAGCGGTGATCACTAGGCCCGCGTGGCCAAGTTCCGCCCCATCTTTATGAACATTCCGCCGATGGCTACGAGAGCAGCACCGACAGCACTTAGGCTCGCCGATGCAGCACCTGTTACCGGCAATGGTTCAGACATACATCTCCTCCTTTCACTCCACGACTGACACACGCCCGGTGCGTGCTCGGAAGATCTCGCCGATGATCGGTCGTCACGTCGCGACCCGAGTCGGCGAATCCCAAACGCAGGCCTCAACGGTCGGCTGTCGTATCGTCTTGATCACCGCATGGCACCAGATGGCCCGATACAGCAGATCGATCGCTACGAAGGCTGGTGCGAAAAGCACGAGCCGAAAATGCCGTAAGCGTATGGCAGCTATCGCCAACGACGCATAGAAGAACAGCCAGCGGGTGGCGATGAGCGTGAGAACGAAAAAGGCTCCCTGGCTCACCAGGAGATAGCCGAGAATCGGAAGGCCGGCGAGGTAAAACAGCCAATGACCGATCAGAACCACATACAAGACTTCGAAGATGCTCGGCCTCTTGTTCAGGATGCCAGCACCGATTCGGTGCCCTACGATCCCCTGGCTAGTACCCCACAGCCAGCGAAGGTTCTGCTTATAGAAGTCCCGCAGGGTCGTGGGGTCTTGGATCCAGGCCCATGCGTTCTTCCCGTAGCAGATCTTGCCCAATCGGCGGCGATGGGTCTCAAGCACCCAGTAGGTGTCATCGACGATGTAGGGCGTTTCGGGGACGAGAACCTGTTTGAGAACCGATGCGCGGTAGGTCGAGTTGCTCCCGGAGATGCAGTTCAAGGCGTTCGCCCACGACTGGGGTGTGCGAACGGTCAGCTGGTAGATCCAATAGGCGAACGCCCGGTAGGCAATCAAGGCGTTCCATCGATGTTCTTCAGGCCAAAGGGTGCATGTACGCCCAACCACGATGGCGACGTCGGGCGTGAAGTACTCGAGTGAGCGCTCGACGAAGTCACTTTCGAGCTGGGTGTCGTCATCGATAATGGTCAGGTAGCGATAGTGATCGAGCAGGTCGAGGTCGTTGGTGCCGCTGAAGAGAGTGGCCGGCTTGCCCTTGTTCACTTCGTAGGCAACCACGGCTGCCCCAGCGGATCGAGCGATTTCCACGGTGTCGTCATCGCTGCCGTCACTCAGCAGGTACACGGGCACGCGATTCGTGAGTGCGTGTTCGATCGTGGTGCGTAGGGTGCCCGCGCCGTTCTTTGATGCGATGACGATCGCGCAGTCGTCAAGCCAGGGTTGCTCCTGGATGGGCTCCGAGCACTCCTGCCCCCGGTTCGGGGTCATGAGTCCGTAGATAAAGGAGACCACAGCGGTCATAACGAGAAGACCGAACAAGACGACGACCACCACGAGTCCGACGTCGCCCATACGTTCAACCAGTTGTCCATCCACCGCTCACCACCGCTGCATCATGCGCCCGCCCCAACCTGACGATGGTTCAATTTTATACGAATCTGAAGGGGCTACCTGAGGCGATCGGGCGTTCTAAACGGGATTTGGAAGGTAAAAAGACCCAATTCGTGATGAAATCGACGTCCTGATTTCACACGACCGCAATCATGGGCTATAAAGAAGGGAGCGCTTCAAGGCCCAATATGAGGGATAGGGCGCAAACGAGAGGCTAGGTTGTGCCTCTCGGCAACTTGTGGCTAGGGACTACCGATTTAGGTCGGTAGACAGGCGAAAAACCGACAGGGATTTCTCCACCAACCACGGGAACTGCAGCTCGGTGAGGCAGCGGCTGGTCTTTCTCCCCATTCCGGCCCCTAGCCTCACCGAAGCTCGCATTCAGCCCAGGCACACGGCACCGAGCTACACCCTGGTTCATACCCTGAACTACACCATCAGTTCGCGCAGCCGCTCGACGGTACGAAGCGGTTCTGGGCCCACAGGTGTGGCATTCAGGTAGGTCACGCCGGCTTCGGCGTAGGCGGCAAGTCGATCCTTTACGAACGATTCATCGCCGATCAACGACGTAAGCTCCAAGAACTCAGCCGGAATTTTGGCTGCGGCCTCGGCCTTATGCCCGGCGAGGTAGAGCTGTTGGATTTCATGGGCCTCGGCCTCCCAGCCGTAGCGCGAGAACAGACTGTTGTAGAAGTTGCGACCTACCGCCCCCATGCCGCCAACATAGAGAGCAACCTGTGGCCGGGCAGCGTCCCGTAATGCAACGATCTCGTCTCCGCTTCCAATGGCCACCGAGCCGCCCGCGATGATGTCCATCGGACCAAGACCGGCTGAGCGATTCGCCGAACCGCGTGCCAAATCGTCGCCCCAGACCCGATCAGCTCGCTCGGGTACGAACAGCGTCGGAAGCCAACCATCAGCCATCTCGGCGGTGAGTTCCACATTCTTCGGCCCGAGGGAGGCCACGAAGATGGGGATACGAGGCCGAGGTGGGTGGGTGATGATCTTCAAGGCCTTACCCAAGCCTGTACCCTGCTCAGGCGGCAGCGGCAGGGTGTAGTTTCGACCTTCGTGGACCAAGGGCGCCTCTCGGGCCCAGATCTGGCGACAGATCTCCATCACCTCTCGGGTCCGTCCAACCGGGCTGTCGTAGGGCACGCCATGCCAGCCCTCGATAACCTGCGGACCCGACGCTCCCAGACCCAGCACACAGCGCCCCTCGCTCAACACATCAACACCGACGGCTGTCATAGCGAGCAAGGTCGGGGTACGGGAGTAGATCGGCAAAATGCCGGAAGCGATTTGGATGTGTTCGGTCTTGGCCGCCAGGTACCCCATGACCGACACGGCGTCCATGCCGTAAGCTTCAGCGACCCAAACAAGATCAACCCCTGCCTTCTCCATCTCAGCCGCCTTGTCGGCAGCCGCCTTCACATCTCCCGCATAGCCCAGAGGCATCGCAATCTTCATCGATCTCACCTTTCGACGGTCGTGCTTAGGGCGGCGCACGAGCGTGACCACCAAACAACCGCATCATCTCGTTCCCTGGTTTTAGCCCACCGAGCGACAAGGCGAGTAACCTCGGAGCGATGAGCGAACCTGCGGCCCCTGCCACAGAGATGATTGGCGGACATAGCGATGAGCCACCCGCCGACTATCTGGCTGAGACAAAGCGACTCTACGATTCGTTGGGCTACGACGCCTACCGCTGGGCCGAACGCCCAGATCCGCCACCGTTCACCCCACTGACCAAGCCGTTGAGCGACTGTCGAGTCCTCCTCATCGGATCGGGCGGGGTCTATCGGCGAGGACAGATCGCCTTTCATACCCAGGATGACACCTCGGTGCGCAGGATCCCGGTCGACACACCGACCGAGGAGCTCCGTACCGCTCACTTCGCCTACGATCAGGCCGACGCCCGCACCGACCCGAACTGTGTCTTCCCGCTCGACCGCTTACGCGAGCTCAACGAAGAGGGTGTGATCGGCGGGCTCACCGAGAACGCCTACGCCTTTATGGGCGGCATCTACTCCACCCGCCGCATGGAAGGAGAGACCGCCTCCCTGCTGGTGGAGTGTTGCGAGGCGGAGCAGCCCGACCTCGTCCTGCTCGTCCCGGTTTGACCGGTATGTCACCAGTCGGTCGGTCTGATCGCACGCCACATCGAAGCCGCCGGATTCCCCACGATCGGCTTCACCTCTGCCCGCACCATCACCGCTCGGGTCAATCCACCCCGATCGGTTTTTGTCGATGCTCCGCTCGGCCACACCACGGGGGCACCCAACGATCCGGCCGGCCAGCGCTCCCTGCTCGGCGACGGCCTCACGGCTGGAATCGCTATCGAACAAGGCGGCGCCATCGTCGACCTGCCGTACCGGTGGAAAGATGACCTTTGGAAGGCTGATCCCCTCGGCTGGAGTCGCCGTCGTGAGAATGCCGGCACCACCGCCCAACCCGCTGGCGACACGAGAACCGGTCGATCGGACCAGCCGCAGTATCAGACCGAAGATGACGCAAAGTCAGCAGGGGCCATTGGTTGGGATGATCAATGTCTGGTGTGCCTCGGCGGCCAGTTCGCGCCGAGCTAGGTCAGCGACAGCACCATCGGCTACGCCTCAAGAACCGAGGAGCGTCTACCAAACTCGCCTGATGCCTGACTCGAAGAAAGGTAGCCGCCGAAGCTGGCGGTGCCTTGCGGCCAGTTGTGCACAAAATCCATGAACTCATGGGTTGGTGCTGGCCTGGCATAGAGGAAACCTTGAGCGACCGGGCAGCCCATAGCTAGGAGCAACTCGGCGGTAGCGGTGTCCTCGACTCCTTCGGCTACGACCGACTGGTTCAGAATGTTCGCCAGTTCGATCACCGTCCGCACGATGAGTCGACTCTCATTGTCGCTCACCATGGAACTGACGAAACTCCGATCGAGCTTGAGTTCGGTGGCCGGAAGATCGCGGAGACGGGCCAGAGAGGAATACCCGGTGCCGAAGTCATCGATCGAAAGGCCGACGCCCAGGCCGTGGATGGCTTCAAAGACATTGCCGTGGGTGCTGGTTTCGAAGAACTCAGATTCAGTGATCTCGAGGGTAAACCGGCGAGGATCGACGTCTCGGCGCACGATCTCTCTCGCCAGCCAATCCGGCAGTTCGCGATCGAAGAAGCTCATCGAGGACAGGTTCACGGCGACACCCAGGGGAAGGTTCTGCCGATCACAATCGCCGAGCAAGTCAAGACCAGCTGAGAGCATCTTGCGAGCGAAGAGATGATATTCCCCCGAGAGCACCACAAGGTCGATGAACTGGTCGGGCAGCAGGACACCGCGCTCGGGATGGCGCCAGCGGGCCAGGCCCTCGGCACCGACGATCGCCTTCGTATCCAGGTCAACCTTGGGTTGAAACCAGAGCTCGAACTGACCAGATTCAAGAGCACCGCAAACCCCAGCGCTAAGCGTGAGGCGATCGAGCGTAAGTTCGGCTGGGGTCGTGTGGTAGATCCGCACGATGTCGCCAGAGCGTTTCGCATCGTACATAGCGATGTCGGCACACCGCATAACCTCTTCGCTCGAGTCGGCCTGCTCAGGGATCATGACCACACCGATCGACGCCGCAACCGCCAATTTCACGTGGCTGACGTCGATCTGTCGCTCTGTGGCCTGAGCGATCTTCGCCGCTACCTGAATCGCCGCCCTCCGGTCTGCTCGACCGAGCAAGAGGGCGAACTCATCGCCACCGAGACGGGCCACACACATGGCTTCGTCGATCTCTTCGGAGAAACGACTCGCCAATACTTGCAAGATCTTGTCGCCAACATGATGGCCGAGCGTGTCGTTAACCTCTTTGAAGCGGTCCAGGTCGAGCATGAGCAGCGCCGCTGGCTCCTCGATCGAAGCCTGCCGCAAGACGGTCTCAAGCCTGTCGTTCAACACGTCGCGGTTGGCCAGGCCGGTGAGTACATCGTGTTGGGCCTGGTACCGAATGGTCTCGGCGGCCGAAGCGAGAGCGGTGACATCTGAGGTGAGCCCCTTCACGAGCTGACTCGTCTCAAGTTGGAGCAGATGGCGACACGTGAGCACCCTCCCGTCACGGTGCAGGAGTTTGACCATCACGTCGTAGTCGCTCGATCCGGCGCCTTCAGGCCTTAATCCTTTCACCCGCTCGAACTCTTCAGGATCCACCATCTGTCGCCAGTGCATTCCGACGAGTTCGCTTGGTTCGTAGCCGGTGATCATGAGCGAGTTCCCGACCACCGTCACAAATCGGTGCTCGACCAAGTCGAATTCCCAGTAGACGACATCTGAGGCCGAGATGAGTCGGTTCATCCGGTCCGTCGTCTCCCGGCGTCGCTGACTTCGCTGGCGCGCATACATGTCGTAGGGCAACATGACCGCAGCAACGACCAGACCCGGCACATACCAGAGCGCAGCTCCCGTCCACCAGCCCACATAGCTCCACCCGCCAATGCTGACCGCGGCGAGAGCGAAGAGAGGGCGACGCCTTTGCAGGGGAAGGTTCAGCGAAAGCATGGCCCCCTGGTAGGCAAGGTTTGCTGGCCACAAGGCGGGCACAAACCAAGTAACAAGGTTGGCCAACATCGAGTCGCTCATGTTCTGGAACATCCCAGACCACCCGGCCGGGCCGAGGCGTCCCAACATGAGCGAGATCACGGGAAAGACAACGATGAAGGTAATGCTGATAACCAGACGTTCGAACACCGTCAGATCGAGCGGCGCCGCGGCGATGACCAGCCCTACGGTGCTGGCCCCAATGAGGCGCATCAGCAGGTTGGAGAAGGTCAGATCCTTCTTGACCTCGGCCGCCAGTTCGGTGCGACCTGAACCGCCGGAGGTCGATCGGCGCCGGCCGCTCCATTCCATACCTCTACCTACGGCATAGGAAGGGTCTCGCCTTAGACCTGGGCGACGTGGCAGAGGAGAAACCTTCGACCCAGTTTTCCTCTGGTTTCGGACCAGGGATTGGAGCCAAGTACACTGCGCCACGCTGACGAATGGTGCCGACCCCGGCCCCCACAGAAGCAGGAACCGTCGGCTAGGAAAGGGAGAGCAGTGACTGATCTCGGATTCGACAACAAGGTAGTGATCGTGACCGGAGCTGGCGGCGGCTTGGGGCGAGAGCATGCCCTTGAGTTCGCACGACGCGGCGCTCGTCTGGTGGTCAACGATCTTGGAGGATCAGTTGACGGCTCGGGAGGTTCAAACTCACCGGCCGACCAGGTCGTCTCCGAAATCGAGGCGCTCGGTGGAGAAGCTATCGCCGACGGGAACAGTGTGGCGACGGCCGAGGGCGGCGAAGCCATCGTCAAGTCAGCGATCGACGCGTTTGGCCGCATCGACGTGGTGGTGAACAACGCTGGCATTTTGCGGGACAAGACCTTCCACAAGATGACCGATGATCTGCTCACCCCGGTGGTCGACGTACACATGAAGGGTGCCTTTTACGTGACCCGACCGGCGTGGGAGCACTTCCGCGAACAAGGCTACGGCCGGGTGATTAACACCTCGTCCAACTCAGGCCTGCTCGGCAATTTCGGTCAGTCCAACTATGCGGCAGCCAAGATGGGCCTTGTCGGCTTCACCCGGGTGCTCGCAGCCGAAGGAGCTAAGTACAACATCAAGGCCAACGCCATCGCACCGGTGGCCAAGACCCGCATGACCGAGGACCTGTTGGGCGAGATGGCCGAGCAACTCGATCCAGCCCTGGTCACGCCAGTTGTCGTCTGGCTGGCGCACGAGTCCAACGAAACCTCGGGTTGTGTGTACTCGGTGGCTGGCGGCACGGTCGCCAAGTTCTTTATCGGCCTCACCCCCGGCACCCACCGCGGAGCAGATATCACGGCCGAAACGGTTCGCGATGATTGGGATGCCATCAACGACGAAGACGGCTATGTCGTTCCCGCCAACCCAGGTGAGGAATTCGTCAAGCTACTCAAGCAGTGGCAGGCAGCAGCAGAGTCGTAAATCGATTCATAAACCACGTTATGAAGCGGGTTAGGGGCCACCCAGGACGGGGGCCGCATGGTGAACGACAAGAGACCATCGGTCCCCATCATGGGTGAAGACATTCAGGGCGCTGGCGGCCCCGGTGTGCTGGCCCGAAAGCAGATTCTCGCTCAGCGTTATCCATGCCACCGCTCCGTGACGGGTCAATCTGAGTTCGGTCGTTATCACCTGAGGATTGCCGCCCGACAGCAGGATGGCTCGCCAGGAGGCGTCGACGGCCTCCCAGCCCCGGAGCGGAGCCCGACCCGGATGGGCGCAAGAGACATCGTCAGCGTGCGACCACACCGCCTCCATCAGCGCCAAATCCGCCGTCTCAAGGGCCTGATAGAAAAGGGTGTTGGCCGCCAGAACACCTTCATCATCAGCGGGGCACAAGGCGGTCAATGGATCCGTCGACACCGCCTCACTCTATGCGCCACCACAGCCGTACACTGACAGCTTGATGACGATCGCGGCACGCCGATGATGGGCTGGTCGAAGGCGCTTGAGCGCTCACGACATCGGTTCGACAACCTCATGACGAAGGCGAAGCCGGCCGACGACGCAATCGACGGCATCTTCCATCCGCTGCGCGGCAACCCAATCGCCGACCGGGTGTTCTACTGGGCCAGCGAAGGAGCCGACTACTCGCGTGCCTGGCACCTCATCGGGATTGTGATGGCGCTCGTCAGCCCCTCACGCCGAGCAGATGCTGTCCGGCTTGCCATCTCGCTAGGCATCGAGTCCGCCCTCGTAAACGGCGGGGCCAAAAACCTTCTGCCCCGGGAACGCCCGCCCTTGCTCGACGACCGTAGCCATGAGGTTAGGCGACCCAAGACCAAGAGCTTCCCGAGCGGCCACGCCAGCTCGGCAACGCTAACCGCGGTACTACTCAGCGATGCGATGCCACGCCTGCGCCCCTTTTGGTGGGCACTGGCAGGCATCGTCTCAGCCAGCCGGGTTCACAACCGGATGCATCATGCCAGCGACGTCGCCGCTGGCGCGATTGTTGGCACCACCATGGGCCGGCTAGTCAAACGACTCTGGCCGCTGCGGTAGCTTGTTCCGCGCCGGCGGATCTTCGACTCAGCTGGCGGACGTATCCTCTTGAACTGCCCGGTCGCTCAGAGCCGAGCGAACATCCAGAAGAAGGTCGGTGACCTCCGAGGCAGGAACCATGTTGCGCTCCGTGAGCCCGCCAAGACCCGCGTCGATAAGCGACACTGCTTCTTCTATTGAAGCAACCTCGATCAGTTCGACTTCTTTCAACTCAGTCAAGACAACTCCTGTGGTTGTGCCTTTGCGGCGATCCCGGCTCGTCAGTACGTCCGGAACCGGTCTATTACGACATTGTAACGTACCCGAGGACGCCGCGTGAATCACTAAGCGATTCACCCAAGGATCAAAAACGTCTAACCAGCGGACTTTTCCCGGTCTATGGGTGCGAACCGTGCTGTGACATGTAACCCTGGGCGCTATGGAACGTGAAGCAGGGCACCTTTGGATAGGCGAGCAACTCAATGCAGAAGGAGATCGGGCCGGTGAAGCGGTCCACCTCGACAGTTCAGACCTCACAACGCACGGTGTGATCGTCGGCATGACCGGTTCGGGTAAGACCGGCATGGGTGTCGTGCTGTTGGAAGAAGCGCTTCTCGCTGGCATTCCGGTTCTCGCCATCGATCCCAAGGGAGACCTGGGCAATCTGTGCCTCACCTTCCCTAGCTTGGCCGGGCCAGAATTCGAACCGTGGGTAGACGAGGGTGCAGCCCGCGTTCAGGAAACCACCGTGCCCGAACTAGCCGCCAAGGTAGCCACCACCTGGAGAGACGGCCTGGCGTCCTGGGGTTTGGATGGCACCGATGTTGGGGCCTTGGGCGAGGCCGCACGGCCGGTCATCTACACACCGGGCAGTGATGCTGGTGTCGGCCTCGATGTACTCGGCCGTCTGAGCGCTCCGTCCGGCACCGATCCCGGAGCCCGCCAGGACGAGATCGATTCAACCGTGAGTGGCCTACTCGGACTGATCGGCGTCGAGTCGGATCCCCTGTCCGGTCGCGAGCATATTCTGCTGGCCAACCTGATCGCTCGCGCTTGGGACGCTGGCAAGGACCTCGACCTCGCAACCCTTCTGGGCCAGCTGCTCGATCCGCCTATTCGCAAGCTCGGCGTGCTCGATCTCGACGCCTTCTTCCCGCCCAAGGATCGCCAAGCCCTCGCCATGAAGCTGAACGGGCTTCTGGCCTCACCCAGCTTCGCCGCCTGGTCACAGGGCGCCCCACTCGACATCCAGCGCATGCTGTGGGACGCCGACGGTAAAGCCAGAGCTGCTGTTCTGTCGCTCGGCCATCTCGAAGAGACGGAGCGACAGTTTGCAGTGACGCTGGTTCTCTCCAAACTGATCAGCTGGATGCGGACGCAACCGGGCACGGGGGAACTGAGGGTTTTGGTCTACCTCGACGAGGTCATGGGTCTCGCCCCACCCAACGGAAACCCACCACCCAAGAAGCCGATCCTGACCTTGCTCAAACAGGCTCGAGCCTTCGGTGTCGGCCTTGTCCTCTCCACGCAAAACCCGGTCGACCTCGACTACAAGGCCATCTCCAATGCCGGCACCTGGCTCATCGGGCGCCTGCAGACCGAACAGGACAAGAATCGGCTGGTCGACGGCCTGAAGGCCGCCGACGGTTCGGTCGACATGAGCAAGCTGAACGCTACGATCAGCGGGCTCGGCAAGCGACAGTTCCTGCTGCGCACCACACGAAATTCAGAGATGCCGCTGCTCACTAGTCGATGGGCGTTGTCCTATCTCGCCGGACCACTGACCCGGAAACAAATCGGCCGCCTCATGGCCGAAGAGTCTGCGGCCCAAGCTGCCAAGTCACCTGCTGCCGCGTCGGCTGCTGCGGGCGCTCAGGCCGCCCCTGAGGCGGCTGCGGCCGCTTCTTCGGCCCCGTCCGCCCCCGCCGCCGCACCGGCCAGCACCTTGGCCGACGATGAATCGACGGTCGCCCCTTCGACCCCAGACTCCTTGTCGACTCGGTTTGTGGTTCCGTCCGCTCCCTGGTTGGCTGAGCTAGACACCGGAGCCGGTGGATCTCGACTCCGGCCCGCCCTCGCCACTCGGGTCGCTCTTCTCTTCGACGAGCGCAAGGCCGACCTGCGACACGAGCAGGAATGGGAAGCCATCATCTCGCTCGACGGTGATCGAATCGATGTCGACAACGCCATCCAGGTCGACTTCGACGATCGCGACTTCACAAGCGATGCTCCCGACGGCGCCGTCTACATTCTGCCCAGTTTCGATCTCAGCGCCAGCGCAATTCGGAGCGCCCAAAGTGATCTCAAGAACATGCTCACCTCCCAGCTCACGCTCACGCTTTTCAATAATCCCGAGCTGAAGCTTTGGAGTCGTCCCGGCGAATC
>CAKZXA010000068.1 GCA_937922045.1 uncultured Acidimicrobiales bacterium | reverse complement strand
CTTCATCCAGATAGTGATGCGTTCGACCCGCACCTCAAGGTCGGAAAGCTCAACGATCAGGTCCGCGCGTCTTGGGGTTGAAACCGGCAGGCAGCGATCCCAGAGACCACGCACCCGTCGACTAATTCCGTCGAGGGACCGATCGGCGCTTCTGGCAACCAGGCAGGGACTAGGGAGCATCATAGTTGTACCTCCTGCGATAGATACTATTCAACACGTGCATTTTGTCAACTTCTTTTAGTTGCATCCTTAAGAGGGTCGCAACACGCCCGCATAACACCAACTACTTCACCTCAATAGATATATCTAGATAGGTGTATTAGGTTTGCGTTAGTTTACAAGCGGTTTATGATTAGATCCATGGTTCTCGTGCTTCTAGGCTTCCACCTCGCTGGAGTCGGGATGGTCCTTGCGCTGGGTCGGCGGCTCGGGATTCGGCCTCTCCTCGCTCTGGGCGGAACAGCCCCAGCGATTTCAGCGGTGTGGGCGGTCGTCCAGCTCATCGCTGGTTCATCGGATCGGACCAGCATGGTCACCTGGGTGGGCGGGCTCGACCTAGAGCTCCGGTTCAAGGTCGACTCGCTCGCCCTACTGATGACGCTTCTTGTCTCCGGCATCGGAGCACTCGTCTTCATCTACGCCATTGGTTACTTCAACCGCGACACGACCGGAGGTTCCCGGTTTAGCGCCTCACTCCTCGGCTTCTCGGCCTCGATGGTGGGACTGGTCTGGGCGGACTCTGTCTGGACGCTCTTCATTTTCTGGGAGCTGACGTCGGTTACGTCATTTCTCCTGGTCGGCCACAAGAACCAAGATCCCTCTGTGCTCGCCGCAGCGCGGCGAGCCTTGATGATCACCGGCGCAGGCGGTTTGATACTCCTCGCTGGGCTCCTCGTCCTCGCTCAGCAAGCGAACACGACGATCATCTCCGAGCTGCCAGCCATTGGCGGGACAAGCGGAACAATCGCGGCAATTCTCGTCCTGGTGGGCGCAGCGACAAAGTCGGCGCAGGTTCCCTTCCATGTCTGGCTACCAGGGGCGATGGCCGCCCCGACACCGGTGAGCGCCTATCTGCACTCTGCAACCATGGTAAAGGCGGGGGTTCTTCTCCTTGCTGTCACCGGGCCAGCCTTCGCCAACGTCGAGGCCTTTACAACCCTCGGCCTTGCCTTCGGTCTCACCTCGATGCTTTGGGGTGCCGTCGGCGCTCTCCGTCAAGGCGACGCCAAGTTGATCCTGGCTTGGGGAACCATTTCGCAGCTCGGGCTGATGGTAACACTCCTCGCTCTTGGCACAGGAAAGGCTGTCTTTGCCGCCATATCTCTCCTGTTCGCGCACGCCCTGTTCAAGGCTGCGCTGTTTCTCATCGTCGGCGAGGTCGATGTGCGAACCGGCACGCGTCAGATCGATCAACTCGGCGGCCTGGCCAGCTCGATGCCACTCAGTTTCGCCGCTGCGGCCCTCGCCGGGCTTTCGATGGCGGGAGCTCCCCCGCTGCTCGGATTCACCGCCAAGGAGGCCGCGCTCGAGAGCCTCGCAACGCTGGATGGGGTTCAACAAATAGTCGTATCTGTTGGCGTCGGTGCTGGCTCAGTTCTGACCGTCGCCTATACCCTTCGCTTCGTCTTCGGTGTCTTCGGGCCGGGCCCTCCGACAGTGGTGGCTCCCCGTCGCTGGCTGATGACCATCCCGGCTCTAACGCTCGCTTCACTCGGGTTCGTTGGCTACCTCGTCCTGGGATGGGTCAACGACATCGTGCGACCAGCCGCCGTCGAACTCAATGCGGCCGCCGACTACTCGCTGTTGCGATGGCCAGGTCTGACAGCACCCTTTGGTGCATCGCTAGGAATTCTTGCGGTTGGCACCGCGCTCGGCTTCGGAGTCATTCGGCGAAACGTGGGTACGCCCGAACCGAAGGGCGCCAGAACCGCCGACGCTCTCCTCGACGGTGTCCTCGTTGCCGCCAGCCGAGCGACAGGCAGGATTCAGCATGGCTCCCTGCCCGTCTATCTAACGGTCATGGCAGCAACGGCTTCACTCGCAGCACTTCCGTTCTTCACTGGGCTAGACACCTCAGGCCTAGTGCTCGCCAATCAACCGCTTGAGATGGTTCTGGCCGCAGCCATCCTCGTTTCTGCGACCGCTGGAGCATTCGTGGGTTCCCGTCTCGGCGCAGCGCTCACCCTAGGCGCGGTCGGTACGGGAGTCTCGGGTCTCTTCGTTCTCTACGGAGCACCCGATCTGGCGTTGACCCAGCTCCTCGTGGAAACAATCGTGGTCGTTGGGTTCGTGATCGGCCTCGGCCATCTAGCCCAACAGTTTCCGGCGGCCAGCGGCGGTTGGCGGCTGACACGACTCGCCGTTTCTGTGCTCGGAGGGCTATCGGTTACGGCGGCCCTTGCCGCAGCCGCTGCGAACTCCGTCGGGCAGGCACCTCTTGCGGACCTGAAGGCCGGCGCGGTCGACGAAGGTGGCGGTAACAACATCGTGAATGTGATTCTCACCGACATGCGAGCCCTCGACACCCTTGGTGAGGTTGTGGTCTTGGCCACGGTCGCCCTCGGAATCCTGGCGCTGGCCAATGTCCGCCCTCCGGAGGTACCAGGATGATTGCTAGCAGCTCCCCCATCGTGCGGCTCGGTATCCGTGCCGCCAGCCCACCAGCCGTCATGGTTGGCGTTTACCTACTATTCGCAGGCCACAACCAGCCGGGAGGAGGCTTCGCTGCCGGCCTCGTCTTCGGAGCGGTTGTTGCCCTGCGAACCGTCGCAGGCCTTCAACGACCCAGCCGAGCCCACGAATTGATGGCCATCGGTATCCTGATCATCGCGTCGGTGGCTCTGCTCCCGATCATCTGGGGAGACGCTCTTCTCGACCAGCACGTCGTCTCCGTCGATATTCCCCTGCTCGGCAAGATCAAGACGGGTTCGGCCCTGCCCTTCGATCTAGGCGTCACCGCTGTCGTCGTCGGGCTGCTACTCGCCGTACTCGACGGGTTAGGTGCTCCTGAACTCGCCGAGGAGCCGGCGACCCTTCGACCTCGGAGTCTTCGATGAGCATTGCACTCTTGGTAACCGTCGGAGGACTGACCACCGTCGGCCTCTACCTCATAACCGCTCGATCACTAAGCCGGATTCTTCTCGGCTTCTCGATCCTCGGACACGCCGCCGTAATAGCCCTGCTCACCGCCGGAGGGCCACCGGGGAATGCTCCGCTGGCCGACCGGGATTCCGCCTCAGACATCGCTAACCCGGTGCCGCAAGCGCTTGCGTTGACCGCCATCGTGATCTCCTTCGGCCTTACCTTGTTCCTCTTGGCTCTGGCTCGTCGGCAGCAGGCGCTGACCGGCGATGATCTCGTCGAAGACGACCTTGAAGACAAACGCATTGCAGCAAGACTTCAGACAGCGTCCACAGAGGCAACCGCATGAGCTTCCTCATCGCAATGGTCATGATTGCGCCTCTGGTTGCGGCCTCGGCCGGAATCTTGCTCCGCCGTCGGGCGCGGACACGAGATATCGCCACCATGGCCGGACTCGGAGTGGCCGCTCTGGGCTCCTTTGCCATCCTCTTCGAGGTTGCGTCGAACGGCACGCAGGTGATTCGCGTCGGTGGATGGTCGCCCACGGTTGGCATCGTGCTCGTCGCCGACCTCTTCGCTGCCCTTGTGCTCCCGATTGCCCTTTCCATCATTCTCATCGTCGAAGTATTCGCTGTAGGACAGCGACGCACAGCGTGGGGTGCCAATCCAGAGCTCGCTGGTCCCCTCCTCGGGGTTCTTACCGCGGGCGTAGCTCTCGCCATCCTGACCGGCGATCTGTTCACGCTCTTCGTCGCTTTCGAACTCATCCTCGTTTCCAGCTACGTGTTGCTAACCCACCAAGGCAAGCGGGGTCAGATCCGCTCGGGCATGACCTACGTGGTGATGAACCTCTTCGCGTCAACCCTCTTCCTCTTTGGTGTCGCCTTCGTCTATGCGGCGACCGGGACGATTAACATCGCCCTGCTCGCTGAACGAATCCCCGAGCTCGACGCCGGTATTCGCCTCGGCATCGGAGCCTGGTTCTTCGTGGTGTTCGGTACAAAGGCAGCCATTTTCCCGCTGTTCTCCTGGCTCCCAGACTCCTACCCGACCGCGCCTACAACGATTACCGCCGTTTTCGCCGGCCTCCTTACCAAGATCGGCATCTATGCCATGATTCGGTTTCACACCCTCACCGGCATGGATGAGCTCGGGCCCGTGATGCTGGTTGTGGCTGGTCTCACGATGGTCGTTGGCGCCCTCGGAGCGCTGGCCCAAAGCGATGTCAAGCGCATCCTGTCCTTCCACGTCATCAGTCAGATCGGGTACATGCTTATGGGGCTCGGGCTTTTCTCGGCAGCAGGAACCACGGGCGCGATTCTGTTTCTCCTGCATCACATGCCGGTCAAGACCGTCTTGTTCCTGGTCGGCGGCCTGATCGAGAATCACGAGGGGACAAGCTCGCTCGACCGCTCGGGCGGACTCGCAGCCCGACGACCACTGATCGCCGCTATGTTCGCCATCCCGGCCCTGAGTCTCGCTGGGCTTCCACCCTTCTCGGGGTTCGTCGCCAAACTCGCCGTCATCTCGGCCGCCATCGACGAGGCATCGATCGGTATCGCCGTCGTTGCCCTCGCAGCCGGTGCCCTTACCTTGCTTTCGATGACCAAGATATGGATAGGGGTCTTTTGGGGCACCGACGCTGATCAGGCCGAGGCGACTCCAGCAGCACCAAACAATCGGCGGCTGATGACGGGCGCCACCGCGTTAGCAGTGGCTGGCACCCTCGCCATCTCGCTCTTGGCCGGCCCCATCTTCGACCTGAGCCAGCGGGCTGCCAACGAACTACGCTCGGCCGATCTCTACATCGACGAGGTGACATCACGATGAAAACCACAGCCCTCACCCCTCGGCGAACTCTGAGTATCGCAACCCTAACCCTCGCCTGGTGCGCTCTCTGGCAGACGATGTCCGTCGCCAACGTACTCAGCGGTGTTCTGTTGGCCAGCGCTTTGACCTACGCCGGTATCGGCACCTCCGGGCGGGGCAGCATTCGACCGCTTCCCCTCCTTCACCTGTTGTGGTTGGTTCTCGTCGACTTGGCCGCCTCAACATTTGCCGTCGCCATTGAGATCGTCACACCAACAGACCGCACCGAGGAAGGCATCGTGTCGGTCACGGTCCCGCCCGAGTGTCGACAGCACCTTCTGCTCCTGATCGTAGCTATCACCTTGACCCCTGGAACGGCTGTCGTCGATGCCGACCCCGACACCGGAACCCTCTACCTCCACTTGCTCCACGTCGACCGAAAGGGCAAGACCATCGAGCACGTGCATCATCTCGCCCGCCTTTCCTGCGAGGCGCTCCCCACCTACCCAGCCGGAGTGACCCAATGACCGCACTCACCCTTGCTTGTTTCACCCTCACCGGCCTCTGTGGTGTGTTCCGTCTGCTGGCCGGCCCAAGCCTGGCCGATCGGATCATCGCCCTAGATGTCATCCTCATGGCTCTTATGGGCGCCATCACCGTCGATGCCGCTCGGCGCGGTGACACGACAAACGTGGTGATCCTCGTCGTACTCGCCATAGTCGGGTTTACCGCCACGGTGGCCGCCAGCAGATTCATCGAGCACGCGCATCGAAGTGAGACGAGGGCAACGCCATGACAACCGTCGCCGAGATCCTCATGCTTGTTGGCGGGTTGATCGCCCTGCTCGCCGGTATTGGACTGCTCCGGTTCGAAACCAACTATGCACGATTCCACGCTGCGGGGAAGGCCAGCCCTGTCGCCTTTCTAGTGACCGCACTTGGCGCATCGAGCCAGCTCGGCTGGGAAGGCACTGCCTCTCTCGCTATCACCACGGCGGCCATGATCCTGACCTTGCCAGTCGGCGTTCATCTGCTCTTCCGAGCCGTCCATCGAACGACACCGGGAACGCATCTTCGTGTCGATGAACTCGCGCCAGCCGAGCGAGCCGCCGGGCTTCGCCGTGGGTCGGAGCCGTGAGCTTCGCGAGCGTCGCTACCTCACCATCAAAGCGGACGCCGAAGGAAGAGCGACCTACTGTTCGAGCCTGCATTGATGATTGATCAGGCCCACCGGAGATCGTCTACGGTTGGGGCTATGGCTGATGATCTTCACCCCGAATGGGCCGCGCTCGCAGAGAAGGACCTGCGGGGGCGACCGGTCGATGAACTCACCGTCTCGACACCGGAGCAAATCTCCATAAAGCCGCTCTACACCCGGGCCGATCTCGACGGTCTCGACCACGTCGACACCCTGCCAGGCAAAGCACCCTTTATGCGGGGCCCTCGAGCGACGATGTATACTAACCGACCGTGGACGATCCGCCAGTACGCCGGCTTCTCGACCGCCGAAGAGTCCAACGCTTTCTATCGTCGTAACCTGGCGGCTGGTCAGATGGGCTTGTCGGTAGCCTTCGATCTCGCCACCCACCGAGGATACGACTCCGACCATGAGCGCGTCGTTGGCGACGTCGGCAACGCTGGTGTAGCCATCGATTCGGTCGAGGACATGAAGATCCTGTTCGACCAGATCCCGCTGGATCAGATGACCGTTTCGATGACGATGAACGGAGCGGTGCTTCCGGTCATGGCCTGCTACATCGTTGCCGGGCTCGAACAAGGCGCAACCATCGAGCAGCTGGGCGGCACCATCCAGAATGACATCCTCAAAGAGTTCATGGTCCGCAATACCTATATCTACCCGCCCGAGCCGAGCATGCGTATCGTGGCCGACATCATCTCCTACACGGCCGAGCACATGCCCAAGTTCAACTCGGTATCGATCTCGGGCTACCACATGCTCGAAGCTGGCGCCCCCGCCGACCTTGAGCTTGCCTACACGCTGGCCGATGGTCTCGAGTACGTGCGAGCTGCTATCAGCGGCGGACTCGACGTCGACGCCTTCGCTGGCCGCCTCAGCTTCTTCTTCGGTATCGGCATGGACTTCTTCATGGAGATCGCCAAGTTGCGGGCCGCCCGTATCCTCTGGTCCGAACTCATGGCCCAGTTCAACCCGACATCCGCTCGTTCCTCCATGCTGCGCACCCACTGCCAGACGTCTGGTGTCTCACTTACCGAACAGGACCCCTACAACAATGTGGTGCGTACCACGATCGAGGCCATGTCCGCTGTGCTTGGCGGCACCCAGAGCTTGCACACCAATGCCTTCGACGAGGCGCTCGGCCTTCCGACAGACACCTCGGCGCGCATCGCCCGCAATACACAGCTAATCCTGGCCGAAGAGTCTGGTATCACCCGCACCGTCGATCCGCTGGCTGGCTCCTATTTCATTGAGAAACTCACCGCAGATCTGGCCGACCGGGCCCGTGTCATTCTGGCCGAGGTGGAAGAACTAGGCGGCATGACCAAGGCCATCAACCAGGGCGTACCTAAGCTTCGTATCGAAGAGGCCGCGGCACGCCGCCAAGCCCGCATCGACCAAGGCATCGATGTGATCGTCGGGGTCAACAAATACCGAACCGATGAGCCCTCGATGGTCGAGGTGCTCGACATCGACAACACAGCGGTTCGAGAACAGCAGATCCGTCTCCTCAACAAGATTCGGGCCGAGCGCGATAGCGCTGCGTGCGACGCAGCGCTCGCTGGTATCTCGCAGGCCGCTCGCGACGGCTCGAACCTGCTGGCGGCCTTCGTCGATGCAGCAAGAGCCCGAGCTACCGTCGGCGAGATGTCCGACGCTCTCGAAGAAGTGTTTGGCCGCCACCAGGCCGAGGTCCGCACCGTGTCCGGTGTCTACGCCGATGCCTACGAGGGCTCGGACGAGTTCGACGCCATCCAGGCCGAGGTCGAAGCCTTCGCAACAGAGAATGGTCGACGGCCTCGCATGCTCGTTGCCAAGATGGGCCAAGACGGTCACGACCGCGGCGCCAAGGTGATCGCTACCTCCTTTGCCGACCTCGGGTTCGATGTTGACGTCGGCCCCCTTTTCCAAACCCCCGCCGAAGTAGCCCGGGACGCTGTCGACAACGACGTTCACGTCGTCGGCGTGTCTTCACAGGCGGCCGGCCACAAGACCCTCGTACCTGGGCTCATCGAGGAGCTGAAGTCGCTCGATGCTGGCAGCATCTTCGTGGTCTGCGGCGGCGTGATTCCGCCGCAAGATTACGACATGCTCTACGAGACCGGCGTGGCTGCGATCTTCGGCCCTGGCACGAATATCACCGAAGCAGCCCGTCACGTGCTGTCCGTCATCTCGGCTTCGACCGAGCCCGCGGCGTCCTAGCCGTATCTCCGACTCGTCGCCTCGATGTCGTCGACTCAACCCGAAGAACTCCTCGAAGGCCTCATTCAGGGAGATCGTCGCGCCCTCGCTCGCTGTATCACGATGGCTGAGTCGACCCGACCAGACCATCGCTACATCGCTGAACAAATCATTGAAGGGGCGCTCCCGCACACGGGCAGGGCCTTACGGCTTGGGATTACCGGCACACCCGGGGTCGGCAAAAGCACCTTCATCAATGTCTTTGGCAAGCTCATCACCGGCGACGGCCATCGGCTGGCCGTGCTTGCTATCGACCCCTCCAGCGCTGCTGTCAGCGGTGCGATCCTTGGCGACAAGACCCGCATGGGAGAGCTAGCCGCTAACCCGAAGGTTTTCATCCGTCCTTCTCCCTCGGGCGGAATCAGCGGAGGTGTCGCTAGCCGCACACGAGACGCGATCCTTCTCTGCGAAGCGGCCGGCTACGACATCGTCTTTGTCGAGACCGTCGGCGTCGGCCAGTCCGAGATTGCCGTGTCTCAGATGACCGATCTCCTTCTCCTCTTACTGGCCCCCGTTGGAGGCGATGATCTCCAAGGCATCAAGCGAGGTGTCCTCGAACTCGCTGATGTTATCGCCGTGAACAAGGCCGATGGCGAGCTCATAAACCTGGCGGAACAAACCGCCAACGAGTACCGCCATGCGCTCCATCTGGTTCGTCCGAAGCGGGCCGAGTCCCCGACCGAGATCGTTACCTGCTCAGCGCTCACCGGCAACGGCATGGCTGAGCTGTGGGCCAAGCTGCTCAGCCTCCACCAGCACGTTGCCCAGTCGGGTGAGTTGACAACGTTGCGTGGCCGACAAGCGGTAGCCCAGCTCGACGCTGAGATCCAGGCCCTCTTGTTTGCACAAGCCAACGCCAACGATGCCTTTAACCGGCACCGGGCCGAGCTGCAGGATGCGCTGAGAAACGGCTCAACCTCGGTATCGGCAGCCGCTCGCTCCCTCGCCGCCTTGCTTATCGCTGACCGGGAATGAGCGTCGCTACCCGCTAACCGGTGGCAACAGCGCGAGAGGCCGAGGGCAGTCGTGAACTGGTGGCCGAGCGGCGGGTGCGAAGCAATCCCTGGAGATACTCTCCATAACCGCTCTTGACCAATCCCTCGCCGAGCTGCTCCAGCTCTGCGTCGTCGATCCAGCCCATACGCCACGCCACCTCCTCGACACAGCCGATCTTCATACCTTGTCGTTGTTCGAGGACACGCACGAATTCGGTTGCAGCCACCATCGAGTCGAAGGTGCCCGTGTCGAGCCAGGCCACACCGCGACCAAACTGGCATACCGTGAGCTGGCCTGCTTCGAGATAGTGCTGATTGACCGTGGTGATCTCTAGCTCACCTCGAGCCGAGGGCTCAATCGAGCGGGCTATCTCCACCACTCGCTCGTCGTACATGTACAGACCGGTGACCGCCCAATTCGAGCGCGGCTCAAGAGGCTTTTCTTCTATGGTCAGCGCACGACCCATCTCATCGAAGTCGACCACGCCGTAGCGTTCCGGGTCTGACACCTCCTGGGCGAAGACCGAAGCACCAGCTGGACGAGCCGAGCTCTCCTGGAGCAATGTCGACAAGGAGTCGCCGTGAAAAATGTTGTCGCCTAGAACCAACGCGCAGCCATCGCCGTCGAGGAAATCTTCGCCAACCAGAAAGGCCTGGGCGATGCCTTTCGGTTCAGGCTGAACGGCATAGGCGAGGTTGATCCCCCACTGAGAGCCGGTTCCGAGCAGGCGTTGAAAGAGAGCTTCGTCCTGAGGTGTCGTAATGATCAGGATGTCTCGGATCCCGGCCAACATGAGTGTCGACAGCGGGTAGTAGATCATCGGCTTGTCATAGACCGCGAGCAGCTGCTTCGAAACACTGATCGTTAAAGGGTGGAGGCGAGTTCCTGTGCCTCCGGCCAGAATTATGCCCTTCATCGGTTGCCGTCCATCGTCAGTCGTGCCAATCGTTGAGCGCTCATCGGTCTCCTAGTTGTGTGGTTCGCCGCTGGTTGCGGCCAGCTCCACGGCTGCTTCGTTCTGGTCGAGCCTGATATCTGCGGCGGGCAGGGTTTGCCTAGGCCAAAGGCGAGGCCCATGTTGGCGGTTGGCGTCGAGGTTCAGAACATTCGGTGCCGGCAGCTCCTCGGAAAGGACCGCGGCATGGTTTGGATTATCGAACGGATCGGCATTGAGCAGGCTGCGCCAGCGATCGTGAAGAAGCTCCATCTCCACCTCGGAGATGGAGGGATCACGGCTGCTTGCCTCGAAGTGGATCATCGCCGGTTCAGGCGAAACGACCGAACGCCAGCCGACGTCGAGAAGCTTGAGGCAGAGGTCGACGTCGTTATAGCTCGAGGGAAAGAGCGGGGAGAATCCACCGACATGGTCGAACTTGTGATGGGCGACGGCGAGGCACGCTCCGGTCACGGCAAGAACGTTGTTGGGCACTCGCAGACTGTTGAGATAGCCATCCGACTCCTGCGCATAGCTTTCGTAGCGATGAACGGGGTGTCCGCCACGGGTCCAGATCCCGGCGTGTTGGATCCGTCCGTCGGGGTACAGCAGTCGAGCCCCGACGGCCCCAACGTCTGGGCAGATCGCAAACATCATCAACCGCGACAACCATCGTTCGTCGGTGATCCTCACGTCGTCGTTGAGGAAGACTAGATAGTCGCCGCTAGAGGCCACCGCTCCAAGGTTGCAGGCATGGGAAAAATTGAAGGGCCGATCATCGGACACGAACCGCACCGGGAGATGACCGGCAGCTCGACCAATTTCTTCGGCCAGGCCAAGTCGGGCGTTGGCGCCGAGGACAATGGTTAGATCGACGTTTCGGAAGTGGGTTAGACGCGCCAGTGATGCAACCGCCTGGTTGACGAGCACGGTCGGTCGCCCATCAAGATCTCGCTCCGCTCCAATGGTTGGGATGATGACGCTGACCGATGGCTCGGCCGCGAGGTTGGGTTGGAGAGCTACCACATCGTCTCTCGACTCGGCGCTCGCAGCCATACCGGTAATCGACAGAAAGCGATCAACCCGCTCGCTGTCGCTGGTCAAGGAAACATCGCCAGATATGGCGAGCGAGCGGAGATAGAGCACCTGGGGCAGGTGGGCGACGCGACGAGCCAGGTGGCTGACGACGAGAGCGGTGGCGTGCGGCAGCGGACTCGAGAGTGTGCAAGCCAGCCGATCGGCTAGAACCGAGGCGCCGACACGATGGAGCAAGTCAACGCTGATGACTACAAACTCGCCAAGATACATGTGAGCGAGCAGGCGGTCGGGAGCAAACCCTGGCCGTAGTCTGGGGTCGAGAAGGCGCCGACCGTCGAGGTCGGCGGCATCGTCGGCATAGATCAGGTCGATGTCGGGAGCGTGGGCAAGCGCCGCTTGCAGGTACTTCAAGGCTCCCGGAAGGAGGCGGCCGCCCGCTCGCACGAGACAGACAGCGTCACAATTCAACACTGGTGCTTCGACCGGTAGTTCCACCGGAACGCCTCCCGGCGATCGAAGCTGCCGGAGATCATGATGGAGATCGACATCGGCCAAGACGGCGATGGAGCAGAGAGCCGTCTGGCCGTCAAGTGAATCGAGCGTCATTTCGACCAGATCCACTTCGGCGGCGCCCGCGCAGATGATGATGACGCAGAACGTAGGGGCCTCGCCTCCTTCAGGCCTCGCTGCCATCGGTCACCTCTCCGTCGCCGGGCGTCTCACGATGCCGGGCACTAACCCGTTCGGCTAGCTCGGCGCCCTTCACGGCAGCCCGACTCGCCGCCTTTGAAGCGAAGTGCCCAAGCACTTTCGGCGGACCAACCCACGGCTTGTTCAGCTCTGCCTCGATGCTGACCACCGACATTGTTTCCTCATACCCGAAGAGCACCTTCAGCCGGGCGAGCTCTGTTGCCGTGTGATGCAGGCGGTCGAAAAGGGCATCGTTGTCGGTCTTTGCCTGGGCTGTCGACGCCTGCGCTCCCACGATCGCGTCGGTTAGGTTCAACGTTTTCTGCCGTTCGGCGAGCAGGGCCTGCTGCAACCGACCTAGCTGTTCTCGATCCTCAGCCACGGCCATCTCACAGAGCTCCTTGAAGCCCGAGCCGTTCGGCTCCGGTCGCGTTGAGTAGCGGCTCCCACCAGGCAGGATTCGACAGGTACCAGTCGACAGTCTGGGCTATGCCGTCCTCGAACCGGTAGCGCGGCTTCCAGCCAAGCTCGGTCTGGATACGGGTGCTGTCCACCGCATAGCGTCGGTCGTGACCTGGTCGATCGGTAACAAATTCGATGAGAGCTCGACGGTTGGCTCCATCGTCTAGACGGTCGGCAACAAGATCGCAGATCTGTTCGACGACCTCGAGGTTCGTTCGCTCGCAGCCGCCACCGATCATGTAGCTCCTGCCGGGCTCGCCTCGCTCCACAACGCTGAGCAAACCGGCCACATGATCGTCGACGTGCAACCAATCTCGGATATTGCCACCATCACCGTAGATCGGCAAGGGATCGAGCTTCGACGCCTTGAGGATCATAGTCGGTATCAGCTTCTCGGGGAACTGGTAAGGGCCGTAGTTGTTCGAACAATTCGTTACCACGCACGGCAGGTCATAGGTTTCACCCCATGCTCGCACCAGGTGGTCCGATGCAGCCTTGGTGGCCGAGTAGGGCGACCGGGGATCGTACCTCGTGTGTTCGTTGAACAGGGGGTCGTAGTTCTGTAGTGAGCCGAAGACCTCATCGGTCGACACATGGGTGAACAGCAACAGGTTCGGCAGGCGCCGTGCCGCCTCCAACAGGTTGAAGGTGCCAATGATGTTCGACTGCACGAACTCACCCGGTCCGTCGATCGATCGGTCGACATGGCTTTCCGCAGCCAGATGGATGATGACGTCAGGCACTTCCTCGTCGACCAAGGTCGTGACTGCTTCAGCGTCGGCGAGATCACACTTTTGGAACCCGTACCGGCTGCTGCTGGCAACCGGGGCCAGGGAACCCTGTGTTGACGAGTAAGAGATCTTGTCGACATTTACTACTTCGTGATCGGTCGATTCGATCAACAACCGGACCATGGCCGAGCCGATGAAGCCCAGTCCCCCGGTCACCATAATTTTCATGAGACGCCTGCTTTCATGCATTCTTTCACGCGGTATCGCTCTTTCATGCGTTGTCGTTTGGCTCGTTGGTCGAAGGATTGCCAACAGCACCAGCCCGGACCTCGCTAACCCGTACCGGAGCGGAAGCTGTTTCGAGATTCATCGAGGAGATCTCCGGACTATCGAGCCTCTCGGCGATCTCGGTCTCGAGCGCAGCCACAGCCTCGACCGTGGCCCGCTGCAACGCCTCGATGTGTTTGGCCAACGGCTCTACCTGCCAGTCTGTTGCTCGCCGTATCGCCTTCTTGGTAGACGCGACTCCGGGCCGAGCCGATGTGGCTGGTGGACGATCCAGGTGCCCCAAAGCCAGCAGACTGTCAACGGCGCGTCGGCCGGCGGCCTGTTGGGCATCGACCAAGGCCGGGTCGAGTCCGCTCAGCTCCAGGTCGAATCGTCGCGCTCGTTCGCCGATCTGGCTCTCGATAGCGGATCTCTCGACGGATGCTACGTTCCAGCCGGTCCGTTCGACCGGCGACGGCGGAGCGTCCTCGACAAGATCGCGTTCGAGATCGACGACACCGACCTCGGTTGACCACACCTTTTCCAAGGCAACCGCAAAGGCTGCTGTGTCGTTGCACAGGATCGTTCCGATCGGTGCCTGGTCTCGCAACTGAGGGAGGTCGGAGGCGACGATCGGCCGACCGTAAAGCCTGGCTCGCTCCACCACACCAGAGGACCAAATCTCGCGATAGGGCAAGACCACAGCGTCAGAAGCGGCGATCCAGAGGTCGAACTCATCGTCGCTGACGAACCGTTCGTGGAGCGTGACCGACGGATGGGCCCGGCAGAGAGCGCGAAGCTCCACGACATAGCGGGCGATGTCCGGATGATCGATTCGAGCCGAGCCGACGATGTGGAGTGCTACCTTGCTCATCGCCGCGTTGGATCGCAGAGCCTGCGTCAAGGCCTCGACTGCTCGATCAAAGCCCTTGTGTCGCTGCAGAAAGCCGATCGAGACGAAGTGAAAGCTGGCCGAATCCAATCCGAGCTCGCGCCGCGCCGCGTGCTTGTCGTCGGCGACCCGCGGAGCAAAATATTGACCGTGATCGATAACCTCGGCACCTTCGGCCACCGATCCAACAGCGTCGACCAGAGCATCTCGTTCCGCTCGGGTGTGCACCGTCACACGATCCGCCCACCGGAAGACAACGCCAGCCGCTCGCCGTTCGAGCTGGTTCGACGCCAACCCGTCGGTATCGATCTCGTGGATTCGCAACTCGAGAGCGCACCGGCGGGCCAAGACGGCCAAGGCCGACCAAACGGCCAGTCGTTCGGCGGGAGCTCGACATTGACCAAAGATGAGACCGGGGGCAAAGTGCACGATGATGCGCTCATAATGACCGTACTGAGATGCCAGTTGAGCCCAGCCAGGCGCAGCGCCAAGCGGTAGATGATGGTGGGCAGCCGACGGGAGCGGTGACAGAACCTCCACGTGCTCACCACGTTGTCGGCGATAGGCCAACTCCTGGCTTGCGTAGGTGGCGATGCCGTCGCGATAGGGGGCGAATGGGGTTACGATCAGGGTCGTCATCGCACACCCTCCAACGGCCGTTCGTGCGTCGCTGAGGTCGGTGTTGGGAACCAATTGTCGAGGGCGATGCTGAGACGATCGAGCACGGGATCGAGGCGATAGTTTGCCAGCACATAGTCTCGTCCGCCTTGAGCCAACGAGGCTGCGGCCTCCGGCTCATCGGTCACGAAGTGAAGGGCCTGCACGAGTTCTGAACCCGAGGTGTAGGTCAGGCCAGCTTGCGAGCGATCGAGATGCCAGCTGACGACATCACTGTGACCATTGGCGAGAACCGGAGTTCCGGCGGCCATTGCCTCCAACACCGTCCGGGAAAACGACTCCATAGCACTCGGTTGGACATAGGCCGCTGCACCGGCCATTGCGTTGTCACGTTGGGCGTTGGAGAGCAAGCCAACATCGAGGACTTGGGACTCAGCTCCGAGCGGCGCAATGACCTCACCGACGCCAGAGGTGACCAGCCTCAAGGCACGCCGACCGCCTCGCTGTTGGAGGTATACGCCATAGGCGTTCTTCAGGTCGTCCCACCCCTTGCCCCACTCTCGCCGACCGGCGAAGTACACATAGTCGCCCTCGATGTTGTAGCTGCGCCGGAAGGACTCAGGGTCGTAGCTATCAGCGATGTCGACCGACGCCCCAATGATCGTGTTGCGGGCGGGCAACCGGTAAAGGCGTTGTGCGAGTTCACGTTCTGGCTCCGTCAAAAACAGGAGGCCGCCCGCGCCTTCGATCATGGCGGCAAAGATGTCGAGGCCTGCGGCTGGCTCATCGTGGAGACAGGGCATGATCAGCGATCGGCGGGGATGAATCTGGGAGACGGCGTAGGTCGTCCAGAACATGTACGGAGCGAAGATAATTGAGCGATAGCGGTGGCCATGGTCGAAGACGTGATGCCACATGCCGCTGCATCTCAGGCTGTCATTGACCCAAAGCTGCTGGTCCTGCACCGTGATGGCGTCGCCTGCGAGGAGCCGAGCTCCGATCCGATCCCGATTATGTCCTGGTGTATCGATCTGGGTGCGGAATCTCCGAACGGTGAGCTCACCATCAACGAATCGTCCCTCTGGGTACTTGTTCGCCCAGGTGAAATGATCGGCAGCGCAAGTGGTCAACAGCTCAACGGCATGGCCTCGGGCTTGAAGGCCATGGGCCAGATCAGCCAGGACGTCTTCGGCACCACCGACCACCTCCTCGCCATAGCGAGGAGAAACGATGGCGATGGCGCCCTCCGGCGGTGAGGACGGGGAACCCTGCTGGCTTTGACTCATCGGCTGCTCACCACCGACCGCTCGCCATGGGTTCGGCGTTGAGCGCCGTTTTCGACATACCAGCGATAGGTGGCCTCGATACCCTCACTGAGTTCTATCGTTGCCTGCCAGCCCAGAGCAGCAAGGCGTGAAACATCGAGAACCCGCCTCGGCATCCCATCCGGCTTCGATGGATCCCATCGCAGCTCGGCCTCGGGATAAACGATCTCCCCGATGGTCTCGGCCAGGTCGGCGATCGAGACATCGACACCGGTGCCAACGTTGATGTGGCCTGCCTTGTCGTAGTTGTCCATAAGAAAGACGCAGGCATCAGCCATGTCGTCCACATGCATGAATTCTCTGCGGGCAGAACCGGTGCCCCAGATAGGCACTTGAGCTTCGCCAGACGCCTTGGCCTCGTCGAACTTTCGCATAAGTGCTGGCAGCACGTGGCTCGACTCCAGATCAAAATTGTCGTTCGGACCATACAGGTTGGTCGGCATGGCCGTGATGAAGTTACATCCGTACTGTTCTCGGTAATAGTCGCAAAGGCGAAGGCCTGAGATCTTCGCCAACGCGTAGCCCTCGTTCGTCGGCTCCAGCGGACCGGTAAGCAGTTCATCCTCAGAAATCGGCTGCTTGCTGAGACGGGGATAGGCACAGGCGCTACCCAGATAGAGCAGCTTTTTGACGCCGACTCGGCGAGCCGCCTCAATCACGTTGACGTGAATCAACATGTTGTCGTATAGAAACTCTGCTTGGCGTGACGCGTTGGCGAGGATTCCGCCCACCGTGCCAGCGACGAGGAAGACATGATCAGGACGGTTCTCCTCGAACCATCGCTCAACGTCGGCTTGACGGCAGAGATCGAGTTCTGAGCGCGATGCGGTCAGAACTCGATCAAACCCTTCGGCCGCAAGCTTTCGACACAGCGCCGACCCAACCAGCCCGCGATGGCCAGCGACAAAGATCGATTGGTGAAGATCCATTGGCATCGTGCGGCGGTGCCTCTCTCGTTCCTGCGACCAGTGGGGGCGGTGTCGATGCGTATGCGACGACTCCATTTGACACATTATCCGGCTTTTGGAAGAACACATTTCATGTAGATGCAACAACATCACTGTTGTTATTTCAGCCTTTATGGCGAATCGCGAATCTACGTATCAGCCCAAAACCTTCCGAGAAGAAGGCTCGTCAGCTATCCCACAGTGCCATCTCGGCTGCCACCGTTAGGTCGGAACGGGCGAGCAGTGAGGCCGCTACGGCATCGCGCTCGGCGCGGGTCAGTCGGCGTTCCAGAAGGCTGCGAGAGAGAGCATCCGCCCGACCCCGACGCGATTCGACCGAGCGAAAGAAGGAACCTGCAACCGTGCTGGGAGCGGCGCCTTCGTCCATTCGAGCTAGCCAGTAGCGGCGCCCGGCGTCATCGGTTGGTCGGTCCAAGACGAGTTCGTAGAGCGAGTCGACGAATGCCGAGTCGGCAGCACCAGATCGGTTGTAATACTCGCTCGAACCGAAGAACAGCGTTCCGACCACCTGGTAGCTTAGGCCATCCTGCATCCGGTCGATCCAGTAGGTCCGTCCTGCCTGGTCGGCTGGGCGACCCAGGGCATCTCGATACAACGAGTCGATGAGACGGCCGGCAAAGTCGGGATGATGGGCCAAGGAGTCAGCCAGAGCCGCCGGCTCACCTCGTTCAAGCAGCGAACGGGCATCGGCGAGCTCCTCGCCCGATGGCTCTCGGCCGAGAAGCCGTTCGAATGTTCGAACAATGAGCTTGGCCTCGGCATCGACCACGACCGGCTGGTCTTCGTCGGTCGGGGGTTCCTCCTCGTCAGACCCACCCGGATCCTCCGATGTTGGATCATTCTCATCGGGCCGAACGACAGAACCTATCTCAAAAAGATCAGATTTGAGCCCGAGCCGATACCGCAGGCTGTCGCCCGAGATCGTTACATCACCGTTCTCGAACCGTAGAAGAGCCTCGACAACCCGACCGCCAAAGGGACCAAGACCATTACGCTTCGTTACCTCAATCTCCTTGAGCAGACCCAAACCGTAGCGATTCTCCAGCACTGAAGGAGATAGGGTCACCGACCATTGTGAGTTCGGGTTGGCCGAGATGGCGTCGCCCAGGTCCTCTACAGCAGCGAAGTCACCCCCTGCGGTGTAACCACCGGTACTCGACGAGAATTCAGTGCGGGCGACGCGGCCCGAAGGCGTCAAACGAACAACACCCCTCGTCGCCTCAATGGCTGCGTCAGTGTTTGCGTGAGTTGCCTGTCGCCATCCTCCACGAGTCGTGTAGCGGCCATCGTAAACCTGGCAGTAGGTGGTGTCGCAGGTATCGGAGAATATGCCACGCCGCGGGTCACCGGCAAGAGCGTAGGAACGAGCGGCAACCGCCTGGGCTTCAAGAGCGGCCTGTGGCCAGCTGGCTGGCATTTCATTGGGAACCACACCTCGCAGGTACTGCTCCACCGACACCACATTGATCGTGCGCTGAGCCCCGTTGCCAACCGTGGTCCAGATAGCACCGTCGTACCAAGCCGGCGAGCTACCACACACCTTTAGCAGGCCATCAGCCCCGGCGCTGGAGGTTGCAGCCCGCAGCATGACGATGCTGGCGCTGGTCCGCGCTCTTTCGACCCAGGTGTCGTCGCAAGAGGCTGCGTGCTGGATTACGAAGGCACCATCGACGCGATCGATCCTCACAGCGCCTGCAACTGAGCCGTGGGAGGCCCCACTGCTGTCGGTTATTGCAATTGTTCCCTCGCCGAGCTGCACCGAGGTCGCCGAACCTATTCTTGAGCTGAGGTCGACTCGGAGGCGATCCGGATCAACCGAACCGCTGCCCGCTGGGGCCTTACCAGCCGCTGTCCCTTGATAAAAGTGATCCAGGATCCGAGCCGATGACCAGCCATGCGATGACGCATAACCATAGGCGCCGTACTGTCCCATGCCACGGCCGTGGCCCCAGCCTCCTCCATTGATCTCGATCGTCGGGCTCGCTCCCGGATCGTGGGCGCCCGGTCCCGAGTGGGCACTCGTCGGCGACCCGGCGACAACGAGCAGCATCAGAGCTACGAGAGAAACACACGTCAATTGAACGAGACGTCGTCTCAGGCGAAACGGTACACGGGGCTTCGATACAGAGGTAAGGCTCATACGCCAAGCAGATCGGCGTATAGGCCAAACTATTCAGTCATAGAAGCCCAGTTTGTGACGAAAGCCACACATCACCCAGCTCCTGGTCGAACCTGACCACCGGAGCAAGCTTCGCTAGGCGGTTACCACGGCGCCGCAATGGTCGACCAGATCGACGATCTGTACCTTCTCACGATTGGAGAACGTCACCCGGTTCGCGGGGTCCGGCTCCAGGCGGTACTCGGAAAACGACATATCGAGGGCGTCGAACACCAGTAGACGTCCACGCAATGTGGTGCCGAGACCAAGCACTACCTTGATGGCCTCCAACGCCTGGATACTCCCGATGATTCCAGGCAACACGCCGAGAACACCGGCCTCTGCGCAGTTCGGCGCAAGCTCGGGGGGCGGCGGCACAGGAACGAGATCTCGGTAGGTCGGCCCGGTCGTTGGGTCGAACACGCTGACCTGGCCTTCAAACCGGAAGATCGAACCATGCACCACCGGCACGCCAAGCTTTACCGATGCGTCGTTAAGCAAATACCGAGTCGGGAAATTGTCTGCACCATCCACGACAACATCAAAACCGCCGAGAATGTCGACAACGTTGGCCGCAGTCAGTCGCTCGGCGAAGGTCAGCACCTCGACATCAGGGTTCAACGCTTCAAGGGTCTTCTGAGCTGATTCGACCTTCATCTGACCGATCCGCTCGGTGTTGTGCAGGACTTGGCGTTGGAGGTTCGACTCGTCAACCTCGTCCATATCCACAATGCCGATCGTGCCGACACCGGCGGCAGCAAGGTAAAGGGCCGCGGGCGATCCGAGCCCGCCTGCTCCCAGCAAGAGGACGCGCGAGCCCAGCAGGCGTTCCTGTCCAGCCTCACCGATCTCGGGCAACATGAGGTGGCGACTGTAGCGACGCCGCTGATCGCTCGACAGCATTCGTGGTGTCTCCCAAGAACGCCCCTCATCCTTCCAGCGGTTGAACCCACCGATGAGCGAGACCACGCTCGTATACCCAAGCTCCCCGAGCGACTTGGCCGCGAAGGCCGAGCGGACACCACCGGCACACATCACGACAACGCTGCGTTGCTTATCCGGCAATCGGGCTTCAACCTGCGCCTCAAGGTTTCCTCGCACGATGTGAACCGTCTCGTACATCGAAGAGGAGACAGCCCCTTCAGCAACCTCATCCGGTTCGCGAACATCGAGGAGCACAGCGTCGTCCTGAAGCATGTCGGCGGCCCGTACAGGGTCCACTTCATCGATCTGCGTCTTGACCTCGGCCAAGAGCTGCTTGAAGGTTGCCATAATCCTCGATTCGACATGCTCGGCAGGGAACCGGGCGATCGCTCACTACGCGTGGCCTACCCAACGATACGGGGCAGAACCTCACTGATCGACCCCGACACAACCACGTCTGCGAGGTGATCCATCTCGGTTGGACTGCCGTTCACGATGATGACGCTGGCGCCCTCACTCTTGGCCAATGGCACGACGCCAGCGACCGGATAAACGGCCAAGGTCGAACCGACCGCGACCAGGAGATCGCATCCAGCGGCAGCGACCTGAGCCCGCTCGATGTCTTCGGGCACCAAGGCCTGACCAAAACTTATCGTGGCCGACTTTAGAATGCCGCCGCACGTGAAGCAGCTCGGATCATCATCGCCCTGCCGCACTCGATCGAGAGCCACCTGCATCGGGTCTCGGTAATCGCAGCCAAGGCACATCACCTCGCGTACCGTTCCGTGGACCTCGACGATCCGCTCTGGGTTCGAGCCGGCTGCATGGTGTAGGCCATCGATGTTTTGGGTGATGAGCAGGTGGAGCTTGCGCCGCTCCTCCAACCGAACCAGGGCTCGATGGCCGGGATTCGGCTCCGCTGACCATACCGGACTATCGAGGCGCCCGCGCCAGGCTCGTCGGCGAACTTCGGGATCGGCTACGTAGTTCTGAATTGTCGACTGCTTCTCGGCTCCCGGGTTCTTCGTCCACACACCTTGAGGACCACGAAAGTCAGGAATTCGTGAATCGGTCGAGATGCCAGCACCGGTCAGCACTGCGATCCGTTCGGATCGATCGATGATGGCTGCTGCATCGAGCAGCGCCTGCTCGGTGTCTTCGCCCACCTGGTCAAAACTGTTCACCCTCTGCACGCTAGCCAACTGTACGTTCCCCTACCACCTGGGCATCGGCGACCGGCTCCAACCATGAGGGCGACGACGATGGTTGCAGCGACAAGCTCTTCTGAGTAGAGTTTGGCAAAACCTACTTCCCTGGATTCTTGCGGCTTCGGCCGCTTTCGTTTTTCTTCCAGGAGTTCACCATGACCAGTCAAGGAAGTAGCTGCACCGCCAATCCGACCGACGGCGCGGAACCCGATCAACCGCCCGCCGCCCGCGTCATCGAGTTTCCCGAGTCCGTCCTTCATGTGAAGGTGTGGCCCGATCCGGTTCTCGATGCCCTCGGCCACGATCCACGGTCTCCCTACGCCGAACGGTTCTGGCTCGCCATCCTCGGGCCTTCATGTCTGTTTCTGCTCCGTCGCATCGTCAATGCCTTTGACCAACACCCCGATGGTTTCGACCTCACCTGCACCGAATGGGCTGGCGAGCTCGGACTCGGAACCAAAGGTGGTCGACATGGCCCGTTCTGGCGGGCGGTTGAGCGCGCCTGTCGCTTTGGAGCGGCCCAGCGCAATGGCGACATCCTCGTCGTCCATCGCAAGCTGCCGCCTCTGACCCGTCGTCAGATCGAACGGCTCCCCGACCATCTCGGCCGCGCCCATGAACAATGGGTGGAACGCCAGCTCGAGAGGCCAACTCGTTCCACGATCACAAAGTGGTCGAATCGACCGCAGCAACCCCCACCCGTCAGCGGCATCCCAACCTCTGACGGTCACTCGATGGGGGCTGGGGCCGCCTAGACCCCCCGTTTGGGGCACGTGTGTAAGCCTCGGTCTCCAGGGGTCTGGGCTAGAAAGCTCCGTCGCTCTTTACGACCGCTGGAATCGTTTTGGCCATGATGGCCAGGTCAACGAAGAGCGACCAGTTGTTCACGTAGTACAGGTCGAGCCTGGTGTATTCCTCGAACGAGGTTCCACTCCGGCCTGATACCTGCCACATACCGGTGATGCCGGGCTTGACCTGTAGACGTGCATAAAGCGCTGGATCCCAATCGGCCATCTCTTCACGGAGTGCCGGTCGGGGGCCGACAAGACTCATCTCGTTGAGCAGCACATTGAGCAACTGAGGGAGCTCATCCAACGATGTCTTGCGCATGATCCGACCCAGGGGCGTCACGCGTGGATCATCCTTCATCTTGAACAAGGGTCCGGAGCCCTCATTGGCCTCGGCCAGCTCGCGTAGCTTCTCCTCGGCGTCAACCACCATCGAGCGAAACTTGATCATCTTGAACGGTTCACCGTAACGACCGACCCTCTCCTGACGAAAGAACACCGGTCCCTTCGATGTGAGTTTCACTGCGACGGCAAGGCCGGCGAAGATCGGCGAGATCAGGGTGAGCACAACACCGGCAACAGCCACATCGAAGAGGCGTTTGGCCCGACCGCGCCAACCGCCACGCGGCCGGGGGGCGATCCATGTAGCAATCGTGGAGCCCAGACTTCTCGTGGCTAGGCGATCGGCTGAGATGTCGACCAGGTTCGACGCTAGGTCGACATAGAGACCTGCCTCCAGCAGGCCTCGCACCAAGCTGTTGGCCGTTTGGGCATCGAGTAGCGACTCGACGACGATGGCACCGTGGGCACCGGACTGGCGGGCCGCAGCCAGCGTCTCGGTCAGCAGAGCGTCGGCGTTGTTCGAGTGGCGTGGATCAACATGGTCTACGACGGCGTGGGGACTGCTCTTGTCCATTTCGATCGTGCTGCGCAGAGCCGCTCCCTCCTCGGTGCCAGCGACCAGTACCGACGCCCAGAGCCCATAGCCGGCGCGGCGTCGGCGGGAGAACCAGAGCCGAACGCCCTCCCGCACCAACGAGACACTGGCCACCGTGCAGACCAGTGCAACGACCGCTGATCGCAGTTCGAGACCGAGACCGAAGACTACGGCAATCACCCCAAGCGCCAGCATGGCTCGTACCCCGGCGCGCGCCACTCTTGTGAGCTCCTCGCTCCGTGCGGTAACCAGTCGCGAGTTGTACAGATTCAGGCTCAGCATCGCCAGCCAGAGCATGACACCGAAGAAGCTGGCAAGAACCCATGAGATCCCCGAGCCTTCAGCGATCAACTTGGTGGTCAGCAGACCAACCGCTATACCGATGAAGTCGGCGGCAACAACAAGACCGCGTCGCCAGTTCACACCTTTTGATGTCTGGGCCGGGTCGTCGTCGGGCGTCGCCGTGGGTATAGCCGCGCCAGCGGCTGCCGGCTCCTCGGTTGCTTCGATCATCGCCATAGTCGTCTTGCTACCTCGCGGAGAGAAGTGATACTGGGGTATCGGCGCGCAAGAACGTCAGGTTTAACTTCGCTGTGTAATGAACGACGGCGACCTCAGCTTCGGCTACTCCCAGGCTTGCAAGGTTCTGATCAGGGTTCGGACCCCATAGCCCGTAGCTCCCTTGACCTTCCACCCCTTATTCGCATCGCTGAAGACCGAGAGACCGACGTCGATGTGGGCCCAAGGCTTGTCACCGGTGAACTCCTTGAGGAAGAGACCAGCCGTCAGGGCACCCCCGTAGGGGCTGGTGCCGATGTTCCGCAGATCGGCCACCGATGAGTCGAGCTGGCTGCGATACTCCGGCGGTAGCGGCATGCGCCACATACGTTCACCGGCTTCGGCAGCCCCGGCGAGCAAGGCATCGGCCACAGCATCATCGGTGGCCATCAGGGCGGCGTAGTCGGCACCGAGCGCGGCCGTAGCCGACCCGGTCAGCGTGGCCATGTCGATGATTGCATCAGCGTCGGACTCGGCAGCCAAAGAAAGAGCATCGGCCAGGATCAAACGACCCTCGGCATCGGTGTTCAAGACCTCTACCGTCTTCCCGTTGCGCGCCGCAAAAACGTCACCCGGACGCACAGCGTCACCACTCGGCATGTTCTCAACCAGGGGTATGTAGCCCGTAACCGCCACCGGCACCTTCAGGGCTGGAAGCGCCGACATAGCAGCCAGAACCGAGGCCGCGCCAGCCATGTCGATCTTCATGAGCATCATGCCGGTTCCGGTCTTGAGCGACAGGCCGCCGGAGTCGAAGGTGACGCCCTTGCCTACGAGGGCAATGTGGCCTTTGGGCCGAGATGGGGTGTAGGTGAGTTTCACGAACTGGGGGGCGTTGGTCGATCCCTTGGTCACGGCGAGGACGCCACCAAGGCGTTCCCGAGCGATGCGCGACCGCGACCAGACATTTATCTTCAAGCCCGACTCGGCCGCCACAGATCGCGCCTTCGCCGCAAAGTCCTCGGGCAGAAGGCTTCCTCCCGGCTCGTTGACCAGATCGCGAGCCAGATCGACAGCGGCCATCACGGCACTGGCCTTCGTCAGGCTGGCCCGAAGCCCCTTGCCACCGCCAACAATCGAAACACGCTTCAGCTTCACCGGGCTCGATTTGAACGAGGAGAACCGGTAGCTGACAAGCCCGATTCCTTCCACAACCGCCGACAATGCCGCCTCTGTGTCTAGCCCCTCAGCCATACCGAACAGGTTGGTGGCGACCGCTTCATGGGTTGACACAGACCGCCCATACGCGGCGGCTGCCAACCGAAGGCTCTCGGTGTCAAAGTCGCTTTCGGCCCCAAGCCCGACGAGAACTTGTACCCGATTACCGTCGCCGGTCGTCACGAGAGTCTGGCCGGTCTTGCCGCTGAAGTTTTGCAGACCAGCTACCTTCTTCAAGGGCGAAGGCAGACCGTCGAGCTGGTCGCGAAAGACTGGAATGTCGACGGCGGTAGCAGCTTTCGGTACGGAGGAGCTAAGAGAGAAATTCGGCATAGAAAGTCAGCTTATCTTCTAGCGGCTCTCAGAATCGGAAGAGAGCGGCAGCTGCTGTTGCAGGGTGGCAACGGAGGCGAAGAGATCCCCAGACTTCTCGACCCTCGCCAAGACATCCTCAGCTTCGAAGATCAGCGGTGATCCCTCCGCTCCTGCCTCGACCTCTTCCCAACTGACCGGGGTGGACACGGTGGGTCGCTCGTTGGCACGAAGAGAGTAGACAGCGATCGTTGTCTTGTGCCGAGAGTTCTGCGACCAGTCGATGAAGACCTTGCCGCCCCGTAGTGACTTGTTCATCTCAACCAGGGCAAGTTTCGGGTGCTGACGGGCAACCAGCTGACCAACAGCGAGAGCGAAGCTCGAAGCGTGCTGATGGGTGTGCGGCAGGTTGAGCGGCACATAGATCTGCAGGCCCTTGCTACCCGATGTCTTTGCCCAGGATTCGAGTCCGATCGAAGCCAAGACTTCACGAATCACCAACCCGACTCGACAGCATTCCCTAATGGTGGCAGGCGCTCCCGGATCAAGATCGAAGACCAGAATCGTTGGCGACTCGATGTCCTCACTCTGGGCCATCGGCGCGTGAAGCTCGAGCGCTGCAAGGTTGGCCGTCCAGACCAGCGCAGCCGTATCATTCAGCTGGCAGTAGTCGATACCACCACCAGAATCACCGGGTCCTAGCGCTACAGACACCCAACCGGGTCGATGATCGGGGCACCGTTTGCCGAAGAACGATTCCTTATCGACACCGTCGGGCCAGCGGCGCAGGGTCATGCAACGCCCGGCCACATGGGCCAGCATCACGGGTGCGATGCGGGCGTAGTAATCGATTACTTGAGCCTTCGTGAAGCCGACGGCCGGATACAAGACCTTGTCGAGATTCGAAAGGCTGATCTCCCGCTCGCCGACGGTCACCTTGACCCGTTCAGTCACGATGACCCTTCCTCCACTGTTCTCAATCTGCTTGATCTCGGTTGGCGAGAACTCAAGGCGTCACGGGCGGCTAGGCCGACTTAGCAACGGTCTCACCATCATCGGTGCTGGCTGAGCGAGCCGCCTTCGCCGCGGCAACACTGGCCTCTAGGGCGGCGAGCAGGTCGACGACTGCTGCCTCGTCCTCGGCAACCGGAACTTCGATCGATGTGAGATCGCCAGCAGCCTTCTTCTCCAAAAGATCGAGTACCTGCTCCCGGTAGCTATCTCGGTACTTCTCCGGCTCGAAATCCCCGGTAAGCGAATCGATGAGTTGTCCAGCCATCGTCATCTCTGCCTCAGAGACTTCGATTTCGTCCAGGTCTTCCAACCCGGGAATCTCGTCGGCCGCCACCAGTTCATCGGCGTAGACCATGGTCGACATCATCAACAGTCCGTTTTGGGGACGAATAGCCACCAGGTACTGCTTGGTTCTCATCACGAACGTGGCGATCGCAACCCGCCCGCTGTCCTGCATTGCCTTAGAGAGAAGCGAGTACGACTTTCGGGCAAGCTCGTCGGGCACGAGGTAATAGGCCGAGTCGTAGAAGACAGGGTCGATGTCGTCCTCGGAAACAAAGTCGCTGATGTCAATCATGCGTGAGGCCTTGGGAGCCAGGCTCTCCATTTCCTCCTCGGTCACAATGACATAGGTGTCTTTGGAAATTTCGTATCCCTTGACGATCTGGTCGTACGAGACCTCTTCGCCCTCGGCGTTGACTCGCTTCTGTTTCACCCTGCTGTTCGTCTTCGAATCGATCTGATTGAAACGGACCGACTTGCGACTGACTGCGGTGAACAACTTCACCGGCACCGACACAAGCCCAAAGCTGATGGCACCGCTCCACATGGCTCTCGGCATGGTGTTCCTTTCGGCAACTCGTTTCCCTGCTGTTAGCGTAACGCGGCACCAGCCCCGCTCGCGGTCCTAGCCTTCCCCTCACGTCATCGGATCTCCGCCCCCGTCTACACTCAGGAGGGTGAACGAGGACCTAGAGAAAGCCACCGAAGAACTTAGCGAAGCGTTCGAGGATGTTCGCGAAGACCTCGGTCGGGTGTTCGTCGCCTTTGAGGATCTTCGGGGCGCCGGACCAGCTGACGACATAAATCAACTGCTCGAAACACTCGAGGACACGGTCAAAGATGTTCGCACCAGAGGCCTCGTCGGGTCCGGGGCCAACAAGCACAAGCGAGCCCGAGAGCGCTGGCTAAAACTCAAGGCACAGCCCTAGTCATTCCGGGGCGCTTACGAGAGCCGCCGCATTAGGCCAGTAGCGCCCGCGCCACAAGGTCGGTACAAAAAGCGGTCAGAATGGCGAGATAGAGCAGCCCTGTGGCGGCCATTACTGCCGCATACTGGCGTTCTCGAAGCGCAGCAACCGTGACACCGACAAGAGCGATCGTCAACACTGCGCAACCAGCCCAGAACCATCCAAGCATGCCGCCCCAGCCATCGTCGATGGCCCCGGACAACACCGAAGCCATACCGACCGGCACGAGAAACAACAGCACCTCGGGAAACCACGTGATGCCGGTCCAACGCACCAACTCCGACAAGAACCGTCGATCCAGGCCGGGTTGAACGAGATACCAATGGCCGAGCAGCATTGCATCGCTCACCGCTCCCATGAAGAAGGCGCCCGCCAGCAAACGAGCCGTTGTGAGCACCGAGGGTTCCGGTCCCAGAACGCCGACCAAAACTACGCCGATCAGAGCCACAACCGCCGGCGGAAGATCGAGTCGGTGATCAAACTCTGGGCCATCGGCCACCTTCTGCCGCTCCGAGCGGTCGATGCCGGTCATGGCCGCCACTCGTTCGGTGCGGGCCTCAACCAGCTCCCGTTGGTGCAGCACACCGGCGGATCGCCGTTGCACCGACTGCCAGAGAGCTAGTGCGGTGAGAGCGGCAGCCACCACAGCCGCCACCTCACGCTCGAGGAACGAGTCGAAAACGAGGCCGACGAGCACCGCAGCGATGAGCATGACGCCATAGGTGACGCGCAGCAGCCAGCCGTAGCCAAGACCTACCTCACGATGACGGCTGGTAACCCAGCCAAAGAAGAGACCGCCAGCCGCCCACTGCAGGAGCACGGTGGCGGCATCCAGGCCGATCACTAGTTGCCGACCACGGCCAGGTTGTGTGAGACCTTGTTGAGAGCGAGCGGCCCATCATCGGTGGCGACCACGATGTCTTCGATACGAGCGCCCCACCGTTCAGGCATATAGAAGCCAGGTTCGATGGAGAAGGCATTGCCTGCTGCCAGCGGCGTCGCATTGCCCTCGACCAGGTATGGATCTTCGTGGGCCTCGACGCCAATGCCGTGTCCGAGACGATGGATGAACCACTGGTCCAGCCCAGCATCTGCCAGTCTCTGGCGTGCGACCCCGTCGACCGATTCAGCGCTCGCTCCGACCACGGCCGCGTTGACGGCCAGGGCTTGAGCGTCCTGAAGGGCAGCATAGGCTTCGACGAATTCAGTCGGCGGCTCACCGGTATAGACACAGCGGGTAATGTCCGAGCAGTACCCCGGTTCACCTTCAGGTTCGGCCGTCGTCCCACCAAAGTCGCAGAGAACGACCTCGTTCGGCTTGATCACCCGAGAACCAGCGTGGTGATGCGGGCTAGCCGCGTTCTCACCGGCAGCCACAATGGCGAAGTTCACCACAGCGTGTCCCTCGGCAAGAATCCGCCGACCCAGCTCAGCGGAGACCTCGGCTTCGGTACGACCGATCAGTTCGATCTCGCCGGACTGGAGCGCTGTTGCCACGCGATCAACGCCAGACGCAGCAGCCTGCAAGCGCTCGATCTCGCCTGGCTCCTTGATCGCTCGGAGGGCGCCGACCACCTGGCCAGCGTCGATCCATGAAGTCGTGCTCAGTTCGTGTTGGAGCGCAACCAGGAATCGGCTCCACGTATGGTCGCCAATGGCAGCGCGACGAGCGCCACGAGCGCGTTCGGCAACGAGAGCGACAGGATTCTCCGTCTCGGTCCATCCGCGAATCGAGAACACATCAGGCTGTTCCACGACCCGTGGCACCTCGAAAGCGGGGATGATGAGCTCGGCGGGGCCACCAGCCGGAACCACCAGCATCGTGAGTCGTTCTAGCGCCATGGCCTCATAGCCGATCAGCCAGGGCAAGTCCGGACCGACCGACAGCATCACGACATCGACATCGGCATCAGCCATGGCCGCGCGGACCCGGTCGATTCTTTGGGAGAACATACTTCGAATGCTAGACAGCAAGCCTCAGAATCGGGCAGCAGCCAACGCATCTCGAACAAAGTTTGGCCGCTTAGCCGACCCCGACCGTTGGATCAATGAACCATTTGACTCTCATCCCACGTGGCTCCCGATCCGATGCAAGACAGAGGGCGCCGCCTTCCACCAGCTGCGGCTCCTCACATCTACACCATGTCAGAACAGCTCGATCCTCACCCAGAAGCCCCCTGCGAGCCCGTTGAACAACAGCACGGCGGACTCGCCGTCACCGTGTTCGAGCAGCGCGCTTCGTCCATCGTCGAACTTCTCAAGGCCCGACTCGACTCGGTCTTCGATGAGTTCGACCTCACCAAGCGCGACCTGCTGGCGGCAAACCGCAATGGTCGAGTCGTCTCTCGCCGCGGCCGTCAGGACCCAGCTTCCTACTGGAAAACCGTTGCCGTTCCAGCCGCAGACCGGCTCAGGTTGGCATCCATCGATGTCATCGACGAAGAAACCGAACAGCTCTGTGTCGAATGGTCACGAGTCATCAAGCTCGATCCTTCGCTCAGCGGCCATGCGAAACCAACAGCCGAAGAGCACCTGCGCATGTTGCCGTCGACACTGCCCCCAGCGGATCACATCAACGAGTTGGGGGCCTGGTGGCAGAAACGTCTACGACGGGCCGCCTCGCTTCGAGCCGCCTGGCCGATCCTCCTGTCGCCGGTCGGCCAGTCCGAGCTCCTCATCGACAAGGCCGAACTCGAACTCGCCGACAGCGATCGTTGGGTCTACAGCGACCGATTGCTCAGCGCCTTTGAACGCGCCCATGTCGATATACGACAGCATATGGCGACACGAACGAACCATCTCATTGCCCGACTTGGCTCCGAATCGGGCAAGGGTCTGAGAGCCGACCGCCGGGGCCGACGAGCGGCAGCAAGCACCGCCACAACCGTCTAGGCGTCAGCGGGCGCTCGTACACTGCCAGGGTGCAGCCGATCTCAACGGCCCTGTTCCTTCTCGGCTACGGGCTCGCTCTTCCCATCCTGGGTCGGTTCGGACGGGTGATGCGCAACCAGCAGCGTCTGGCCTTCAACGGCCACCAGGTCGGCATCATACTGGCCACCCTTGGCTGGGCTAGCCGATCGGCGGTTCTCATCGTCGGTGCTCATCTTCTCTGGCTTGTCGGTTCGAGCTCCTGGTTCTGGTGGGTCGGGCGACGGATCGCTCGACGAGCGAACCAAGGCAACGCCTAGCGCCAGGCAGTCACGCCGTTCAGACCGTCAGATGTTCGGTGCGGACAGAGCCCTGGCCGACATTTACAAACTCGTCTACAAACTCGTCGAACCACGGGCAGGGGTGCGAGCTTGTACCGCCTTGGCCGCTACGCCAGCATGATGGCTCGATCTTGTCAGCGGACTGGCCACAACTTCGCTGAGACCAAGCTCGTCCTCGCCGATCTGCTTGAGCCGTTCGAACTCGTCGGGGTGCCACCAGCGATCGATCGGTAGATGGTGCGACGTCGGCCGCAGATACTGGCCGATCGTAACGATGTCAACCCCAACGCCAGCCAGATCGGCCAGGGTGGCCAACACCTCATCGGGAGTTTCGCCCATCCCGACGATAAGACCCGACTTGGTCGTACGGCCAGCTTGCTTCGCCCGCGCCAAGAGGGTGAGGCTGCGGGCGTAAGCGGCCGAGGGCCGGACCGCGCGTTGGAGGCGGGCCACGGTCTCCACGTTGTGGTTGACGACATCGGGTGCGGCACTGCAGATCGTCCGCAACGAATCAGCGGAGCCTTTCAGATCCGAGATCAACACCTCGATGCCTGTGGCGGGTCGACGGGCACGGATGGCTTCCACGGTTTCAGCTACGATCCTCGCTCCCCCATCGGCCAGGTCATCTCTAGCCACCATCGTCAGCACGGCAAATTCGATTCCGAGATCGGCGACTGCTGCTGCCACCCGCTGAGGCTCCTCCTCATCGACCGGAAGGGGCTTGGAGGTGTCGACCAGACAGAAGCCGCAGGCCCGGGTGCATCGCTCCCCGAGCAGCATGAAGGTGGCGGTACCCTCGTTCCAGCATTCAAAGATGTTCGGGCAGCCGGCTTCTTCACAAACGGTTGTGAGCCCAAGGTCGCGGCTCTTTGCCTTGAGTTTGAGATAGTTGGGGCCGGTCTCAAGCTTGACCCGCATCCAATCGGGCTTTCGTTCGGAGATTGTGAGCCCATCCCCGACGCCCGCCTGGTCTAGTCGGCGGCGGAGTCGTACCGGCACGGCGCCTTGTGACGTCGACTTCGATGATTCGGCTTTGGTTGGAACAATCGTCTCGCCCGGGCCAAACCCACGGCTGAAGGGTGAGAGATCGACGGTCTCGGGCTCCCAAACGACATCGCTACGTTCGATCTCCGCCTCTGGCGTAAGAAGATGATGAGCGGCGGCGACGACCAGGAGGTCGGCGACCTCCTTCATCGAGGCGTCGACCCCTTCGTGGCGGAGTGAGGTCACCGACTTATCGACGATGCCACAAGGCACGATGTGGTTGAACCAGTCCAGGTCGACGTCGACGTTTAGAGCGAAGCCATGCATGGAACGGCCTCGGCTCAGCCGGACTCCAATGGCTGCGATCTTACGCGGCTGCCGACCTTCCGGATCGATCCAAACTCCAGGGAATCCGTCTAACCGGCCGCTATGAAGCCCGAGTTCGTCCAATGTCTTGATCAGGACCTCTTCTACCGAGGTGACGTAAGCAGCCGTATCAGCCAGTCCCCCACCACGCTGACCCGAGACGTTCAGAATCGGATATCCAACGATCTGGCCGGGTCCATGAAAGGTGACGTCACCGCCCCGGTTGACGACCTCCATCGTGGCCCCAACGTCTGCGGCCTCGACAAGCATGTTTGCTTGACTCCCGCTCCGTCCCATGGTGTAGACCGGGGGGTGCTCAAGGAGGAGCAGGTGATTGTCGGTGCCTGCAAACAGCTTCTGTTGGAGGTCCCACCCTTCCACGTAGGGCACGCGACCTAGCCAACGGGCTCGAAGAATCGGCCCGTCGGCTCCAGAAGCGTTCTTAGGCCAGCTCGGATTCCCAGTCACGGGTCTCGATGATCTCCTTCACCCTGGCCAGGAAGGCAGCAGCATAGGCGCCGTCGATAGCACGGTGGTCCCACGCCATCGCCAGCACGCCGACGGAGTGGATCGCGATCGACTCGTTACCGAAAGCATCCTCGACGACGACAGGCTTGCGTTTCACAGCGTCGGTGGAAAGGATGGCAACCTGAGGCTGGTTGATGATCGGGAACTGCATCATCGTGCCGTAGCTGCCAGCGTTGGTGAGTGTGAACGTGCCGCCCGACAGCTCGTCAGGAGCCAGCTGTTTCGAGCGGGCTCGTCGAGCAACATCGCTGATGTCGCGAGCGATCGACCGCATCCGTTTGCCGTCGGCATCGCGCACGACCGGTGCCAGCAGACCCTGGAAGTTGAGATCGACCGCCACAGCGAGGTTGACGTAGTTATGAACGATGAGTTCTCGGTCGCCGACCGAGGCGTTCAGGTGCGGATACTCACGCAACGCGTCGATCGTGGCTCGAGAGATGAAAGGCAAGTAGGTGAGGCTGAAACCCTCTTGCTCCTTGAAAGCGGCACCGTGCTCGTTGCGAATCTGCTCGACGGCTTCGTAGTCGACCTCGATAGCGGTGAGCGTATGAGGAGCGACCGCCTTCGACATCACCATGTGTTCGCCGGTCTTGATGCGAATGTTCGACAGTGGCACGATCGCATCGCGGGCACCAGCGGGTGTGGCGGGAACCGGTACAGATGCGGCTGCAGGCACAGGGGTAGCTGGGGCCGGAGCCGACAGCGGTTTGGGGGCTGGTGCTGTGGCCGGGAGGTCTGGCTGCGGTTCGAGCGAGGCAAGTTGGTTTGACTCGATGTAGCGCTGCACATCGTCTCGGCTTATTCGCCCCCCGAGACCCGAACCTTCGATCTGGTCGGCGTCGATACCGTACTCGGCGATAAGCCGACGCACGACGGGAGACAGGACTCGACGTTGGCCACCGCTCGATGCCGCCTGCGAATCGCCCGGAGGCATTTCGGCCCCAGGAGCACTCTCGGCCGGAGGAGGCGGCGGTGGTGGCGGCGATTCCGCTGCTGGAGCAGGGGGCGGAGGAGGCGGAGGGGGTGTATCGACGACCGCGGCGGTTGCAGCCGCCGGCGCTGCGGCCTCGGCGACAGAGACACCTTCAGAAGGCGCAGATTCATCAGCTGGCGCCTGAGCGCCCGCACCATCTCCTAGACGGGCGAGGACCGTACCTACCTCGACGGTCTCACCCTCGGGCACGAGGATTTCGGTGATCACGCCGGCAGCAGGCGATGGAACCTCCGAGTCGACCTTGTCGGTCGAAACCTCAAAGAGGACTTCATCTTGGGCGATGGTGTCGCCGACCGACTTGAACCATCGAGTGATGGTTCCTTCAGTGACGGTTTCACCAAGCTGGGGCATCTCGATTTCAGCCACGGTTTCTGGAACTCCTGAGGGCTAGGGGGGGGTGGGGCGGGATGTGAGAGTACGACGACGCTAGAGAACTAGCCGTGCAGCGATCGGCCAGTGAGGGCGAGCACGCTCTCACCAAACAGTTCGCTCATAGTCGGGTGGGGCTGTATGAATTGGGCGACGTCATCAACCGTAGCCTCCCAGTTCACGGCCAGGTAACCCTGACCAAGTTGCTCGGTGACCCATGGACCAACCATGTGAACACCAAGGATTCGCCCGCCTGTTCCATCGTCTCGTCGTTCGGCGATGATTTTGACGAGTCCGTCGGTCTCGCCCACGATCATGGCCCGACCGTTGCCGGTAAATCGATGCTTGGAAACGACGACGTCGAAGCCCGCCTCTTTAGCCGAGGCCTCAGAGTGTCCTGCGAAGGCCACCTCCGGGTGGCAGTAGATACACCAGGGCACATTGCCGTAGTCGATGGGCATGACATCCTCGCCAAGAATGTCGGTGATGACCATCATGCCTTCGGCGAAGGCGACGTGGGCGAGTTGAGCGGTATTGATGATGTCACCAACAGCCCAAACGCCTTCAGCCGTTGTGCGACAACGCTCGTCGGTCACGATGAAACCGCGATCATCGACCGAGACCTTCGTGGCTTCAAGGCCGAGGGTCTCTGCTGCTGGCCGTCGTCCGACCGACATCACGACCGTCTCAGCCGTTACGGTCTCTCCGTCGCCAAAGGTCACGGTCACGCCGTCCGAAGTGGTCATCTGAGACTCGACGGCGACGCCGGTTCGGATCGAAATCCCTCGCTTCTTGAACGAACGCTCGACGACCTTGGTCACGTCCACATCGCAGCCAGGAAGTATTTTCGGCGCGTATTCAAGGATGGTTACGTCGGTGCCGAGATCGCTCATCATCGAGGCAAACTCACAGCCGATGGCGCCGCCACCGATGACGATGGCAGACGAAGGTAGCTCGGCTATCGACAGCACCTCATCGGAAGTGACGATACGCCGATCGTCAATGGGGAAGCCGTTGAGAGTCCTGGGGATAGAGCCGGCGGCCAGGATCACGTGATCGCCGGTGATGTCGATGTCGCCTGAGGACCCGCCCCGTATCGCAACCGTGCGATGATCGGAACGCAGTACGCCAGAGCCATCGAACACCGTGACCTTGCGACCCTTGAGCAGACCGGCGAGGCCTCCTACGAGCTGGTCGATGATCGACTGCTTTCGCTTCAGCGTCTGGGACCATTCGAGGCTCGGGGTGCCCGCAATCACACCAAAATCTGCTGCGTGTGAAACAGTGCGAAACACCGATGCCGTTTCGAGCAGCTCCTTGGCCGGAATGCAACCAACGTTGAGGCAGGTCCCGCCCAACTTATTCTTTTCGATGACAGCGATGTTTAGCCCTGCCGACGCCCCATATAGGGCGGCCGCATAGCCACCAGGTCCGCCGCCGATAACCACTACGTCAAAATGCTGCTCAGCCAGGGGGATCACCTCCACGTGATAGGCCGATACTAGCGGCGCCAGCCTTTCGTGCATCCATTGAAATCAGTCGACAAGCCCGTCGACTCATCGACCTGATGGTCGCCGAGTCACCGAGTGGACACATACATCTGTGCACCGAACGCAGCCAGGATGGCCAGGCCACACAACAATGACAAGATCAACAACATCCTCGTACTCACATCCTCAAGGCTAGGCGCTTCCAGGTCGCCATCGGCCGGTATCTACAGCAGTGTGGGAGTCCAAGCCTTCGGTGTGATGTACGGTGCAGGGGTGGACGTAGCTATCTCTGGATCATCGGGCCTGATAGGCACCGCACTTAGCCGCTCGTTGGAAGCCGATGGTCATCGGTGCATTCGCCTCGTTCGCCGCGAGGTACGCCCCGGTGCCGACGAGGTCTTCTTCGACCCCGCCGCTAGTGCTATCGACGGAGCGTCGCTAGAGGCTATCGATGCCATCGTCAACTTGGCTGGAGCCCCGATCGGTACTCGCCCATGGACATCGAGCTACAAAGAAAAATGCGTGTCGAGCCGGGTTCAGAGCACAGCGCTCCTCGCCACGACCTGTGCCGCCCTTGAGCGACCACCGCGAACCCTGCTCAGCGGGTCTGCCATCGGCTACTACGGATCTGGGGCACCGGGCATCCTCGACGAATCGAGCCCGAATGGCGAAGGCTTCCTCGCCGATCTCTGCGTACGGTGGGAGGCGGCAGCACAACCGGCGGTTGATGCTGGGCTGCGCACAGTCGCTCTACGAACCGGACTGGTCATGGCCTACCGCGGCGGACTTCTCAGCCGTCTCGGCCCTCTCTTCAAGCTAGGCCTAGGCGGCCGACTCGGCGACGGCCAGCAGTACATGTCGTGGATTTCCATCGACGATGTGGTCGGTGCGCTCCGTTTCCTCCTGGAACACGACACAGGGTCAACCCTGCGGGGTCCGGTCAATCTCGTCGCCCCGAATCCTGTGACCAATGCCGAGTTCACCACGTCGATGGGCAGCGTCTTAGGTCGGCCAGCCTTTCTCAATGTGCCCGCTTTCGTACCGCGCCTAGGTCTCGGCAAAGAGATGGCATCCGAATTCATCCTTGCCGACCAACGCGTCGAACCGGCCGCACTCGTTTCATCAGGATTCAACTTTCAGCATGAGCACCTCGAGGATTGTCTCCGGTCTGTTTTCAACCGCTGAACGCAGCGTCGAAGATCACCTCGAATCCCCAGACTGAAGCCGATGGCGTAGACTCCGCCCATGAACTCGCAATCGTCCGTTTCCTCTAGCCGCGAAATTGCTGCGACCCCTGAGGCCATTTTTAACCTGCTTGCCGATCCGGCTTCCCATGGTCTGATCGATGGTTCCGGAACAGTGGTGTCTTCCACAGCAACCAACAACAGCAGGCTCTCTCTAGGGTCGCGGTTCGGCATGAGCATGAAGCTGGGCGTCCCTTACCGGATTACCAACGAGGTGGTCGAGTTCGAGGAGAATCGCCGCATCGCCTGGCGACATTTCGGCCGCCATATTTGGCGCTATGAGCTCGAACCGACCGAAGCCGGGACACGGGTCACCGAGACATTCGATTGGAGTTCGGCTCTAGCCGGATCGATCTATCCGCTGCTCGGCTATCCCGAGAGGAACCTCAGCGCAATCGAGAAGACATTGGAGCGACTTGCCAACGTTGTTGAGGCTGGTTAGCACCTGCCCGACACCCACGCGGCCCATTGTCATGTCAGTTTCACAACGAACTGCAACAAATCAGGCCCCCTGCTAGTCAATATCACCCGTAGCACCCTGTAGCGGTGTCGATGATACTTAGATGGTGCAGGCATGCGCATTCAGCACGAATGCGCGGAAAGAGATGGGTACGTGTTTTTGTTACGGCGCACGGATGATGGCGATACGGGAAATGAAGTTCTCGTTCATCCCACTGCCACGGTCGACATCAAGGGACCAGCTATCGCGTTTCATCTCAAGAAGCTTGGTCTCAAGCCAGGTGCAACCTGGGAACAGATTACCCATGCCCATGGGAGCCTTATTTCCGACCTGACACCAAGCTCTGGTGCCAACCACTCAAACGTAGGTCTGGCAAATCAGTTGAGAGCCGAGGTCGACGAGGCCTATCAGGCACTTCTTCGGTTCCGGCCCGGCGTCGCTCACCACGCCTAAACCTGCTCAGTCCAGCTCCCTAACAGGGAAGCGTCGAGGTTAGAGCAAATGATCGCTATCGATAACGATGACACCGAGGCCATGCTCCTCGGCTTCGTCAACGAGAGCCGAGTCATCGACGACGATGGCGCCAACGACCGCTCGCCATAGCCACAGGTTGCGATCGCGGACAGCCGTCTGAGGTTTGCGCTGATCGCCGTCGAGCACGATCGTCCACTGGGCCGAGCTGACACAGCGATCGAATCGCTCCTTATCTGCATTCGGCCAGCCGCCAGCTGGATCTTCAAAGGGCAGGACGACCCCAAGTGGAACCCCGACCTCAAGAGCTGATTCGGCGGCAGTGAGCTCGCTTCCTCGTCGCAGGCCCGAAATCACGATGTCGTTGGATTTGTCGAGCCCTTCGACAGCGCCGAGCAACTCTTCGACGAGCTCATCGCTAGGACTCGTCGTACCCACGACGGCGATCGCCTGTTCGCTAGGCCACGGAATCGCCGCCAGCTGTTCAGCCGAAGGCGGCGTTGGCGCCGCTGCCGAAGTTTCGGCTTTCAGCTTCTCGACCTCAGCCACAGCCATCGCATCGACCAGATCGTTCATCCGATCGCCCGAGTGACCCTTGACCCAGACGAAGGCCAGCTCTTCCTCCCTGGCTTTGAAGAGATCGATAAGCGGCTCCCACAAGTCGCGATTTGCGACCGGTTTTTTGTTTGCGTTCTTCCAGCCGCGAGCCAACCATCCCTCATACCATCGATCATTGAAGCAGTTGACGACGTAGGTCGAATCAGAGTGGACGGTTACGGATCCCGCGAGCTGGCGGAGGGCGTCGAGGACCGCCATCAGCTCCATCCGCTGGTTTGTCGTCTCGGGGTCCCCCCCACTTCCGCTTTGGCCACCGTCGACCGCCCACGCCCAACCACCGGGTCCTGGGTTCCCGGAGCATGCACCATCGGTGTAGACGTGGGTCAGCGTGTTTGTCACCCCTCCAGCTTGCCAGCCGCAGGTCGCGCTGCAACGCCGTGCATCAGCCGAAGCAAGCATCCCTCGCAACCCCACCGAGCGGAATCTGGGATCTTTCATCGGCCAGGCGTCATTTGCTCTCGGCTGGTGCAGAATGGATCGCATGAGCGATGGCTTCCTAGGACAGCTTCCCGATATCGACCCCGATGAAACCGACGAGTGGATTGAATCCCTCGACGCCGTGAACGCGGCCGCCGGGAAAACCCGCGCCCGCTATCTACTCGGGCGTCTCAACGCTCGGGCCCGAGAACTTCAGCTAGGTAACGCTGTTTCGATCTCGACCGACTATGTGAATACGATCCCGCCAGAGGATCAGCCTTTCTTCCCCGGCGATGAGCATATGGAGCGCAGGCTTCGCGCCTTCATCCGTTGGAACGCTGCCGCCATGGTCATTCGGGCCAACAAGCAATCCGACGGAATCGGTGGCCACCTCTCGACCTTTGCCTCGTCGGCCACCCTCTACGAGGTTGGCTTCAATTGGTTCTTCCGCGGCAAGGACGGCTACTCCGGCGACGCCATTTACTTCCAGGGTCACGCAGCTCCTGGAATCTATGCGCGAGCCTTCCTCGAAGGCCGTCTCGACCAAGAACAGCTCGACAACTTCCGGTTCGAAGTCGGCGGCAATGGCCTGTCGTCCTACCCCCACCCGCGCCTTATGCCGGAGTTCTGGGAGTATCCGACGGTGTCGATGGGACTGGGCCCGATCAACTCGATCTACCATGCCCGCTTCCTGCGCTACCTCCAGAACCGCAAGATCGACGACACCAGCTATTCGCGAGTTTGGGCCTTCATCGGTGACGGCGAAACCGACGAGCCAGAAACGTTGGGCTCGATCCAGCTCGCTGGCCGCGACGGCCTCGACAATCTCGTTTGGGTGGTCAACTGCAACCTGCAACGCCTCGACGGCCCGGTGCGCGGCAACGGCAAGATTATTCAGGAGTTGGAAGGCGTGTTCCGGGGCGCCGGGTGGAACGTCATCAAAGTGATTCACGGATCGCGCTGGGACGAACTCCTTCAGCGAGATGTCGACGGTGTACTTCTCAACAAGATGAACTCGACCGTGGACGGCGAGTTCCAACGTTATGCCACCGAGACGGGAGCCTACATTCGCGAGAAGTTCTTCGGCCCTGATCCCCGCCTCCGAAAGCTGGTCGAGCACCTGAGCGATGATCAGCTCGAAGCACTCCCCCGCGGCGGCCACGACTACCAGAAGATGTTCGCGGCATACAAGGCCGCTACCGAACACACAGGGCAGCCCACAGTGATTCTGGCCAAAACCGTCAAGGGCTGGACGCTCGGCGAAGGCTTTGAGGGGCGAAACGCCACCCATCAGATCAAGAAAATGACCGTGGCCCAGATGGGCGAACTTCGGGATCGTCTTCAACTGCACGACGAGATTCCGGAGGAGTCGCTGGCCGACGGTATTCCTCCCTATTACCGTCCTGAACCCGGATCAGAGTCCTACGAATACCTGATGCATCGGCGAAAGGCGCTCGACGGCTTCCTACCCGAACGTCGAGTGGTGATTCGGCGTCCCTTGGCCATGCCAAGCGATGCGCCATTCAAGCCCGCACGTGAGGGGTCGGGAGGCCGCGAGGTATCGACCACGATGGCCTTCACTCCCATGCTGCGCGATCTTATGCGCGAACCCGAATTCGGGCGACGGGTTGTACCGATCGTCCCCGATGAGGCCCGCACGTTCGGCATGGACTCCCTTTTCCGAGAGTTTGAGATCTACGCCCCGTTCGGTCAGAAGTACGAGCCGGTCGACCACGAGCTACTCCTGTCCTATAGCGAGGATGCCGATGGGCAGATCCTGGAGGAAGGCATCACCGAAGCCGGGTCGATGGCGAGTTGGATCGCCGCTGCCACCAGCTACGCCCACCGAGGCGTCCCGATGGTTCCCTTCTACACCTTCTACTCGATGTTTGGTTTCCAGCGGGTCGGCGATCTGATCTGGTCGGCCGCCGATTCGAGGGCCCGAGGCTTCCTTATGGGCGCGACCGCCGGGCGCACAACGTTGGCTGGTGAGGGCCTTCAGCATCAGGACGGCCACAGCTTGGTGATGGCGTCCACGGTGCCGGCTTGTCAGGCCTACGACCCATCTTTTGCCTACGAGCTTGCGGCCATCATCAAGGACGGCCTACATCGCATGTACGTCGACAACGAGGACATCTTCTACTACCTCACGCTCTACAACGAGAACTACGCCCAACCGCCACAGCCCGATGGTGTCGATCAGGGGATTCTCGATGGCCTTTACCAGTGGGTCGATGCGCCCGAAGGCGTACCTCACCGATCGACCGTCTTGTTCTCCGGTCCAGCCCACATTGCAGCACGCGATGCTCAAACCGAGCTGGCCGAGCGTTGGGGCATCGGCATCGACCTTTGGTCAGCAACGAGCTACAAACGTCTGCGGGATCAAGCCATGGAGGTTGAGCGCTGGAATCGGCTCCATCCCGTTGAAGAGCCGCGCACCCCTCACGTGACCACCCTCCTGTCCGGTATCCCGGGCCCAGTCGTGGCTGTGTCTGACTACGTGCGGGCGGTGCCAGAGCAGATCGCGCGCTACGTACCTGGCCGCTTCACCGCATTGGGAACCGACGGCTACGGGCGTTCCGACGACCGAGCGGTTCTCCGATCGTTCTTTGAGGTAGACATGCCAAACGTCGTGACAGCGGTGCTTTACGAGCTGGTGCAAGACGGTGTGGTCGAGGCCACGGTGCTCGCTGAAGCGCTGAGTCATTACAACGTTGGGGTAGACGCTCCGGCTCCCTGGACAACATAATACAAATTTCAACATCAAGAATATTGCATGACGAACCGATGACATGGATTCGCCCAACGAAAGGAATCCATGTCAAAGATTCTCGTTCGCCTCGTTGCCTTCCTCGCTGTTCTCGGTCTCGCCGGTGTAACCACCGGATCCGCATCAGCCCAACCCGGTTCACCCGGTGGTCCCTTACCGCCGGATAATGCGGGCCCGCCTACCACGAACGGCTATGAACGAGGCCAGGCCGCTGTCGCCCGGCTTGGCGACCGCCTCCCCGCAGTGGCGAAGCGGTATGGCCTTGAGCCTTGGGAGCTCCAGGAAATGCTCCTGGAGGATTCCACCATGGCCGTCGACTCGGGGCTGGAGATCGCATACTTCGATGTGCTCGCCCCAGGCGAGGTCAGCGCCGACGACACCGAGACCCTGGAAGCGGTGGCCGCTCCACCGGTCGACGGTCCCGAGTTCCAGCTGGCAAGCCTTCCCGGTGCGGCCAAAACGATCTATCTCGACTTCGACGGACACGTCACCTCCGGCACCACGTGGAACAGTGCCTACAACGTCGCAACGATAGAGTCACCCCCCTTTGATCTCGACGGCGACACCAACACCTGGACCGCAGCCGAGCTCCAACGCATCGTCGACACCTGGTCGGTCGTGGCTGAAGACTTCGCTCCCTGGAACGTCAACGTCACCACCATCGACCCGGGCGCAAATGCCTTGAGTCGAACCGGAAGCGGCGACACCAGCTGGGGCACGCGCGTCGTGATCACCGCCGACACCTTCGCTGGCTGCGGTTGCGGCGGGCATGCCTACATCGGTTCCTTCGGCGACTCTGTCGACGAGCCCGTGTTCGTCTACAACGAGAGCTTCCGCGGCGTGTCAGAGGCGACGACGCACGAGGTTGGTCACGCCATGCTTCTGGCTCACGATGGCACCACGACCGGCAATCCCTACTACACCGGCCATGGCACCGGCGAAACCTCGTGGGCCCCGATCATGGGAGCCGCTTACTACGTCAACGTCGGCCAATGGAGTCGGCAGGACTATACGAACGCCAACAACAATGGAAGTGGCGCAAACTACGGAGAGGGCCGAGATGACATCGGCATCCTTTCCTCCTTGACCAATGTCAACGGCTTCGGCCTTCGCAGCGACGACCACGGTGACGCTGCCAGCCAGGCAACACCCTTGATCGGTGACACGCCAAGCGTGGAAGGCCTCATCGCCACCCGTACAGACGTCGACGTTTTCAGCTTCAGTACCGGTGGGGGGACGGCCACCTTCACGGCTTCGCCCGCGGCGCTCGGTGCCAACCTCGACATTGCGCTTCTGCTGCGCAACTCGAGCGGGCAACAGGTGGCCTTCGCCTCCGATCCAGCCACCCTCGGCGCCTCCTTGACCGCTGCACTCGAAGCGGGAGACTACACCGTTGAAGTTGACGGCGTAGGCACCGGTGACCCAATGGCTAGCTCTCCGACGGGCTACACCGACTACGGCAGCCTGGGCGTGTACACCTTGAGTGGCACGTTCGACTCGACGCCTCCTCCTCCACCTCCACCACCAGCCGACGATGCGTTCGCCAACGGTGAACAGGCCATCGCCGGGTCCGTGAGCCAAACCTATGTGGCGACGACGACAGCCGACGGCCAAAGCCAGACGATTACCGAGGTTCTGTCCGGTGGCAAGCCAAGCCGACGCCACGACACACTCGACCATCAGTGGACGATCACCTCACCCGGCAACGTGCAAACGCTTTCGATCATCGCATCGGTCACCGACGGCGGCGACGCAGACGCAGGCATCACGCTTCAGTGGTCAGATGACGGCTCCAGCTGGGTTACCCTCGACACCCTGACCGGCTCGGTCGACAACTCCTACCTGCTAGGCAGCCCATCGGGCACCATCTGGGTCCGCGTTGTCGACACCGATTCAAGCGCCCGCCAGACCAGTCCTGACTCCATCGCGGTTGATCTCTTAAAGATCTCCAGCGAGGAAGCCGGCGATCCGACGACCGCTCTGGTAAGCGCCATCTCGACCTCGACGGCCTCCGCCGGCAGAGGTATGACCTATGGCCAGGTGAACCTGGTAATCGAGAATGAGCTCGGCCAGCCCGTCGCCAACGCTTCGGTCGAGATCAGCTTCACCGGCTCGTTTGCTGACACAGCAACGATCACGACCGATGCCAACGGTCGAGCCAGCTATACCACGGCCAATGCGGCCAAGAAGCCAACCTTCGGTGTGTGCATCGACGATGTCATCGCCGCAGGCCTGAGCTACACGAGCGGGCAGGTCTGCCGCTCGAACTAGCAACCAACGACTAGCAACCAACGACCGGCAACACCGGTACTCGTAAACCCGACCTCCCGGTCCGGCCTTCCTACTCGGCGGCTAAGGCCGGGAGGTCGTCGTCTCTATCGAACCCATCGGTCGTCTGGCGATCGAGCCAGCCCAGGAGAATGGAGATAGCTCGCGGATCGTGACGTAGCTGGTGTCCGCCGCCGCTGATGATTCTCAGCTCGGCATCACCGTGGCGGTCGGCGAGAAGACGGGCATCGAAATGAGGCACCGCATCGTCGTCGCTGCCATGCAAGATGAGCAGAGGGCGCGGTGGGAAATACTCCGCTACCTCATCGGCTCGCACGTTCCGAAGCTCGGATTGCCAGCTCTTTGGTTGGTCGGGGTAGGAGGAGTCTTTGATGACACCAACCTCTCGGGCATGGCGGAGCAATCGTTCCGGATTGTCGGCCCAGTCGTGGAAGTCAGCCGGTGATCCAACCACAGCCGCTCCCGCTACTCGCGGTGACCGGGCCGCAGCCACGAGACCGACCGTGCCGCCAGTTCCGAAACCCACTACCCAGATGTTCCGGGGCTTCAGGCTCTCGTGGAGGAAGTCGATCGCTGCTGAGGCATCATCGCACCAGCCAGCAAGACTGAAGTTGCCCTGTGACTCTCCACAGCCCCGAAACCGAATGGCGAGAGCGTTCCAGCGCAACTCTGCGCTGATGCGCTCACACAGCTGTGGCATGTCGCCACCGATCTTGTCGGCTCTAACATCGCCGGATGGAAAACCGTGCAGTAACAACACAGCGTTGTCGCGCAAGCTTCCCTCAGCCTGGTGGACCTGTGTCAGCCGACCTTCGAGTACGACTCCGTCCGACGAGCGAATCGAGGCGTCCTCGAGGACGCTAGGTGTCTGTTCCTGTGCCATTAAACGGTCGATAGCCACGATTGCGGGCTTCGGCAAGATTGTCAGGCCCGAAGCAGGTATAGCTGCTCGATTCCATGAGCTCGTCGATGATGCTTGAATCTACGAGGTTGTCGACGTCGTAGACGACCTGTGTCCGCTTGTCACCAACCCAGCGGAAGTGTTCAAATTTTCCTGGGCGTTCCACGGACCTTACGCTACCCGATTCAGGTAGGAACGAGTGCAATGGTTCGAGAGCCCGACATCGGTTTCGAAGGTGGACCCAGACGCGATTCAGGACGGGCAGAACCCGTCCTGAACCTGTCTTTCGACAATTGCTGGGACACCCAGCGGACTACCACAACCAAGGCGGACGGGATTCATCCACCCGATCAGAGGGTTGGGCAGTACCAGCAGGGCGGTGGCCGGTCGCTATTCGCGAGCGGCCCAGCTAACCGCTAACGGCCAGCCACCTCCAAGATCCCTTTCGTTCTGTCAAACAGTTGGACCACCTCCTTCCTCTTGGTGAGCCAAGTGTGGCACAGATTTTCGGTGAGGGTTTAGCCATTTAGGGCGATTTCCCTATGCAGGGTTATCCGAACGGCGGAGACGGGCTACACCGAGACTCGACGGATCGAGACCGACATCGCCACACCATGCTCCGGGCGCACCGTCGCCAACAAGATCGGCTACGAGTCGTCCAACCGCAGGCGCCGTTTGGATGCCTGTGCCGCCCTGCCCAACACACCAGATAAACGACGGCTCGGCATCGTCGGCGCCAACCACCATGGAGCGATCGGACGTGAAGGTGCGCAGGCCAGCCCACGAACTGCGGACCGACCTGATCCCGAGGGTCGTCGCGTCGTTGATCCTCTCTATCGCTAGAGCCACATCGAGCTCCTCCGCCTTGACATCACATGGTTCCATAGGGTCTTCGTTGGCCGGCGAGCAGAGCAACTGCGGGCCGTCGGGTTTGAGATACCAGCTGTGCTCAACCGATGCCACCAGCGGCCATTGGCCCATCTCGGGATGGTCGTGGCCGACCATGAACGCTGTGCGCCGCATGGGTTGAAGCCCAATCGGGGCGACACCGGCCCGGCGAGCTACCACATCGCCCCAGGCTCCAGCGGCATTCACGATCACATCGGCCTCGACAATGCCGCTTGTGGTCTCCACCGACCAACCCGAGCCAGCCCGGGTGGCAGCATCGAGCCGGTAATTCGTCCGTATTTCACCCCCGGCGGCACGAAAACCTCGTACGAAGGTCTGGTGCAGGCCAGCGACATCGATGTCGGCCGAGTTCGGTTCGACCATCGCTCGGGTAAAACGGCCAGGCCGCAAGGGGGGAAAGAGACGACAGGCCTCGGCGATATCGATCTCGGCGATCGTGTCGTCATAGTGCTGCCCGTCAACGAGCAGCTGCTGGAAGTAGTCCTCCTGAGCAGCATCGGCCACCGTCAGCTGACCCCGGGGCGAAAGATGGGAATGGTCGGCCAGAGACGATGGCGGGTTGGCGAGGAACTCGTAGCTGGCCAGAGTGAGCGCTTTGACCGTGTCAACCCCATAGTTCTTGATGTATTGAGCCGCTGACCGACCGGTGGTGTGAGCCGCCAGCTCCTGCTCGGCTTCGATCAGAACCACGTCGGGCTCAGCTCCGCTCGTGGCAAGGGCAAAGGCTGCCGACACGCCAGCGATACCACCACCAACAACGGCTATCCGCATGTGCACCTACCTCGTTGTCGACCGGCTGGCGGAATCATCATGGCGAAACACATAGGCCAAAGCGTGCCAGAGCGGTCGGGTTGGTGCCAGTAGCGCGGTCGAATTAGGGTGCCTCCATGGACCCACAGGATCGAGTAATCGTAGTCACCGGCGCTGGATCCGGCATCGGCGAAGCGCTATGCCGCCACGCGGCCGGCAACGGTGCCCGCCACGTCGTCGTCACCGACCTCAACGGCGACGAAGCTCGCCGTGTCGCCAACGAGATCGGCGGTACAGCCGAAGTCCTCGATGTGTCGGACGAGGCCGCCGTGGCCGCATTGGTTGAGCGCACCGAATCTTCCGTCGGTCCCATCGATCTGTTCTGCTCCAATGCAGGGTTCGTCACCAATGCCGGCATCGAGGAGTCAAACGAGATCATCAACAAGATGTGGGAAGTCCATGTGATGTCGCACATCTACGCCGCCCGCGCCGTGTTGCCATCGATGATCACTCGGGGCGAGGGCTACCTGCTCAACACGGCGTCAGCCGCTGGTCTGCTCTCCCAAATCGGCTCGGTCGGCTACACCATCACGAAGCACGCGGCGGTCGCTCTGGCTGAATGGCTGTCGATTACGCACCACCACCAGGGTGTTCGCGTTTCTGTCCTTTGCCCCCAGGCGGTCGAGACAAACATCATCGCCAACAGCCCAACCCTGCGAGACCAGGGTGCCGATCTCGGTGGAGGGGTAGCGGGCGGCGACGGAGTGCTCTCGTCAGCCGATGTTGCTGTGTCCTGTTTCGAGGCGATAGCGCAGGAACGGTTCTGGGTACTTCCTCACCCCGAGGTAGCCAACTATGTTGAGCGAAAGGCGACCGATATCGACCGCTGGCTCGGCGGTATGCGCCGCTTTCAAACCGCCCTCTACCCGGACGGCCCGCTGCCCGGTGATGCAATAGCGCCAAAGCTTTAGAGCTCGCGTCGGCAGATGGGCTGCAAGCAAACGCAGGTATGCCTCAGGAAGGATCAGCGAGTAATCCGTGGGCGCCGCCATGGGCACCCGAGGAAGCGGTGAACACTTCAAATCCCATTGCCGACGCTGCAGCCACCTGCTCGCGATCAAAGGTCAGAAGCGTGGCCGGCCGTGGCAACCGATCGATAGCGGCAAGGTGGAGAGCGTTAGTGACCCCAAGCCCATAGCGAACACCGAGGTCGGAGGCCAGGCTGAGGCACCGATCGTCGGTTGGTATCTGCCAGAACGCATCCCAATCACCGCTTACCGCTCGCCACAGAGTCTCGCGTTTCGTTCGATCATCGACGATGTGGTGAAGACCGATCAAGACTTCGGTTCGAGCCAAGGCTGTGACCACCACGTCGGTCGCCAACGCCATCACATCGAGCACAAGCGAACGACGGGAGTCGCCTAAGTAACGGCACAGCAGAGCCGAGGAATCGACGATCAAAACGCCGGTTGGTCGTGGCGTCTCCTGGCCCGTCATCGGCCGCGCAATCGGTCGACGAGCCGGTCGAGGCTCACCTCGGCTGCACCGAGAAGAGGGTCGGTGGCATCGGGTCGGTCGAATCGCTGCGGGCGTTCGACAAGACCGGCGGCTGCGAGGTCTGCGAGCTCGACGCCTTTGTCCGACGGTTCGAGCGGCCCAAGCTGAGCCACGGGCTCGCCGTCGAGGGTCACGACGATGCGTTCACCTTTGGCGGCGCGGTGTACCAGCGATGATAGGGATCGCCGAAGCTCTCGGGCCCCAACCGTCGTCGATGACGAGGCCTGCTCACGCTTGGCTGATGGGTCGATCTGGTCCACACCAGCTTTATATCACCAGCGGCTACCGAGCCGCCGATCATCGCCGCTTTGGGTGTTAGGCTCGGGCGGGCGACACGGCCGGGGGATCCAGCAGAGAGGCGCCACCGATGACAAGCGTTTCGGATGCGGAGCGAAGACAGCGCTTGGCCAGCCGCCATCGGCTTGTGCCCGGTCGGCGCCTCAGCGCAGCCGAACCCGAGTCCTTGGCGACGATCGCCGACGATGTCGTGGCCCTTCACGCCAGCGACCCTGCAACCGTTTATCTGACCGCGGCGGCTCGCCTCAACGAACCTTCGGTGGATGCGGTGGCATCAAGCCTTTACGAAAGCCGCCGTCTCGTCCGGCACCACGCAATGCGGCGCACGATCTGGGTGATGAGCCACGCCGTACTCCCGGTCGCTCACCGTTCAACGACCCTCAAGATCGCGCAGGCCGAACGCCGTAGATTGCTGAACGTTCTCGACCGCAACGACCGGTGGCTCGATGCTGCGATCGAAGAGATCGCGGCTCTCACGCGTGAGCATGGGCCGAGCCAGACTCGCACTATCGGCCAGCTACTCCCCCACCTCGCATTTGAGGTGACCGTAGGCTCGGCCACAAAGCACCCGGCAACGGTTAGGGCCCACACGCGAGTCGTGGTGCAGGGTGGATTCGAGGGAAAGCTCTGCCGAACTCGGCCAGTCGGTTCGTGGACGGCGTCGACCTATGCCTGGGTGGCGGCCGGGGCTTGGCACGATCACGATCTTTCGTCGATGGGCACCGATCCGACCCGGCAGCGCGAAGCTAAGGCTGACCTGGTCGAGCGCTGGCTTCTTCGATTTGGGCCAGGGACCGAGACCGATATCTCGTGGTGGACGGGGATGACCAAAACCGATGTCCGAAACGCTTTGAGCGACACTGGCGCTCAGGAGGTAGATCTTGCTTCCGGCACCGGCTGGCTCAGTGGCGCCGACACCGCGGTCGCCGCTGGAGCCGAGCAGGCAAGCGCGGCCGAGCCCTGGGTCGCTCTACTCCCAGGGCTCGATCCGTCCGCGATGGGATGGAAGCATCGAGATTGGTATCTCGACGACGACGTAGCGTCGGAGGTGACCGACCGAAATGGGAACATCGGACCAACGGTATGGGCCGATGGCCGAGTGATAGGGGGCTGGAATCAACGCCCAAACGGTGAGCTCGTCAGCGAGATCTACCGGCCGGTGGGCGTCCACCATCAGCGACTGCTGGCCGACGAGACGGATCGAATCGGTGCGTTCATCGGCGACACCGTCGTGAAACCTCGCTTTCCTTCACCGAACCAGAAACGCCTCATCTTGTCATGACCACCGCCGTGGACGCCTTCCGCCAAGCCACCCATCAACGAGTACGCGCGCGTACACTTTAGGAGTTGCGCGGTCTCGACGTCAACAAGTACCGTGCGAGTCTATGAATTTCGCCTTTACCGAAGAACAAGAGCAGCTACGCGAATTCGTGCGGTCCTTCCTCGAAGACAAGTCCTCAGAGGCCGCGGTACGCGAGCAGATGGAAACCGAGAAGGGCTACGACGACGCCGTTTGGTCACAGATGGCCGAGCAGCTCGGACTCCAGAGCATGATCATCCCTGAAGAGTACGGTGGCCAAGGCTTCGGCTTCGTCGAACTGGGCGTCGTGCTCGAAGAGATGGGTCGCTCCTTGCTCTGTGCACCGTTCTTTTCCGGTGTGCTCGCCAGCAGCGCCATCATGCACGCAGACGACGACGATGCGAAAAAGGCCCACCTAGCGGGCATCGCTTCCGGCGAGACGATCGCCGCTCTGGCCTTCACCGAGGAGAACGGCCGCTGGGACGAGGCCGGCGTCACCATGGAGGCGACGAGCTCTGGCGACGGCCATACGCTCTCAGGCACGAAGTCTTTCGTCATCGACGGCCACCTCGCCGACCTTCTCGTCGTCGCCGCTCGCACCGGAGCGGGCGTAAGCCTCTTTACGGTGGCGGGCGGTGCTAGCGGCATCGCCCGCGAATCTCTGGCCACCATGGATCAGACCCGCAAGCAGGCTCGAATCACGTTCGACAACACACCGGCCACCCTGCTCGGCTCCGATGGCGCCGGGTGGAGCACCATGGCCACGGTGCTCGACCTCGCTGCAGTCGCCTTAGCCGCAGAACAGGTCGGCGGCGCCCAGTTCGTCTTGGAGATGGCGGTTCAATACGCCAAGGATCGCGTCCAGTTCGGTCGCCCGATCGGTTCCTTCCAGGCCATCAAGCACAAGTGTGCCGACATGCTGCTCGAGGTTGAATCAGCCAAGTCAGCCGCCTACTACGCCCTCTGGTGCGCGTCGGAGATGAACGACGAGCTGCCGGAGGTCGCATCGCTGGCCAAGGCCTACTGCTCAGAGGCCTATTTCCACGCAGCGGCTGAAAACATCCAGATCCATGGCGGCATCGGCTTTACCTGGGAGCATCCGGCTCACCTCTACTTCAAGCGGGCGAAGAGCTCAGAGCTCATGTTTGGCGATCCGACTTACCACCGCGAGCTTCTCGCTCAGCGGATCGGCCTTTAAGCGCCGCTTCTTCTACCTCATACAACCGAATCGACAGACAACCGAATCGATCGGTCCTTGCGGGCAACCGCTTGGGCCGATCGGTCGTTTTGGACCTGGCGTCGACAGCTGGGCTCTATCGTTGAGGCGTGGTTGTTCTCATTCTCGCGATAGCGGTCGTTCTCGTCGTCGTGATCGCCTTGATATTCGTCGGTGACGCTGTCGGCAAGACCGAAGCAATGCCCGACCAGATCGTGATCGATGCCACCGAGGCCATCGAGTTCTGTGCCGAGGCTCTTCCCTCGTCGGTCACCGCGGAACTCAGCTACGACGAACTCCGCCGGCTTCACCGCCTCCACCTCGAGTGGGTACAGGCGTACCATTGGAGTCCGTCCAGCCAAGATGCCATCCCCATCGTCTTTGAGCAGTACGACCCGCTGCCCTACGTGTTGGAACGGGCCGCTGTCATCGGTCTCAAGGTGAGCGAGGAGACAGCAGCCGCAATCATCGAAGCCCACACCAATTATCTCGTCGTGTCGGGTGCCCTCCATATCGATGACCCTTCCGAGGTCTCTGCCGACCTCGATCAAGCAGCCCTGCTCGACCAACCACGGCGACCTGAACTCGAAGAGAATCTCGACGACTGAGCGAGCCGCTTCAAGCAACCAACGAGCCAGGGTCGGCATCTGCTCAGCACATTGACTTCTCCCATGTTCGACAAGCCGCTATGCTGCAACCGTCAAGCATCACCAGGGGGAGATACGTGACAAGAACAGTTGATCGAATCAACCGGCATGTTCATGGCTGACGGTCAGATTGCCGACAGTCAAGAAACGCCGTTGGACGAAGACGGGGTCGCAACGTCTGGCGATTCCAAAGTAGGCCGTCTTTTTAGGCTTGCCCATCCAATCGGATGGGTTGCGGCTGCGTTTACGGTCTTGGCCATCATCGCAACCATCGTCGGCTGGGATCTACTCGTAGCCCGGATGCCGTGGTGGCTGTGGCTGACAACGATCGCCACCATTGCGATCTCCACCTCGGCAACAGCGCTCAATGCCATTCGAGCGGCCATCGAAAGAGTCTCGGATGTGACCAGGGTGGCGGCCATGATCTTCGCTGTCCTGATCTTCTTCCTCCAACTTTTCAACGTTGTTACTCGCTATGCCAACAACTGGTTCGAGCGCGACATCCTCTTCAACCAGACGTTCAGCTTGGCCTGGATGAGCTTTGGCATGTTGTTCCTCCTCGGCGTTAACTACGGGGTTCGAGATGGGATCAATCCCCGCATCGACTTCTGGTGGGCAGACTGGTCGGCCCGGCGCAAGGCCTGGCTCGATTTCGTGATGCATACCTTCTTCTTCCTACCGTTCCTGATTCTCGGGATCCGTGTGCTCAAGCCGTTCGCCGCCCGGTCCCTCGGGTTCAACCGTTTCGCCAATGACGGTGCTGGCTCCTGGCCTTCGGGTTGGCGAGTCTGGGAGAGCTGGGAAGTCTCGGGAAACGCTGGCGAACTACCGGTTGGCCCGATTCAAGCCTTCCTGTTTGTCGGCTTCATGCTTTGGATAGCGCAGGTGGTGGCCGAGATGATCAAGACTGGTTTTGTAATGGCTGGTCGGGATGATTTGGGCGATGTCGCAGAAGTCGACGCTCCATTGCGGGTCGAATAGGAGATCGTGATGGTTGCAGCTCAGCTCGTTGAGATACTTGGACTCGACCTCGGGGTCTTCCTCGCACTCCTGATGTTCCTCGTGTTCATGTTCCTCATCCTCACCGGTTACAACGTGGCCTTCTCCTTCGCCGCGACAGCTCTCGCCTTCTCCTTCATTGGAGCAATGGCCAACGTGATCAGCATCAATACCTTCGATCCCGGCACCTTGTCGGGCCAGCTTCCTCCGAACTGGGCCAAGTCACTTCAGTCGGGCGAATTGCTGGCCGTGCCGCTCTTCGTGCTCATGGGCGCAATTCTCGAACGCTCGGGTCTGGCAGAGCGCCTGCTAAACGCCTTTGGCTTGTTGATGGGTTCGCTCCGCGGTGGTGTCGCTGCGGCCGTCATCGTGGTGGGTACCTTGTTGGCAGCGGCGACCGGTGTTGTGGCGGCCACCGTCATTGTGATGGGGCTTCTCTCACTACCGGCGATGATTCGGCTTGGCTATGACCACAAACTCGCTACCGGAGCCATCATCGCCTCCGGCACTCTGGCCCAGCTCCTGCCGCCCTCGATCGTCCTGATCCTGCTCGCACAAGAACTCGGTGTCGGCATCATTGGGCTCTTCTCAGGAGCTCTTCTCCCTGGGCTGTTGTTGAGCGGCCTCTATATCCTCTACGCCCTCGGTATCTCGCTCATCCGGCCCGAGGTCGGCCCCGCCATGCCAGCAGAGGAACGCCAGCTCGAGGGCAACCCAAGCTCGCGTTCAGCACTCATCATCGCCACCTCATTGGCAGCGATCGTGTTCTTGGCCATGCTGCTCATCGGTTTCAACGTTGCTTTAACCGGAGCGGCGATCACATTCGTCGTCTCGTTCCTCGTCGTCAATACCTTCAGCATGCTGACCGCTGAAGTCCTTGTCTCGATCGTTCCGATCCTCGTGCTCATCATGGGCGTGCTCGTCTCGATCTTTCAGGGTTTGGCCACACCGTCAGAGTCCGGGGCGGTCGGCGTGTTCGGCGCCCTCATTCTTTCGGTCCTCAACTATGTGTTCGACCGCATCCTCAGCCGCGACGGGGCTACCCACATCCAGCCTCGGTGGAAACTGACCTGGACGGCCCTCAAAGAAGCGGCAAACTCAACGGCCAACATCACCATCCTGGTGATGACCTTGCTCTTCTGCTCGCTCTTCTTTCGGCTCATGTTTCAAGAGCTCGGCGGTTCAGCGCAGGTGGCCCAATGGCTCTCCAGTATTCCTGGCGGAAAGCCTGGCTTCGTCCTCGTGGCCATGGTTGCTGTATTCCTTCTCGGCATCAACCTCGAGTTCCTCGAAATCACCTTTATCGTTGTTCCGATCTTCGTTCCAGCCATGGAACTGCTCGCCTTCACCGAACCCGAGATTGTCTGGTTCGCCGTGCTGATGGCGGTAAACCTCAACATCGCCTTCATCTCCCCACCTGTCGGGTTCTCGCTCTTCTACCTTCAGAGCGTCGCTCCACCCGAGGTGAAGACTGCAGACATTCACAAGGGTGCGATCCCCTTCATGGGCCTTCAGATCGTGGCCCTGATCATTCTCGGCCTCTTGCCGGGGATCACCAATTTCTCGTATTGCCTCTTCAACTCCAAGGCTGTGGGTGGCGCTTGCTCCGATGAGGGCGACGCCGACAGCACCTTGGGTGCCTATTCGGAGGAACACGAGGCCAAACCCGCAGGCTGGTTACAGCTGCTGGGCGGACCCTAACCATTCAACACAGGAGGCGCGAAGCGTGACTGCCGAAAATGAATCCAACGAACCGACGCTTAACCGTCGGTCATTCTTAGGCCAAGCAGGAGTTGGCGTGGCTGGCTTCGCTGCTAGTGCGGCCATACTTTCTGCCTGTTCGACGACCGAGGTGGATACCGACGCTGCATCGAACACCGACAGCACTGCAGCCGACAATTCCGAGAGCGATTCGGATGCTACCGAAACAGAAACGGTCACTGAGGTTCAAGGCGACGCTCCTGAACTCGAGTGGAACATGGCCACCAGTTGGCCAACGTCGCTCGTCACCCTGTTCGGGTCGGCCCAGATCTTCGCCACCGAGGTATCTCGCCTGACCGGCGGCAAGTTCAAGATCAACCCAAAGCCAGCCGGTGAGATCGTAGGCGGACTCGATGTGCTGCCAGCCGTGCGCGATGGCGGTGCTGAGGCAGGCCACACGGCGTCGTATTACTACGTCGGGCTCAGCCCGGTGCAGCAGTTCGGTACTGCGGTGCCCTTCGGCCTGACGCAGCGTCAACAGAATGCCTGGCTTTACGAAGGCGGCGGTATCGAGCTCCTCAATGAGTTCTACGCTGAGGAACATGGCGTCATTGCCTTCCCCGCTGGCGCCACCGGCTGCCAGATGGGTGGCTGGTTCTCCAAGGAGATCAACACCGTCGATGACCTTCAGGGTCTGAAGATGCGCATTCCGGGTATTGCTGGCAAGGTGCTCAGCAATCTGGGTGGCGAACAGATCACCATTCCTGGCGGCGAAATTCTCACCTCGATCCAGACCGGAGCGATCGACGCTGCCGAGTTCGTCGGCCCGACCGACGACCTCATCCTCGGCCTCGACCAGCTCGGCACCGACCTCTTCTACTATCACCCCGGCTGGTGGGAGCCAGGCACCGCTCTTGAGGTTCAGTTCAGCCTTGAGAAGTGGAATGAGCTACCCGACACCTACAAGGCGGCAATCGAGAACGCAGCAGCCTTCGCCAACATGAAGACCATGGCGCTCTACGACGTGCTCAACCAGCGCGATCTTCAGAAGGTCAAGGAGTTCGCCGAGATCCGGGAGTTCTCACCAGAACTCATGGCTGCCTTCAAGGCCGAGACCGAAAACGTGCTCGACGAGCTAGCCGCCGAAGACGAGAAGTTCGCAGCCATCCTCGGACCGTGGCGCGAGTTCCGTGAAGGAATTTCCGAGTGGCACGGCTTGGCCGAACGCTCCTACCTAACGCAGCAGACCGCACTCTAAGAATCCTCGACCAAAGTGATGGGAGGGCCGGCCTGATGGTCGGTCCTCTTGTCGTTTGGATCTCGACACACCGCGTGACCTGTCTCAGGTTGCAGCGATGAGCGAGGCGAGGTCTTTGTCAGCATGCTTTGTCGCCGTGTAGACGGCGCCATCGATCGACCAGTCGACGGTCACGAGGGTGCCACTCACCCTCTGGACGACAGCACCAGCCTCTAACCGACGATCAATGGAGACAGCGACGTTGCGAACCGGTGATGCACGCAGCAGAACGAGTTGTTTGTCGGTCGCCGCCAGAATGTACCTTTTCGTCGTGAGCCCAGCCGCAACAACGCCGACCAGGGCGGCCCAAAGCAACCGGTCAGCTCGTGCGGCTTCGGTGGCCAGAGACACCACAAGCCACGTACTCGCCGCCGAAAGCATAATGATGGCGAGATGGTTTGGATGTCGTCGCCAGAGCATGGCCGCACCATGAACAACATCCTCGCCATCGATCTGTCGCTGGATGGATCGGAGGAGAACAGCGCGCCGCACACGACCAAGACTACTGGCCGAGGCCAGGACACGAGCCGGGGGCGAACCGTGCTCGCACTGATCACCACCTTCGTTCTGCTAACTATCGGATGTACCAACCAGGCATCTCCCCCCGCAGACCCCGTCGCGGCTGTGGACCGAGCCGTTTCGATCAGGACCAAAGGGTGTGGCGACGCCAATGACAGCATGGGTTCGGGTATCCGCGTCACAACGTCTTCTGTGCTGACCGCCGCCCACGTCGTAGCCGGTTCGGCTTCGGTTGTCGTCGACTGGAACGGGAGCAGCCAGCGGGCGACAGTCGCATCCCTCGACGCCGAACGAGATCTGGCCATGCTGGAGGTCGAGCCTCTCTCCGATGAGCCGGTTCCTGCCCCACCGTTGCACATGCTGGCGATCGACGATGGAGGCATCATCGTGGGTGCCTCATCGGGAACGATTCCCTTCATCGTGTCCGAGGTGACCCTGATCGAGATGGACAACGTCCGCAGGCCCGGCCGCTCGCTACGACACGGCTACATCGTCGACGCACTCACTGGCCAGGGCGACAGCGGCGCCGGTCTCTACCGGGCGGATTCCTTGGTCGGCCTGCTCTTTGCCGTGTCAACCAGCGACAGCAATCGGTCGTGGGCTGTTTCGGCTCGTGAAATCGCGGCCTTTCTGGACGAACCAGAGCCAGGTGGGAGCTTCCTTTGTGATGCGGAACGATCCCACCTCGTCTGGTCGACCACCGATGACGGTGACGGCTAGATCGACAGTGCTAGATCGACAGTGTCAGATAGGTATTGCGCCTTGCTCGTCGACCTCGAGGTCTAGCACGTTTGCGGTCGAGCGCAGTGCCTGGCGAACAGCGTCGGCGTGGCTCTCGTCGACGAGGACACCAACCGTCGGCCCAGAGCCGCTGAGCCAGGCGGCAGCCGCCCCCGCCTCCAGGGCCCGGCGATAGGCATCATAGGACGCCTCACAGTCGTCAAAGCGGGCCGGCTGATGCAATCGATCGTCGGTAGCGGTGCGGAAGAGGTCGATCCGGGATTCGTAGAGAGCGGCCATCAGCAAGGCGGCCCGACCCACGTTGAAGACAGCGTCAGCCCGGCTGACCAGCGGGTCCAGCATGGCTCGAGACTTGTTTGTTTCGGTAGCGGTGTCGGGGACCCAGAACAACAGTTGCCCAGGCAACTTGGCCGCAACACGATGGCGTACGTCGCCGGCGATCACATGAAAGCCTCCGAAGACGGCAGGGGCAGCGTTGTCCCCGTGGCCCTCGATCTCGGCAACCACATCGTAGGCCTCGAGCTGTGCCTGCTCCCGCGACGAACCGGCCTGCAAACGGGCCAGCACGGCCCCAGCGGCTCGAGCCGCAGCCGAGAACCCCAAACCGCGCGCCGGTTCGACGGTGAAGTCGAACCAGATAGGCTCGGTGCCTCCAGCGTGCTCGTAGGCGACGCGGGCGATATGGCCAGGCGCGCAAGGTTCGCCGTCTCCATGGTCTTCGACCCAGGCGTAGCGGGCAACCGCCACGCCCAGTACGTCAAAACCGGGACCGATATTGGCCGATGATCCAGGCGCCCGTACTCGCACCCTTTCGAGGGTAGACGATCGTTCAGTGGAATGGCAGATAGGTCTCGTATTCCCAGGCCGTGATCATGTCCGACTTGTCGCGCCAATGGGGCTCGACCTCGGTGAAGACACGCCACTCGATCGTCTTGTGGTCGCAGAAATTGTTCACGGCGTCGGCGCCGACAGCGTTTACAAGCGCGGTGTCCGCGAGCAAGGCTTCGACTGCGGCGCCGAGCGTCTCGGGGCATCGTCTCTCCGTTGAACGGCTGGAGAGACCATCGCCAGTCTCGGCCTCTTCGGGATAGAGGTAATCCTCGACTCCGAGAAGGCCCGCCTGCAGAATTGCAGCGGTCGCCAGATAGGGATTGGCCGAACCGTCAGAGAGGCGATGCTCAAGGCGGGTCCGAAGCCCACGTTGAGGCGGGACACGGACCGCAACCGCTCTGTGGTCGTATCCCCAATTGGCCCACTGACCAACAAACTCGCCTGCCACAAGACGCTTGTAAGCGTTGACCGTAGGAGCGCACATGGCGGACAGCGCTTCGTGGTGATCGAGTAGTCCCGCCAAGACCTGTCGGGCCAGCTTCGACAACCCATCCCCCTCCGAGTCGTCGGCGAAGGCGTTGTTTCCCTGATCGTCGGCCATCGAAAGATTGATGTGAAGCCCCGAACCGGCTTTTTCGGCGACCGGCTTGCCCATGAACGTCAGCTTTAGCCCATGGCCGTGTGCAACCTCTCGCGCTAGTTCCTTGAAGAGGAAGGCGTTGTCGACCGCCGTCAACGCATCGGCGAACTCGAGCGTGAGTTCGAACTGCGGCACGTCGAACTCGCCGTTCACAGACTCGATCGGGATGCCACTTGCCTCGGCCTTCTCCATGATCTCATCGATCACGCCGGTCGAATCAGCGTGCGCCCCAGTGCCGTAGAGGTAGGACGAGGGCGAGGGCACCGGAACCCAATCGTCTTCTTCATTCAGATGGAGAAGGTAGGCCTCGAGTTCGAAACCGACGACCGGGCTGAAACCCTGGTCTCGCCACGCCTCGATCGCCCTCCGCAACACCTGCCGAGGCGACGTTTCGAATGGCTCGTCGTCGAGGACTAAGTCGGCGATCACAATGCCTGTGCCCGGTTCCCAACCAGGACGCGCCCGCTCCAGGTCATAGACAGCATCGAGATCAGGCAAACCAACCGAATCGATGCCAGACGAAACATCGTAGAGCACCCGGTCGTAGCTCTGAAGAAAGACCCCGATGGAGAACGACGTGCCACCGCTGGCCGAGCGCGCCGGGAGATACTTGCCCCGAGCGAGGCCGAGATGATCAGGCCAGAGAACGCGGTACCGGCTATAGGCACTTGTTGGTTCGTCCGAGTTCACATCTTCCTTCCGTGTCGGATAGTTAGGAATCTCCGGCAACGGCTGATCGCTGCAGCAATTGCCTTCGCCCCTAGGGCTGCTTCCCTCCCTCGGCCATTCGCCAGCAAAACTTAGCCCCGGACCTCCTTTCAGCCCGCCCCTGCCGCCGCTGTCAGCCTCGCGATACAGTCTGAGAAACTATGACGAAGCCCCTCATCGGCCTGCCCGGCAGGCGCCGCTCCGGCGCCGACATCGCCAATGTCGTTGAACCCCTCATCAAGCCATCGACCGCATCGGAGAAGGCCTCCGGGTCATCGCCCGCGATGTCGATGGTGTGGTCGAGGCCACTGGTCGAGACCGCAGCCGCCCAGAACCAGCGCCACACGAGCAAGCCATCATGAATGATCCCGTTCCAGAAATGATCGACATCGTCTCACCGACCGGCGCCTACGAGGACACTGCAAGCCGCGAACAGGTGCACGCTGATGGCCAGTGGCACCAGGTCTTTCATTGTCTGATCATCCGCCCCGAAGCCCCGGCGAGGGTCGTCCTCCAGCTGAGACATCAACAGGCACGAGCCTTTCCCGGGCTGCTCGACCTCTCAGCCGCCGGTCACCTGCTCGCCGGGGAATCGCCGCTCGACGGCATCCGGGAGCTGGAGGAAGAGGTCGGCATCCAAGTCGACCAAGACCTGCTCGTGCCACTCGGCGTTCGCCTCCTCGCCGACGACGCCGGAGAGGGAACCAACCGTGAGCTCGCCCATGTCTTCTTCCTCTCGGACGATCGCCCACTGGACCAGTTCAACCCCGACCCAGACGAGGTGATGGGGCTCGCCGAGACATCGGCCAGCGGCCTGCTGGCCCTGCTCGCCGACGATGTTGAACACCTCGACGCCCATCAGTACGTACCCGGCGGCGAGATCGAGCCGATTACTGTCGTGAAATCAGATCTGGTGAAGCCCATCGGGGGCTACTGGACGGTGTTGTTGGTGATGGCCGAACGTTTCGCCAATGGACAACGACCCGTGGCGATCTAGGCACTGGCCGACGGTCGCTACCGACTGGATTGGATAAGTCCTAAAGCTTCGGCCCGAGTGGCTGCGTTTCGCTTGAACAAGCCACGAACACCTGATGTCGTCGTAACCGCCCCAGGTTTCTGAACACCTCGCATGGTCATGCAAAGATGTTCGGCTTCGAGCACGACAAGAACCCCTGCCGGATCGAGCCGTTCGACCAGGGCATCGGCAATCTGGCTCGTCAGTCGTTCTTGCACCTGCAGTCGCTTGGCGTAGCCGTCGACCACGCGGGCAAGCTTCGACAATCCACAGACCTTGCCGCCTTCGCCTGGCAAGTAGGCCACGTGGGCTTGGCCGATAAAGGGCAACATGTGATGCTCACACATCGAGCTGAAAGCGATGTTGCGTACCAGAATCATCTCGTCGTGGTCCACATCGAACTGCCGATCGAGATGATCAGCGGGGTCTTCGGCGTAGCCGCGCAGCAATTCGCCATAGGCTCGCGCTACCCGAGCAGGCGTGTCGAGCAGACCATCCCGGTCAGGATCCTCTCCTACGGCGGCAAGAATGGCACGAACGGACGCTTCGATCTGAGGTTGATCCATCGAGCAAGAAGTGTGCCCGCTCAGGGACCCGACACCAACTCCAACCGATTGGAGAACTGATCCAAGGCTTCGGGATTGGCCAACGCCTCGGTGTTCTTAACCGGCCGACCGTGAACAACATCGGTTACCGCAAGTTCGACGATCTTGCCCGAACGGGTGCGGGGAATGTCCTCGACATCGACGACAACGGCCGGCACATGCCGAGGCGAGCCTTTCGCCCGCAGGTCTCGCCGTATACGCGCCGTCAAGTCGTCGTCGAGAAGCATTCCCGGCGTCAGCCGCACGAAGAGGACGATGCGAGTGTCGCCGTCCCATTCCTGGGCGATCGCTATCGACTCCTGCACCTCGTCCATCTGTTCAACGATGCGGTAGATCTCGGCCGTACCGATTCGAACACCAGACGCGTTGAGCGTGGCGTCGGAGCGACCAAAGATGACCATGCCACCGTTGACGGTCCAGGCTGCATAGTCGCCGTGGGCCCAAACGTTGGCCGGACCAAGCTCAGCGAACCGGTCAAAGTAGGCAGCCTGGTAGCGCTCCTCGCCATCTGCGCCCCAGAACCGCAGAGGCATCGACGGGAAGGGGTTCACACAGACCAACTCTCCCTTTTCGCCGACCGGCGCCGTGCCCCCCTCGTCGGTGTAGACGTCGATCTTGAGGCCAAGCGCGCTGGCTTGGATTTCGCCGGCATAGACGGGTCGGGTCGGGTCGCCCAGGACCAGGCAGCCACAAAGATCGGTACCGCCCGATATGGACGCGAGGTGCACATCCGGAGCGAGAGCATCATAGATCCAGCTGAAGCCTTCATGGCTCAGCGGCGAACCGGTGGAGCATACACTCCTCAGCTCATTCAGCTCGACGTGATCCACAGGTCGGTAGCCGCTCTTCATCACCGCATCGATGAACTTTGCTGAGATACCGAAGAGGGTGAAGCCATACCTTTCGGCGGCCTCAAACAGCACCGAGGGCCCGGGGTGGGCCGGATTTCCGTCGTAGAGGACGATCGTGGCCCCACATCCAAGGGCCGAAACGAGCCAGTTCCACATCATCCAGCCACATGTCGTGAAGTAGAAGACTCGATCACCGGCTCTGATGTCGCTGTGAAATCGTTGCTCGCTCAGATGTTTGAGCAGCACACCGCCGCTGCGGTGGACAATGCATTTGGGTTTGCCCGTCGTTCCCGACGAATACAAGACGTAGAGGGGATGGTTCGTTGGCAAGGGTTCGTAGTGAGGCTCAGCGCCGCTGTGAGCCCCAACCAACGCCTGCCAGCCGACAACCTTGCATCCATCGATAGAGGGAAGAACAGCCTCATCATCGGCACCGACCACGATCACGATCTCAACCGACGGCAGCTGGCTGGCAATCTCTACCAAGCGATCGGTCAGATCGAAGAAGCGACCGCCATACCGGTACCCGACGGAAGCCACGAGAACACGAGGCTCGGTTTGGCCAAAGCGGTCGACGACCCCGTCGACACCGAAGTCAGCCGACGTTGAGGTGAACACAGCCCCGATCGAGGCTGCGGCGAGGAACGAAACCACGGTTTCCGGCCGATGGGGCATCCACGCCGCGAGCCGGTCACCCGATTCGATCCCGGCTGAGCGCAGAGCAGCGGCCAACGATGCTGTCTCGGTTCGTAGCTTCTGCCAGCTCCAGTGCTCCTCGGTTGGGGCCCCACCCGGTGTCGTCGCTTCGCCAAGGGCGATTATGGCAACATCGTCGGCGCCTTCGCGCTCGGCGAGCAGGTTCTCGGCAACGTTCAGCGTGGCGTCGGGCAGGAAGGTGGACTGACGAAAGGTTTCCCCATGCTCGATGTCTCGATCGCCGGGTTCGCCAAGCACGTCGCACCATTCCCAGACCGAACGCCAGAAACGGCCAGGCTCAGCCACCGATGCCTTCCAAAGCTCGTGACTGGTTGAGGCCTCGGGCCAACATTCCCGCCGGAACCGGTCTATCTGGGTAGCGGCGATCTGTTCAGGCGTTGGCGCCCACAGGGGCGACTCGGTGGTCATCAAGCTCCGATCAATTGGTCGAAAACAGATATGAATACTTCATCCGGCTGCGCGCCGGCAACGAGACCGGATCGGTTGAAGACATACCCGGGCACGCCAGTAATACCCTGTTCTGTCGCGGTCTTCAGATCGGCGATCACGTCGTTGCGCCCTTGGCCGTCGGCCAGCCATGCTGCCACGGTCGCTTCGTCCAAGCCCGCCTCGACAGCAAGGGCCACAAGGTCGGCTTGGTTGGCGATGTCGACACCATCCGTGAAGTAGGCGGCCATCAGTTCTTCCTTCATCTGCATTTGGACACCATGTTCGCGGGCCAGGACGAGGAGACGATGGGCCGACAACGTGTTGGCCCGCTGAGCCCGATCAAGGTTGAAGACCAAGCCCTCCCCCTCGGCCTCAGCGGTTACCCGGTCGATCATCGACCTGGCGGCCACTGAGCCACCGAACTTGCGTTCATAGATCTTCAGAACCGATTCCGGTGATTCAGGTGCCGACGGGTCCAGCATGAAGGCTCGACAACGAACCTCAAAGACCACCTCGGGGCGTCGTTCGGTGTATTGGGCGACAGCACTCTCGAATCGACGTTTGCCGATGTAGCACCAGGGGCAGACAACATCGGACCAAATATCGACCTCGATTGTGACGGGCGATTCCTGCGGTGATGGCACGGAGGCGTTCAACTAGGCTGTCTCGACCGCGGCCGCATCAGCCAAGCCGAGTCGTTCGATCGCATCGTCGCGTAACTTGAATTTCTGGATCTTGCCCGTAACCGTCATCGGGAACTCATCGGTCACGTGGACGTAGCGCGGCACCTTGTAGTGCGCGATCTTGCCTTGACAGAACTCCTTGACCTCGTCTTCGGACAACTCGTGACCATCTTCGACTTGAACCCAAGCCATTACCTGTTCGCCGTACTTGACGTCGGGAACACCGATCACCTGCACGTCCTTGATCTTCGGATGGCCGTAGAGGAACTCTTCGATCTCTCGGGGATACACGTTCTCGCCGCCTCGAATGATCATGTCCTTGATCCGCCCGACGATGTTGACATAGCCATCGATGTCCATCTCGGCCAGATCCCCGGTGTGCATCCAGCCGTCCTCGTCGATGGCCTGCGCCGTACGCTCAGCGTCATTCCAGTAGCCGACCATGACCGAGTAGCCTCTGGTGCAGAATTCGCCGGAGGCTCCCCGAGGTACGATCTCACCACTTTCGGGATCGATGACCTTGATCTCGACATGAGGGTGGACGCGTCCGACGCTTTGCACCCGCTTGTCGATCGGATCGTCGACCGCGGTTTGGGTCGAGACCGGCGACGTCTCAGTCATGCCGTAGCAGATGGTGACTTCGTCCATATGCATCCGCTCGATGCACTGTTTCATCACCTCGACCGGGCAGGGGGACCCGGCCATGATGCCGGTTCGCAAGGCGCTGAGGTCGGTCTTGTCGAAATCGACGTGACCGAGCATTGCGATAAACATCGTCGGCACGCCGTAGAGACTGGTGCACGCCTCCTCGTCGAGTGTCGCCAGCGTTTCGACCGGATCGAAGGCATCGGCAGGCACAACAATGCACGCACCGTGGGTTGAGCACCCGAGCACACCCATGACCATGCCGAAGCAGTGGTAGAACGGCACCGGCACACAGACGCGATCCTCGTGGGTGTAGGCGCAACCCTCGGCTACATAGAACGCATTGTTCAAAATGTTGAAGTGGCTGAGCGTGGCACCCTTCGGGAAACCGGTGGTGCCAGAGGTGTACTGGATATTGATCGGATCGTCGCAATCGAGTGTGGCGCTGATGGCGCCGACCTCGGCGCTCGTAACCGCCGAGGCCCCGGCCAGTAGCTCGTCCCAGCTTTCGGTCCCGATGAAGTAGACGTCCTCGAGCTCGGGTAGGTCGCCCCGCACCTCATCGACCATGGCGACATAGTCGCTGGTCTTGAAGGTGGCTGCGGCCACGAGCCCTTTGCAACCTGACTGGTCGAGTGCGTACTGAACCTCATGGGTGCGGTAGGCCGGATTGAGGTTGACGAGGATGACGCCGATCTGTGCGGTGGCGAATTGGGTCAGTACCCACTCGGCGCAGTTCGGCGCCCAGATACCTAGCCGATCACCTTTGCGGTAACCAGCGGCTAGAAGCGCTCGAGCAACCTCATCGACCTTGTTCGCCAGCTCCTGATAGGTCCACCGGATACCTTGGTGGCGCACGATCAGAGCGTCACGGTCACCATGCTGAGCAACCGTGTCGGCGAGATTGTCGCCAATGGTTTGGCGAAGGAGTGAGGTGTCGGTCCGTCCTCTGTCGATGCTCGCTGCGCTTTGGGCCATTTCTGAACTCACTCTCCCATTCATCGAACGCCTCAGCAGGCGCTGCATGTCTTCTCTGAGGGTAGCTCGACGCTGCGACCGGCAACAGTTGTAAAGACACCGGCAACGGTTGCAAGGACGGGAGAAACGCTAGGGAACGTTAGACCGACGAAGCTCGACTGCTCGTGTTTGAACCGCCTGGAGTTCGGTGCCGAGCCGAACGGTGTAGGCCGCTATCTCGTCGCGTGAGACCCGCCGCCCATTCGCCGCCGAAGGCGGATCCATAGGGTTGCCGACGACGATGACGACCTGCGATCGTTTCAGCATCTTGGCTCCGGAGGGAAGCGCCTCCCTCGTTCCGGCGATGCCGATGGGAACCACCCGAGCCCCGGTCCGGGCCGCCAGCCATCCCGCTCCGTCAAAAAGCTCACCCACATCGTCGCCGCTCTGACGGGTTCCCTCAGGAAAGACGATCATCGACTCCCCCTGTTCGAGTAAGCCCTTAGCCGCCTTCATTGCATCACTCGCCGCCTCACCTCGGCGCACCGGGATGGCGCCGAGCGCAGCACAAAGATAGCCGAGCACAGGCACGGTGAAGAGCGATTCCTTACCCAAGGCGCGGATGCGACGATTCGAAACGGTGGCGATGAGCACGCTGTCGAGATGGGAGCGGTGCACCGGCGCCAGAATCATTGGCCCGGGCAAGTCGAGAACATCAGTCCCTTCCGACCGCAGGCGCAACCAACGGTTCACAACCTGTCTGAGAAAGCTTCGAAAGGTCCGATAGATGACCATCGATGACCGACGATCACCCCTCGCAAGAGCGGTTTCACGAACCACCTTCAGATCTGCGCTCACCGCCCAAGTACACCAGATCCCGGTCCAATTCCCACGAGAAACCCACCCTCAACGCTCACACGTGGTAAGCGCCAGCATCCTTGCGACGAGCAACACGGAACATGACCAGGTAGTAGGTGCCACCACCGACAGAAAGAGCGAGCCTGAGTAGCACTGAGGCCATCGCTCCCGCGGCTACCGCTTGGGCCGTCCACCATGAGCCGAGAAGCACAGCGGCGACCAGCCCGATCCAAGCCAGGACAGCGGTCAGCCTCGTGGATCGTAGTAGTTCACCCAAGGAGGGCCTTGCTGCCTGACCAAACCCCTGCCCGAGGCCCGGTTCTTCGCTTTGTCGTACCCGTTGCTGCAACGTCTGTCGCATCGTCAACCATCTCCTCGATCACGCCGACGCCCGGTTCTCTGGCTACGTTTTGCGCTGCCCAGGGCCGCGTCCTCGCTCTACGAAAATGGTAGATACCACAGAGGCCACGATCCAGAGCAAGCATGTTTATGGCAGACAGGCCGTTTGGCCTGGCCAGCCGAGGGCGCCCTGGCTTCCCGATCAGGGGCGACGCGACGTCATAACTTTGTCGATTCGGGAACCAGCACCATCGTCTTGGTCGTCATAGGTGTAGGAAGGAACTCCCATGAACCGTTTTCAGCCCATCGCACTTTCCTTGACGGCGCTCGCTCCGCTACTTCTCCTAAGCGCCTGCGGCGAGGATTCGATCGATGCCGGTGGTGATGGCACCGGCTCCGAGCCGACCCTCAGCACGGCTGCTCAGGATGGTGGCAGCGCCGCTGGCGGCACCTCCGTCTCGCTGGCGGGCGGCTGGCGCCTCGTCAGCTTCGAACTCGACGGTGAGATGGTTGCGCTGCCCGCAGGGCGCGAACTCACCATCTCTACCTCGGAGCGCTAGCGGAGGCCACCGGTTGGACGGCCGATCCGCAGGGGATCACCTTCACCGGATCAACATTCGCCGCCGTCTACCAACCATTGCCGTCGCCAGAACCGGCACCACTCATCGGAACAGCCTGGCTTTTCGACACCGTCTACGCTGGCGCCGGCGTCGAACGCTCGGCGTCCACGACCGAGATGTCGGCCCCCGAGGTCGTGGTCGTACTCGACGGCGAATCAATTACGTTTACAAGCGGTGCATGCCCTGAGCTAAGACTCGCCGCCTCGTATGTGGAGGGCACAGGTGAAGCGTTTTCGCTTGACGATCCACCCCCAGCCGTTGCCTGTCCGGACTCATCGGAGAGCGAAACGGTCAACCTCGATACGGCCGTGTCGGGCGTGGCCATCGCAAGCGGCTACACAATCAATGATCAACGACTCATCTTCATCGGCGAAGCAGGCGAAACCGTCGGCTTCATCGCCGTCGACTAGGACGCCGAACCCGGCCTGGGCACAACCCCGTCTGGCACCAGGAACACCACCTAGGACGGGCTAGCGCTGGGTCGCCCATGCTACGGTGCGGCCATGATCTGGTGTTTCCATTGTCAAGATAAACCCGACGGACTTCCGATTCGACAGGCCAACAGGGACGCCCATCTGGCCTACATCCGCGATTTCGATATTCGAGTGGCGGGCCCGCTGCTCAACGAGGCTGGCGACATGGCGGGCTCGTGTCTGCTCGTTGAACTTTCCGATCGCTCGGCGGCCGAGGCCTTCGCAGCGAACGACCCCTACGCCAAAGCGGGGCTCTTCGAGTCGGTGGTTATCAACGAGTTCAAGACCGTGGTCTGGCCCGAGTAGAGTTTGTCTATGAGCGCACAACCCGCCCAAACCCTCCATTGGAGCGACACCGACATCGAGGTCCACAAGGTCGTCGTCGGACCGGTCGACAACAACGTCTTCGTTATCCGCTGCCGCCATACCGGCGACGCCGTTCTTCTCGATGCAGCCAACGAACACGAGATGCTGCTCGAATTGTGCGAGACACTCGGGGTCCGTACCGTCCTCGAAACCCACGGCCACTGGGACCACATCCAGGCCGTACCTCAGGTCCGAGACGCCGGCTACCTCGTCGGGGTGACCGCAGCCGACGCGGCGATGCTGCCCAGCTACGACTACCTTCTGGAGGATGATGTCCAGATCGAGGTTGGACGGGCCAAGCTGCACACGATAACCACCCCCGGGCACACGCCAGGGTCGATCTGCTTCAAGCTGGTAGATAAGCCCTTGTTGTTCAGCGGCGACACGCTCTTCCCTGGCGGGCCAGGAGCGACCAACTATGACGGTGGCGATTTCGCAACCATCATCGACTCGATCGATCAGCGTCTCTTCACTCTTCCACCCGACACGATCGTGTTGCCGGGCCATGGCGACAACACAACGATTGGCAGCGAACGACCTCAGTTGCAGCAGTGGGTCGACCGCGGTTGGTAGTGGTTAAAGGGGCGCCATAAACCGCTGGCGGCGAGACCGAATTAACACTACGCGTCTTGTGTTAATTCGGGGTCGAACGCCCGTACAATATGGCCATGTCCGACGACGTTCTGTTTGAGATCGACGATCTCCATGCCGCCACCGCTGAGCCCGATCCTGAGACAGGCGAGCAGGTCTCCATCCTGCACGGGGTCTCGCTCACCATCCGACCGGGCGAGATCCATGCTCTGATGGGTCCAAACGGTTCGGGAAAGTCCACCCTCGCGTCCACGCTGCTCGCCTCGCCCGAGTACGAGGTGACAGATGGGCGGCTCCTCTACCAGGGCGATGACATCACTGATTGGGACACCGAGGTGCGGGCTAAGGCCGGTATCTTCCTGGCCTTCCAGTATCCGCAGGAAATCGCCGGGGTTTCGGTACTCAACTTCCTGCGCCAAGCGCTCAGCGCCCGCAAGGGCATCGAGATGAGCGTGCTCGAGCTGCGACTCTCTCTAATGGATTGGATGGAGCGCCTAGAGATGGACTCCGCCTTTATGGAGCGCTACGTCAATGAAGGTTTCTCTGGCGGCGAAAAGAAACGAAACGAGGTTCTCCAGATGGCGGTGCTCGAACCCGAGCTCGCAATCCTGGATGAAACCGATTCAGGCCTCGACATCGACGCTCTCCAGACGGTGGCCAAAGGTGTAAAGGCCATCCAGGCCGAGCGGCCTCAACTCGGGGTGCTGGCCATTACCCACTACCAGCGTCTCCTCGACTATCTCGAACCAGACCACGTCCATGTCCTGGTCGATGGTCGGATCGTTGCCTCCGGTGGACCAGAGCTCGCTAAACAGCTCGAAACAGACGGCTACGAGAGTTTCAAATGACATCGTCTGACTCCACGGGGTTTGACGTTGCCAAGATACGTAAAGACTTCCCGATCCTGGACCAGACACAAGCGGGACGCCGGCTAGTTTTCCTCGACTCAGCCGCCTCGTCACAACGGCCTCAGCAGGTCCTCGACGCGATGGACAACGCCTACCTTACGAGCTATGCCAACGTGCATCGAGGCGTTTACCAGCTGGCCGAGCGGGCAACAAATCTCTACGAAGGGGCACGGAAAAGGGTCGCCGGCTTCATCGGCGCTTCGTCCCCTGACGAAGTGGTGTTTACAAAGAACGCCACCGAGGCACTGAACCTCGTCGTAGGCAGCTGGGGGCGAGCGAACCTCAAGCCCGGCGACGCTGTCGTGCTCTCGATGCTCGAACATCATGCAAATATCGTGCCCTGGCAGATGCTGGCGGCCGAGCGTGAACTCGAGATTCGATGGATCCCGGTGCACGATGACGGCAGGCTGGATCTGTCCGAGCTGGATCGCCTCCTCGACGGGGCGAAAGCTCTTTCAGTGACCGCTATGAGCAACGTAACCGGCACCCTGACACAACTCGATCAGTTAGTTTCAGCGGCCCACGCCGCAGGCGCCATCGTTGTGGTCGATGCGTGTCAGTCCGTCCCACACATGTCCACCAACGTCACCGCGATGGGTGCCGACTTCGTGGTCTTCAGCGGTCACAAAATGCTCGGCCCCACCGGAATCGGCGTCCTTTGGGGACGGGCTGAGCATCTCGCCGCAATGCCTCCCTTCCTTGGCGGTGGCGGAATGATCCTCAACGTGACCACCGAAGGATTCACGCCAGACGTCGCCCCGGCAAAGTTCGAGGCTGGCACACCGCCGATCGTTGAAGCCATCGGACTTGGCGCCGCCATCGACTACCTCGAATCGATCGGCATGGATGCCATCCGCCAGCATGAGGTTGAGCTCACGGCCTACGCTCTGCGCAAACTCACCGCCGACCTTGGATCATCTATTCGGATTTTCGGTCCAGCTGAGCCGCATGAGCGCGGCGGCGTGCTCTCGATCGAGTTGGAGAACGTCCACGCCCACGATGTCAGCCAGATTCTGGACGAACACGCGGTGTGTATCCGTCCCGGCCATCACTGCGCCAAGCCGTTGATGAGGCACTTCGGCGTTGCCGCCACCGCAAGAGCCAGCTTCTATCTCTATAACGACCGAGACGACGTCGACGCCCTCGCCGAGTCTTTGGTCGCAGCCCGAGACTTCTTCGCTATCTAAGCCCGCTTTCGAAAGGCAGTATCAACCGTGTCCGGTCTCGAAGACCTGTACCGAGAAATCATCCTCGATCACTACCGGAGTCCTCGCAACAAGGGAGAACTTCCGGCCCCTCCAGCTCGTCGGACAGAGGGTTTCAACCCCCTCTGTGGCGATGAGATCGTCGTCTTCGTCAACGTCGACGACAATGACACCGTTACCGACATCAAGATCGGCGGCCAGGGGTGCTCAATCTCGCAGGCGTCGGCCTCGATGATGTCAGCCGCGGTGAAGGGGAAAACACTGACCGAGGTCGAGGAGTTGACCAACTCGTTCAAGACGATGATGTCGATTCATGAGACCGACATCGGCGGCGACGACAGTGTCACCAGCGTAGAAAGCAGCGCTACGAGGGACCTTCCTCTCGGCGATCTTGAAGCCTTGCGAGGCGTCGTCAAATTTCCGGTGCGCATCAAATGTGCCACCCTGGGCTGGAATACGTTGACGCAGGCCATCGACGAACAACGCAACGACACCGCCCAATGATGCTTACCATCTCCATGGCGCGAGCCGATACCAGGAACCTGTGACCGAACCTAAGCCAACTATCTCCCCCATCGAACGAGCCTTTCTTAGCGGCCACCCCGAAGCCGGCTCGCTTATCCTCGTTCGCCACGGCCAGCAGGACTGGCCCGACCCAGAGAATTCGACCAACGGGGATTGGATCGATCCGCCACTTTCAGACCTCGGCCTCAAACAGGCTCAGGCTGTGGGCGACTACCTGGCCGATGAGCCGGTATCGGCGGTCTACAGCTCAAACCTTTCGCGGGCTCACAACACCGCCCTGCCCATCGCCGGGCACCACGATCTCGACGTCGAAGTCGTTGAACAGCTGGCCGAGTTTCATTTCTACGGCCAGCTGCCTCTCGACTCTCGGCCTCGCGACATTCTGGGCCCGAAGATTCTGGAAGGGGCGCGCGAGCGGTTCGCTCAGACCCGGCGCTGGGACAGCTTTCCCGAGAGCGAGTCGTCGCTCGATTTCAGACGGCGAGTTGGCTATGCCGTTGAGGCCGCGGTGACAAGCCACCCTGGCGAGACGATCGTCGTTGCCTGCCACGGCGGCGTTATCAATGCCTACCTCGCTGAGCTGCTGGGGCTCGGCGTAGACATGTTCTTCCGAGCATCCCACGCCTCGGTCCATCGGGTTCGGTTCGCCGACGGACGCCGCGTCATCGAATCGCTCAACGAGAACGCGTTTCTTCGCACCTCGGGGCTCCACAGCCACTAGGCGAGCTCAGCGCCAAGCCCCGTTGCACCTCCAGCCTCACTCGGCCTCAACGAGGCCGACCAGGCGTCGAGCCATCGCCAGCTCAAGTTCGGTTGTTATATGGATATTGGTGGCCTCGCCTTCGACCAGAACGACCACTCCCCCGGAACGCTCGACCAGTTCGAGTTCTTCCGGTGCTGAATCGCCGGATGCCAACACGGTTCTCAACACATCAACGCTGAAAGCGCAGGGAGCCTGGGCCGTGACCAGTTGCGCCTTGGCGACCGTGCGCAGCACCCGCTCCCCATCTCGCTCCTTCACCGCGTCGGCCAGGAGACCCATCGGTGCCGCAGCGTCAGCCCCTTCAGCTATCGCGCCGATCACCCGGCCGTAGAGTCCAGCACTCGCCAATGGATGTGAAGAGCTGGCGAGCACCACTACATCTGGGGTCGACCCTGAGATGGCCGCAAGCTGCATCATCGCCTCCACGCCACGCCGGACCGAATCGGCATGACGAGCTCCCCCGGTAGCTACAGCGGCTACCTCAGGTCCATCCCATTCAGTTCCTTCGGGAAGCACAACGATCACCTGCCCGCAATGTTGCGAGGCGGTGCGAACAACCCGGTCGACAAGACGCTCACCGTCGATCAGAAGAAACTGTTTGAGGCCGCCGAATCGCTCACCGCTTCCAGCAGCAACGACGATAGCGGCGGCGAGCATCCGAGACGACCGGAACTAGGCGAAGGGATCTGCGAACGGATCGGCGGCGGCCGCTGGAACCGCTTCCGCATCTCCGCCATAGGCCGCGTAGCCCGAAGATTCGAGCGCCTCAGCCATTTCCGGGCCTCCCGAGTCGACGATTCGCCCCTGGGCCAGGACATGAATCCGATCGGCCCGAAGCTCGTTGAGAAGCCGGCTGTAGTGCGTGATGACAAGAACACCAAGGCCGTCTTCTTCGGTGGCGGCCTCGACCCGCCGCGACACCTGACGAAGCGCGTCGACGTCGAGTCCCGAGTCGAGCTCGTCAAGAATCGCAATCTTCGGCTTCAGCACACCGAGTTGCAGGGTCTCGTTGCGCTTCTTCTCGCCACCGCTCATGTCGACGTTCAGAGAGCGTCGCAAAAGATCATGGTCAAACCCAATTCGTTCGGCTTCGGCCTTCAGCACATCATCGAGCTCGTCGGCCGACCGCTCCCCTGCCTGGTAGGCCACCGAGAGAACATCGCTAAGAGAAACTCCAGGAACCTCGGTTGGGTACTGCATGGCGAGGAAGAGCCCGGCCTGAGCCCGCTGCCAGGTTGGGAGACCAAGAATCTCGACGCCGTTCAGCGTCACCGACCCGGCGGTCACCTCATAGCCCGGCTTGCCCATCACGACGTGGGATAACGTCGACTTACCGGAACCGTTGGGCCCCATGATGGCGTGCACTTCACCGGAACGGATCGTTAGATCGATGCCCTTGAGGATTTCAGTACTGCCAACGGAAGCCCGCAGGCCTGAGATGACGAGTTCGGACGTTGTCATGACACCACCACCACAACCCGGCCCTTTTCGACCGCGGCTTCATAGACGGGAACAGGTTTGATTGCGGGGAAACAGGTCGGTTCACCGTCGACAAGAGAAAACGTCGAACCGTGCTTCCAGCACTCGAGGGTTTTTTCCTTGACGTCGACTTCACCTTCAGCCAGGGAGAAATCGGCATGGGAACAACGGTCACCGATCACATAGACGTCGTCGCCTAGGCGAACAACGGCGAAGCGGTAACCATCAACATCAAATCGCTTGGCACTGTCGGCTTCGAGATCGTCGAGAGCGCACACATCGAGGCGAGTCATCGCTCACCATCTCGCCGGTCGAGTTTCTCATCGACGAGGCGTCGAACCTCATCGCGAACCTGCATCGGCATACGATCGATTACCTCACGATAGAACCCAGCCACGATAAGCCGGTCGGCGACCACGGGCGGCACGCCACGGGCCTGTAGATAGAACTGCTGATCCCCATCGACCGGGCTTACCGTCGATGCGTGTGAACAATGCACCTCGTTGTTCTCGATCTCGAGGTTTGGCACCGACCAGGCCCACGCATCATCGCTCAACTTCACGTTGCGATTCGTTTGGAAGGCATTTGAGCCGGCGCCGTCCTCGTGAATGTGGATCATGCCGGTATAGATCGAACCGGATCGAGCGTCCTGCGCTCCCTTGAACAGCAGATCGCTACGGGTGTCTCGTGCATCATGGTGCTGGAACACTCGGAAGTCGTGTATCTGGTCACCGTCGCCGTAGTACCCAGCCGACATCTTGGCCGTACTTCCTCGGCCAGCCAGGCGTGAGTCGGTGCGGATCCGGGCATAGCGAGCGCCGAAGGCGGCCACATCGGTGTTCAAGGTGGCTTGACCGTCGATGTTCGATAGTTGGCGACCGATCTGCCAGTGGTCGGTGTCGTGCTCTTGTACCGCCACATAGCGGAGGTTGGCAGCCTTGCCAGCCTTGAGCTCAACCACAGGAACCGAGAGCGCTTTGCCGGCAACAGAGGTTTGAATCTCGATCACCACCACCGACGATGCTTCACCTGCTTCCACGATCAGATGCGGGAAACTGGCGACGCCAACGCCTGCGTGATGGTTACGCACGATGATGGGTTCGTCGACAGCAACCCCTTCTGGCACGGTGATCACGATGGCTCCCGGCGAAAAGGCCGAATGCATGGCGTCGAAAATGGAGCTTTCGATCACATCGTCGGATGTCGTATCCAAGGAGGGGCTGAGATCCACGAGACGGTCGGTAGCGATGGCGATGGAAACGCCTTTGGCCTGCCAACCATCGGCAACCTCAGCTGATATCAGGAAGCCATCGATAATGGTCGCGCGGGCGGCGCCGCCCGCAATGACCGACACCGGGGGTTCTATTCCTGTTGGCTCGGTTGCTGGCTGAAGCCCATCCAGCGCAAGCTCGCCGATCGGGCTGTATCGCCACTGTTCGGTCTCTGTCGTCGGCAGTGACATCGCTGCAGCGACAGCGGCCAGAGCGTTTCGATCTGACCGATCACCGAGCCGTTGGAGCGCTTCGTCATCAACGGGCAAGAAGGGGGAATTCACCCCTTCAGGTTACCGCCAGAACCCGCGAAATCTTCGGTTTCAGAAGCCCTACACCAAGGCCTTGGCCACAGTGAATCGTTGGCCTCGGCCACAGTGAATCGTTGGCCTTGGCCACAGTGAACCGACGGCGTGCGAAACGGTGCTAGCGACGACCGAACGGCCACCATTTCGGTCGCGACTTCTTCTTGCGCGACTCCTCTTTCCAGCGCTCCTCATCAACCTCCGCCCGGATCGAAGGCCCGGCCGCATTGATGATGTCCTCGGCCTCGTCCAGGAGGGCGGCGATCGAATCACCATCGCCGATCGAGGCCGGAGGATCAGGGGTTGGAGGAGTAACCAACGTCCCGTGACGCCAATTCACATCGGCCAAGCGCCGCTCAAAACGAGAGCAATCCTCTGGGCATTTCCACGGGGCCTCGGGTGCCAGATCGAGGGCACACTTCCGCATCGTGTCACCGCTAGGGTACGTTCGACTCTGAAAGTGTTTGCAATCTTGCCGCATTGCCATACATCGAGTTTGCCACGGAATCGGCATCAATCGGTAGGCAGGCTGGCGCCGCGTCGGCGTGGGTTCGAACACAGTGAGCAATGACGGTAGCGTCAGCGCTCACACCATCAGCCGCCAACTACTGGAGGACCAGATCATGAGCACCATTCACCTCGCCGCCGACCCCGGCGACTACGCCGACATCGTACTCATGCCGGGCGACCCGCTGAGGGCCAAGTACATAGCGGAGAACTACCTCGACGAGGTACGTCAGGTCAACGACATCCGAAACATGCTGGGCTTCACTGGCATCTACAACGGCACACCGGTTTCGGTTCAAGGATCAGGCATGGGAATACCCTCCATCCAGATCTACGCCACCGAGTTGATCAAGGATTTCGGGGTTACTCGCATCATCCGGATCGGGTCGTGTGGCGCCCTGCAGCCAGACATCAAGTTGGGTGATGTCGTCGTGGCCATGAGCGCCGGCACAGACTCGGGCGTAAACAACGCTCGATTCGGGGGGCGAGACTTTCCAGCTACCGCCAGCTGGGAGATGCTTCGAGCAATTGCCAACCGGGCCGACGAAATGAAACTGACCGCCCAGATCGGTTCCATATTCACTTCTGACTTCTTCTACGAACCCGAGGGTCGGAACACTTTCGACCTGCTTCAGAAGTATGGGTTCCTCGCCGTCGAGATGGAAGCGGCAGGCCTCTACGGCGTTGCGGCAGAACACGGCATCAAGTCGCTGACGGTAGCAACCGTCACCGACCTCATCTCCGACGGTTCACAGATGAGCCCCGAGGACCGTCAGACCAGTCTCGACGACATGATCAGTTTGGTCCTCGGGGCTGTTTGCTAGCTAAACGGCGTCTCTCCCCAGGGTCGCCGGCCTAGCTAACGGCCTAACGGAGGCTCCTGGCCTGGTCGATCATGTCGACCAGTTCATTCACCCGCCCACGATGGGACAGCGCCTCGGCTTCGGCCAAAATTTGCTCCAGGTCAACCGACTCTGCGTAAGGGCTGTATCGCAACGACTCGGCGAAGGATGCAACAGTCACGGCGAGCCGGAAGTCCTCACTGGTATTCGCCCAATTCTTCTCGATGATGCCGGCCGAGAGCTCAAGACGAGTCTCGATCACACCACCCGAGCCGGGATCCTGCCACCTCAGCTGAGCGGTGCCCAGGTAGTCGCTGATCCGGGTTTCGTCGTGGAGGTGTAGCTCATAGACCGCGGTGACCTGATGCCCAGCGCCAAGCTCGCCTGCGTCAACGTCATCGTTGCGGAAGTCCTTGTCGAGAACCGCCCTGTTCTCGAAGCCGATTAGACGGTAGGTCTCGACGGCTTCAGGACTGAACTCGACTTGGATTTTGCCGTCGATCGCAACCGTGAGCAAGGTTGAGAGCAGGTCGTCGCCGAACAGGCGATCAGCTTCGGAGCGATCGTTGACATAGGCGTAGAAACCGTCACCCTGATCGGCCAGCTGCTCCATCACTACATCGTTGAAGTTGCCCATACCGACACCGACCGTTACGAGATGAATGCCCTTGTCGGCATCGCCACGAATCGTTTCAGCCAGTTGATCAGGATCGGTTAAGCCCACATTGGCCACGCCATCCGAAGCGAGCACGACCCGGTTGATCCCGCCTTCGACGAAGGCCTCGTTGGCCAGGTCATATCCACGGAACAACCCGGCTTCGAGGTTCGTCGAGCCGTCGGGCTGCAAGCTCTCGATGGCGGCAACGATCTCATCGCTCCGACCAACGCTGGTTGGTTCGAGAATTACTTCGGCGTTGTTACTGTAGGTCACGATTGCTACCGAATCATCGCGATCGAGTTCTCGGACTAGCGTGGTCAGCGAGTCCTTTACCAATCCGAGTCGGTCGTGGCGATCCATAGAGCCAGATGTGTCAACGATGAAGGTCAGCGCCGCTTCGGGACGTTCTTCATTGGCGACCTGCTCGGCCTGCACGCCAAGCCGGACCAGCACATTGTTCGCGTCGAACGGTGAAGGGCCGCCCTCAGCTACCACGCTCAAGCCATCGTTCGGCGCCGGGTAGTCATAGTCAAAGCTGTTGACGTATTCTTCGACCCGCACCGACTCAGCCGGTGGGAGTTCCCCGTTCTCAAGCCATTGCTTGCCCACCGTGAACGAACCGGTGTCGACATCAAGAGCGAAGGTCGACTTGGGGTCGACATCGGTCTCGACGAAAGGTCGGACACCATAGTCCTCGAAGGTATTGCTCTCCTTCAGCTCAGCCTCAGGCTCTGAATCGAAGAACCCGCCGGCCACCGAGTCCTCAGCGACACGGGATGCTGCTGAAACGGCCTCCGGCGCATCAGCCATGGCGTCGTCGACGGCTTCCTCTTCCCTTTCCATGAGGGCTGCTTCGCCATCGCCGTCACTGCTCGAATCTTGTTCCATCGCATCGCCAGCATCGTCGGTTATGGAGTCGGACGAGTCGGAGGCTGTATCAACATCGTTGAACGACTCTTCGGCATCCGTCGCCTCGTTGTCGTCGTTGGAACTGCCACAGGCGGCAAGCATGACGAACAACGACAGCAGTATGCCGATAGCAGCTCGCTGTGGGAAGGGATGGTGGACAAACCGGGGCGAACTCATGTGGATTGAGACGACGCCACCAGGCGTGAAAGTTCCCGACGTAATGAATTCGCGATCTAAACGACGCACAAACCCGCGCCGACCCGCCGATCCGGTCGTGTCGGCGCGCCGTCAGAGCCGTTCAGAATCCACAGGTCCAACCGACAAGTACTGAACTTGATAGGGTTTAGCACGCGTTTCGATACGCATCAACAATCATCTTCACCAACGAGAAGGAGAGCCACATGGGCTTCTTGGACAAGGCCAAGGAAATGTTCGGTATGGCCAAAGGCAGCACCGATCAGGCCAAGGCGCTTGCCGACGAGCACGCCAGCAAACTACCGGGCGACATGGGCGACAAGGTGACCGGCGCCGTCGACAAGGCTGAAGGCATCGCCGACAAGATTCCAGGTATGGGTGACAGCGAGGCCTAGCCCTCGCTCGACAAGGTCGGTGGGTTTTTTGACCCGACCGGTCGCATAAAACGACTGCAGCCCACCCTCACGGGTGGGCTGCAATGTTCTCGGCGAGCGTAGAACTAGCCGACGCTACCTTCCATTTGGAGCTCGATGAGTCGGCTCCACTCCACGGCGTACTCCATGGGCAAGGTGCGGGTCACCGGCTCGATGAAACCGTTTACGACCATGCCAATCGCCTGTTCCTCTGAGAGCCCACGGCTCATCAGGTAGAAGAGCTGCTCATCAGCAACCTTGGAAACCGTCGCCTCGTGGCCGATCTGAGCATCGAGCGCACCGATCTCCATGTAGGGGTAGGTATCGCTGATCGAATGATCGTCGAGGATTAGGGCGTCGCATTGCACATGGCTCTTGCAGCCATAAGCGTCGTCCTCAACCCGGATCAGGCCGCGATAGCTTGACCGGCCGCCGTCTTTCGAGATCGACTTCGCCACGATCTTGGAGGTTGTCTCCGGAGCGGCGTGAACCATCTTGGCGCCGGTGTCTTGGTGCTGGCCGGCACCGGAGTAGGCCACCGACAAGACCTCACCTGTGGCCTTGGGGCCAACCAGCCACACGGCCGGGTACTTCATGGTGAGGCGGGAGCCGATGTTGCCGTCGATCCACTCCATGTGACCTTCGGCTTCGACACGAGCTCGCTTGGTCACCAGGTTGAACACATTGTTCGACCAGTTCTGAATGGTGGTGTAGGTAACGTGAGCGCTCGGCTTCACCACGATCTCCACCACGGCGGAATGGAGTGAGTCCGACGTGTAGACCGGAGCTGAACAGCCCTCGATGTAGTGCACCTTCGAACCCTCGTCGGCGATGATGAGGGTGCGCTCGAACTGGCCCATGTTCTCGGCGTTGATACGGAAGTAGGCCTGGAGAGGCTGGTCGACCTCAACGCCGGGAGGAACATAGATGAACGAGCCGCCAGACCACACGGAAGTGTTCAGAGCGGAGAACTTGTTGTCGTTCATCGGGATGATCTTGCCGAAGTAGGGCTTGACCAACTCCGGGTACTCCCGGAGCGCGGTGTCCATGTCGCAGAAGATCACGCCAAGACGTTCGAGATCTTCGCGGTTGCGGTGGAACACCACCTCCGACTCGTACTGGGCGGTCACCCCGGCCAGATACTTGCGTTCGGCCTCGGGGATGCCCAGCTTCTCGTAGGTGTCCTTGATGGCGTCGGGGAGATCTTCCCACTTATCAACCTGACCCTCGGTCGGCTTGATGTAGTAGAAGATGTCGTCGAAGAAGATCTCGGACATATCACCGCCCCAGTTGGGCATCGGGCGCTTCTCGAAGTGCCGGAAGGACTTGAGACGCATGTCGAGCATCCAGTCCGGTTCACCCTTCATCCATGACATCTCCCGGATGATGTTCTCCGAGATGCCCTTCTTGGGCTTGAAGACATAGTCTTCCTGGTCGCTCCAGCCGAGCTTGTAGCGGCTGAGGTCAAGATTGTCGGGCGTGATCGTCATCGGCACTCCTAAGGTGGCAGCCACCCGCCGTCAAGCAGGCGCACCAGGGGCAATTAACACTACCTAGATAGTAACAAACCTTGACGGTGTTGCGGGAGTCAAAGACCACCGAATCTTGGCGACCGTGTATTGGAGTGACAACGACCGTGTATTGGAGTGAAAACAGACGATCAGTCGAGGCGTCGCAGCTGCGACCGGTAAAGCAGCGCCTTCTGAACGTAGCTCTCGACGCCACCCAGAATCATGGCCTCAGGATCGACTGAGTCGGGCAGGATCTTCGCTGGTACGCCCAGGGCCATCGCTTGGCTCGGGACCTCAAGATCGGCCGGTACGACGGCGTTCGAGCCAACCAATGCGTGGGTTCGGATGATGGCCCGATGAAGTACGACGGCACCGTTGCCGACCAACGCCTCGTCCTCCACCGTGCAGCCCTCCAGGTGCACAATGTGGCCAATCACACAACGGTCGCCGATCGTTGTCGGCCACTCTGCGGTGGTGTGGATCACCGAACAGTCCTGGATCGAGGTGCGCTTTCCTACCACGATTGCGCCCTCATCACCCCGCAACACGGCGCTAGGCCACACGGAGGACTCGGCACCGATAGTGACATCGCCAATGACGGTTGCCTGCGGATGGATAAAGGCTGTTGAGTGGATACGGGGCTCAAGGCCTCCGAGCGCATAGATCGCCATGGGCGCTCACCCTAGCGGGTCGCACCGACCCATCGAAGCCCAGCCGACCAGTGGCTAGAGCACGGCGAGATCGCGCAGGTCCATGACAAGAGCCGTGAGCGACAGTACCAGCAGTGCACCGATGGTCACGTAGGCCAGCGGGATCAGTCGTGTCACATCGAAGGAAACGCGTCGACCCGTCAGCTTCTCGACCAGGCCCTCGGTCAGTGCGACAAGAGCATGCGAGCCGTCGAGGGGCGGCAACGGTAAGAGGTTGATGATCCCGACAGCGCAGGAGAGGATCGCGAACCAGTACAGGCTGGCATCAACGCCGCTCTCCACTACCTGGCCGCTTACCTGAGCCTGCGCTACCGGCGACAAGAAGCGCACCGGCGCCGAACTCGTATCGCCGAAGACAGCTTGCAGGTAGCCACCGATGTTGCCAAACCAGCTCCACAGCGCCATCACGGTGGCCGAGATCACAAGGTTCAGTACCCGCAACGCCTCGGCACCAGCGCCGAGCCATCCCCGGCCCGCCCTCAACTCGGCCGCAGACAAGGCGACCAGAGCGAGTGCGAGGTTGGTGAACGGCCCGGCCAGGATCGTACCCAACCGACCTCGGTGGCGCGCCGCGCGGTAGGTGTCGGCCTCATCGAATCCCTCGGGAATCTCGGAACTGGGCGTCATCCCCTCAATCCGGACATAGCCGCCCAAGGAAAGCGTCTTAATGCCGTACCGGCACCCCTTGTGCTCGACGGCCAAGATCTCCGGACCAAATCCCCAGAAGTACTCGGTCGGCTTCATTCCTGCCGCCCTGGCCGCCAGGAGATGACCGCCCTCGTGGGTGAGGATGATGACGCCAAGGAACACCAGGAGCCAGAGCCCGGCAGGCAGGAAAGCACCGAGAGCGAAGATCGACAGGACGGCGGCCGCTAGCCAGCCGAGGTGGATGTCGACAGGTCCGAGCCGAATGGAGAACGGGCCTCGATCGGTGTCGCTTGGCCCCGTCGCAACGTCGACACGGGTTGTCTCCCTCGCCCACGCCTCAAACTGTGCCTGTCCTTCTTGGCGCGTTCTCGCCACTGTTCCCACGGGGCCTCCTCTGGCTAGCTACATCTCAGCTAACCACGGCCCATCCCCGCCTCTTGGGTGCACTTGATAAGGTCATTTGCCCGGTCAGGGCCCAGAAGGCCTAACGAGCGCCGATACCTTCAGGCACGCCAATCACCAGCGACTACCTACCGAACGTGCCGTACTGCCCCTTGTAGAACACCATGGGTGGTTCAGAACGGCGAGGCTCAAGGCTCAAGACCCGGCCGACCACCAAGTTGTGATCGCCAAGCTCAATCACCTGGTCAATACGGCAGTCGATGATGGCGTGAACGTCGGGGAGGATCGGGGCCCCGCTGTTGGCCGCAAGTTCGACATCGACACCGTCGAACTTGTCATCGGAACGGGATGCCATAACGCCACACAGCTCCATCTGGTCGTGACAGAGAACATTCACACAGAAGTGGCCGCTGGCTTTCATCGGTTCCCAGCTTCCCGACTCGGTCCCAAGAAAGAAACCGACCAGTGGCGGATCGAGCGAAATCGAGGCGAAGGAGCCGATGGCAACGCCGATCGGGCGATCAGGACCTGCTGCGGTTACCACGGTCACACCGGTCGGAAAGTGACCGAGCACGTTCCGGAAGTCACCGGGGTCAATCGTTGGATCATTGTCGGCCATGGTTCTGTCCTCTCGTGGCACCAACTTCGCGTGCTGCCGATCGTATACCGCTGCTCGCTGTCGAGGCTACGTGGAGTGCAGGGTCAGACCTTCGAAGGCGGCGAGCACGTCGATACCGTCGCCGTGGCCAAGGCTCGCAGCCGCCTCCCTGAGCCGAGCAACCTCCGAGCGGACCCAAGTGTCGTCATGTGCGGGGTCGTGATGGAACAGCACGAGACGCTTGGCCCGACACGCCACCGCTACCGCTAGTGCATAGTCGGGCGTGCAATGACCCCAGTCCGGACGCTGCGCTAGCTCAGCGGCGCTGTACTGGGCATCGTGGATGAGAACATCAACGTCAGCACAAGCTTCGAGCACCACATCAGGCACTATCCGTGAGCCATCGAGTGGCTCCTGACAGTCGCTGATGTAGGCAACCGATCCCCCGCCGGCATCGATCCGATACCCGTTCGTTGGGCCTGCGTGCTCGACGTCGAAGGCGGTAACCGTGGCGGATCCCACCGCGAATGTCTGGTTGCCGACCTCGGTAAAGGAGCACGAGCCGGGCAATTGCTTGAGGCTGACGGGAAACAACGGCGGGGCAACGAACTCCTCGACGATCTCCAGCAAGCTCCGACCGTTCTGGACCGGGCCGTACACGTCGAGTGAGGAACCGGTCTTCAATATCGGAGCAAAGAAAGGCACACCTTGAACGTGATCCCAGTGCAGGTGGCTCAAAAGGGCGGAGGCTCGCACCGGCTCCGTTGAGGCGGCTGAGAGATCATGGCCGAGCCGACGCACGCCAGTGCCGAGATCGCAGATGATCGGGGGCTCGTCCCCAACCGCGACAAGTACACATGATGTGTTGCCGCCAAATTCTTGGGTTTCCGGTCCACTGCACGGCGTTGAGCCGCGGACGCCATAGAACGTAATGTCGAGCATTCAATCCGTTTCAGGCCAATCCGTTTCAGGCCTGCCTTGGTCTGGTTCCCTTATCGATGCTACTTGACCCCTGCCAACAGCATCGAGCCGTGCGACCAAGGTCTCATCCTCGTGCACCGACCTCGTTGCGATTGTCTTGCACCGGCCCCGCTCCAGCCGAAAGATTCGATCCGCCTCCCGCCGAGATGTAGCGTTAACACCGAACCAGCTTCTGGAGGCAGCAGTGACGTCAGCAAAGACCGAGATCCCAGCCACTCAACCGCCGCTCCTACCCGATGGTCTTACCGCCATCGTCAAGAAGGATTGCGCAACGTGTGAACTCATCGTGCCGGTGCTGGCCGACCTCGCTAGCGAACAGACCGGCCTCACCATCTACACCCAAGATGATCCGGCCTTTCCTCCTCTTGACGCTGTCATCGATGACACCTCGCTGTCTGTCTCCTGGCATCACGACATCGAAACGGTGCCAACCCTGATCCGAGTCGAAAACGGTGAGGAGAAAGAGCGCATCGTCGGCTGGTCCCGGCCTCAGTGGCAACAGTTCACCGGGGTGGCGAGTCTCGGCGCCGAACTTCCGGAGCATCGTCCGGGATGCGGCTCGCTCTCGGTCGACCCATCGCTCACCGACGAACTCGCAGCCCGCTTTGGCGGGGCCGGACTACACAGTCGGCGCGTGGAGTTCGCTTCGCTTGAGGACGAATTCGAAGCCGCCTTCGATCGCGGCTGGACCGACGGCCTGCCGATCGTGCCACCCACCGAGGCGAGGGTGCTGGCGATGTTAGCGGGAACAAACCGCTCGCCCGAAGACGTCGTCGCCTCTATCCCCCCAGACCTAACCGATGCCACCGTCGAGCAGGTAGCTATCAATGCGGTAATGGCCGGTTGTAAACCCGAATACTTCCCCGTCGTTCTCGCCTCGGTCGAGGCGGCGTGCTCGGACGAGTTCAATATGCACGGCCTCCTGGCCACGACCTATTTCTCCGGCCCGATCATTGTCGTGAACGGACCCATCGCAGAGCACATCGGGATGAACTCCGGCCACAACGTGTTCGGCCAGGGGAACCGCGCCAACATGACCATCGGTCGCGCCCTCCAGCTCGTGGTTCGCAACCTCGGCGGCGGCCGCCCAGGCGAGATCGACATGGGCATGATGGGTTCGCCTGGCAAACTCAGCTTCTGCTTCGCCGAGCGCGAGCATGACTCCCCCTTCACTCCGTTGGCCGTGGAGCGCGGCATCGCCCCCGGGCGCTCGGCAGTCACGCTCGTCGCTGGCCATGGTCCGACCGCGGTCACCGACCAGATCTCTCGTTCGCCTGAATCGCTGGTTCGCTCGATGGCCCAGTCGCTGCGCTCAACAGGGCACCCCAAGCTCGTCATCGGCTTCGACGCCATGCTCGTTGTCTCTCCAGAACACGGGCGCATCTTCCGCGAAGCGGGATGGGATCGCCAGCGTTTACGAGCCGAACTCGATCAGTTGTTGACGCTCGACGCCAACGAACTGTTGCGCGGGGTTGACGGCATCGACGAAGGCGTACCCCAAGATTTTGCCGGCACCCAACTACCCAAATTCCGCCCAGGTGGCCTGCAGATAGTCCACGCTGGCGGCGACGCTGGACTGTTCTCAGCAATCCTCGGCGGTTGGTTAGGTGGACCCAAAGGGAGCGAACCGGTTACTGTTGAACTCGCCGACTGAGTCTGTCGGCAGCTGAACCAATTTGAAGGAGTCAGCATGGCAAATCCAGCCTCTTCCTCACCGACACCGTCGATGATCGTGCTCGATCCGACGGCCGGAAAAGCGGCCGACCGTTTGACGAGGTCTCAGCGACCGTCAAACCTATCTGGCCTCACGGTCGGGTTGCTCGATATTTCAAAGCCCCGCGGAGACGTCTTCCTCGACAGGGTTGAGCAGCGACTGACCGATAGTGGAGCGACCGTTCAGCGCTACCAGAAGCCGACCTTCTCGAAACCAGCACCCGTCGACCTTCGCCACGAGATCGCGTCCAATTGCGACGCCGTCATCGAAGCGTTAGCCGATTGAGGTAGTTGCACGTCGTGCAGTGTGCACGACAGCACCGATCTTGAGCGTCGCGGTGTACCCACCGTCTTTGTGGCCAGCAATGTCTTTGTCGACGCGGCCGACCGTCAGGGCACCGCACTCGGATTCCATCCGGACTCCGTCTTCGTCCAACATCCGATTCAGGATCGGACCGACGAGGAAATGCGGACGATTGCCGACGAGGCGTTCGATGCTCTGGTCGCCCGGCTGGTAGGGGCTGGCACCGCCTAAGGCTTGACGCCTCGAAGGCCCCTCAGGCAAGCGCATAGGATCCATCGTCGCGTCGGGTGGCCAGACCGTCAGCTATGACGCGTCCAGCCACCCGTTGAGCTCGATCCGGATCATCACGCCATCCCATAGCCGCAGCCAGATCGCCTGGCTCCACCGGACCTCTGCGTAGGGCGTCGACGAGGCGACCACGTCCTTGACGGTCCGAGCCTTCGAAACGCGACTGGGGGGCCGAAACACCAGCCGACCGAATCGATGGGTCGGGCTCGACATACCCGGACCCAGCCCATGCGCACACGGCGAAGAAGGGGCAGCCTTCGCATTCGGGGTTGGGGCGGCAATGCATGGCGCCCACGTCCAGCATCGCCTGGTTCCACGCCCATGGGTGTTCTCGGTCGACGATGGCGTCGGCGGCGGCCTGGGCCGCCCCTTGCGTCAGGCGGGCCCCAGCCGAGCGGGCAAGCACCCTGGCCACGTTGGTGTCGAGTACGGCATCGACCAGCTCAAAGCTGAAGACGCGCACGGCCCGGGCTGTATAAGCCCCAACACCGGGCAGAGCGAGTAGAGCGGTGAGGTCATCGGGGACCGCGCCGCCGTGCTCGGCCACGATCTGTTCGGCCGCCCGATGGAGATTGACAGCCCGCCGATTGAAACCCATACCGTGCCAACGGGCCACGATCTCAGCCCGGCCGGCGGCTGCACAGGTCCGAGCATCCGGAAGGTCCGATACGAAGCCACCCCACCGGGCCATCACTCGGTCGACGTGGGTTTGCTGCAACATGACTTCGGCCACCAGCACCGCCCACGGGTCCCGGCTATGGCGCCACGGCAGATCGCGGCCATGGCTCTTGTACCAGTCGACGAGGTCGACGCCGCAGAGTTCGGTCCACCAATCCTGGCGCGGCTCCAATTGGCTGCTCACGACACGTCCTGATCTATTCTGGGAAACTATGTCCTCAAGCATGCCAGAACCAGACCTGCAGCTCGCTGCTTCGGCCATCGAAGCCGGATCCACCGTCGTTCGAGGCGCCACCAAGAAATTGGCAGAAGCAGGGTCGATCGATGTCGATCAGGTTCTTGCCTACGACCTCGCCCACGCCGCCGCCGCACTCGAAACCGCCCGATCGATGATCGACTACGGCGCCAAGGGCGACGTTGAAGCCAAGCTGACCTGCGTGTTCGTCGCTGACGTTCTCGCCGACCTTGCAGCCAAGATCTGGGGCCGCGAGGCGTTGTGGAATGTCCAAGGCGACCCTTTGGCAAGCTCCCTCAGCTTCGTCACCACCTGGCGGGATCCTGGTCTCCTCGCCGATCTGGCCTATGAGGATGGGCCCCGACACCTCGACCAAGACTTCGAGCTGGTGCAGGACACCTTCCGTCGGTTCACCGACGAGCAGATCTCGCCAAAGGCAGAACACATTCATCGCAGCAATGGGGACATCCCCGAAGAGCTCATCGAGGGTTTGGCCGAGATGGGCTTGTTCGGCCTCTCGATACCGGAGGAGTACGGGGGCTTCGCTGGCGGCGGCGAGTCCGACTACTACGGCATGATTATTGCAACCGAAGAGCTGTCTCGGGGGTCGCTTGGGGCCGCCGGTTCGCTCATCACCCGACCGGAGATTCTGGCCCGAGCCATCGAGGCCGGAGGCACCGAAGACCAGAAGCAAACGTGGCTGCCAAAGCTGGCGGCCGGCGAGATCATGAACGCAGTCGCTGTTACCGAACCTGACTTCGGTTCGGATGTGGCCGGCATCAAGGTGATGGCTACCCCGACAGAAGGCGGCTGGCTGCTCAACGGCGTGAAGACCTGGTGCACGTTCGCGGCTCGAGCCGATGTGCTCATGGTGCTCGCCCGAACAAGCCCTGATCGCTCCCTCGGGCACAAGGGTCTATCGATCTTCATCGTGCCGAAGGAGCGAGGCGACGGTCACGGCTTCGAGCTGTCTCAAGATGAGGGCGGCAAGATGGAGGGTCGTCCGATCGACACCATTGGGTATCGCGGGATGCACTCCTACGAACTAGCTCTCGACAACTGGTTTGTTCCGGCCGACAACCTGATCGGTGGCGCCGCAGGTGAAGGTCGCGGTTTCTACTACCAGATGGCGGGCTTCGAGAACGGGCGGCTGCAAACAGCGGCCCGAGCGATCGGCCTCATGCAGGCCGCCTATGAGGCTGCTAAAGCCTATGCCGAGGATCGCAAGGTCTTCGGCGTCGCCATCGCCGACTACCAACTCACCAGAGCCAAGCTGACCCGCATGGCGGCCATCATTCAGGCCGGTCGCCAATTCGCCTATTCGGTTGGCCGCATGATGGCAAAGGGTGAGGGGCAGATGGAGGCATCGATGGTAAAGGCCTACCTCTGCAAGGCCGCCGAGTGGGTGACGCGCGAAGCGATGCAGATTCACGGCGGTATGGGCTATGCCGAGGAATACGACGTCAGCCGCTACTTCGTCGATGCGAGAGTGCTTTCCATCTTCGAGGGCGCAGACGAAACCCTCTGTCTCAAGGTGATCGCACGCTCCATGGTTCGCAACATCGATGAGGTGTCATGATGGCGGCTTCTCTCCTACCGGCGCTTGCGCTCACCGCGGTGCCCGGTCGTCGCCATCACACCGTTGAGTTGGCTCAACGGATCGAAGCAGCGGGCTTCTCCGGTATCTACTGTCCAAGCTTTGGGGACGCCATGGGGCTGTGCTTGGCCGTGGCCACGGCCACAACGACACTTGAGCTGGGCACCGCGATTCAACCGATCTATCTCCAGCATCCTCAGGCTCTGGCGATGCAGGCCAGCCTTCTTCACGAGATCTCGAACGAACGCTTCCGTCTGGGTATCGGCGTGACGCACGGCCCGGTCCACAACCGGCTCGGTGTCTCGGTCGGCAAGCCTCTGGCCGACACCCGCGCCTATGTCGAGGCCATGCACGAGGCCGCTGAAACCGTCGGCCCGCTGCCTCCGATTACCTTGGCCACCCTCCGAGACAAGATGGCGCACCTCGCGGCCGAAACTTCAGAAGGCGCCGTGTGGGCCAACGCAGCTCGTAGCCGCATGACCCATTCCGTCTCTGTTCTTCAGACCGCAGGGGCCGACAACGACTTCTTCATCGGCAACATGATTCCTACCGTGATCGACGATGACCGTGAAGCTGGGGCAGCTCGAAACCGTAAGACATTGACCGGCTATGTGGCGTTGCCGAACTACCGCAACTATTGGTCGGATGCTGGCTACGAAGAGGAGATGGCCGCGGCCGAGGCGGCCTTGGCGGCCAAGGACAGCGAAGCGCTCACGAAGGCCATGTCCGATCGGTGGCTTTCGGATTGCACGCTGTATGGATCGGTCGGCGAGGTCTCAGAAGGTGTGCAAGCCTGGGTCGATGCTGGGGTAGGTACCCCGATCCTCGTTCCCTCCTCGACGTCGGGCGGTCAGATGAAGGCCTTCGAGGAGATCTTCGCCGCCTTCTGATTCACCCAACGGGCTGATAGGTCAAACGAGTTTTACACGGGCCGACCGAGTAGTTCTGAGGCACAGGCGAGGTCGGTTGGCGTCCATGCCTCGGTGGATGTCGGGCCCGACGGCGTCAGCACTCGATCGACGAGTCCGTAGCTCAGCACCTCCTGATTCTGCAACCAGGATGGCAGCTCCAGGTCGACCACCTGTTCGACCAGAGCGTGCCAGTAGGGCTCGGCTATGCGTCGGCCGACACCAGCGACCAACCAGACCGGCGTTGAGAGGCTACGAGCGGTGGCGGCCAGACCAGCGGCTCCTGGGTCGACGAGGCAGGCTGCCTCACCGGCGGCCGCTGCTTCCACGATGACGAGCGAGCTTTCAGCCACGACGCCAGCGATACGCCCACCTTCGACCGCTTCGGCCTCGACACCGCCGCGCTCCAGCCGGCGGGCGACAGCGCTGCCCTGGCCTTCGACATCGAGCACGAGCACCGAGACGTCACCGCGGCGCACGAGGGCCTCCACCGTCTGTGACGGCCAGCCAGCGATGGCTATGGAGGCGCCGTCGGGGATCAGATGGGCCAGCTCACGGCTCGTTGGGTCTCCGTCCAACTCTGCGATTGCCTCGCGTGCCGACTGCGACACGTCGCTGGCCAAGACCAGCCGAGTCGTAAGCCACCACAAAGGTCCGACAGCCGGTTGCCGGGCGAGAAGTCTCTTGCAAGCAACCACCAGGGCGGCCGGATCTGATCGAAAGACGGTGAGGGCTGATGCCGCCTCTTGCACCAGGAGGCCGGCATCGGCACCGGTTGCGCGGGCGACGAATCGAAGCTGCTCGATGGGATGCATGATGGTCCTAGTGTTGCACAGCCAGACGCCGGAACCACCCTGCGATCGAGCAAGGAAGTCGGCTGGAGAGCGCTGATTTTGTGACAAGTTCTTGTGTTGTTTGGCTCAGAGTTCGGAGTCTGGCCGCAAATACGCTAGTTTGAGCGGCCGTGGCCGAAGCACCTGCCGAACTAGTACTCGACTCGCTCCGCGGCGAGGGTTACGCCCTGCGCGATTGGCTTACGTCCTACCCGATGCTGCTTGTCGCAATCGATCCCTACACCCACGAAAGCTCGTGGATTCTCGAAACCGCGGGTCGTCTTCTCGATCATTACGCGCCGGCCGATGTTCGAGTCGGCTGGGTCGCAACGACATCAGAGGAAGGCTGCCGCCAGTTCCTCGGTGAATGGGCCGATCGCTATCTCGTGTTCCCCGATCCGGATCGCGACGTTGTGAGCGCTTTCGGTGTCGAACGTATGCCTGCACTCGTCTATGTGCGAGGCGATGGTTGGACCGAGGTCGTCGACGGATGGGAACCCACCGATTGGCGAAACCTTGCAGTTCAGCTGTCTAAGCAGCTGCAATGGACCCGGCCAATAATCCCCCGCCCTGGAGATCCAACGCCGTACCGTGGCACACCGGTCGGCGGCTAGCGACAGACCGAAACGGGTTCAGCGCAACGATGGTGGCCAATGCTCGACTGATCCGCCTGCTGCAGGGTGTTCGACGCTGGCGTGACACGTCGACTTCAGGCCAGGCCATCTCGGTCAAGCCTGATTTGACCGATGGCGACCTGAAGCGTTTGCGGGTCCTGCTCGATGAGACCATCGCAACAAAAGGGGGCGAGGTAGCGGCCCGCCGCCGAGCGAAATCTATCGGCCTCACCTACGCCACCCTCAACAACAAGGGCCGCCGCCGGTTCTTCGAACTGCTAGCTGGCGAGTACGGGCACGACGACGACGGTGTCGACCGGGCGATCGACGCTGTACGCCAGGCGTCTGACAGCGAGACCCGTCGTCGAGCGGAGTCAGCGTTGCGCACCGCCCTGCGACCCCGGCGTGAGCATCTCTTGCGCCGCCTCGCCGGCATCGACGGTGGCCTTCCCTTCATGGTCGAGATGCGTGAGCACCTCATCGCTCACCGACGTTCTAGCTCACTGCTAACCGAACTCGACGAGGAATTTCGTCGTGTGCTCGAGCGGTGGTTCGACGTCAGTCTCCTGCGTCTCGAACAACTCACATGGGACACGCCCGCCTCCTTCCTCGAGAAACTGATTGAGTACGAGGCTGTCCACGCCATTGAGTCGTGGGACGACCTCCGCCGCCGCCTCGGCCCCAATCGACGCTGCTATGCCTTCGTCCATCCGGGCATGCCGGACGACCCGTTGATTTTCGTCGAGGTCGCTCTCACCCGGGGCATGGCAGACTCGGTCACCCCTTTTCTAACCGCCGCCACCACCGACCTCGACGGTATGGAACAACCGGCCACGGCTGAAGACGACGCCGACACGGCCATCTTCTATTCGATTTCAAACTGCCACCGTGGTCTTGCTGGTGTGTCGCTCGGCGATTTCCTCATCAAGTCGGTGGTGGAGGATCTGTCGGGTGAGGTGGCCAACATCAAGAACTTCGCAACGCTCTCGCCGCTGCCTGGCTTCAGGTCATGGCTGTCGACCCAACTCGCTTCGGGTGATCGTGTTCTTGAGGGCGGCGAGTCTGAACACCTCGCGCCGGGTGCTCCCGGCACGGCCCACAGTCTTCTGGCCGATCTCGTCGACGGGCCACTGCCGGCCGCCAACCACTCGCTGCTGCAAGCAGCCAAGCTGCCCCTGCTCCGACTGGCCGCTCGGTACGTGCTGAACGAACGTCATGCGGCTCGGGCAACAGCACTCGATCCGGTCACTCATTTTCACCTCTCCAACGGCGCCAGGGCGGATCGGCTCAACTGGCTCGCCAATCCCACCGATACCGGCTGGGAGCGCGGGCTCGGCATCATGATCAACTACCGCTACGAACTGCGGTCGATCGAGCAGAACCATGATCGCTACGTCAACGAAAAGACGATTTCGTCGTCGGACGATCTTCGCAAGCTATTGGATCCGCTGCCCGCTGCCGAGGACTCGTAGAAAGCGACGAGCCACCGACAGTGCCGGTGGCTCGCTGCGATCTTTTCCTACAGCTTGAAGAAGCTGACGGACTTTCGATTAAAGCTTGCGGACGTTCGTGGCTTCGTCACCTTTGCGACCGGGCGCAACGTCGAATTCGACCTGCTGCCCTTCGTCGAGGCTCTTGTAACCATCGCCGACGATGTTCGAGAAATGAACGAACACGTCGTCGTCACCGTCACGAGAGATAAAGCCGAAGCCTTTCTCGGCATTGAAGAACTTCACGGTTCCTGTAGGCATTGAACTACTTTCTTGCAGAATACGAACCCTTGTGGTTCGGATACCCCTTCACGATAGAACGATTTCGACCGGTTTGCGCCAACCGGGCGACCTTGCAGTCTGGCCTGGGCGACCGCGACGAGAGAGTCGGTCAGATCAAGATGGCCAGTTGGCGAGATCGGGCGACCAGTGCTCCGCTCTCATCCCACAGAGCGCCATCCTCGATGAGCATGCCGTTGGAGAGGTCACGGGTTTCGAAGCTTGCCTTCAGCCAGCCTGGCGCGGGGCGCCGGCGAACATGGGTGGTGAGTTCCACCGTGGGAACCCAGCCGATCTGACCCCAGAGGCTGAAGACTGAGGGTGGGAAGGCGTCGGTGAAAAGCGGCAAGGATTTGGCGTCTGGCGGGCGCCCATCACGAAAGCGGATCCAGCCCGCCATACGAGCACGAGCACCAGTTCCAGGCTCGACGTAGTCGGGACCAAGGCGAACGTCGACACGGGACAGCAAAGGCAGGTCGACGCCCTGATCGAGCGCTGATCTATCGGCGCAGCTCTCCGGGGGTGGCAGGTCGGGAGCCACATCATTGACGAGGGAACGCTCGACGCCGTCGGAGCTGGCGTTCGAAGCGGTGAGGTCTCCCATCGTGGCCAAAGCAGAGAGGCGCAGCTTGTCTTGCTGGTAAAGCATGAGACGTAATGAGGTGACACGCCGCCCGCTTCGCAGCTGCTCCAAACGGATCTCGGTGTCGAGCCCTGGCACAGGCGACGACATGAATTGCGTCGTTACCGACAAGGGGTCGGGGTGGGCTTCGTTGGCGGCACATGCCGCCCTGACCATTGCCGAGATGGCGTAGCCACCGTTCGGATTCGTGTTGATGTTCCAGTCGGGATGGATCGTGGTAGTGAAGCGCCCGCCGTCGACTGGAACGAGTAAGGTTTCTCGATCGAAGGCATAGCTGCTATCGGATGAGGTTGATGATTGAGCCGGATCAGAAACTGTCATAGACGAGGCCCGATGCTAGCGTCGATTCCTCATGCAGTTTGAATTAGACAATCTCTCAACCGACGTGATCACGTTCCTTACCGATCGTCATCTCGCCACGCTTACAACCACCTTCCCCGATGATTCATTGCAGGTCACGCCCGTCGGGGTCACCTACGAACCTGAGGCTCGCCTTGCCCGCATCATCACGTGGGCTGATTCTTTCAAGGCGCGCAACATCGCCCGCTCCCCGGGCCAGCAAGTTGCGGTGTGTCAGGTCGACGGTGGCCGTTGGCTCACCATCTACGGCTCGGCCACGATCACGAACGACCCTGATCGAGTAGCGGAGGCGGTTCGGCGATACGCCCTGCGCTATCGCCAGCCAAAGGAGCGCGACGACCGAGTTGTTCTGGAGATCGCCGTCGATCGGATCATCGGCCGTGCCTAGCCATGAGCCGCTTGTCATCGGTCTCACGGGAGGCATCGGTGCTGGAAAGTCAACCGTTGCTGCCTTGCTCGCTGAACACGGCGCCATCATCGTTGACTGTGATGAGCTTGGACGCCTGGTGCTCGAGCCGACAGGTTCGGCCTTCGACCTGGTCGTTGACCGCTTCGGACCATCGATTCTCAACGATGCAGGCGAAATCAACCGTGGCGAGCTGGCCTCAGTCGTATTCTCCGACGCAGATGCCCTGACCGACCTCAACGCTCTAACGCATCCGGCTATAGACGCCGAGATTGCCTTGCGCATCGAACAGTCAACCGAATCCGCTCCCTCATCGCCGGTCGTTCTGGACATGGCCGTGCTGGCCGAGTCGACGCTCGGCCGAGGCATGTATACCTACGTGGTCGTGGTCGAGGCGCCTCTCGACCAGCGGGTTGATCGCCTCGTGGCCACTCGCGGCATGCAACCGTCCGACGCTCAAGCCCGCATCGATAGCCAAGCAAGCGACGAACAGCGCCGATCGATTGCCGACACGATTCTCCACAACAAGGGTTCCCTGGAAGATCTCGCAACCGATGTGGCTCGGCTTTGGGCGTCCCTCCAAAGGCGCTAAACAACGCTGAACGACGGCGTCGCATGGCCTCACGCCCTCAAAGGTGGACCCTTGGACCTAGACCGAGCAAGCCAATCGACCCAACCGTGGGATAAGTTGCCCCCCACTACTTCTCAGACGCACGACGATGAGCTATCGTTGTTAGCAGGTTCAACGAGGAACCTTGATCTCTCAACACAAGTCACTCAATGAAGAGTGGCGAGGAGTGAAGAGCAATGCACAACACGACCGACCCCACAATGATGTTGGGACGTTACTCTCGGGTGCGTACCAGTACTGGAGTTATCGACGGAACGATCCTGGCTGTAGGAGCCAAGGGAGTATCAATCGCCGTCGAACGACAGGTTGTTCGCGTGCGACCGGGCGACATACACAGTATTTCTGCCGCCTAGTCTCGCGACACGTTTGCCCGGCTGAGGGCGCTGAAACACTGTAAGCAGCGGCCTAGGCCGCCCGAGTGTTTAACTCTGGCCGGGTTTCTTGGACGCTCCAACTGCTACGCATCGAACGGTCGTCGACCCGAAGAGTTGCGTCGCTTAACCCGCAATCTGCGTTAACGTTTGTTGCGGAGGATGATCGGCGCCAACACAGACGTGTGCGCCGATTGATTTTGTCAGCGGAGACCGACCTATGCACGATCTGGAAATCACATGGCCTGCAGGCACGGCCCGGTTCAAGCCGGATGACTCGCCGGTCCAGATTGGCCGTTCCTTCTCCGCCGACGTTCCACTCCAGCACCCAAGTGTTTCGCGCCTCCATCTCGAACTGGTGTGGGGTGACAACACGTGGACGGCGAACGACCGCTCCACCCATGGAACCTACGATCCCATCGGGGTCAAACTCACCACGACTTGGAAGGTAGGTACCGACGTCATCGTCCGCTTGGGCGGTGTCGCTGGCGAAGAGATCCTGCTTCGGCCGATCGTGGGTTCGCTACGAATGACGCGGATCCCGGCTGAGGGCGAAGACGACGACACCGTGATCGATCTGCGGCCACCCCCAGTGCCTCCATCTGCTGGGCTGGGCGTGCTTGCCGGGCAGGCAAATGAAGCCGTCGCCGCCCAGCCTGCTGGCCCTCATGGTTCGCTCTCGTCGATCGACGATGCTGGATCCCAGCGTGTCCTTCCGGCGGAGAATCTGGCACACGATTCATTGACCGGCGTCGCCGATGCCAGCGCGGACTCCGCCACAACCGTGTTTCAGGGCGGGCAGGTCATCGATCCCGAACAAGTCGATCTCCAGCAAGATGCGGTGATTGACCTCCGGGGCAACGCAGGGTCTGGGCAGACCTATGAACAGACGCTGAGCGAAAGCCCCCCTGCCTTGTCGCCTCAACGCTCAGGCGACCAGCACGACATCGAAAACGTTCTCGTCGGGGAGAACAATCCTCCAGACGCGACCTATGGCTCCGGATCAGCGCTCGACAGTGCGTCCGGCGATCCAGCGTCCGGCGATCCAGCGTCCACCCAGATCATCGTGGGCACACTGCGCCTGAGCGTTGATAGCCACGATTACTCATTCGAACCTGGAACGACTGTCACGATCGGGCGAGATCCGTCGTGCATGGTCTACATCGACGAACGTCACAGCCTGGTTTCTCGCCGTCATCTTCAAATCGTTCATCGCGACGGTGGTTGGTGGATTGAGGATCACTCGTCCAAAGGCACCTTCGTCAACGGCAAACGCCTGCGCGACCCCTACAGGGCTGAGGGCGCCTTCGTTGCCTCGTTGGGCGACCCCAAAGCCGGTACGCCGCTGCGGATCATTACCTCAGGCGAGCATCAGGCTCCTCGCGATTACACCGTGCCGATCGCCATTGCAGCTGGCCTCACCGTTCTCGGCCTCTTGACGTGGCTCGTGATGACGGTGCTCGGCTCAAACGAGCCCGTCCAGAACTTCGAACAGGCTAAGCGTTCGTCGGTCATGCTTCTCGGCGAAGACAGTGTCGGTTCCGGGTTCTTTGTGGCCGATGATCTCATCGTGACAAACCAGCATGTGATTTCGGCCGAGGACCGCATGTTCGTGGCTGTCACTCGTGACATCGACGAATCGGCGGTCATCGAATACGTCGCCGAGCCCTTGGAGCTCCACCCCTTCCTCGACATTGCCGTGATGAGAGTCGTCGGGCGGGCAGAGTTCAGCGATGGCGAGGCCACGGTCATCGACGGTGAAGCTGGAGACATCGGCTTGCCATCGGTTTCGATGGGAAGCTCCGAAGATATGACGTTGGGAGACCCGCTTTACAGCGTGGGATTCCCCAATCAGTTCTGGGACCCGGGCGCAGCCACACTCCCCAGCGCTGCACCCGTCATCGGTGAAGCGACCACGTTCGCCATCTGGCCTGCGTGCGACAACAAAAACTGGCAGACCTACATCCCCGATAACGCTCCCCCTGGTGTGACCTGTGCCCCTGAGGGTGATGGCGATATCCATCGCGGACAGGTCGTTGCCACGATGACGACCGGCCGGGGGGCTTCAGGTAGCGCCGTCTACCACGACGGAAGAGTCGTCGCCGTGGTTTTCGCCGGCGATGAGACCCCAAACAAGGTGCTGACAATTGGCGCCACGACCTTCGACGAATGGCTCGATAACGTCATCTCGTCCAACTAGGTCCAGCTCCTGCCAATCGTCCCTAACACGGTGGGTGTGACGTCGGCTACATAGGGCGGGGTTACCAGACCGGGGTGAAGTCCCCTATCTCCCATGCCCGAGAACCGTAAACCGCTGTAGATAGCGCCAGTTTGACCCTAGTACGAGCGGCCCATGATGGTTCGACAGACAGCTTTTCGCTGAACGCGCCTGACTCATCGCACCCAAACCCACTAGCATTGAATAGTCGGATGGAGGAATTGTGACGTTAAACGTGTCCAGCCTGGGCATTGACGGCCTTCAGGACGTCGAACAGATCGGTACAGGCGGTTCGTCGCGCGTCTACCGAGCTCGACAGGTTGACCTCGATCGCGAGATCGCGGTGAAGGTCATCAACTCAGGTGAAGATCCCGACGTCGCTCGACGATTCGATCGCGAGCGCAAGGCCATGGGTCGTCTCTCGCAACACGAGGGCATCGTGCCGGTGTACTCGAGCGGTGTGACCGCCAACGGCGAGCCTTACCTGGTGATGCCGTTCTATGCCAACGGATCGTTGCAGGATCGCATCGACAGCGGTCCCCTCGGCTGGCAAGAGGCTGTTCGCTATGTGCAGGTGTCGGCCGAGACCATCGCCGCAGCCCACCAAGAAGGCGTCGTCCACCTCGACCTGAAGCCAGCGAACATCCTGCTTACTCAGGCCAACCAGCCTCGTATCGCGGATTTCGGCATCGCCAAACTCACCTCGTCCAACGCGACCGCCCGCACGACAGGCACCGCGTTCACGCCGGCGTACAGCGCTCCTGAGACCTTCCTCGATGGCATTACCAGTCCCGCTTCCGACGTCTACGGACTCGGCGCCACGTTGTGGGCACTTCTCGTGGGCTATCCACCCTTCCTCGCCCCCGGCGATGACAACAACTTGATGGCCGTAATCGGTCGGGTTGTGAACAACCCGGTCGGAGACCTTCGCCATCTGTGCCCTGCTCCAATCTGTGACGTCATCGAACGAGCGATGGCCAAGCGACCCGAGCAGCGATTCCACACAGCCCGCCAATTCAGCGATGCGCTTATGCAAGCGTCGGCTGCTGCGGGTGGCCCTCAACCAGCGGATGAACGCCGCGAGCCAACGGGCCTGTTTCCCGATCCGGTTTCATCGATACCGGCCGCTGCAACAACGGTTTCAGCTCCGCCAGCACCTCAGACCACCGGTCTCGACCCTGGCGCTCTGCTCGCGCCAGGACCAAGCATTTCCTCGGCCAGGATCATCGGAACCGAACCGACAGAGGCCTTCGCATCGGTCGGCTCGGATCTCTTCCCCGAAGCAGCGGCTCCACCTCCGAACGGCGGGCGACGGCTGTTGCAAGAGAGCGCCAGTCCGATGGCGAGACCGGCCGCTGCCTTGCCGCCACGAGAGCCGGTCGTCGATCTGGACCGGTTCCGCTTGGTCCCTTTCTTCGCCATCTCAGCCATGGTGGCGTTGATCGCCCTGTTGAGCATCTTCGCTCTGACCCGCGGTGATGCCAACGAGAATGAGTCGGTTGCCGCCGAAGACACCGCCGTGGCGCCAACTGACCTCGCAACAACCGACCCGGCGAATCCCTCGATTACGGTCGACGGCTCTGGCCAAACTGCGTCGGACTTTGGCTCTGACAGCTCTTCGAATGGTGAGGATGCCGTTACCTCAACGAGCGAGGTTGGAAGCGTAACAACCACTGGTTCATCGGTGCCGACCTCGGCCTCGACATCATCGACCACGGACAGCTCGACATCATCGACAGCTTCAACAACCTCCGTATCGACGAGCACACCGACGACTGCCGACACGACGAGCACGACCGAAGCCACAACGACAACGACCGAAGCCACAACAACGACGACCGAAGCCACAACGACGACGACCGAAGCCACGACAACGACGACAACGATCGGTCGAGTACGCACCCCGGTCAATCTGGCTGCGGTAGTCGATAATGGCGAGGTGGCCCTGACGTGGGAGCGTCCAACAAACGGCCCACGACCCACCGGCTTCAAGATCTACCGCAACAACGTCGTTCTCACCACCGTGTCCAACACCGCCTACACCGACGCAAACGTGGTCGCCGGTATGACCTACACCTATGAGGTCACCGCTGTCGTCCGCGGCGGCAACGAATCAGATCCGTCCCCTTCTCGTACCGTAGAGCTCCCTATCGACGAACCTCTGGATGTCTCGAGTTCGCTCGTCACAACCACCGATGATTCGATCACCATCAAGCTCACGGTCAATGCCTGCGTGTCGTACCGCATTGGCTGGACGAATCTGACGACGACCGAACAGAACGCATTTAACAGCTCAGGCGGTTGCGTAAGCGAAGCTGAACGCACCATCACCGGTCTTGACGCCGACACGACCTATGCCATCACGGTCACCGTCTCAGCCGGCGACGAGCAGGCGGCTGCGAACACGTTGAGTGTGACGACGCTGGAATAGCAGCGGTCAACCAATCGGAGATCCTGGTTCGACATCGCGCTGACGCGACCCATCTCAGCGGTCGATGATAAGAATCATGCTCATGGTCGATGATGCGTGCGGATCATTCGACGCCGCGTGACGATTTCGTAAGCTTTCTTGCAGTTGTGTTGAGGCTCAGACCTCGCCCAGCAAGCTGGGTCTACAGTCGGAGCGGTGGAGCAGGACGATGCCAGCAGGCTCGTCCGGAATACGAAGCGACAAGAATAGGGTGATGGAGACGCATGGGGACCCAAACGGCAGCGATCGATTTCTGTGAGCACGACGAGGTAGCAGTTGCTTGCCTTGAGTGCCTGGCTATGCCCAAGAAGATTACGCCGCCGCCGCCGCCAACCCCTCGAGCCACCAAGAGTCCGCGATCTGCCGCCGACAAGATCTCTCCGCTTGCTGGTGCACTCGACATGTCGATGCCGGTAAGCACCGCTGATGGCCTCATTGGCGAGAGCACCCTGCCTGCCCGCGTCTTCCCCCATTACCTCCGTCGAGGTGGCTGGGTCTACCTCCGCTGCAACGATCAGTTGCAAGCGAGGGTCAAGGCCAGCAAGGTCATTTGGCAGGATGATCGTATTGACCTCGTCGACCCTGAGCGAGTTCTCGGGGCCGGCATCGTCATCAAGGTCGACCCCAAGACATGGGAGCACGACCTGTCGATCGACCTTGGCAATCTCGCAGAGCGTCAGCGTGACGGATTCCGCTACCTGATGACCGAAGACGACGACTCGATCACCCATTACATGGGTGGGCGACCCGTCGCCGACGGACTCGATGACGACGACGTCATCGACCTCGACGACTAGAGATCAGTTTGGACGGTCACCGAACTCGGGACGCTCGGTCCTCGTTCGCTTGACCTCCCAAAACCCCGGCACGGTAGCAAGAGCAACAAAGCCGTCCCACAGCTGAAGAGACTGTTCGCGATCAGGCACCCTTGTAATGACGGGCCCAAAGAGCGCGACTCGGGTTCCATCGGCATCATCGAGGGCTATCAGTGGCGTGCCAACATCGTCCCCGCTCAACGCCAAGCCTTCGCCCATTCGTCGTCGGATCTCTTCGTCCCACGTTTCATCATCGAATGCAGACGCATGGCCGATGTCGGCACCGATTGCCTTCAGTGCATCGCCGACATCGAAGAAGACTTCTTTGTCGTGATGGATCCGAGCCCCTAGGTCCCAGTAGAAGTCGCGAACCACAGCATCGCCTTCGGCCGCCCGGAGTGATTCCATGACACGCAGGTACTTGTGGGTCTGAGCGACGGGCGCATAGTAGTCGCTGTCCTCCGCTGGCTGGTTCTTCTCAAGCAGGGAGATCGGCTGCCAGGTTATGGTGAGATCTCGTTCTAGTGCTACTACGTCGACGACCCAACGAGCCGTCACCCAACACCAGGGTCAAATGGGGTCTACCCAGAAATCGATGTTCATAGTCGGAGTACTCTAGAGCACGTGAGGACAGCTGTCCCATCTGCCCCAACTTCTTCTTCCCCGGGCGACACCCCAGGTGCTAGCGGTTATCAAGCCCCCTCTGTCACACGGTCTCGGTAGCGTTGGTCTGCATCTACCCGCCAGCCAGTAGCCCTCGACAAAGGGATTGAAGCCACGGTGGGAGACTCTCGGTGCCGTTGGGCCCTTTCCAAACCAGCCGCCATCAGCGGCGGCCACGAGAGGGATACCCCGTTATGCACATCATCCGTTCTACCGCGCCCCAACACGGCGAGGATCTGGCAGCGTCGATCACCCAGAGTGTCATCTCGCAACTGAAACGTAGGCTTGCAGACCCGATCCGGCAGGAATCGGCCACTGCCCTTTCGGTTGGCCCGCACTTGGTCAACCTTGCTCCGCTACAACACGAGATAGCTGTGCTCCCGGGGAGGCCGAGCCAGCACATCGAAGCCGTTGTCGCCGACTTTGTCGACGCGGTCACAGACCTGCTCACGAGGCCGGTCGAGGTCGGCGGCTGGCCGTCAGCAGCTCAATCGCTACGAATCGTTGCGCGGCCGGCCGAATACCAGCGAACGCCTGGTCCGCCTGATGAGCTTGCATCCCGCCCGCTCAGCACTCGTCTACGCAGCTACCTGGTGCTCGAGTCACGCTACGGCACAACCCGGCTTCGAGATGCCCATCTCAAGGCTTGGGCGGTGTCTTCCGGCGTATCGACCTGTGAGGTGTGGTCTTCGGCCATCGCCAACTGTGCCCGCGACAAACTGCTCGTGGCACCGATCAGCGTGGCTGCGGCCGGAGATCTCCTCACGGTTGTGGGTCGAACCGACGTGACGTGGCTGCTCGATCAACCACGATCTTTGATGAGCATCGTCGGTTCGCCGAACGTTCCACACCGCCTCCAAGACCGGCCCTACGGCGTGGTGGTTGGCGTTCTCGACAGGCACTGTCTCGTCGTCGTTCAAACCCCTGCCTTCCGGGCCTCCGACCAGCGGGTTGCCGTGGCCAACCGCGGCGTGCGAGCCATGATTGACAGATGGCCAGAGTCGAGCGATGCCTTCCTCCGCCACGAAACCTACTTCGTCGGTATGAGCACGACTGCTCTATTCACTCTGGGGCCCGAGAACTAGTCATTTCTCGGCCAAGGCTTTACACAACGACGAACTGAATTCTTCCCCTATCTTCAGCTACAATGATCTACAAGCGGAACAATTTCGCGGCGTAGCGTACGAAGACATAGAGCGACTCCCCCACGGCGACAGTGGCGGCTCGCTTAGGTGTGACAGCCGCGAAGCTTCAACGGCGAGAGGTCCCGACATTGGGACCGTTTGAGGCGAGACATTGCAAACACTGACGGACCCGAGGATTAAAGATTACGAGCTACAGGAGCAACTGGGCTCCGACGACTCAGCGTACCTTGCGCGCCGTTCAGTCGACTCTGCAAGCGACGCCGCTGAGACGAGGCTTTTTGTCAAGCTGCTCGATCGCCTCAAAGATCCGGTATTGCCTCGCCGGTTCGTACGATCCCGACGGACCCTGGACGGGCTCATCGCCGACGGCCATCGCATCGTTCCGTTGCTCGATCACGGCACGGCACGCTCAGGTCATGATTTCGTCGTAACCCCGTTCTACGCGAACGGCAGCCTCGCCGATTTGCTCCGATCCGGTCCTCTTGAGGCCCAACATGCCATCGAGTTGGTCGCTGACGTGGCCGACATCGTGCAGGAGGCGCACGTTCTCGGCCTCTCGTTCGGAGACATCCGACCCAGTGCTGTGCTCCTGGACGACGACATGCAACCGATACTCTCGGTTTACGGGTCTGCAACTCGCCGCTTCGACGATGGCACCCCAACCTTCCGTGCGCCTGAGCTCGATGGCGACCAGGTTCGAGCCGTCACGCCGGTAGCTGACGTCTATTCTCTCTCTGCTCTTCTAGCCGCCCTCCTTAGCGGTCGTCCAAAGGAACGCAGCGAATCCATCGAGGACTACATCAGGCACCTTCTTTCGCTCGGATGCCCTACCGAGGTGGCCGATGCGATCGAGCAAGGTATGTCGGATCTGAAGAGCAGGCGATTTCGCGATGCGTCCGCCTTCCGACGAGCCATTACTCGCACAGCCGACGATGAATTGGCTGACGATGAGTTCGACGTTCCCCCCGACCCTCCTAGCGCCTACAACTTGTCGCCCGCAGACATTTCGTCTCCCTCACGACTCGACCCGTTCGAACCGGAAGCTGTCGATGTCGATATCGAACCGGAAGATGTGGAGATCTCGGACGCCACTGAACATGTCCTGATTGACACCTCGGATGAGCCGACCGATGACGATTCGGGCGAAGATGCCGCGCCTCTCATGGGTGTCACCGCACAAGATGCGCTCGTCACCGTTGAGCTCAACGAAGCGACCTTGGCCGAAGCCGCCAAACTTCGAGCACGCACCAACGGATCTTCTGGTGAAATCTCGGATCCCGACGATGGGGTTGCGCTCGATGAGGCTGTACTGCCGGATTCAGAGCCGTTCGAATCAGAATCGGCCCCTATCTCGAACGCGCTCGACGACGATACCTCAGCGCACCAGAAGCCAGACTGGTTTGAAGAGGACGAGACACTGATCTTTACCAAGACGATCGAAATCGACCTGGCAACCATCGGAGAGGCGCAGGCGCTTCCCTCACCGACGCCCATCCCGATGCCGGCTCCTGAGCCAGTTGCGTCCATCGCCGACTCGTATGAGGAGGCAGCGATCGGAAGCGGCCCGCTGGGTGATTTGGAGCTCCTTCTCAGAGATGCCGAGCAGGAGTCTCTAACTTCCGACCTCACGTCAGAACCTTCGACCAGCGTCTCCGACAACCAGCCCGTCGGGCGCCACGTTCAGTCGCCCAATGTCGACGAGCCAAACGGCTCTGGGCCACACAGCGGAGCGGTAGACGGTGGCGAGATTCACGGTGGCGAAATAGGCGCCGACGAGTCGAACGGCGCTAGGCCAACTGACGAAGGCTCGAACGGTGCCGAGCCGAGCACGAACGGAAATCGAGGTCGTGAAGGTGTCTCGTTTGATCGCGCTGCGTCAGTAGACACTGGATTCAGACGGCCCGAACCACAGTCGATTGACGAGATCCCCATCACCCGCCAACGCAGCTACGTCGGCCAGGACGTCGGGTGGGGCACAAAGCTTGAGGCGATGTGGATTAGAAACCGCCGCAGCCTGGCTTCGTTTATGGCAGTTCTGGTCGTCATTGGTGTCGCCGTGCTTTCGATGCTGCTGGCGGCCCAGGAATTTCAGGCTTCGTCGAGCGCGGTCAAACCCACGGATGGAACGGTGCCAACGACCATTGTTGCCGGTGGCCAGATCGTGTCGAAGACTGAGGTGCCGTATTTCGTTGACGCCCCGCAGACCCACACCACCACAACACGACCGCCGACAACCCGCCGAGCGCCTTCTACGACGGTGGCGCCAACAACGGTGACAACCACTGCCAAGAAGACGACGACAGCGCGGAAGGCGACGACAACCGTCAAGCCAGCGACCACTCAGCGAAGCACAACAACCGCCAAGCCAGCGACCACTAGGCGAAGCACAACAACAGCCAAGCCAGCGACCACCCGTCGGAAGCAAACGACGACGAAGAAACCGCCCACCACCGCTCGACCGACCACGGCGAGTACGACAGCCACAACTCGTCGCACGGCGACGACTAGGGCCCAGAACACCACCGAAGCCCCGACGACCACCCGGGCGACAACCACGCAGAAGCCGACTACCACCGAGGCTGAGGACACCACCACGACGCGGCGCCGACGTGGAGGAAACGACGACTAGCGCCTGCTTTCAACCGCAGGCTTCTACTAGCCTTGGATCGGTCACGCATCGAACGCTAAGCGATCCACAAAGTAGGCTCAGAGGGTGAAACAAGCTTCGGGTCCAAGGGACGATGAGCTCTTTGAGGCAATCGATCCAGAGCGCTACGATCTCGACGATCCTGATTTCAGGGCGGCGTGCCGAGCGAGCCTCGAAGCCGAAGGAGCATTGGTACTCCCCGGTTTCTTCAGCGATCAGATGGTCGATGATGTGTTGGCTGATTCCGTTCCCCGGATCGGCGAGGCGTTCTTCACCACCGATAGCACCCACAATGTCTACCTGACCCCGCCTGATGAAGGTTTGCCCGCCGGTCACGCCTTCAATCGTCAGGTGGTCAGCACGAAGGGATGCCTGGCCCACGATCAGGTCCCATCGTCGTCGCCGCTGCGCACCGTGTACGAATCTGATCGGTTCCGTCGTTTCGTTGCCCATGTCGTCGATGTTGGGTCAGTACACCCCTATGCCGACACGGTTTCGGGTATCAACGTTCATTTCCATCTCGATAAGCAGGAGTTGGGATGGCACTTCGACAACTCGGCGTTCGCGGTGACGTCGCTGATGCAGGCGGCGGAATCCGGTGGGGCTTTCGAGTATGTTCCGAATCTGCGTGATGCCGATGCGGGCGATCTCAACGTCGGCGTGGTCGAGGCAATACTCGATGGTGCGGCCCCCGGTCGGATTCGATCCCTCGCATTCGATCCCGGCGCACTGGTGATGTTTCGGGGCCGGAACTCGATGCACCGGGTTACCCCCAGCCGCGGCACGGTTCCGCGAGTGCTGGTCGTGTTCGCCTACAACACCGAGCCGGGTATCGGCCTTTCAGAGTCGGCCAAAATGACGTTCTACGGCCGCAGCGGGTGAGATAAAGCCCACTGCATAGGCCGCAGCTAGTTCTAGATGGTGGGCGTTGCGGAACTGTTCTTGAACCCTGACGTCAGGGACACAATCCATCAAACATGGCAGAGTGTCAACGTCGGCTGAGTTTTCACCCTCTAGCGTCGTAGGGGTTCGACCCCTTACCTTGTTGGTAGGTCCTGTGTGATGCTTGGGGCTGACCGCTCGACACGGCGGGTAGGGCTGAAGTCCCCCTGTGACCTTTGATGGCCTGGGGGGGGTGTTGTCGCCCGTCGTGGTCGGTGTGGTTGACCTCTGACAGGAACATGCACCGTTGGGGCCGATTCGTAAGGTGGTTGATGGCAGCTGCACCCTCGTGGCGGGCTGAGGTAGAAGAACCGCAGAAGGGGGAGCCAATGGACGGGCCCAATGCCGATGTATTCGTCGGGGTCGACATGGCCAAGACCGAACACTACGCCCAGGCAATCACAACCGATGGGGTTGAGGCTTTGAGGATGTGTTGGGTCCAGGGCCAGGTGGTGTCGTAGTGGAGGACTCGACGGGTGCTGGTGATTCGGGCGGCGACGTGGAGGAGCCGGTAGCGGATGGTTTTGGGCCGGGCTTGTTTCATCGGACCGGCCAGTCCGATGGCCCGGGTCCAGGCGAGCACATCAACAGCGGTGGCAGCGGCGGTGATCCAGGCCTGGTTAGATACCGCGTCGGTGAAGGGCAGGTTGGCCGCCCCGCAGGCTTTGAGATCTGCGATGACTCGTTCCGCGGTGCCTCGTTGAGGGTGACGGCGCTCCAGTCCTGCGGTCCGACCGCAGCTGTTGGTGATGAACACTTGGTGTCGCCACCCGTTGATGGTGTCGAATAGGGTGAGTTGGGCTCCTTTGTGTGGCCGTTCACGCCGGGCGATCACCCGGACACCGTCACCGTAGGAACCCTCGATCAAGTTGGTGATCTCCAGGACCTGAGCGCCACGATGTGGCGTGCCGTCGGTGTTGCGCGCTGGGGTCCAATGTTCTTCCTGGGCCAACAGCAGCCCGGTACGGACCCGGTCATTGATCGGTAGCCCGAAGGAGAACTCGAGGTTGGAATCGATGCAGTGTTCGAGGTGTTGGATCCGGCGTTACCCGGCCGGAGCCATCACCTCGAACACTTCACCAGTCTCAGCACACAGAGCGACCAAGGGGTTGAACCCGTACCCACCTTTGTAGTTCGGGCCGGTCTCGTCTTTGCTATCGACTGCGGTGATCAGGGTGGCGTCCAGATCGATGATCAACTCACTACCTGATGGGCCGGCCCCCGCCTGCTAGGCCCTGGCTCGTGCTGAAGATCTGGCCCGGCCAACGCCGGCCAGTTCGGTTGAGGCGATCCGGTTGAACCGATCAGCCATCGTTGTGTTCGACGCCTGCTAATCGAACAATCCACCAGCGTTCACCGGCCCGCTCACATCGGTCATCGCTTTGGCCCTATCGATGAGACCGGTCACGACCTGGGCAAACCCGATACCGGGGTCGTGGCGGCGTCGGTCCCACCCTGAGAACGCGTATTGGAACCCAGCGGTCAACCCCGTGCCATCCATGACCTCACTGATCACCAACAGACCAGCCCGTGAACTCAACCCGCCGCCACCACCAGTCACTTTCCGTGACCGAACCAGCCTGCTACCGTTACCCATGACAAGCCCTTTGGAGTGCGGAAGGTTTGACGCGGTGGTTAGCTGCCTGAGAAGGAAGCGATTATCACATGCCAAGAGGTATCAAGTATTCGCCTGAGTTTCGTGCTCGGGCTGTCAGTCAGGTCTTAGAGTTGTCTCGACCGACCCGTGAGGTTGCAGCAGAGCTTGGGGTTCTTGATGAGACTCTGCGAACCTGGATTCGTCGGGCACGTCGAGAAGGGTTGGAGATGGCTGAACGCGAAGAGTCCGATACTGATGGCGAGATTCGTCGTCTCCGTCTCGAACTGAAACAGCAGGGCGACGAGTTGTATTGGGCTCGCCAGGAGAATGATTTCCTGAAAAAAGCGGCCGGCTTCTTCGCAGCGGAACAACGCCCCGGGCGTGGTTCGAAGTGATTGCTGTGGAGAAGCCCAACTACCCTGTCCGTCGGATGTGTGCGTGGGTTGGGGTGTCTGAGTCCGGGTTTCATGCCTGGGCCCGCCGTCAACTCTCTATCACCGCTCAGCGTCGAGAGTTCCTCACCGGACACATCGTCCGGGTCTTCGAAGACTCAAACGGCGTGTTTGGTTACCGCAAAGTCCATGCCGTTCTGGCTGATGAAGGCCACGAGGTTTGTGACCGGGTTGTACGCCAAATCATGGCCGTAGAAGGCCTCGTTTCGTGCCACCCAGCGCCATGGCGTCACCTCACGAAGGCTGATGGGACCCCACCAGCACCAGACCTGATCGGCCGGGAGTTCACAGCGACACGGCCTGGTGTCCGTCTGGTTGGAGACATCACTCAGATCGACACGTGGGAAGGGCCCGTCTTTTTGGCGACCGTGATTGATTTGTACAACCGTGAGGTTGTTGGCTGGGCTATGGCCGAACATCACCGAGCCAGCCTCGTGTGTGAAGCAATCGTGATGGCCAGGCGTAACCGGCGGATCCGACGCCGAGCGGTGTTCCACAGCGACAGGGGTGCTGAATACACCTCACGAGATTTCCGGGGATGTCTCAAAGCAAACGGCAGGATCCGGCCCTCAATGGGTAAGGTCGGTTGTGCCTACGATAACTCTGTTGCCGAATCGTTCTTTGCTTCGTTGAAGAAAGAACTCGTGCACCGGACCGTGTTCCCCACCAGGGCCAAAGCGGTTGACGCTGTCGGCAACTACATTGAAGTGTTCTACAACCATCGACGGCCCCATCAGAGCCTCGATTACCAGACACCCGCCAACCGGCGAGCCAGCTACACCACCAACAAAACCGCAGCCTGAACACCGCGAAAAACAGTACTCACTCCA
>CAKZXA010000067.1 GCA_937922045.1 uncultured Acidimicrobiales bacterium | reverse complement strand
CAACCCCACCAACTTCCAAAACGCCTTCGACCAGATGCTCACCAACCACCCAAACCCCACCACCATCACCGGCAACAACACCTTCCACACCACCACCCCCGGCAACCAACAAACACCCCCTAACCTCACAGCACCAAACGTCACAACAATCAACAAACTCAGGCTCCGACCAATGACAAACAACAACCCACAACCCACAATCGATCTCAGCCTCAACCTCGACATTGTCGACCTGGCCGAGCAGCTCACAAAGCCAGGGGCGGGCGATGCCTTCGCCGAGCTGCAAGCTTGCCTTCAACGAGGCCAGGTCATCGAAGCTGGCCGCTACAGCGATGAAGAGGTAGCGGCCTGGTCTGGCGAGATCGACGCGGAAACCATGCCGTGGTTGTCGTCGCTCGACGCCGAGCAGCAAGCCGTGGCGGTAGCTGAGGCCCGGCGCAACCTGGCGGCCGAAGAGCTCATACTCTTCGATGGCGACAAGATCGCCGCCACCGCCGACCCGGTCGAGGTGGTCATCCAGGCCCGCTCCAACGTCGACCTCGTGGCCATTGTCGACGCTTCGATTCAGAACACGCCAGCGTTCCGAACCGTGCTTTACCAATTCTTCCCCGACTGGTTCCTCATGGAAACCATCGGCATCATGGGCTACCACGACATGACCTTTTGTGATCGAATCGCGGCGGGCCAATGGTTGGCTAAACAGGCGGGCGCCCGACCCGACGTGCACGAGGAGCTCCTCAAGGATCCCGAGGACGAGCCAGCGACTCTGGCCTTTCTCGACCAGCTCCAAGCAGGCGCGGCACAGACCACGCAACTCTATGTTCAGGAACAACACGCCGACGGAACGACAACCGAACGGGAACTCGCTCTCTACGAAACGCCCGATGCGCTCTGGCTTTCAGAACTGATCCCTGTCGACGACGACGGCGGGACATGGGTTCGGCTTCGCACCACCGGTTTCGATCCACTCTCGAACTACCTCACCGACTTCCTCGCTTCGACGTCCCCCTCAACATCCCCAGAAAGGGCCACTGCGCCATGATCCTCGACTACCTCGACGAGTCAACGCTTGAACTGAACTGGGCCGAGCTCGAACGAGCGCTGGCACCGACCAGCGCCGGGGGAAGCGGGCCCGAGATGTGTGGCGCGTTCAACGACGTCAACATTCTCGGCTGCGACGAACCCGATCTACCCGAGACCCCGTTCGATGAGTTTCCCCGCATTTCTTCACTGACCGACGACCAGCTCGCCGTGGTGGCTGCCGTGGCCGAGCGCTACATCGACCTCCACCACAGCGGCCACCCGCCGGTCACCGCTACCGGCGAAAACCCGAGCCCACCCACCGGGGTCTACGCCGCCATCGCTACCGCCCGGGCCCGCAGCTCCCGGCTTGTTCTCCTGCGGTCACCGGCCACCCAGGCCAGCGTCACGCTCCGGGTTGGCCCGCACGGTGTCGTCCTCGTCGCCATCGCCACCACCGACTCCGCGGCCCCCGGCTTCGGGTTCGTCGAGTACCGCTTCGCCACGATCGACGACTGCATACAGTGGGCTAACGAAATGGCCGCCGATGGTACGCTGCGGGCCGCTTCCTGGAATCGCCAAGCCGACCAGTGGCATGAAACTCGGTCACTGTCACCACTGCCCACCCCCGATATCTCCTCGTACCTTGCATCGGCGTTGGCATCTGATTGACACTTGCTTCAACGAAACCGTTCGGAGCTGAAATGAAAATCCGCATAGCCGTCGCCACCTCAAACGTTCCCGCCGACCGAGACGATGTGATCGAACTGGTCGAGGGTCTTGAGAAGCGCAGTTTCGACACCCTCTGGTTGTCGGATACTCCGTTAACCCCGGCGATCGAGCCGATGCTGGCCCTGGCGTTGGCCTCAGCTCACACGAAGAGGCTGAAGCTCGGGACCAACGTTGTTGTTCCCGGTCGGAATCCGCTTCATCTGGCCAAAGAGCTGGCCCACCTCGACCGTCTTTGCGGCGGACGATTACTCATCGCCTTTATGCCCGGCATCGGATCGAAGATGGAACGTGCGGCTCTTGGCTCGGCCGGGGTCGACCGTATCGCCCATATCGAACGGGTCATCGAGCTGTGCCGCACGTGGTGGGCGGGGGATCCGGTCACCTCTGAGATCGACGGGTTCAGCTATGAAGGTGTCACCGTCGGCCCGAGCCCGCTGCAGGATCCCCTAGAAATCTGGCTCGGCGGCAACGGGCCAAAGGGGCTGCGCTCGGCCGGCACTCACAGCGATGGTTGGCTCGGCTCACGAGCCACGCCAGCCCAGGCCGAAGCCAACCGCACCACGATTACCGAGATCGCTCGCGAGGCTGGTCGAACCATCGACGACGACCATTTTGGGATCAGTATTCCCTATGCCCGAGATGAGGTGGACGATGCCGTAGCCAGCGCTCTGCTTCGGCGAACCGAGCCAGGGACGAAACGGGCCGACATCGTTCCCGTCGGACCGGTCGAGCTGCGCGATCTCCTCCAGCGACACATCGACGCTGGCATGTCAAAGTTCGTCGTGCGGCCGCTGACGCTAACCGACGGCTGGGACACCGAACTCGACTTCCTCGCCGAGCACGCCCTCACGCTGCAAAATTAGGGATGCAAAATTAGGGATGCAAACTAGCGACCAAGATTAGGGATCAAGATCAACGACTCGGCTGGGCCGCGATGATGCCGTCGATCATGGCGCTCACATCGAACCGAGGCTCCCAGCCCCACTCCTGTCTTGCTGCTCGATCATCCAGACGGATCTCGCCGAGGTCTAGCCGGTCGACGCCCGGGTCGAAACTGATCTGGGCCCCGGGGATTCGTTGGCGAACAGCGTCGGCCAACTCGCCTGCGCTCGGTGTGGGTCTCGGCCCATCGACCAGGTAGTTGATACCACGGATCGAGTCCATCGGTGCAGCCGCCAGCTCAACGGCGGCGCGGGCCGCATCCTGATACCACATCAAGGCGATGACCGATTCCGGCTCAACCCACACCGAGAACGGTTCGCCTTGCGCCGGCCGTTCGATCATCCAGCTCGTGTACTGGGCGAGGCTCCAGGTGGTGACACCAGGCCCGACGATTGCCGGATACCGCAGGCTCCGAAAATCGAGCCCGTACTTCTCCCGGTAGTAGGCCCCAAGGTTCTCGCCGAGCACCTTCGTGACCCCGTAGACCGAGGTCGGCCGTTGCAACGTGAGATCATCGATCGGCTCACCGGCGACGAGATCGCGGCCGTAGGTGCCGATGCTGGAGGCGAAGATGAACTGCTCGGTCCCCGCTTTCCGGGCTGCCTCGATGAGATGGAGGAAGCCGATGGCGTTCGCTTGTAGCAGCGTCTGAGGGTCTTGCTCGCCGGGCCCGGTCAGGATGGCGCCGAAGTGGAAAATCCGAGTGGGCTTGATCGCATCGACGAGGGCATCGATCTCGGCCGGATCCGACAGGTCGAGATGGTGGAGCCTGATCTCCTCAGCCAGATCGTGAAGTCGGCCGAGCTCCGGTGAACGCTGGGCCACATGCACGGGACCCTGTCCGTCCCCGATCAACATGCGAGCGATCTCGGCCCCAATGAATCCGGTGCCACCGGTGATGAGTGTCGTCATCTGGCCACGCTACAGTGTCGGCCTGCGCAAGCTCGAGCCCACATGTGGGATACTCCAAGCATGGCGTTTGGTCAATCTTCTGGTCCGCCGGCGACGGGAAAGCAACTCAACGAGCTTCTTGAGTTGCTCGAGGCTTCCGGGCATAGCGACTTTCGCGACGCCCGAGGGCCGATGGGATTCACCCAGCGTCAGGCCGGTGGCAAGTTCACCCGGGATGAAGCCGATGCCTTCATCGAGCAGTTGCAGTCTGAACTGTACGGCGACGGTCCTCCAGCAGGTTCCACCCCTCCAGCCGCCAGGCGGGCCACGCCACCCTCATCGAAGATCGTGCCACGGCCGACGAGCAACTCGTCAGCGGCCAAACGTTCACCATCGCCAAAACGAGTGTCGCCAGCGAAGCGCTCATCGCCGAAGCCCTCGTCATCCGAGGCGATCCTTGAAGATATCTCGAGCGAAGACCTCGCAGCTGAGCTACAGCGTCGGGGCTGGGTCGTGCTGGAGCCCTAGCCGCCCTGGCTCTTGAGCCCTAAAACCGACCGATTTCGTCTTACGAGGATGGTTACCTGACGCGAGGGCCGTAGGGTTCCAGTTAGCACTCTCATGCCGAGAGTGCTAACGCCCTGGAGGCGTCACACCATGAAGCTACAGCCCCTCGAGGACAGAATTGTCCTCAAAGCCCACGATGCCGAGGCCCAAACAGCCAGCGGCCTCCTCATTCCAGACACAGCGAAAGAGAAGCCGCAACGCGGTGACGTGATCGCCGTCGGCGGCGGGCGCCGGACCGAAACCGGTGCCCTCACCCCTATGGACATCAAGGTCGGCGACGTCGTCGTCTACTCAAAATACGGAGGCACTGAAATCACCATCGACGGTGACGACCTCCTCATCCTGCCCGCACGCGACATCCTCGCAATCGTGAACTGAGCTGATACCAACATGGCAAAAGAACTGAAGTTTGACGAACACGCACGACGGGCTCTCGAAGCCGGCGTGAACCAGCTGGCCGACACGGTCAAGGTCACCCTCGGTCCGAAAGGCCGAAACGTTGTCCTCGACAAGAAGTTCGGCGCGCCCACCATCACCAATGACGGCGTGTCGATCGCTCGCGAGATCGAACTGACCGACCCGTTCGAAAACATGGGCGCCCAGCTGATCAAGGAAGTCGCCACCAAGACCAACGACGTCGCCGGTGACGGCACCACCACCGCCACCGTGCTGGCCCAGGCTCTTATCAGAGAAGGCCTCCGCAACGTGGCCGCAGGCGCCAACCCGCTCGGCCTCAAGCGAGGCATCGAAGCTGCGGTCGAAGCAGCCGTCGCCTTCATCGCTTCGTCGTCCAAGGAGATCGAGGACAAGAGCGAGATCGCTCAGGTCGCCTCGATCTCAGCCGCCGACGAATCCGTCGGCGAGGTCCTGGCAGACGCCATCGACAAGGTGGGCAAGGACGGTGTCGTCACCATCGAAGAGTCGAACACCTTCGGCCTCGAACTCGAATTCACCGAAGGCATGCAGTTCGACAAGGGCTACATCTCCCCCTACTTCGTCACCGACCCTGAGCGCCAGGAAGCCTCGCTCGAAGACCCCTACATTCTGTTCAGTCAATCCAAGATCGGCTCGATACAAGAGCTTCTCCCCACGCTCGAAATGGTCATGAAGTCGGGCAAGCCGCTGCTGATCATCGCTGAAGACATCGAAGGCGAAGCGCTGGCTACCCTCGTTGTCAACAAGATCCGCGGCACGTTCGCCACCGTTGCCGTCAAGGCTCCCGGCTTCGGTGAGCGCCGCAAGGAAATGTTGCAGGATCTCGCGATCCTCACCGGTGGCCAGGTCATCGCCGAGGAAGTCGGCATCAAGCTCGACGGTGTAACCCTCGACATGCTCGGCACCGCTCGCAAGGTGATGATCACCAAAGACAACACCACCATCATCGAAGGCGGCGGCGACAAGAACGACGTGGCTGGTCGTGTCGGCCAGATCAGGGCTCAGATCGAAACCACCGACTCGGACTGGGATCGCGACAAGCTCCAGGAACGTCTGGCGAAACTCGCCGGCGGCGTCGCCGTCATCAAGGTGGGCGCAGCGACCGAGGTAGAGCTGAAAGAGAAGAAGCACCGCATCGAAGATGCGTTGTCGGCCACCCGAGCCGCTCTCGAAGAAGGCGTCGTCGCCGGCGGCGGTCTCGCCCTGCTGCGGGCTCGCCCCAAGGTTGCCGATGTGGCCAAGAAGCTCGACGGCGACGAGCGAACCGGTGCTGAGTCGGTCTATCGGGCGCTGCAGGAACCAGCTCGCCTTATCGCATCCAACGCCGGGATGGAAGCAGCGGTCATGGTGTCGAAGGTCGAAGAAGCGAAGGGCAACGTTGGTCTCAACGCAGCCACCGGGATCATCGAAGATCTCATGGACGCTGGCATCACCGACCCGGCCAAGGTCACGCGGGCTGCGCTTCAGAACGCGGCCTCTATCGCGGCGCTGGTCTTGACCACCGAGGTCATCATCTCCGACAAGCCCGATGCTGGCGGCGACGCTGGCATGGGTGGTATGCCCGACATGGGCGGCATGGGCGGCATGATGTAAATCGGTTAGGCCGACAGAGGCCTTCGTGCCAGCCGGGCCTTTTGCGTCCGGCTGGCACGCCACCATCGTTTCGGCGACGCCGACAAATGTCTTACGCAGGATTTCGGGAAAGCAAACAACGCTCTCACCGAGAGCGACGAAGCTCGATCGCGGCGAGCTCACCGGTGTCCGGGCGAGCGAACCACACCTCGGAACCCTTCAGCTCACGTCGGATCCCATGAGCGATCTTGAAACCCTGGCCCACGAACTCGGCGAGCATGTCGGGATCGGCAAGATCGCCGCTCATCTCGTCGTAGAAGGCTGTCCAGTCGTCAAGCGCTAGCGCCAAGCGATCGGACAAGCCGAGCGCGGAGACCACGATCGGTTCATCGTCGGAACTCCAAAGACCCGTGCTCTTCAGTTCAGCCCGAACGATGATGACCACGCTAGCAACGCTACCCGAAACGCTGGGCGGCAGAATCTTGGGCCCGTGCCACCGTCGCCTACAGCCAACCGCGGTCCCGAGCGATCACGGCGGCCTGCATGCTCGACTGCGCCTGCGCCTTGGCCGTCGCAGTGGAGAGGTAGTTGCGAACCGTGCCGGCCGACAACGACAAGGTTCGGGCGATGTCGACCACCGGCGCCCCGGACAGAGCCTGGAACAGCACCTCCTTTTCGCGGCTAGACAAGGGGTTTGTGCCTTCGATCAACGACTCGGTGGCCAGAGCGGGATCCACCACCCGCATCCCAGCGTGGACACGACGCACAGCATCAGCAAGTTCCGCCGCCGGCGTGTCCTTGACCACAAAACCAGCAGCACCTGCATCGAGAGCGCGACGCAGGTAACCCGGCCGACCAAAAGTGGTGACGATCAGCGAGCGCGTCGCTGGCGCCTCCTCGGCCAGCCGTTCAGCCACGGCGATCCCATCGAGGCCCGGCATCTCGATGTCGAGCAGGGCAACGTCGGGCCGGTGTCGAAGGGCGGCGGCCACGACCTCATCACCCCGCTCGACCTCGGCCACCACTTCGAGATCGAGTTCTAAGCCCAGCAGGGCGGCGAGCGCACCGCGTACGAGCGCCTGGTCGTCGGCTAGGAGGAGTCGAATCGGTTCGGTCATCACACCACGACCTCTATCTTGGTTCCATCTGATCCCGAGGTTCCGGAACGAGCGCCAGGATGAATCTTCAGCGCCGCCCCTGTTGCATGAACCCGTTCGCGTAGACCTGTAAGGCCGTTTCCTTCGCGGCTATCTCCGAATCCGGCACCATCATCTTGTATGCGGAGCACAACATCTAACTCATCGCCGTCAGCCGATGAGGGCATGAACTGGACTCGACACGTGCTCGCCTTGGCATGGCGGACAATATTTGTGGCCGACTCACGCACCACCCAGGCCAGCACCGGCTGATACCGGTCCGGCACCTGAGCATGATCGCCGGTCACCATGAGTCGCACCCCAGCGTCGGCCAGCACACTGCGCGCCGCGGCCAACTCATCGACCACCGTGGTCGTTCTCAGCCCACCGACCGTTGTGCGGATCTCCGTCAACGCTTGACGGCTGGTCGAATGGAGCTGTTCGAGCTCTGCTCGACACCGCTCGATTGCTCTGCGTCCTTCGTCGTCCGTCGGGTTAATCGGCTCAAGCAACCGCCGACAAAGCTCGGCCTTGAGCACCACGACCGTCAAGCTGTGGCCGAGCACGTCGTGCACATCGCGGGCCACTCGTGTTCGCTCTTCGCTGACCGCCAGCTGGGTTTGCAGCTCGGCCCGATCAGATTGCTGCTCTTCGGCGGTCCGCATGAAGAGGGTGGCGATGCCAACACTCGCAACGATGAGGGGAAGGAACCAGAGTTCACCCAACACCCCCTGGGTGATAGACCCAACCACGATGACGGCGACCGTGACGCCGACAGTAGTGATCGCGGCTCGCCAGCTCAGGTGAAACGCAGCGAACGCCACGACGAAGGCTGCCGCTCCCGTTGCCTCCCACCCGGCGACAGCGAACACGAGCATCGCCAGGCCGACCAGCGCCACGAAATACAGGAACGTGGATGGTTTCTCCGTTTGCCCGCGGCACGCCAACACCCGAAAGCCCTGTATATAGACACCGGCAAACACGATGAGCGCAGCTGTGGCCCCAAGTTTCCGGGCGAACGAGAAGTCGTCTGCCCACACGCTTGCGATCGGGAAGGCGAGGAAAACCAGCCAGACCGTAGCGATCACCCAGTCGCGTTCATCCCGCCACCACCGTCTCATCGTCATTGGCGATCTCGTCCTCGATGAACCAAGCTCACTGCGAGAAGGAAGAACACGGTTGTCCATACGACGAGGTTAGTCATCGGCTGCCAGAGCGGCTCGTACAGCAGTTCACCGCTCGACGGTTCCAGGTTACCGCCACCGGTTAGGGGTCGCCGGGCCATCGACACGTAGCCGTACAGGGGCGTGAACTTGGCCAGCGTCAACTTCCAGCCTTCAAGGGGAATGAAAATGTTGCCAAGGAACGACAACAGCACAAGTGACCCGGCCGACGCTCCAAGCGACGATTCGGACCGTATGGCGAGCCCGAAGTTCAATCCGTAGAGGGCGAACGTGACCGAGCCGGCCAGAAGGATAAGTCCGGACGCGAACCACACGCTGAGCGGCGCTTTCGCTCCCGTAACAGCGCCAGCCAGGAACACGAGCAGAATCGTGAACCCACCCATAGTGGCGGCGGTGGCCGTCTTCACCTTCACGTACTCCCGGTCGGGAAGCGGTGTCAGACCGAGTTGACGGGTCCATCCCTGCATTCGCTCAAGAGCGGTTGAGCCCCCGATGCCGTTGGTAGCGCTAACCGCGCCGTAGGCGGCCATCGCGATCATGATCCACATCGCAACATTGCCGTCGCGGACAGGCTCGTCGGCGTAGGACGGCGAGGCACCAAAGATCAGGTAAAAGAAGACAGGTAAGCCGACCACGAAGAAGAGATTGACGTAGTTACGAAGGAGCCGGCGCATCTCCAGCCGATAAAAGGTGACGTTCATTGCCGTGCTCCTTGGTCAAGATGGCTCGTGTCTTTCGTGATCCGCACAAAGGCACTCTCAAGCGAGGCCGGTTCGATCTCGAGATCGCGGGCTCCCATCTGGGTCAACAACAGGAGAGCGACCTGATCCGAATCAATCGCCTCGATCACCAACCGTTCACCGTTGGCGATACACGATGACACGGCGTCGATACCTTCAAGAGCTGCCACCGTCGCGTCCACTCGGCCGCCGTCGATCCGAGCCTTGATCGTGCGCGCCGCCGCGTGGCGCCGTATCTCGTCGATCGGGCCGTCAGCCACGACCCGGCCCTCATTTAGAAGCACGATGCGCTGGGCGAAGTCTTCGGCTTCCTGCAGATAGTGCGTTGCGAACACCACGGTGCGGCCGCGCTCCGCTTCCTCGCGCATCGCTACCCAGAAGTCACGCCGGGCCTGCACGTCCATACCAGCGGTTGGTTCGTCGAGCAGCAGCAAATCGGGATCGGCCAGCAAGGCCAGGGCAAAGCGCAAACGTTGTTGTTCCCCGCCTGAACACAACTCGACCCGCTGTTGGCTGAGACCGGTAAGGCCTGCACGGAGGAGCACCTCTTCAATCGGCGGGTGGCGAGGGTAGGCGGAAGCAATCAGCTCGACCGTTTCGCCCACGGTGAAATCACGGATCAGGCCGCCGGTTTGCAACACGGCCGACACCCTGCCCTGTTCGATCGCTTCCTTAGGCTTGCCACCAAAGACCGTCACCTCGCCCGAGGTCGCTGGGATGAAGCCGAGGATCATGTCGATCGTGGTCGTCTTGCCTGCCCCGTTCGGACCCAGCAGGGCAACGATCTCACCGGCGCCAACGTCGAGGTCGATGTGGTCGACCGCCCGCTTGATCTCTCCCCCAGCGTCGAACTCTTTGGTCACGCCGCGCAGGCGTATGTAGGTTCCCATATCTCCATCGTGACTCGGGTCGAGCCCGCTCGCTAGACGAACATCTCACACATTGTTTATGAGATATGTCATGGCCTTCTGGGAACAGCAGGAGCGCCTTAGGCCGATCCTGTCTTCATAGCCGCACTCCACAACATGGGGCTTGAACGCCCACGGTTCCAGCGCTCGGCCGCAAGCCCCTATCGAAGCGCGCGACCTTCATCAACTAAGCTCCGGCTACTTCAGCATGCAGATGCCTATCAAGGGTTCACCGTGAAACTTTCGCCCAGGTTCTCGATCATCTTCCTGACCATCTTCGTCGTTATGGTCGCCGCCTTCTTCCTCGGCGCACCTCGGGGAGCGGCCCAGTCCGACACCGACACAGCCACCGGCACGACGCTTCGGGTCGTCATGACCGAGCTGGAACCGTTCATCATCGACGACGACGGCGATGCCGATGGCTTCTACGCCGAGATCTGGGCCGAGGTAGCAAGCGAGCTGGGCGTGAACTACAACATCATCTGGGTTGATTCGTTTCCTCTGCTCCTCGAAGCCCTCGATGCCGGTGAAGCCGACGTTGCCGTCGCACCGCTGGCGCCAACAGCAGAGCGCGAGGCGAACTTCGACTTCACCTCAGCCGTCATCAGCTCGGGGCCTCAGCTCGGCTACGCCGACCGTCTCGTCGGGGGCACCTCGATTCTTCAGGCCCTGCTCGATGCCCGGGTCTTACCGCTCCTCCTCTATGCCATGATCGGTGTCGTCGCTATCGGCCATCTCATTTGGATCGTGGAGCGCAACGAGGACGAGGATGGTCCAGAGGATCACTTCCACAGCAGCTACCGGACGGGCTTGTGGGATCGCGTGTGGTGGACGATGGTGACGGCCACAACGGTTGGTTACGGAGACCGCACACCCAAATCACCGCTCGGCCGCGGCATCGGCCTCATCGTCATGGCGCTCAGTCTGGTGCTGGTCGGCGCCTTCGTCTCCCAGATGACCACGGTGCTCTCGGAATCGAGAGCCATCACCCCGCTCCGTGGGGTCGATGACAACGACGGTCGTTCTGTGGCCGTGGTCGAAGCCACCTCGTTTGAGGCCTACCTCCTCGACCTCGGTGTCAACACCATTGGTTACCAAAGCCAACTCGAAGCATTTGCCGCTGTGGCCAACGAGGAGGTCGACATCGTGGTGGCAAACCCTTCGCCATGTCGGCGATCGGCTCCCAGTACGGCGTCATTCCAGCCGGCGACGTGCTCGACCAAGAGTTCGAAACCTTCGGTCTGATCCAAGACTCGCCCTGGCGAGAACCAATCAATATGGTCATTGCCGACCTTCAAGCCTCGGGCGAAGTGGAAGCTATCGTGAACCGCCACATCCGCGGCTGACCCTCAGCGCCAGGCGTCCTCATTTACAACAAAATACGACTGACGAGAGACATTTCGACCGAATATCGATGCATTTAGACGAAGACAAACGAGGTGATATTCGACACATCGCCTACTTCGATGCTGAACTTCTGAGTGTGATAGTCGTCGTTCCGAGTACAATCAACGAAGACCCTTAGAGTCAAGTCGGGCGACTTGTAGCAATTGGGACTGCTCCGAGTACTACCACCAAGTAGTAGGCGACCGTGGCATCCACGAACCACCAAATCCAGAAACTAGCAAATCACGCTGCATCGACGGCCACCAGAGTTGATGAAGTAAACCGAGATATCGAGGCACTACTCAGTGATCCTCGAATCGTGGCACTTCCCTCAATCAAGGAAGATCTGCGCCGCATCTATGATCGGTTGAGCAATACATCGGTCACGATGGCGGCATTGTCGATGATGATTCCTGCCGCCGCATCCGGCGTATTCGATGCTTCAGCCTCTGAAGAGTCGGAAAACTTGGCTGACGCAATCGATCATCTGTCGACAACCGTCGACCGCATGATCGTAACCGGCCCACCACTTCGAGATCGTCTCGCCAACGGCGAGATGAATGATGGCGTGAGCGAGTTCGAGCAACGCAACGGCTTCCGTGTCACAACCAAGCACTCGGAGATTCTGCATGATCCCCACGAGGAGCTGCAGACCGAATCTGAACGGCTTGAGGATGAAGGCCGTTGGGCGACACAAGCATACGACTCAAACCTCAACGTTCGGCTCGCAGCCATCGGCAAGATTCACGACCAGCGTCTCTTGGCTGAACTGGCCACCGATCATGATCCAGTCGTGCAAGAGCAAGCCTTTGCCCGGCTAACCGATCAAGGCCAACTAGCCGAGCTTGCGATGAGCTCCAACTCGGAAATCCGAGCAGCAGCGTTTGATCGTCTAACCGACCAGGAGGCTCTGGCTCGCCTCGCTATAGAAGGTAACGAACGCGTCCGTGTCGCTGCCTTTGGACGGCTCGATGATCAGGCCCTCCTCGTGCGCCTCACCAACCATGCCGACCCACTCGTTCGAGTTGCCGCCACCGGGCGGTTGACAGACCGGCGACACCTCGTACGCCTCACCAGGGATCGAGACGAGCGCGTACGGCGAGCCGCCGAGCGACGGTTCGCCAGCTTTCGAGATATGCAGTGGGCTACCGGCGCCTGAATCTAGGCAACGACACCACAACAGACCGGCAACGAGACCACAGCGAAATCCCGGCGAAGTCTGCGAGATAGAGCTTGAGCGACGCGAGGCACGTGCCTCGGCCTAGCTTCGTTCTATGAACTCGCCTTCCAACGATGACGTAGCAGCTGGTCCGTTTGCTGAGCGGCTCGTCGGCCCTCGCCTCACGCTGCGAGCCTGGACCGGGCACGATGCCGACTCCTACCGTCAACTGGTCGCTGCATCGCTAGATCATCTCCAGCCCTGGATGACGTGGGCTTCCGATACGCCGAAGAGCGACGAAGAGATCGCCGTTTTCGTCGAAGAAACCCAGGCCAACCTGGCCGCCGGTTCCGATGCGGTCTACGCGGTTGAACGCTCCGATACCGGAGAAATCGTGGGGGGATGTGGACTCCATCCTCGGGGCCCAGCGAACACCCTCGATATCGGCTATTGGATCGGCGCTCCCTTCATCCGTCGTGGCTACGCCCGCGAGATCGTTGAGGTACTCACCGCTGCCGCCCTCGACCGGCCCGGTGTCGACACCGTTCGTATCTCCCACGACGCGACCAATGTGGCCAGCGGAAGAGTCGCCGCTTCCGCAGGATTCGGCTTCGCCCGCCAACTGATCGAAAACGATCAGAGGGTCTGGATGTGGCGATTCATGAACCTTCCCGGCATTTCGTTTCGCCTCGAGCAGCCTTCCGATCATGTCGCCATCCGACAGGTCGTTGCCGCTGCGTTCGGGTCGGAGGCCGAAGCAGGCCTGGTCGAGGCCATCCGTGCTTCCGAGCACTACCGACCAGAACTGGCGCTGGTAGCCGAGCTCGAAGGCGACATCATCGGCCACATCATGATCAGCGGGTGCACCATCGCCGCCGAGCAAGGCCGGCGACCGATCGTCATGTTGTCACCGCTGGCGGTCGCACCCGAGTACCAGGGAAAGGGTGTTGGTGGTTCCCTGGTCCGTTGTGCTCTCGATCGGGCTGAAGCTGGCGGCGAACCGCTCGTGATTCTTGAAGGCGCTCCCCGCTACTACGGCCGCTTCGGGTTTGAGGCCGCCTCCGAACATGGGTTGACGGTCCACGTGCCCGATTGGGCACCACCGGAAGCCGGCCAGGTCGTCCTGCTCAGCGGCTACCACCAGCTTGACGACTCCCAGAAAGGCGAACTCCGAGGCGACGTCGTCTACCCAGAAGCCTTCGATGATCTCGACTAGAACCCATCGTTGTCGCGGCCTATGAACCTCTCGACGCACGATGTGTAGCGCGATAGTCTCTTTCTTCGTCATAGAGACGACGTTAAGGCGATTTGATGGATGCTCCAGATAGTGGTCTCGCAAGGGTTTGAGTCGCTATCTGGAGCGTTCAACTACTACGGTGTCGGCTCATGGCTCTCGATCCCACGATTCAACCCCTCGTCGATCTTGTTAACGCCGCCGCAGCCGAGGCTCCACCCCTGGCCGAGCAAACCGTGGCCGAACGTCGAATCAACTATCACAAGTTGGTCGCTGCAGCCGGAGCCGGGCCCGAGCTAAACGATGTCAGCGATTCCTCGGCCGATGGTGTGCCGGTCCGTATCTACAAGCCAGAACTACACGGCGGCAACGGTATCAACGTCTATTACCACGGGGGCGGTTGGGTTATCGGCGACCTCGACAGCCATGATGAGGTCTGCCGCCAGTTGGCAGCCCAATCTGGAGCCGTTGTCGTATCGGTCGACTATCGACTTGCCCCCGAAGCGGTGTTTCCCGCCGCCGTCGATGACTCCTGGACCGCACTCCGCTGGGTCGACGCCAATCGTGGCCTGCTCACCGGCGACGATGCGGCCACCATCGTTGTAAGCGGCGACTCGGCGGGCGCCAACCTGGCCGCGGTGATGGCCTTGATGGCACGAGATGCCGGGCTCGAGCTGGGAGCACAGCTCCTCGTCTACCCCTCGGTCGACATGATGGGGAACTTCCCTTCACTGGCTGAAAACGGTGAAGGCTATGTGCTGACCGCCGCCACGATGGACTGGTTCCGCGGCCACTACTTGGCGTCTGAAATCGATGCCGAGGATTGGCGGGCCTCGCCCCTGTTGGCCGAATCGTTCGAGGGTGTTGCCCAGGCTCTGATCATCACCGCTGAGTATGACCCGCTCCGAGATCAAGGACCGGCCTACGCCGCTGCGCTCGAAGCCGCAGGCGTTGAGGTGACCCTCACGAACTATGAAGGCATGGTCCACATCTTCTTCCAGCTTGGCCCGATCGTGCCGAGGGGCGCTGAGGCCGTAACACAGGTAGCAAACGCCATACGAACAGCCTGCGCCTAGGGCGTCAGCGCTGCCCGTTGCGCACCCATCGACGAGCGGTCCGAGAGCCCGGCAAAAGAAAAAGACCGCAAAGGTGTATCAAGGTGCAGGTTCGGGCGTCTTACTAAGAGCCAAGTGGCACCTGTGTGCCATGCTTGATCCGGCGGATGTGTCGGCGATGATTCCAACTGGAGGGACGGTTTCGCCACTGACGTATCCGCCGGATCTTCCCCTTTTCGGGAGATGCGGTTTAGGCGTCGAAGGAAGAGATGTCGACCACGGCACCTTGCTCCAGGTCGTCTCGTTGGCACAAGGCCCAGTACTTGGCGCCGACATCGTCGGGAGACGCCAACCGGGCAGCACCATGCATCTGACGAAACCGCTCAACGTCGGGAAAAGCATCGGTCTCGGAGCTTCGGATCTTCTCCTGCATGGCGGTATCGACCACCCCAGGTCCAACCGATAGCACCACGACACCGGAGTCTCGTTCGGCTTGCTCGAGACCTGCGACCCGCACCCACATGTCGACCGCTGCTTTCGCCGCGCAATAGCTCGACCAACCCAGGAACGGGTTCTTGCCCGCACCCGAACTCACCATCACGAGTGCACCGGGAATCTGTACCTCGCTCATGGCGGCAAGAAAAGCAGACCCCAGAACCTGGCCCGATGCGGCATTCAACAACACGTTACGTTGGTACGACTCCGGGTCGATCTCACCGGCAAACCCGATGGGGTCGAGGACACCGGCGTTGTGGACGAAGCTGACCCTCTCAGCCCCTCGGTCGACCGCGTCAGCGATCTGGTCAGCGATCCAGCGACCGGCGGCTGGCCACGCCGCTGGGTCGGCTAGGTCGGTGGCAAGATGTTCTCCTGGCCCGGGACGCCGGCTCATCGTGGCCACGATGGCGCCGTCGTTGGCCGCTGCTTGGGCCATCGAGGCGCCGATACCGCTCGAGGCGCCGGTGATGATCAGGAGATGGCTTGAAGGCTTGGTTGTCACCGGATCAGCCTAGTAACAAAGGCTGACGAGAAACGCTAAGGAGAGGCGCGGAGTTCCTCGAAGCGATCGATCGTGCGAAGCGCAGGGAAGGCAACGATTCCAACAGCGACAACGGCCAGGGTTCCAACCCCACCAACCACGACGGCGGGGACGAGACCCCACCAGGCCGCGGTCAGTCCAGACTCCATCGCCCCGAGTTCATTGGACCCTCCGATAAAGATGTTTTCAACCGCCAGCACCCGACCTCGCATATTCTCCGGTGTGGCCAGCGGGACGATCGTGGCTCGGATAAACACACTCACCGCGTCGGCAGCGCTCAACACCAGCACTGCACCGACGGCCACGACATAGGACGACGTGAGGCCAAGGACCATAGTCGCCGCGCCGAACACGGCGACCACGGCAAAGAGCACTCGCCCAACATGGCGTTGGATCGGGCGCACAGCGAGAATCGATGCGGTTATCAGCGCTCCAACGCCAATGGTGGAATACAACGCCCCAACCGCTCGCTCGTCTACCCCGAGTCGCTGCTCGCCGATCGCTGGCAGCAAGGCGACGGCGCCGCCGAAAAGCACGGCGAACAGATCGAGGGTAATAGCGCCGAACACCACAGGGGAACGACGCATGAAGCGCAGCCCGTCGATGGCGTCGCGAAGGGCCTGTCGAGCGCCGGGAACCGTATCAAGACGACGCACCTCCGACCCAGGAACCAGGCGCACGAGCACGATGGCAAGCGCGTAGGCCACGGAAGCCAGCATGAAGGTGGCAGCTGGTTTCCAGCTGAAGATGAAGCCGGCCACGATCGGGCCAACAATCCCCGCCGATTGGAAGGCAACCGAACGCAGTGCAACGACCCGTTCAACAAGACCGGACGGCGCCAAGTCGATCGGAAGGGCACGGCCAGCAGGGGCGATGAATGCTCTTGCCGCGCCGAAGACGAGCACCAGCATCATGATCGAGGCGATGCCCCCAGCATCATCGTCAAGAGCAAGCCAGGCCAGCCCAGCGCTTGCGGCCGCCTCGACCGCGAGGCCGATGCCGTAGACGGTGCGGCGATCGTAGCGATCAGCCACAGTCCCACTGAGTGGTGACAACACAAACAGCGGCGCAAACTCTGCAAGACCGAGCAGACCAAGGTCGAGTTCATTGCCGGTTCGGCGGTAAACGAGCAGACCGAGCGCTACAAGTTGAGCCCGGCTGGCGAACGAACTACTGAAGAGAGCCCCGATGAGCACCCAGATGCCGCGCGGAACATCCCGAACCGAAGGTTGCTGATCGACCAGGGCACCATCGACATCGTCAAAAGGGTTGCCGGCATCGTCGAGCGATGAACCGTCGGTGCTGGACACTGACGCAACTGTACTCGTCGGCGTCGAAGACGGCCTACCAGTTCTTCTCGCTAGCCCTCGTCCTTGCCCCGGCCTTTCTTCTTGCCCTTGCAGCTATTGCCGGGCCCGTCACAAGCCGTGGTCGTTGTCGCTTCTCCGTTGGCGCCATCGTCGCCATCATCACCGTCGTCGCCCGGATCGATGGTGACGCTTGTTGTTGTCTCGTCATCATCGTCGACACCGTCGGTGGTTTCGGTTGTGGTCGAATCACCGTCGCCGCCGCTGGTTGTGTTGGTCGATGAAGGACTGGTTGGAACCGTGGTCGGCGCTTTGGTTGGGTCGGGGGATGTGCGGCGAACCGTGGTCGCCGTCTGGCCGTTCGTCGTGCTGGCTCTGCGGGCATCGGCGTCCGCTGAACCGACGGAGGTGAGCACGTCTTCGATCTCGCTGGTGACTGCGGTTGGGCGACCGTCGTCCTGCGATGAGCTTGATCGAACCGATCCATCATCCGCGTCATCGGATTGTTCGGTGGCCAGCGTCTCGCTGATGTCGGGTCGCGGGCTCCGGTCGACAAGAAGAGCAAACGTGATGAAGGCAATCAAGGCAATGCATACGAGCGCGAAGAGCGAGTTGCGCTGGCTGTTGCCAAGTCGATAGTCGATTCGTCTTTCTTCCAATTGCATACGATCACCCGTTGCTAGCCGCGCCGTTGGTCCGATGAACACCGATGCCTGCGCCACCAAAGCCAACCAGTGACTTCACCCAACCAGTGTAGCGACAGGGGGCACCGTCGACAGATTCACTCCACTCGGGCCACTGTAGACTCGGACGAGTGACTGCAACCGAGCAGCCGAAGACCTCAAACGATGGGCTAGGCCCACTCCCCCGCAAGCCGTGGTGGCACCGCAGTCTGCAACCTGAGGACCGACGCCGAGTACTAACCGATCTGGCAGTCGTCCGGCTCGACCAGTGGGCCTTCCGATTTACCGTAATGCTCACACTCTCGGTGATTGTGGCGGTTATGGGTCTCTGGCTCAACTCGGCCGCTGTCGTCATCGGGGCCATGCTTCTGGCTCCCCTGATGCAGCCGGTGCTCGCTACCGGTGCCTGTCTTTCGATGGCCCTCTTTTCGAAAGCCTTGTGGTCATTTGTCAAGGTGATCTTGGCCACCGTTTGGTGTGTCCTCCTGGCCTACATCTTGTCTCGGTTCCTTCCTGACACCGAGCTCACCAGCGAAATCATGGCCCGAACCCAGCCCGATATCAAAGACCTGATCGTAGCCCTGGCCGCCGGAACCGCCGGCGCCTACGCCACGGTTCGGGCTGACGCCTCGTCTTCGCTACCAGGCGTAGCGATAGCGGTCGCTCTGGTTCCTCCGCTGGCAGCGGCCGGCGTTGCCTTAGAAGCATCCAAGCTGACGCTGGCTACGGGCGCCTTGCTCCTCTATGGCACCAACCTGGCCGCCATCATCTTGGCTTCCATCTTCGTGTTCGTAACTACCGGCCTGGTGTCAACCCGTCGCCTGTTGAACAATCGCCTGCGGATGTCGATCGCCGTCCTAGCGGTGGCGGCCACCGTCATGCTCCTTAGCACCCAGCTGTACGAGAGCTTTCGCCAATCGATCGAGCAGAACCAGCAGCAGATTCAAGTGGAAGCGGTCGTCGATGCCTGGTTGGGTGACTCGTCGCTTAGCCGCACGGTGGTTTTCGAGGACGAAGCGATCAGCGTCGCCCTCCGCGGCGGCGAGCTCCCGCCCGACCAGTCGATCCTCCAAGAAGAACTCGCTCGCGACTTTCCTGATTCGCCGATCATCGTGGAGTGGATTCGGACCCAACAGGCAACGACCACCACGACCGCACCGGTAGCAGCCGACCAGTTGAGGCTGGAGAGGGTGACAGCGGCCGTAGAGGATTGGCTAGCAAATGCCGAGATCGACTACCAGCTCGATCGGGTCTCGATCGACGACAACACGGTCCGGGTGAACGGGGCCTTTGCCGGCGATCCACCTTCTATTGTCGACTTGACCGAAGCGCTGGCTGAGATTGATCCGGCGCTCGCTCCCCGGCTCAACTGGGTGGAGCTCGAAACCATCCAGCCGGGCGATGAGGTGGTCACACCGCTCGAACTCAACAGCGAAAGCCTCGCCACGATCACTGCCGATTGGGCTCGCCGTCGGCGTCTCGTCGTCCGAGAGTTCACCTTCGACGGCGCGGCTCTCACGGTTGAGGTTGCGGGCGAAACACCACCTTCGGCCATCAGCCTCCGTCAGCTGGAAGAACAAGCCCTGACCGTTGTTGACGAGGTGACTGTCGAGGTCTTCTACATTGAACGGCGACCGATCACCACCACGACGACTACCCCGACAACATCATCGAACCCCGAGACAACGACAACCACGAGCGGGTAGGCGACATCGGCCAAGCGCAGCACCGTCGACCCGATAGCTGGGCAGCCGGCGACATTCTACGCTCCTTGACACCGCTGTCAGTCAAAAGTAGAACGTAGGAGTGACCGAACGCTCCCCGACCAACGTCGATGCCTCTCATGTCGACACCTTCTGCGCCGACCGGTTACCGCCTCCAGAGCAATGGCCGGTCTTAACCGACATCGAGCACTACCCCGAGCAACTCAACGCGGCCGACTATTTGCTGATCCACGCCAAGGATCCCGCCACCGCCAACCTTCCGGCGTTTCACTGTGGCGACGTCACCTGGAGCTACGCCCAGCTCGATGACCACGTACGACGGTGGGCCACCGTACTGACCAACGATCACGACATCGTCGCCGGCAACCGGATCTTGATCCGAGGCTTCAACTCGCCATCGATGGCAGCCGCCATCCTCGCCGCCTTCCACATCGGCGCAGTAGCGGTACCGACCATGCCGCTTCTTCGAGCAGCCGAGCTCGAGACGCTCGCCGATCGTTCTGCATCAACGCTGCTGCTAACCGATCACCGCCTTGCCGACGAGGCCAAGGCAATGACGACAGATCCGAGTAGCGGCCGCTCAGTCGATGTCGTCACCTGGGGTGATGGCGGGGTGTTTGATCGTGCCATCGAGGTGGCCACGCCGAGCGAAGCGGCGACGCCAACCCGAGCCGACGAGGTGGCGATGTTGCTGTTCACCTCCGGTACCACCGGGGTTCCAAAGGCGGCCTGCCACCTCCATCGAGATATAGCGGCCATCTGTGAAACGGTCGGCACCCACACCTATGGTCTCAGCACGAATGATGTCGTCACCGGCACCCCGCCGCTGGCCTTCGCCTACGGGTTCGGTGCCTTCATGGCTTTCCCTCTGAGGGCGGGAGCGGCCACCGTGCTGATCGAGCGACCGTCGCCAACGGCCCTGATCGACGCGATCGAAACCCATCGGGCCACCGTGACCTTCACCGCCCCCACCGCCTATCGCGCCCTTCTCGGCCACCTCGACGGTCGGGACATCAGCTCGGTTCGCTACGGTGCCTCGGCTGGAGAAACCCTGCCGTCGGCCACATGGCAACAGTTCAAGGATGCAACCGGCATCGACCTCCTCGATGGCATCGGCTCAACCGAGATGCTGCACGTTTTCCTCTCGAACCATCCAACCAACATCCGGCCAGGCGCCACCGGCGTCGACGTCCCCGGGTACGAAAACCGCGTCGTCAACGACGACGGCACCGGGGTTGAACCTGGCCACATCGGCCATCTCGAGGTTCGAGGCCCCACCGGCTGTCTCTACCTCGACGACGAACGCCAACAGACCTATGTCCGAGACGGCTGGAACCGCACCGGCGATCTCTATGAGGTCGATGAGGACGGCTGGTTCTGGTACAAGAGTCGCGCCGACGACCTGATCGTCACCTCCGGCTACAACGTGGCGGGGCCAGAGGTTGAGAACGCCTTGCTCAGCCATCCCGATGTAGGCGAATGCGCCGTGATCGGCATTCCCGATGAGGAGCGTGGCCAACTCATCAAGGCGTTCGTCGTGGTCGCCGCTGATACAACGGGCGACGCTGCCGCTCTGCAGAACCATGTGAAAGAGAAAATCGCACCCTACAAATACCCTCGACACATCGAGTTTGTCGACGCCTTGCCCAAAACTGGAACGGGCAAGATTCAACGATTCCGCTTGCGAGAACAGCACGGTTCATGAACCTGGGCGCCATCAACCGACAGTGGTTCGGCCCTCCGATGGACGAAGGCCGCGCCATCGTCTTGCTCCACGAAGGCCTCGGTTCAGTGTCGGCATGGGGCGGGTTTTGTCAACAGCTGACCGATATCACTGGCTGGCCAGTTCTGGCCTACGACCGGGCCGGGTATGGCCGCTCGGCCGCCAAGCCCGGACCATGGCCGGCAAGCTTCATGCACGACGAGGCGAAAGCCCTCAGCGAACTGTTGAGCGCCGAACAGATCCACGCCCCACTCCTCGTCGGGCACAGTGACGGCGCCTCCATCGCCCTGCTCTACCCTCACCACATCAGCGGAGACCAGCCGATGCCACTCGGCATCGTGTCGCTAGCGGCCCACGTCATGGTTGAGCCCGTGTCCATCGACTCGATCCTCGCCCTGCGACACGCCTACGCTAAAGACATCGATACGCCGCTCAAAACGTTACTCGCTCGCCATCACGATGACATCGACGCTACCTTCGAATCCTGGTCGGAGGTCTGGGTTTCCGAACGTTTCACTGACTGGGCGATCGACACCGAGCTCGCCTCGGTTGCCTGCGATGTCTTAGCCATCCAGGGCGGTGACGACAAGTACGGCACGCGAGCCCAACTCGATCGATTGGCCAGCGCTGTTTCGGGTTGCGTCGACATCATCGATATTCCTGGATGCGATCACTGGCCGCACCGCGAGGCCACATCCCTCGTGCTCGCCGAAATCGTGCGCTTCACCGGCCGCTTCGCATGAGTTATCGATGAGTTATCAATGAGTGCATCGTCCTACCTGCTCACCGTGCTCGGCGAATTCGTCCTGCCGAACGGGCAACAGGCTTGGACCTCGACGATTCTGAAGGCCCTAGGCTTGGTCGACGTTTCCGAACGATCGGGCCGTCAGGCCATCCTGCGAACGGGCCGAGCCGGCTGGATCAGCACCGAACGGGTAGGCCGCCAGGCGCGCTGCCATCTAACCGACAGCGGTGTACGCCTGCTGGCCGAAGGAGCTGGCCGCATCTATGAATTCGGACAGCCACAGACAGAGTGGGACGGCGATTGGCTCCTGGTCATAACCTCCACCGAGCCCGCTCGCGAAGCTCGACATCGCCTACGGACTCGGATGGCTTGGTGCGGTTTGGCGCCGATGGCACCCGGTGTTTGGATCAGTCCCGACCCGAGCCGAGAGAAACAGGCCGTCGAAGAGCTCCGAGAACTCGATATCGCCGGGCAGACCTTCATCGGACAAGCCGGAGCATTGCCACTCGGCCCTACCTCCGTCTCGGATCTTTGGGAACTGGATGACGTGGCCGCCCGCTACACAGCCTTCACCGATCGTTTCGGCTCAGAGCGAGCAATGGCCGCGTCTGAAACGGCCGCCGAGCTGATCGAACTCGTCGACCAGTGGCGCATCTTCCCGCTTCAAGACCCCGAACTCCCACTCGAGCTCCTCCCCTCGGGATGGCCAGGAACGCAGGCGGCAGCAGTTTTCGCAGCTCGACGGAAGGCCTGGTCATCTCCAGCGCAAGCATGGTGGCAAGAGTTGGAATCCGACAGCTAGCGTTGGTCCTATGGACAACCTCACCGCTCTGACCGAGGTTCAAGAACGCGTGCTGTGGCTGGCGGTGCGCATGGTCGACTGGGCCAACACCGAACGAGACAGTGGCCCAACAAGCGGTGAGATAGGGGGCGGCCAGGTGAAGGTCGGCGGCCATCAGGCCTCGTCGGCTTCGATGGTGTCGATCATGACCGCCCTATGGTTCGGCCACATCACCGGCGATGACAAGGTCGCGGTCAAACCCCACGCCTCGCCCGTCTACCACGCAATCAAGTATCTGACCGGCGAGCTCGATCGGTCCTATCTCACCCAGCTTCGGTCCCTCGGCGGCCTCCAGGCCTACCCGAGTCGTACGAAAGACCCCGATGTCGCCGACTTCTCAACCGGGTCGGTGGGCCTGGGCGCGGTGGCACCGCTCTTCGCCGCCGCGGCTCGTCGCTACATAAACGCCCACTTTCCCGGCGACCGGCCGGGCCGGTTTATCGCTCTCGTCGGCGACGCTGAACTGGACGAAGGCAACATTTGGGAGGCGATCGCTGACCCGGCCCTGAAAGACCTCGGCAATGTGATGTTGATCGTCGACGTCAACCGTCAGAGCCTCGACCGCGTCGTCCCGGAGATGAAGGCGATCCAACTGATGAAGTTCTTTGCCGACTCCGGCTGGCATGTCGAAGAGGCAAAGTATGGGCGGCGTCTTCAGGAGGCGTTCGCATCACCTGGCGGTGAGCAACTACGCGCTCACATCGATGCCATGCCGAACGAGGAATACCAATCGCTGTTCGCCTTCGATGGTGCCGAGCTTCGATCTCGCTTTCTGGCCAACGCCTCGGCCGAACTCGGCGACTGGCTGGCTCAGGTCCCAAACGACGACCTAGCCGCTCTGGTCCACAACCTTGGCGGCCACGACCTCGGTGAACTTCAGCGGGCCTACCAGGCGTGCGATGCGGTCACCGATCGACCCAGTGTTGTGTTTGCCTACACCGTCAAGGGGTGGGGGCTTCCAATGGCCGGCGACCCCCTCAACCATGCCTCCCTACTTTCGCCAACACAGATCGATGAGCTGCGGTCTTCGGTCGGGTTGACCCTCGAACGGGAATGGGATCGCTTCGCCAGCGATTCGACCCCCGGCCAGCTGTGCGAAGCCGTTGGCAGCGACATCAACAACCAACCCCCCGGGTCTCCGGCTACCGTTCCCGTCCCATTGGAAACCAGGGTCATCGACAGCAAGTCGGTATCGACACAAGAGACCTTCGGTCGTAGTCTGGCCAACCTGGCTAACGACGAAGCGGTACGGGACAGGCTGGTGACCACCTCCCCCGACGTGTCGGTATCGACCAACCTGGGCGGTTGGATCAACAAGGTCGGCGTGTTTTCCCCTGTAGATCAAACCGACTACTTGGGCAGCGATCGGCTGCTGCGATGGCACCAGGGGCCCAGCGGCCGCCACGTTGAGCTCGGCCTCTCGGAAATGAATCTCTTCCTGATGTTGCATGCGCTCGGCCTCGGCCACGACCTCCACGGCGAGCACCTTCTTCCCGTCGGCACCGTCTATGACCCCTTCATATGTCGAGGACTCGACGCTCTCATCTACGCCCTCTACAACGGTGCTCGCTTCGTGCTGGTGGGAACTCCATCCGGCGTAACTCTCGCCCCCGAAGGCGGCGCCCATCAGAGCACGGTCACCGCCTCCCTCGGCCTCGAACTCCCCGGGTTGACCTGCGCCGAACCGGCCTATGCCACGCCGACCGATTGGCTTCTGTGCGATGGCCTCGCCCAACTCGGTGAGCCGACGGGCTCCTCGCTCTACCTGCGTCTCTCAACCCGCCCGATCGATCAAGCCCCGTTCCACGCCGCCAGGTCTCGGCTGGGCGATGAGCAGATCCGCCGCCACGTACTGGCCGGTGGTTACCGGCTGCTCGAACCGCCCCCGGGCGCAACCGCCGACGTGGTTTTCGCCGCGTCAGGGGCGGTTCTCCCCGAGGTCGTACACGCAGCTCACGGCTTGGCCGACGAAGGGGTGAACGCCACCGTCCTCGACATCACGAATCAGGGCCGGCTCTACCAGGGGTGGCTGACCCGTCAGCGGGGAGCGATCAATCGGGCCGATGGCATCATCGGGAACCACCATCTCCAGCAACTACTAGAGCCCCACGAACGCCGAGTCCCGCTGGTCACGGTGCATGACGCGGCCAGCCATTCGATGGCATGGCTAGGCTCGGTCTTCGGTCAACCCGTCACCGCCGTTGGTGTTGACGACTTCGGCCAGTCCGGCACGATCACCGACCTCTACGCCCTCTTTGGGCTCCTGCCCGAGCAGCTGGTCACCGCGGCCCTCGTTGCTCTCGATACGGTCGCCGTCGAGACAACGACGAACACGCCCTAGCCCTCGACGTCAACCTCGACCTCGACCTCGACCTCGATGGGAGCGGCGCCCCGTCGGGCCGCCCACTCGGGGCGCAAAATACTGAACAGAAGATGGTCGTGGTACACGCCACTGCGATACTCAGCACCGCGCACTCGCCCTTCCTCCACGAGCCCGATCTTGCGGAGCGCTGTCTGCTCGGCTGGATTGTCGATGGCGGTGTCGGATTGGATGCGGTGTACTTGGGTTGCGCTGAACAGAAAGTCGATCAGCTGGCTCTGGGCGATGGTGCCATGGCCCTTGCCTCGATGTTCGGGCAAGAGGGCGACACCAAACGCCAGACAGCGACTCTCCTCTTGTGGCCCCCACTGCTCGGTGCGCCACGACACATAGCCAATCGGCGCGTTGCCTTCCAGTAGCTCAACGATCAATGTTCCATCTTCGGAGGTGATCATGCCATCGGCCTTGAGCGATCGCTTGAGATCAGCCCGCACCTGGCTCGGGCGGCGTTCAACACCAGCCCAGTTGTGTTCACCCACCGCTTCGCTATCGGTCAGCATGGCAGCTAACCAATCGACGTCGTCACGTGCGGGGGGTCGCAGTCGAACCGTGGGACCGATGACTGAAGCAACCTCCGGTCTGGCCAGACCGGAGGTCTCGATTTGCTGGTTTTGCGCCGACCCGGAGCCCACGGCCGTCAGACTAGCGGACTAGGACTGAAGCGCCGCGATCCGGTCGGGGATCGCTGGGTGACTCGACAGCAGCTTACGCATCGCTCCTTGGCCCGCCGATGACTTGATACCAAAGGCCGCGATCTCTTCTGGGAGATCCTGGCCGGGTCCCGATGAATCGAGACGGGCCAGCGCCGAAGCCATAGCTTGAGGGCCAACCAAAGCCGCTGCACCAGCATCGGCTCGAAACTCACGACGGCGACTAAACCACATGACGATCATGGAGGCCAGGAAGCCGAGCCCGAACTGAAGGGCCATAATCGTGGCGAAATAGATCATGCGATTGTCGCGGAAGACTGCGGCAACAAGACGGGACACGAGGATCACGATCGAGTTCAACACACCCTGAATCAGGGTGAGCGTGATCATGTCGCCATTGGCGATATGGGCGATCTCATGAGCCAGAACAGCTTCGACCTCGCGCTGGTCCATCGAGTTGAGCAGGCCGACACTCACGGCGACCAGGGCATCATCCCGCTTGGCGCCGGTGGCGAAAGCGTTCGGTGTCGCCGAGGGGAAAATCGCCACCTCAGGCATGCCGATACCGGCCTGACCGGCAAGACGTTCAACCGTAGAGACGAGCCACCGCTCAACATCGTTGCTCGGTGTTTCGATCACCTGGGCCTTCGTTGAGCGCTTCGCCATCCGCTTCGACATGAGGAGGGAGACGAAGGCGCCGCCCATACCAATGACGAGAGAGAACAGTGCAATGCCGGTGATACCGGCCGGGTCGATGCCGAGGACCGCTGCAACTACGGTGGCCAGGGCCATCACAGCCATATTGGTGCCTAGGAACAGGCCCATCCGCATAAAACCGCTGGATGAAGCCTTGCCCATAGTGTTGCCGATGGTGTACTTGCCGAGCGGATCGCCCGACGGGCTGGGGTTGGTGTTTGTCATACCGCGGCCTCTTTCTTTTTGCCTGAGTCAATTCTATCGACCCCACCTAAACCCCGGTGAAAACTGCAGGAAACTACTGATTCCAAGGCCCTTTCTAGCCCCCAAAAGCTGCCACGCTACAGTGTGGCGATGACACGCATCCCCGAGACGATGAACGCCGTGCCGCTCACAACACCGATGTGAACACCCGCATCGGCTGGTACTCCAAGACCGTCACCACCGCCACCGATGAAGGAGGCGACCAGGGCTACGACGACGTCGACGAGTCCGATGCTGGATGGGCGGGCGAAGCCCTTCACCTTCCCCGTATCCAGGGCGCCGATTGTTGTGGACATATCGTGGCTGTGGGCGACGGGGTTGAGAAGACCCGGATCGGCGAGCGGGTTCTCGTTCGTTCGATGCAGGATCTCTCTGACGGGGGTCAACGATTCCATACGATCACCTTCGGTTCGGAGGTCGACGGTGGGTTAACATGCTCCATCGCATCGGGTTAGGCGCCGAGACGGTCGTTATAACGGGCACCTCTGGCGGGGTTGGTTCAGCGGCCGTGCAACTGGCGAAGCGACGAGGGGCCGAGGTGCTAGCCGTGGCCGGAGCAGCCAAGACGGAGGCGGTCGCCGCTCTGGGCGCCGATCAGGTCATCGAACGCAACGCCGGCTTGGTTGCCGAGCTCGATGTACGCACCCTCTATCTGAAGGACTTGACCTTGATGGGATGCACAAACCAGGAACCTGTGGTCTTCGAGAATCTGATTCGCTACATCGAGGCCGACGAGATCAAGCCTCTTGTCGCTGGCACCTATCCCCTGGCCGAGATCGTGGCCGCCCAGCAGCGATTCCTGACTAAAGATTTCGTCGGCAAGCTCGTGCTGATCCCGTAACGCTGGCTCGATCAACCGGTCAATCAGGTTCCACGTTCAGGTCGTCTACATCGTCGGTGCGGACGAAAAGGCCTGCGGCGACAAGCGGTGGTAGAGCGAGCAGGGCCCCGAAGAGGCCAAGCGACGAATCGGCGTTCACGGGAACGGCCAAGCGCGTGCCGGTGGCTGTGGTCACCGAGGTGGGGATCGTCTCCGATCCGATCTGGGCCAGGTCTCCTGTCAGGGCGCGCATAGCTTCCGCCGCGGTCTGCCATCCTCGCTCCCACGCCACCCCGGCCACAGCCACCAGCCGGTCGGCGGGCATCGTATCGAGTGGTGCCTCGGGCGCTGCATCGGACGCGACATGAGCGAGAAGGCCCAAGGCCGAACCGACGGCTGGGATGGCGGTGAGACCAGCGAAGACCTCGACGCCGCGGGCCAGGCGACCGATACCTTCCAGCGCCTCCCCGAGCTGGTCAGCCCCGACCGATGACCCACCGTTCGAGACCGGCGACGCATCGAATGCGGAGGCGGTAAGGCGACCGGGCGACTCGAACAAGACACCATCGGCCTCCTCAGCCCCCCTTGCCGAACGGCGCATCACATCTGCATCGGCAGCTAGCTCAGCGGCCAGCCGACTGAGGTCATGTGAAACTTGCCATGAGCGCGAACGGAACGACTCAATGCTGAAGGCGGGATCGGCCTCGTTGAATGTCACCTTCGCTGCGTCACGACGAACGCGTCGAGCTGAGGTCTCAAGCTCGGCAGCAAGCGAATCGTACCCGCGGCCCAGATGATCTAGCTCTTGGGTAGCAACAACAAAGCGTGACATGAACGGTCTTCCGACGCAGCTAACGCCATCAGGGCGCAACCAGACCAGCCTACTAACCACAAAACCAACCCACGAAACCAACCCACGAAACCAACCAACGAAACCAACCAACGACCACTCGACGCTTCGTCCTGTTGCGGGCAGACTTGGGAGATGACTACAGATCTTTCCCTCGATGCAGTTCGCCGCTTCCTCGCTGACGAAACCGGCCTGGCAACGGTGAGCACCACCCAGCGCGACGGGCGCGTGCTTTCCAGTGTGATCAACTGCGGCGTGGCGGCGCACCCGGTAACCGGTGAGGACATGGTTGCCCTCGTCTCGCGCGGTGGCGCCGCCCGCCTCGGCCACATCCGTCGTGGCTCTGAGGTCACGGTCGCTGTTCGTCGTGGCTGGGCCTGGCGAGGCGTGACCGGCAAGGCACACATTATTGGGCCCGATGATGTGACGTTTGGAGACACCACCTTCGACGCCGAAGCGCTGCGGGTATTGATGCGTGAGATCTATCAGGCGGCTGGCGGCGAGCACGACGACTATGACGAGTACGACCGAGCCATGCGGGAGGACCGACGGGCCGCCATCTTCGTCACCCCCGAGCGCATCCTGGGTGTCGGCGACACTCAGTAGCTGCCATGCTTCGGTTGTTCGCTAGTTCGATCCAATCGTGATCTGGTGGAGGTCGTCGCCCATCTCGACGATGCCGGTAAAGCCTTTGGCTGCGAGTTGGCGCCAGTCGTCTTCGTGGCCGGGCAACAAGGGGGGTACGTAGTGGGTTAGCACCAGGGTGCCAACACCGCCCCGTTGAGCGGTCTCCCCTGCTTCGGTTGGCGATGAGTGATAGTCGAGGGTGTCTTGCATCCGCTGAAGGGGAACGTTCTCGATGATGTCTTTGCGGATCACGGTGTGTACGAGGGCATCGACCCCCTCGCACAAACGATCCAAGCCTTCGCAAGGCACGGTGTCTCCAGCCGTCACCACCGATGCGCCACCATGGGCGAAGCGGAACCCAACGCTGGGTTCCACCGGCTTGTGATCGGTTGGGGCGCAACCGATGATGGTTGCTGTGCCAAGATCGATGGCGCCATCGCTGACCTCGATCACGTTGACCGGGGGCGGGCCGTCGAGATCCTCGTGGTGGGCGACGCGGTAACCGATGTCGGGTTCGAGCGAGGCGAGCAGGGCATCGACCACGGATCGTGTACCAACAGGGCCGACAATGGTGAGCGGGCTCGGTTCGAAGGTCATGATCCAACGGGTCGTGATCACGTCGTTCAGGTCGGTGATGTGATCGGAGTGAAGGTGGGTCAACAACACGGCGGTCAGGTTGGGTGCGCCAAGACCCGCAGCGGCGAGGCGCATGAGCACACCCCGCCCAGCGTCGATGAGGAAGTGCTCGGCCAGCTCTGGCTTCTCCGGATCGGGGGACGGAGCGGACACGAGGGTTGCGGGCCCGGCTCGATCCGCCGACGGCATCGGGCTTCCAGTTCCAAGCAGGGTCACGGTCAGCATAGAAAAGCATGTTGACATCTGCGAGTCATACTGTCAATATCTTGAACCTATGGCGACACAAGACCAACCCGAGGTTCGAGACGGGCGACGAGCCCGCCGTGAACAGGGACGTCTGGCGGTGAGCGACGCCATGATCGATCTACTCATGAAAGCCGGAAGAGACCCAGCGAAAAAGCCATCGGTCGAACAGGTAGCTGAACAGGCTGGGGTGTCGGTGGCCTCGATCTTCCGTTACTTCTCCACGCTCGACGATCTGCGCCGTCACGCCATCCAGCGCTACTACGAACGTTATGATCACCTGCTCGCAGTTCCCAGCATTGGCGTTGGCTCCCTCAACAACAGGATCAAGGGTCTCGTCGCCGCGCGCTGCGCCTTCTACGAGACCGCTGAATCCATGAACCGAATCGCCCGCCACCAGGCGGCTGAGGTCGGAGAGCTACGCCAAGCCGTCGATCGGATGCGGGCAACCCTCACCGACCAGATCGGCCAGCATTTCAGTGAGGAGCTCTTCCGGCTGCGAGCCCCAGCCCGGCTAGAGCGACTAGCCATGATGGCCGCCGTAACCTCGTTCGAGACCTGGGACCAGCTCAACGACCAAGGCCTCGACAACGACCAGGTCGCTCGCTCCATGCAGCTTTCGCTTCAGCGCCTTCTCGCCGAGTAGGGCTATCTGGCAGAATGGGGTCCATGGCTACAGCTTCGGACCGGGTCCGTATCGGCATCATCGGCGCTGGCGGCATGGGAACATTCCACGCCCACACCCTTCACGCCCTACCGGGAACGGAGGTCACGGTGATCGCCGACCCGTTCAGCGACGACGCAGAGGCGTTGGCCGCACAGCTGGGCGCCACCTTCAGCCGCGATGTAGACAGCGTTGCCAGCGCAGCCAATGTTGATGCCGTCGTGATCGCCAGCCCCGACGAGACCCACGCCGAGCTGGCGCTGGCCGCCCTGGCCGCAGGAAAACCCATGTTGTGCGAAAAGCCGCTGGCCACCTCGATCGCTGACGCTCAACGGGTGGTCGATGCGGAAGCGGCTAGCGGCCGCCGATCGATCCAGCTCGGCTTCATGCGCGAGTACGACGAGGCCCACGTGCAGCTAGCGAAGGCGCTCACCGAACTCGGCGCTGTGCACTTTCTGCGGTGCGCCCATCGCAACACCGCCTCCGCCGCGGCTCGACCAGTCGAGGTCATTGTCGGACAGTCGGTAGTGCACGACATTCATTCTGTTCGCTTTCTGAGCGCATCCGAGATCTTCTCAGTGACAGCCAACGCGGCCTACGACAAGGGGGTTCTTCGCCACCTCGTCGTCCTCTGTCGCCTGGTGTCCGGTGCTCACGCCGTTCTCGAGTTCGACGACGCCGCCTACGCCTACGACGTCACGGTTGAGGCAACGGCAGCAGACGGTGACGTTCTCACCGGTGATCCGTTGAGAGCTACTCTGCGCCAGGCCGGCGATCGCCGGGTGGCGGTCGGGGCCGATTGGTTTGGGCGGTTCGCCGATGCCTACCGGCACCAAGACCAGGCCTGGGTCAACTCGATCCGTTCGGGGGTCTTCTCCGGCCCGTCGGCCTGGGACGGCCTCGTGGCCCAGGTCGTCGTCGAGGCGATCCTGGCCTCGCTCGCCGATGGTGAGGAAGCCGTCGTGCGAAGCTTGGAGCGACCTGTGTTGTACGCAACCTAGAACTAAGGTTGGGTATGGGCCAGAGGGAGGGAGCAGCAACACTGAGGCGCCTCTTTGGGGGATGTCTTGTGGTGCTCGTCGATATCCGCATTGGACCGTTTGATCTTCTGATCGATGCCGCCGGCTACTTCGTCGTGGCCGTTGCGGCCGGCGATCTCTACCGGTCTGAATCAACCTTTCGCCGGGTTCAGCTGGCCGCCAACGCAGCCGCCGTCTTCGCTCTCGGCTCTGTGGTCCAGCAGCTACGTGATGGATTGGTCAACAACGAGCAGGGGGTTCCCAGCGGAGGCTGGTCGCTCTCGGGCTGGGCGTCGGATTCACCCACTGGCCTCGATCTCGTCTTCAGCATCACCGGCGCCATCGTCGGCTGGGCTCTGGTCTGGTACCTGTTGACGGCGATTAAGCGAATGGCCATCCAGGATGGCAACGAGATGCTGGCCAAGCACGCCCGACGAACCGCTCTCATCACGGTTTCCCTCATGGTTGCAACGAACCTGACCTGGTGGGCTCTGGCCACCACCGGCCTGAACCTTCCCGTCGTCGCGATTCTGCCCTGGCTGGCCCTGGTCGGCTACGGGATCGTGTCGCTTCGGTTGGTGTGGGACGCAGCAACCGAGCTCACCTTCGCCCGCGGCACTTCACCGGCACCGGCCTCATCAGGCCCGGTGCGAGCGCTCGCCATCGGTGCCCTCGTCGTAGGGGGCGCATCGCTGATCTATGAGGTCGGGTTTCGTCCACCTCCCCCTACCCTTGCCCTCGCCAACGCTCTCGACAATCAACCAGCCGAGCTCGTACTCACTCCCGACTATCTCGAAACCGACGTGTTCCGGCCGGGCAACGAAGACGGCTCACTCGACCTCGGATGGTCCTCGGATCTCAGCTGTGAAGACACCTACACCTCGCTCCTCGGTATCGACCTGACGTCGGGCGAGACGATCTGGGAGCATCAGATCCAGCGCCAGCCAGCAGGGCGACTGACCACCCTCGGCAAAGCCGTCGTCGTGATCGACCCGGAGGTCGGCAACCTTCCTCCAAGCGTTGCCGCCATCGAGGCCCAAACCGGGTACGTGCTCTGGCAACGCTACATCGCAGCCGATGGACTCTGGGTGCACGGCACGGCTGACAGCGCCGTGGCTCTGGCGACGAGAACCGGACCGTTTCACGATGACCTCGACGGCCTACTGATCGACAGCACGGGTGAGATCATCGAGACATTCTCTGATGATCTCCTCGATCGAAGCCAAGGCTCGCTCGACGAGCTTGAACCGGGTGTTATCTTGCGCTCCCCAACAGGACCAGCGAGGCAGCCCCACGAGCCGATGCGCTACGACCCAGCTATCGACATCCGGATAGGCGAACCGGTCGCAGGCAAACAGGTCGTGGTCGATCGGCGCAACGGTGATCACTCGCCCTATGTCATCAACCTCGATTCTGGCACGGTCAAACCGGCGGAGCGTTACGGTGTGACGAACCGTTACAACACCTACGGCAATGCCAACTCGCCGGGGGCCCCCGTACAGCTTGGCGATGATCACTTCCTCGTGCTGCTCGGCTCCGAGCAGGGGCCAAACAGTAAGCTCGTCGTCTACTACCTCGACACGGCAACGATCGCTTGGCAGCAGGAACATGTGCGGTCGGCGGCATCGGCGGGCGACAAGATTCTCCACGACAAGCGCACCGATACCGGGCGCCATGAGGTCGTCACCCGCAGGCTCCATCTCGTGGAAAGCGACGATCCGACCGAGGTGGTATGGGCGGTTGATCTCTCGGTCAACCCAGCGGGAGGAAACGGCTTCCTAGGGCGCAACGGTGATGGGCTCGTCTTCCTCGTCGAGGCCGACGGCGACGATCCCAGCCGCGGCGACTTCTTGGTGCTCGATGCCGACGGTGCTACGGATCTTCCCGAGGTGATCAAGGCTGCCGGGCGACTCGGCGGCGGACCGAGCCCCCTCAGCCATGTGGATGATGACGTAGTGGTCGCGGTTTCAGGCCAGGAAATCATCTGGCAACGCAATGGCCAGCCCACCCAACGGACAGAGGTCGGCCCGGTTAGCTCCCTCACCGTGGTCGACGGCACCCTCGTGGCGGAAAAGGCAGGACCTGAACCATGCGATGAGTCGGCCCTACCGGTGGAGGTCACGTCGAGCCTCCTCAACGATTTCGACAGTGATCTCGACAGTGATCTCGACACCGACGGCAACGACGAGCCGCTCGCGTTGAACCTTGGCGACCGTGGTGGTGAATGCCCGAGCACAACAGCCACCCTGTCAGCGATTTCCCTTAGCGACGAAACGATCGTCTGGAGCCAGGTCATTCCCTCCCAGCCCGGCGGTGTTCAAACGTTCGGCTCGGACGCTGTGCTCGTCGTCGATCCTCGACACGGCGAATACCCGCCCAGCGTTACCTTCATCGATTCTGCTACCGGCGAGCCCCGCTGGCAGCGAACGTTCGAGGCGCGAACGCTTCAGCTCTTTGGGTTGTCCGACGATGCCGAACCGTCGGAGGCCCTCCTGGTGGCTGAAGGCTTCCACCAAGATTGGACTGATGGCCAACGGGTGGCGACCATCATCGAGCGCGACGGCGCCATCCGTCATGACTTTTCGGCCAGCACGAAGAATTGGGGGCTTTCAACCGACGACCTCGTTCCCGGTTATCGAGTCGTATCGACCGACACATGGCAAAACCTGCTGGCGTCGCCCAACCCATCAGGCCCTCAGGTGGTGGTCGACCGCAACGATGGAGAGGTTGTCCGTTTCGACCCGGCAACGGGAGAAACCGAACGCCTGCGCCGCTTCGCCCTCGACGAAGACTGGCACCAGCTAGGCAACCCTGCATCGCCCGGCAACGGGTTGCAATCGAATAAGAACTATTCCCTCCTCCTTCTCGGGTCGAGCAACGGTCCAAACAGTCGCCTTGAGGTTTGGAACAACACAACGGGTGAGTCGTGGTGGCGTGAACATGTGCGCTCGGGTGCCCTAGCTGGCGACAAGGTTCTGTACGACAAGCGCAACGACGCCGATGCTGACGCCGACGTGACCCGCGAGCTGTTCCTTGTCGACGCCGATGATCCCGACGACGAAATCTGGTCGACCCAGCTCAACGTGAACAACGCTGGCGGCAACGGTTACCTCGGCATGGTCGACGAAGGACTCGTCTTTCTGGTTGAAGGGCCGGTCAGACCCGGCTTCGTGACGATCCCGGCGCGGGCAACAGCCGAGGTGCCAGCGGTACTGCAAGCAGCCGGCGGGCTCGGCGGCGGAGCTTCACCTCTCAGCCATGTCGACGACGGGCTCATGATCGCTGCTCTCGACAACACCCTCATCTGGCAGGGCGCCGATGGTGTCACTCAACGACTCACGCTCGACGGGGATGCTCCCATCAGCTCGCTCGCGCTGACCGACACGCTTGTGCTCGTCGAGCAGGCCTACCCCAACAGTGAAGACTGCGGGTAACGCCACGGCCGAAAACGCGAAGAGAGAGGAAGCGCCTTCAGGGGCTTCCTCTCTCTTCTGGTGGAGATGCTGATTGTGGGAATCAGCGGTGGATCAAGATTCTGGGTGGATTAGCGGGGGTGGATTAGTTGGAGATCGAGTTACCGACGTCGCTCAGCTTGTCGCTGGCCGAACCACCAAGGAAGGTAACCGCACCGATACAAACAACCGCGATCAACGCAACCAACAGGGCGTACTCAACGAGCGAAGCACCACGCTCGCTCTTGGTCTGGGCCTTCATCCAAGCAGAAAGAAATTCATAGTGAAGCATTTAGGTTTGACTCCGTAAAGAT
>CAKZXA010000066.1 GCA_937922045.1 uncultured Acidimicrobiales bacterium | reverse complement strand
CGATGGCCCGATCGGTTGCGAGTAGGCGCGGCGGCGCAGGGAGCCGAGAGGTCGGCGCGCTTTGGTGTCACTACGACATCGGATCGCGCCGACTTCCAGGCTGGGCGGGGCCGGGGCCCAGCAGGTCCCACTTGTTGCCCGCTAGATCCCGAAAGACGACGACCCGACCATAGGGTTCCTTACGAAGGTTGAACCACAACCCAACGCTTGGGCCTGCCATCGTTTGTGGTCGCGGCCGAGTCCTCCACCAGAGCGAAACCCAGTACATCGACAAAGAAGTCGATCGCTTCGTCATAGTCGTCGACCACGAGGGCCACGAGATCTATTCTGCTGACGGCCTGGATTCGGTCGTGTCCATCTACCAAGTATCACAGAACCGTGGCTCCGCAGACGAGAGGTCGGCGCGCTGCGGTGTCACTACGGCACTGAATCGCGCCGACCTCGGTGGCAAACCGGCTAGCTCTCCATGGGCAGGAAGCCGCCGCGGGCCTGGGGGAGCTTCATATCGAGGATGCGGGAGGCGACGACCGTGCGAAGAATCTGGGCTGTGCCGCCGCCGATGGTGAACATGCGCACGTCTCGGTACATCCGCTCCAAGGGGTTGCGGCGGCTGTAGCCAGCGGCCCCGAAGACCTGGAGCGCGTCGCTCACCACCTTGATGGCGGCCTCGGCGGTGAAGATCTTGGCTTGGGCCGCTATGGCCGCGTCGGGGAACGGTGAGCCACCGGCGCCGCGCGATTCCGCCGCCCGATACGTGAGACTACGAGCTGCCTCCAACTGCACCGACATGTCGGCCAGCATCCATTGCAGACCCTGGAATTCAGCGATCGGTCGATCGAACTGGTGCCGCTCCTTGGCGAAGTCGAGCGCCAACTCGTAGGCGCCGGTTGCGATGCCGAGACCCACGGTGCCGGCCCCAACCCGCTGGCTGTTGTAAGCGTTCATCAGATCGCCGAAACCTCGACGGAAACCCGACGGCGGCATCACAACCATGTCGGCCTCCACCACCATGTCGGTGAAGATGACCTCCATCTCCGGAATGGCTCGCAACCCCATCGTGGGTTCACGCCGACCAAAGCTGAGGCCGGGGGTTTCATCCCGGATGGCGAGGAAGCCGCCGATGCCGAGATCCTCTCCAGCCTCATCGAAGACGCGGGCGAAGATCAGGTGAAGCTTCGACACGGTGCCGCCGGTGATCCAATGCTTCATCCCGTTGAGCACGTAGCGGTCACCCTGGCGATCGGCTCGGGTCGTCATGAGGGAGGCCGCGCTTCCCGCCCCAGGCTCGGTTATGCAGATGGCGGGCTTGTCGCCAGCGAGCACCAACTCGGCCGCCAGCTTCTTCTGATCATCGGTTCCGTAGGCCATCACTGCGCTGATGGCGCCCATGTTGGCCTCAACCGCAATCCGCCCGGTAACGCCGCAAACTTTGGCCATCTGCTCGACGACGAGCACAGCGTCGAGGAAGGAATGGCCCGGGCCGCCGAATTCGGCGGGCACGGTCATGCCGGTGAACCCAGCATCGCGCAGGGCATGCACGTTTTCCCACGGGTACTCTTCGGCCTCATCTACCGCCGCAGCTCGGGGTCCGATCACCTCGGCGGCCAGATCGCGGGCTTTGGCCTGTAGGGCTAGCTGCTCTTCGGTCAGTTGCCAGGTCATAGGACCGTGACCTCCAGTTGCTCGATGCCGTTCACAAAGTTTGATTCGGTGTAGGTAGGCTCGCCGACCTCGAGGGCCAGTTCGCGGTCGAGGATCTCGTCGATCAGTTCGCTGATCTCAAGCCGAGCTAGCGATGCTCCTAAACAGAAATGGGCGCCCCCGCCACCGAAGGCGACATGGGGTGGAACCGGTGGTCGGTCGATGCGGAACTCATACGGGTTCGGAAACTCGGACTCGTCGAAGTTGGCCGAGCAATACCACATGACGACCTTGTCGCCGACGGCGAGATCGGTACCGGCCAGGGTGGTCGGCACGGTCACGGTGCGACGGAAGTAGAGAATCGAGCTGGCATAGCGGATCACTTCATCAGCGACCGCGCCGAGCAGTGAGCGATCGGCTCGAACCGCTTCAAACATCTCGGGGAACTGGCGCAGATGCAGAGCGAGATGAGCCATCGACGACCGGGTGGTCTCGTTGCCGGCGAAGATCATCAGCCGGAAGAAGTTCGCGAACTCGTCGGTGCTCAGTCGCTCACCATCGATCTCGGCCGCGATCAGCTTCGAGATGAGATCGTCCTGAGGGTCGACCCGGCGCCGCTCACCCAATTCGGCTGCGTAGTTTGACATTGCGAAGGCGGCCGGGCTGTTGAAGGGCAACAACCGCAGCGGGGTCGTGTTGCCATAGGCCGTCGGCTCCAGGGTTTCGCTCCCGGTGCCAGCTACCAGATGATCGGTGAGCCCGATGAGGTAGTCGTGATCTTCTGGCGGAACGCCCATGAGATCGCAGATCACGCCGATCGGGATGGGCTTGGCCACAAGATCAACCCAGTTACCGCCGCCTGCTGCTTCCACCGCATCGAGGCGGGTCTGCACTCGATGGCGGATCGAGGTTTTGTAGTTTTGCACGTGGCGGGGGGTGAAGGCTGAGCTGACAAGGCGGCGCAGCCTCGTGTGGATCGGTGGGTCCATATCGATCATCGAGGCTCGGGCTTCGAGCGCGTCCTCGTCGATGTCGTAGATCTGGATATGACCAACGCCTGAGGAGTAGGTGGTGGTGTCTCGTGAGACCGTTACCAGGTCATCGTGGCGAGTGACCGACCAGAAACCCTTGGTGTCATCCGATGGTGGTGTCCAGGTGAGGCCGGGGTTCGCTCGCATCTCCGCGAAGGCCTCGTGGGGGATGCCGCTACCAAATGACTGTGGGTCGTGAAGGTTGATGGGAGCGGTTGGCGTCATTGGTCACCCGATCACAAAGGGGTCGCGGGTAGCGCCTTCAAGCTCAACCCACACGGTCTTTGTCTGCAGGAAAGCGTCGATCGCTTCCAACCCGTTGTCCTTGCCATAGCCGCTCTGTTTGAACCCACCGAAGGGTGCCATATAGCTCACGTTGCGGTAGGTGTTGATCCACACCGTGCCGACGTTGAGCTTGCGGGCCATGCGGTGCCCCCGGCGGATGTCGTTTGTCCAAACCCCGGCCGCGAGGCCGTAGTCGGAGTCGTTGGCCAGCTTCACCACCTCGTCTTCGTCGGTGAAGCGCATGATGGCTAGCACCGGGCCGAACACCTCCTCGCGCACGATCGAGCAGTCGTTGTCGACGTCGGTGATGATCGTGGGGCGGACGAAGCGTCCGCCGAGTTCCGGATCGACAACGCCTCCAGCCGCGATCGTGCCACCCTCGTCGATGGCGGCCGCGATCATGGACAGGATGCGATCACGCTGATCGTCGGAGGCAGCCGGACCCATCTCGGTTGCCACATCGCTTGGGTCGCCGAGCACAAGCTCGCCGGCCCTGGCCACCAGGCGACCGATCACGTCGTCGGCGATGTCTTCGTGGATGTAGGCTCGCGAACCGGCCACGCAGGTCTGGCCGCTGGCGGCGAAGATGCCAGCCAGTAGGCCGTTGGTGGCGGCCTCAATGTCGGCGTCGCTGAACAAGATCTGGGGTGACTTGCCGCCCAGTTCGAGCACGGCGGGCGTCAGGTTCTCGGCTGCGGCCCGGGCCACGTGTTTGGCGGTCGGGCCACCCCCGGTAAAGGTGAGCTTGTCGATGCCGGGATGAGCGCTGATGGCGGCACCGACCGAGGCCCCGCCGGTGACCACATTGATGACGCCGGGTGGGAACCCGACCTCGGCCGCCCTCTCGGCCAGCATCAGGGCCGTGACCGGCGTGATATCGGATGGCTTGATCACCGCTGTGCAGCCTGCCGCCAGCAATGGCCCAAGCTTCCAGGTGAGCAGCGCCAGAGGCGAGTTCCACGGGATGATGGCGCCGATAACGCCCTTGGCCACCCGCTCGGTGTAGACGAGAAAGTTGGGCGAAGGGCTTGGCAGCTGCTGGCCGGTGAGCTTGTCGGTCATGCCAGCGAAGTAGTCGAGATAGCTTTCCAGACTCTTGGCCTGGGCCGTTGTTTCCCGGATGATCTTGCCGTTGTCGCGTGTCTCCACCTGGGCCAGCTCGTCGGCGTCGCGGCTGAGGGCTGCGCCGAGTTCGCGCATGAGGCGGGCTCGTTCACGCGCCGGCATGATGGCCCAGGGGCCATCTTCGAATGCTCGGCGGGCGGCGGCGACCGCCAGGTCGACGGCGGCCGGATCGTCGGCCACATCGGCCCACTCGTCGCCGGTGTAGGGGTTGGTCGTGGCCATGCGAGCGCCATCGGCAGGTGGGACGAACCCACCGTCGATCCAGTTGTCAAACGTCTGCTTCGTGCTCATCCACCTGCTCCATCATCTTGATCGACCATGCTGATCGCTCTGGCCGGGCAACGATCCACCACATCTTCGGCTCGTTGCCGAGGCAGCGTGCCGGCGCCGGTCAGCGCCGCAATGCCGGTGTCGTCGTCGAGGAGGAAGGTTTCGGCCTCCAACATCTCGCATTGTCCAGCGCCGATGCAGGCGTCCTGGTCGACGGCTAGTTGGACGAGTTCGGTCGGGTCGTTCAGGGCTGGGTCACTCACGATGACGTGACCTCCATGTCGACCGACAGCACACCGTGGACGAAGTTGGACGGAGCCCGTACCGGCTCGCCCACGCGTCGGAGGCGCATCGACCGCTTGGCCATCTCTTCGAGCAGTACGACGATCTCCAACCGGGCCAGAAAGGCGCCAAGGCAAAGATGTGGTCCGCCACCACCGAAGGAGAAGTGAGGGTTATCGACCCGTCCGACATCGAAGGTGAAGGGATCGTTGAACACCGTTTCGTCTCGGTTGGCCGAGGCGTACCACATCACGACCTTCTCGCCAGCGTCGAGCGCGGTGCCAGCCAACTCGACCGGTTCGGTGGTGGTGCGACGCATATGCATCACCGGTGTCGACCACCGCAGGATCTCCTCGGCGGCCGATTCGATCAGCGACGTGTCGTCGAGTACCCGCTGCCATTGATCGGGGTGGTCGGCCAAGGCCATCGCCCCATGCGACAGTGCGGTTCGAGTGGTTTCGTTGCCCGCGAACACCAGGAGATGAAACAGGTTGCGATATTCGCTGCCGCTCAGCCGGTCGCCGTCTTCGGCCTGGGCCTGAACGAGCGAGGTCACCAGGTCGTCTTGAGGATTCTGGCGTCGCTCCTCGCCGATCTTCTCTCCGTACTCAAACAGGGCATGGCTGGCCGGGCTGTTGAACGGGAGGAGACGCAGCTCGGTGGTGTTGCCAAAGGCGTCGGGAGGAATCGATTGGGTCTCGCCCGTTCCTTCGACCAGGTAGTTCGACAGCTCCACTAGGTAACCTGCGTCGGCTACCGGCACCCCCAACATGGTAAGGATCACCCGAATGGGGAGTGGGGCTGCCACCTCTTCTACCCAGTCGCCTTGGCCCGTAGCCAGGAAATCGTCGAGCAGCTCGACGGTGATGGCTCGCACCGTGTCTTCCCAGCGGCGAATGTTCTTCGGGGTAAAGGCCCGGGCCACCAGGCGGCGTAGCCGCGTGTGATCGGGAGCGTCGGTATCGATCAGCGAGCGCCGAGCTTCAAGCGCATCAGCCTCAAGATCCCACAGGTTGGTGTGGCCAACAGAAGACGAAAAGATCGAACCGTTCTTCGACACAACCTTGACGTCGGCATGGCGGGTGACCGCCCAAAAACCTCCGTCGTGATACTCATGCCAGACCAGGCCTGGCGTTGAGCGCATCTCGGCGAAGCGATCGTAGGGGATGCCGTCGAGGTAGAGATCGGCATCGGTGATGTTTGGCGAGGTCGGCGTACCGGTTGGGGTGCTGGTAGTCATGACGGTCTAGCAGTGCTCCATGAAGCGCTGGCGCTCCCAATCGTTGACATCGTCGACCTCAGGGTTGTTTTCGGCGGCCAGCGCCACCTCGGCTTGGGCGATGCTCACATAGCTGCGGCTGAACACGTCGCCGAGCTTGGCGGCCAGAGGACTGCCGCTGAAGGCGGCGATGGCGTCGGCCAGGCTGGTGGGTAGGGCGGCGTGGTCGCCTGGGTTGCCGTACATGTCGCCTTCGCAGAGCATGCCGGGATCGCGCTGATTCTCGATGCCGTCGATACCGGCGGCCAGGATGGCGGCGATAATCAGGTAGGGGTTGGCGTCGGCCCCAGCCGACCGGAATTCGACCCGGTTGGCAGCAGAACCGCTTTCGGCGATGCAGCGAGCGAGAACCGTTCGGTTGTCGAGGCCCCAGGTCACATGGGTGGGAGCGAACGTATAGGGTCGGATCCGCTTGGGCCCATTGCTCGTCGGAGCGCCGAGCAAGGTCATCGACTGCGCATGTTCGAGCAGCCCGCCCATCCAGTGGCGCATGAGTTCGTTGGGGGCACCGTGATCGCACGAAGCAAAAGCGTTCGACCCATCGGCCTGCAGGCTTGTGTGCACGTGCATCCCCGAGCCTGACTGGTCGGCAAATGGCTTCGGCATGAAGGTTGCTCGCATGCCGTGTTGGACGGCCACCTGCTTAACGATCGACTTGAACAGCACCGTGTTGTCGGCTGCCGTCATCGCATCAGCCGGACCGGCGTTGATCTCGATCTGGCCTGGCCCGTACTCGGCGTTGGAGCCTTCCACCTCGATACCGGCGCCGAGCAGAGCTTCGCGCATGGCGTGCAGACAGGTTTCCAACGCCAGCCCATCGGTGAGCGAGCTGTATTGGATGTGTTGCTGAACCGGCTCCCACTCGGGGGTGCAAAGATAAAACTCGAGTTCGGTGGCCACCACCGGATCGAGCCCGGCCGCCTGGCAACGTTCTATCTGGGCCGCCAGCACCGAACGCGGTGCCAAGGGGTGGGGTTGGCCGTGCTCGTTGACCGCATCGGCGAACACAAGGCCGTACCCGGGACGGTGGGTCAGGACGCGGCCCGTGCTGTTGTCGGGCACGAGGTGGGCATCGAGGTAGCCGGTGTCCATGTTGACGAACTCGTTATCTGGAAGGTCGTTCTGCATATCGAACACGAACATTGCGTCGGCGATGTTGGCCCCGCTGGCGTGAACCCCGTCGACGAAACGTTTGGCCGGGATGCGTTTGCCCCGCAGATGACCCTGTGTGTCGGGCACGGCCAGCTCGACGGTGTGGAGCTCGTGCTCGGCGACCGCCGATGTGAACTCGTCGATTGATTTGGAGATTCCACTCGTCATCGATTTTCCCCTGTGTGTTGGTGTTGGTCGTAACTCGGATAGTTCTCAGTAGCTCTTGGGCAAGCCCAAGCATTTCTGACCGACGAAGGCCAGAATCAGATTGTTGTTGATCGGCGCCACCTGGTACAGGCGTGTCTCCCGAAGCTTGCGTTCGATGTCGTACTCGGCGGCAAACCCAAAGCCGCCGTGGGTGTCGAGAGCGGCATTGCCCGCCGCCCACGATGCTTCGCTGGCCAGCAGCTTGGCCATGTTGGCCTCAACCCCGCAGGATTCGCCGGCATCGAACAGATCGGCTGCCTTCCAGCGCATGAGATCTGCAGCCTCCACCTGGATGTGGGCCTTGGCCAAGGGAAACTGCACTCCCTGGTTCTGCCCGATCGGGCGACCGAAGACAACACGATCGCGGGCGTAGGCCGACGCCCGTTCCAGGAAGAAGCGCCCGTCACCGATGCATTCGGAGGCGATCAGGATGCGCTCTGCGTTCATTCCGTCGAGGATCTGTCGGAACCCAGCACCTTCGACGCCGATGAGAGAATCGGCCGGGATCTCAACGTTGTCGAAGAACACCTCGGTGGTGCTGTGGTTCATCATCGTGTCGATCGGATTGATGGTGAGGCCGGGGATGAGCGTGCCGTCGTCGTTGCGCATCTCGACCAGGAACACCGAGAGCCCGTCGAGGCGGTTCTCAACCTCGTCGGCTGCGGTGGTGCGGGCCAGCAGAACCATCAGATCGGAGTACTCGGCTCGCGACGTCCAGATCTTCTGGCCGTTGATGCGGTAGATGTCACCGTCGAGTTCGGCTTTGGTCCGAATCATCGTGGTGTTCGACCCGGCCTCGGGTTCGGTCACACCAAAGGCCTGGAGCCGCTTGCGTCCATCGGCCACCTGGGGCAGGTACTTCTCTTTCTGAGCATCCGAACCGTGCCGCAGCACCGTGCCCATCACATACATTTGGGCATGGCAGGCGCTTGGGTTGCCGCCGCTGGCTGAGATCTCCTCCAGAATGACCGAGGCTCCACCCAGGCTGAGGCTTCCTCCGCCGTATTCGGTGGGGATGAGGGCACCGAGCCAGCCTTGGGCGGTGAGTTCGGCCACGAATTCTTCGGGATAGCGGTTGGGTTCGAGCCCTCGCCAATACTCATTGCCATACCGGTCGCAGAGCCGTCGGACTTCGGTCCGAATCACGTCGTGCTGTTCGTCGGTGCGGTCGATCATCGGCGGCCTTTCATCGTGTGCGTTCGTTGCTGGCTTGTTCGCTCAACGGAGCTGATCATGCATGAGCCGCCGAGCCCAGGTAGGCGGCTTGGACGCGATCGTCGGCTTGCACCTCATCGGGGGTGCCCTCGGCGATAACCTCGCCCTGATCGAGCACGTAGATCCGGTCTGAGATGCCAGTGATGAAGTTCAGGTCGTGGTCGATCACGAGCACGCCGGCGCCAACGGTTGCGGCCATGTGACGGACCTGTTCGATCATCGCAACCGACTCACTATCGCTCATACCGCTGGTCGGCTCGTCGAGAAGCATGAAAGAGGGGGCCATGGCCGCAGCTCGGGCCAGTTCGAGGCGTCGAGAGTTGCCGTAGTCGAGCTCGCGCGCTCGGCGATCACGGTGAGCCCAGAGGCCAGCTTCGGCGATGAGGGCATCGGGATCTCGGTGGACTCGGCCGTCTCGGTGTTCTTGGGCCACCATCGCTGCGATCTCGACGTTCTCGCGAACGGTGAGCGAGCCGAACAGACGCAGATTTTGAAAAGTGCGGACGAGTCCGGTGCGAGCCAGTTCGAACGATTGCTTCGACGACAGGTCTTCACCGTCGATAGCGAAGGTGCCAGCGGTCGGTTCGACCATGCCGGTGAGCACGTTGACAAGGGTGGTCTTGCCCGCGCCGTTTGGTCCGATGATGCCAACGATTTCACCGCTGGCCGCGGTAACCCCAGCATTTTGGAGTGCTTGGAATCCGCCGAACCGCACGTCGATCCCGTCGGCCTTCAACAGGGCGGCTGGTGCCTTGTCCAACTCGGGAAGCGGTTCGGGTTGCTGCTCATCTGTACCGGCGAAGCGGCGGTGGGCCCAGGCGTCGAGCTCCCAGTCGTCGAGCAGACCTTTGGGCCGCCAGATCATGAAGCCCAACATCGACAAGCCGAGGAACACGGTTTGTAGATTCTCGCGGAAGACCCAGTCGAGCGGGGCTTCGTCGAGTCCGATGCCGAAAACCTCGAAGCCGTCCTGACCGAGACGGCGCGTAAGCTCCCGTCCGATCGTCATGACGGCAACGCCAAGCACGGCCCCGGTTACGCTGTTGCGCCCGCCGACGATCAACATCACGAGGGTGAGCACGGCGTAGTCGAAGAAGAAGTTGTCGGGCAGGATCGACCCGGTCTCATACACCCGCAGGCCGGAGCCGACGCTCACGATGGCAACCGAGATCAGCAGCGCCGCCATCTGTTGGACGAGTGGGTTCACGCCCATGGCCCGAGCGGCCAGGTTGTCTTCCCTGGCGGCAACGGCGAGCCGTCCACTGCGGCTGACGGCATAGAGCCGGGCGATCAGGATGGTGGCGAACAGGGCGAGCAGGATCGGGATCCGACTGTCGAGCGATCCGCCGATCTTGAACGAAAGACCGGCGCGGTCGCCGCCGGTGAGGTCGGGCCAGTTGCGGGCCACCTCGTGGGTGACGAAAAGCAGAGCGAGGGTGATGACGGTGGCGGCGACCGCGCCGGATTCAGCTTCGGATCGGGCCAGCCCGATGCCGATGATGACCGCTACGACCAGCACAACACCGACGGCGATGAGCAGGGCAAGCCAATTGTTCATGTCGACGTCGGCCAGCCCGAAGGGGGCGTCGGGAATGCGTTTGGCTTTCTCTGCCGGCGCTATGGCGAGCACGGCGAAGACGTAGCCGGCGATGGCGCCAAAACCGATGTGGCCGAAGGAGAGAATCCCCGTGTTGCCGACGTAGATCTGGATACCGATGACGACGATGGCGTCGATCAGCATGATCGTGACCAGGCGTTCGGCCGAGCCGGTACCGACCAGAGTTTCATAGAGCAACCCGCCGCCCAGCAGTAGGGCGAACAGGGCGAGCGCTCCACCGAAGGGGGCGATGATGTCTCGGCCGGTGCGTTGGAACATCACACACGCTCCGCGGTGGCGACCTTGACCAGGCCGCCTGGCCGGAAGATAAAGAAGAGCGCAATGAGAGCGAACACGACGCCCTCGGTGAGGCTGGCAATCCCGTCGGGCAACCAGGATCGGAGGAGCACCTCGGCCAGGCCGAGAGCGAACCCTCCGAGCACGGCGCCGCGTAGGCTGCCGAGACCACCGATGAGGGCGGCCAGCACTCCCTTGAGCATGGGATCGATCCCGGCGCTCGGCGTGGTGCTACCGGCTCGCATCAGCCAGAACACCCCGGCGATTCCGGCTAGCAAACCAGAGAGCGCAAAGGCGCCTCGGATAACCGAGTCCGAGTTGACGCCCATGAGGCGTGCGGTATCGAAGTCGGCGGCCGCGGCTCGCAGCGAGAGGCCGAACATGGTGCGCTGCAACAGCAGGGTTGTCAGCACCAGGGTCACCGCGGTGATGGCGATGACGATGCTGTCGAAGACCTCGACGTTGAGTGAACCGACCGAGAAGGTGTTGGAGACCCAGGATGGGCGGTTGAAGTTTTTCACTGATGCCGACACATAGAGAAGAAAAACGGCCGACACCAGGAAGTGCACACCGAACGAGGTGAGCAACATGGTGAAGTCGCTGGCTCCTCGCACCCGGCTGAAGGCGAGGCGTTCGATCACCAGCGAGGTCACCACCGAAACGACGAGGATCAGCGGCACGATCGCGATCCACGACCAGCCCTGGTTGATGGCCCACAGCGTGGCGTACCCGGAAACCGTGATCATCTCGCCGTGAGCGAAGTTGAGCAGGTGCATCACGCCGAAGATTACGGCAACGCCGAGGGCGAGCAGAGCGTAGATGCTGCCTCGCCCGAGTCCGTCGATGAGGTTCTGGAGAAGTTCGGTCATAGGTCGTTGCGGCTGGGGAGGGTTAGCAAGGCTTAGCTTGCGATGAAGGTGTCAAAAAGGTCGGTGCGTTCGAACAGCTCAGTGCCGGTACCGGAAGCGACAACCTCACCGCTCCGGAGGACATAGGCCCGGTCGGCGGCTTGCAACATGCGGGTCGCGTTCTGTTCGACGACGAGCACCGTTGTGCCCTTGGCCCGCAGCTGGTCGATCAGGTCAAAGACGAGATCGACGAGAATCGGTGCGAGCCCGAGGGAGGGCTCGTCCATCATGATGAGGCGTGGCCGCGCCATGAGGGCCCGGGCGATAGCGAGCTGTTGGGCTTCACCACCGGAGAGAAACCCGGCCGAGGTCTCCCACTTTTTGGAAAGGACGGGGAACAGCTCAACCATCTCGGTTAGCAGCTGGGCTCGTTCACCCGCCGAACGGGTCACCCCACCGATCTTGAGGTTCTCCTCCACCGTCATGTCGGTAAAGATGCGGCGATGCTCGGGCACGAGGGCCAGGCCGGCTCGCAGGATCTTTTCCGGTGATACTCCCGTGATGTCCTTGCCGTCAAAGGTGACCGTGCCTGCGGTTGGCGGCAGAAGCCCAGCAATCGTGCCGAGCAGGGTTGTCTTGCCTGCCCCGTTGGGGCCGATGAGGCCGATGACCTCACCAGCGCCAACGGACAGGTTCGCGTCTCGAAGCGCCGAGATTGCACCGTATTTGGTTGTCAGTCCCGAGACTTCGAGCATGGTGTTAGGTTCTAGTCGAT
>CAKZXA010000065.1 GCA_937922045.1 uncultured Acidimicrobiales bacterium | reverse complement strand
GAAGTTGGTGGGGTTGGTGATGTGGATGATCCACCAGGCTCGTTCGGCGTCGGTGTTGTCGCGGATCATGATGCCGGTTCGGGTTTCGTTGAGGACGAAGTGGCGTCCTGGGCGTATGGGGTTGCCTTGGTAGCGCAGGGTGGGCATGTCGATGTAGATGTCGCCGGTGTCGAAGTAGTAATAGGTGTCGATGTCTTCGACGGGGAGGTGGGCTTCGGGGCGGAACCGGAACCGCCAGTTGGTGAAGGGGAGGAGTCGCCATCCGGTTTTGCCGCAGCGGATGCCGGTGTTGTCGATGGTGGTGATGTTGCCGAGCCCGCCCATATAGCCGTAGGCCAGAAACGCAAAGATCAACGCAAAGCCGAAGGCACCAAGGGAGGCGCCGAGGAAATTGTCGCCGGTGCCGTCGTCGAACCAGAAACGGAACCCGAAGAAGTGTCCAGCGAGGCCGTAGAACCCAAGCCCGAGGGCGAAGAGAATGAGGGCGTTGAACATGAAGAAGTCCCCGCCGCGTTTGGGTTTCTCCGACCATGGCAGTGTGACTGGTGTGCTGCTGTTCATCTAGCCGCCTCCGAACAATCCGCTGAGTGCCTTGAGCGGGCTCGTGATGTCCGTGATCATATCTTGTGCTGTGTTGGCGGCTGCTTTCGCTGTCTTGGTTGCACCGTCGGCTAGTTTGCGCCCCGCCCATTCCCCTGCGGACTTGGTCGATCGACCAAGCCAGCGTGCACCGGACGTTAGGGCTTCACGGTTCTCGTAGATCAGAGCGCCGCCAAGAATGATGGCTCCTGCGGCCTGCCCGCCAGGAAACAGTAAAAGTGTTCCGCCGAGCGCCTTGAAACCGCTGACGGCCACACCTTCAAAGTCGCGTTCCTCGAAGCTTCGATTCATACTGGCGAGGTCCAGGATGACGCCGACGCCTCCGAGTTTGCGGCCACTGGCTTTGGCGATGGCGCCGAGTTTGGAGCTGGCGAATCGGGCGCGGCTGGAGGCGATGGCCCTCGAGCTTTGGGTGATCCAGCCGTCGAGGCTACGCGAGGCGTCGACCATGCGGCTGGCACCGTGCCAGAGCGATCCGGCGCTGCGGCCAGCGGCGCTGGCCGAGGTGGGGATGAGTTGGGATCCGATGGTGGTTCCGAGTTGTCTGGTGCTGGATCCGAATCGGTTTAGCGTCGCCACCTGGGCCATTTCGAGTTGGACTCGGGCATGCCCAGCCTTGAGGGTGAGTGGGCGGAGTCGACGGAGCAGCGGGCGTTCGGTGAGCCCCTGGTCGAGGCGGTGAAGCAGGTTGAGGTCGTAGTGGGAGAGGAGGTGGTTTATCGTGATTCGTCGACTCGTCCAGCTCGTTACGCGGTTGGTAAGCGTAGCTGTGCTGGCCGACGCGGCTCGGCTTTTGGCCACGAATCGTGAGGATAGTAGACGGCCTGCTTCGCTGCGTGTCGTGGTGTGGCCGAGCCCTGGTGCGAGGCGGTTCCCGAACCTGGTAGCGGCCGGGCTGACTCGCCGGAGGAACGTGCTGTCGGATCCGGCGTTGATGACCACGTCGATGAGGTCGGGTGTGGTCCCGGCCCATTTGTTGATGTGGATGAAGGAGCGGACCCGGGGGAGGGTGTAGGCCTTTGCAGCCAGGAGCGGCCGGTTCAAGCGGCGCAAATCGTTGCGGAGCACAGGCCTGGTCTCGTTGAGCTGGTTCATCCGGGCACGCCATTGAGGCCCGGAGTTGACGATGAGGTTCCACGATTTTGGTGAGTGGATGATGACTTGGCGCGGGTTGTTGATAGCGCTAAACGCGGCCCAGGGGCCTCGATGATTGACGTCGTCGAGCGAGGCGACCGAGTCGGCGTTGATCGCCGCGGTCGACGTGTGGCTCATGAGGTCGCCATCGGTGCGGATTTCGGTGGCGACGAGCGCAGCGTCGGCTTGTGCCCGTTCGAGACTCGCGTTGAGCGCCGCGATTCGGGTTGTCTGATCCGCCGGGTTCACGAGGGCATGGAACGAAACAGTGTTCAGTCGGCGCGACAGTGTCTCGAACTCTGAAGCGATCGTGTTGTACAGGTCGCTGGTTTCTTTGAGCTCTGTCGGGTGGATCTCAAACCGTGCCATGCAGGCTTTCTCGTCTCCTGTCGTAAACGTCGTGTTGTACTAGTAACCATTGAGATACAGGCGCGTTACGAACGGCTTCCCGTATCGGTGCCTAGCGGTTGTTGACGAGGAGTTCCTGAACGACGATGTTGTGTGTCGTTGAGCGCTGGAGCTGGCCGGTGAGGTAGGTGCCGGGGGCGTTGGTGGTGATGGTGGTGTCGTAGTAGACGGTGGTGGTCATGGTGTAGGTGCCACCCGGTTCGTTGCGTGAGGACCAGTGGTAGGTGTGGGTGCAATCGGACTGTTCGTCGTCGTCCATCGACGTTTGCCAGACTCGACCCGAGTTGGCGCAGGTGACGGTCTCGCCGTTGCCCATGTCCCATTCGACTCGGTTTGGGGTGGTGGTTACGGTCACGGTTACACGGCCAGCGGTGGCGGTTGCGTTCCTTGTTTGCCAGTCGGCGGGATCGATCGCAAGCCAGTCGACCATTTGGGTGATGCGCGGCGCATCGACGGGAGGGGCGGTTTGGATCGTCGGCGAGGGCAGGTTGATGGTGTTGATCGCTTCGAGGACGAGCGCTTCGATCGCGACAGGTGGCCCGCTTTCGGGGACGAGTCGGACATCGCCGTCGCAGGTGACGTGATACCAGGCGCCGGTGGGTGAGAAAAGGCGCAGGGTTTGGGGCAGTGCGCTGATGTCTTCAGCGATACCGAAGGTGAACGAACCCGATGCGCTGTAGTTGGTCCAGCGCTTGTTGACAGGCTGGTTGAAATCGTCGGTGATCGACTTGGACACGTCATAGTCTGCACAACCCACCACCCGAGCACTGGTAGACCCTGGCGACAACCACGTATCATTGGCAGAAATAACAACAGTGTCACCAACGGCATGTGCCCCGCCTTTTCGTCCGCCACCTAGTGGGTCATGGCTGTCCGCGCTAGCAGCTCCAGCAGGACCAACGATGAAGGCTGCGGCTGCTGCCCAGATCAAGAATTGTCTTGTGAAATGCATTGTTCGTACCCGCTTGACCGCTCATCGGCTGAGAGTAGAGCGTCGATTCGCCACTCGCCGTTCTGGTAGACCATCCAAATGTTCAAAAGATCGACGCCACTGAATTGCTCAGATGAAGCCCCGTCGGCCGTGACGTAGTCGTACTCGTAGATCCAGCAGTCCTGGGCTTCGACGATGGCGCCTTCCTCGGCAGCGAGGGCGTCAGGCTCAGCCAGTCGCAGATTGTGATGGTCGCGCCAGTCGTCCGGAAGAACGAAGATTTTGGACTGGTCGAGAGCGGCGATATTGGTCGATACCTCCATCCGCATTCTCTCGGTCATCAGATCGGCGAGGGGTGGGTAGTTGGGGTCTATCTGAGGGGGGCCGACGGCGATTTGGTATGCCTCGTTGTAGAGCATGTAGCGACCGAGTATTTCGGCTTCTGTGCTTTCCCAGCTTGTTGGGATCTCTAGGTCCGGTTTGAGGATTGTGCTGGTCGTGGCTTCAGAAGTGGTGGGGGTGGTTGTTGTCGTTGTGGGGCTTGTCGAGGTTGTG
>CAKZXA010000064.1 GCA_937922045.1 uncultured Acidimicrobiales bacterium | reverse complement strand
TGGGATGTCGGCGGCGACATCGTGAGGAATGACGACGGCGCCGTGTTGATCGGCATGGATCAGATCGCCATCTTCGACAGCCATCCCGTGCACGGTGACCGGCTTGGCGAAGTCGACCACGTGAACCCATGCGTGTGACGGCCCTACGGCCCCCGCGAGCAAGTGGAAGCCGGGCGCTGAGTCATCGAGATCTCGAATCGAGCCATTGGTCACCACGCCAACCGATCCAAGGGCCTGATGCAGGGTGGTGTTGACCTCTCCCCACCAAGCGCCATAGCCGGGGATGACGTCGAGGTCTTCGATCACCATGATCGTTGGCACATCGCCAGATCGCTTACCGACATAGTGGTAGTAGGCGATGCGGGTCGCCGTGTCGTCGCTGGCGGTGCGGCCGGATGGCTGCATGGCTCGAATGGTTGCGGTCCGGGCATAGCCGACGATCGATGACAACTCGGGACGCGGGCAGTGGAAAGGGAAGACGGTGTAGCCCGACCCGCGGCGTTCGGGAGCCACGATCTCCAGCGCATTGCAAACCGTTGGTGTATCCAATCGCTGAAGGGCGGCCAGGTCACTATTCGACAACGAGAAACTCAGGGGGGAATTCGTCGAGGGGTTCATGAACGGACGCTACCCGGTGCCCGGATTTTGGTCCAACGCTGAGTGCTTAAGGCCTGATTACTAACGAAATCCTAAACAAAAGATTTCGAATGACTAACAGCAAGCCCAATTTTCTTACGAGTCGCTCAACGATTGGCGAGTGGTGAATAGGTCATTACACGGTGCCGGTTAGGTCGTGCATGGCCATCGCTGCTTGTCGGTTCCTCGCCGCTGGTGTTGGTCGACAGACAAAGCTTGGAAGGAAGAGCTGATGACCCTGCTGGACCCCACCACATATTCCCGATCGAAATATTCCCGATCGAACCTATCGGCGTCCCCCTCACCGAACCCTGGTCTACTCCCTTCGGTCGCCCGCCAAAGAGGGAGCTGCCCTGAATCTTCAGCTGCTCTTACCGGTTTGAGCGCTGAGGATCAGCGGCTCTTTGTCGAGTTTGGGTTCGGCCCTGAGGCTGCCCCGCATCACGACCTTCTGCATGAGGCGGTTACCGCTCAAGCCCTGGCTCGGCCGACTGCGGTTGCGCTGGAATATGTGGGCGAGACGGTCAGCTACGAGCAACTCGAGCGGCGATCGAACCAGATCGCTTCGGGCCTGAGGAAGCGCGGCGTTGGTCGCGGTGACATGGTCGGGCTGTTTGCTGAGAGATGCCCAGCCTTGATAGCGGGCATGCTTGGGGTGCTCAAGACCGGCGCCGCGTATGTTCCGCAACATGCAGGGGTCGCTCCGGCTGCTCAACTCGCCCACATTGTTGAGGTCACCGAAATGACGACGGTGCTGACTCTCGATCATCTGCGACAGCACCTCCCAACTTTCGACGGTGATCCGTCGGTCGGCCCGCTCGTCGAGATATTCGATCTGGACAGTTTCAGTTCCGATGCTGCAGGCGAGAGCGTCGCCGGCGCCGATGTTTCACCCGACGACACATGCTTCGTACTCTTCACTTCAGGAACCACCGGTCCGCCGAACGGGGTGGCGGTCACTCATCGCAACGTTGCCAACATCGTCTTCACCTCGCCTGGGGATCTCGGGATTGAGCCTGGTCTACGTGTCGGACAGCTTCTCTCGATTGCGTTCGATATGGCTGAGTGGGAAATCTATGGCGCTCTCGGGCACGGTGCGACCCTCGCGATCAGAGGCAAGGACATTCAGGCCACCGCCGAAGCGGTCGACGTGATCATCTCGACTCCGTCAATTCTGGCCTCCCTCGACGCCGATCGGTGTGCCGCCAACGTGACGACGGTGGCTGTTGCTGGCGAACCGTGCCCTCGTTCTCTAGCTGATACCTGGAGTCAGTTTGCCTCCTTCCACAATTCGTGCGGCCCGACAGAGACCACCATCGTCAATACCGTCAAGCACTACGTCGGAGCTGGCGACAGCCTGACCATTGGCAAACCCACGCCGAACAACACGGTGTACGTGCTCGATGAAGATCTGAAACCCTTACCCATCGGCGAGGTGGGCGAGATGTGGGCTGGTGGCGAATGCGTAACCAGCGGCTATCTCGCAAATCCCGCTCTGAACGCCGAGCGCTATCGCGTTGATCCCTTCGTCGGCGGTGGTCGGCGCATGTTCCGAACTCGTGATCTGGGGCGTTGGAATGAGAACGGCGAGCTTGAGCATTACGGTCGAACCGATGATCAAGTAAAGATTCGCGGCTTTCGAGTAGAGCTCGATTCGGTCTCTTCGGTCCTCGAATCTCTTCCTGGCTGCGATCGCGCGGTCACGCTCAAGTACGACGATCGAAACCTGATTGCCTTCGTCGAACCGGCCGAGGTTGACGTGGAGCAGGCGGCGGCTGCGGTGGCGGCGGCTCTGCCCTACTACTGCGTCCCGGCCACGATCGTGGCCCTCGAGCGACTGCCTCGAACCGACCGGGGCAAGATCGACAAGAAGACGCTGACCATCGATCACTTGGAGGGGGCTGAATGACCGCTCTAGATGTAGCAGTCGAGGCTGGTGCCCGGCCCGAGCCCAAAGAGCAGAATTGGATACAGAAACAGCTGCGCCGCCGCACCTTCAAGCACTACAACCGTCTTGTCGTTGTGGTCTCACTACTCAACCTGTTCGCCGCCTTTGGCATGGTGCAGGTGTGGCGGGTCGATGGGGACGCTGGATGGCTGACGGCTCGAAACCTGCTGATCATCAACCTCACCGTGGCCATTCTTATCCGTCAGCAATACGTGGTCAATGGGCTGTTTTGGTTGGCCACGCGAGCTCCAACCAGCTGGCCGCTTTCGGTCCGCTGGACGTTAGGTAAGGTCTATCACTTCGGCGGTATCCACACCTCGGCCGCCACCATCGCCACGCTCTGGTTCCTCATCAACCTCGGCCAAATGACTGCCGCGCTCGTTTCGCCTGGCGATTCACAACAGATCTCGATCGTAGCGTTCGCGATGAGCTGGGCGCTGGCTGGTGTTCTCATCGCCATCGTGTGGACCGCACTTCCCTTCGTTCGCCAGAAGAAGCACGACCGGTTCGAGCGGGTCCATCGCTGGGGTGGCTGGTCATCGCTGGTGCTGTTCTGGGTCACCACATTGTTGACGACGCCATTATGGTCCTGGACGGTGGCGGCTCTGGCCCTGGCGACGTTCTCGGTAGCGCTCCCATGGCTGCGCCTGAAGAAGGTGCCAGTCGATATCGAGACACCGTCATCCCATGTCGCCCTAGCATCGTTCGACTACGGGCACACACCGTTTGCCGGGTCGTCGACGGCCCTGAGTCGCAGTCCGTTGAAAGAGTGGCATTCATTTGCCAACGTGCCCATTCCCAACG
>CAKZXA010000063.1 GCA_937922045.1 uncultured Acidimicrobiales bacterium | reverse complement strand
GAAGCCGTCTCGCTCGGGGCCTGGTCGAGATCGGTGTCTACCGAATCCGAAATGGTCTCGTCAAAGAACCCACAGCCAGCCAAGGCCAGAGCAAGGGCCAGAGCAACACCTCTCGCCGCATTCGAACAAACCTCCGCGCCTCGGACCATCGGGCGAACTCTACTCCGGCTTTGTCGGTTGCTGTTGAACTCGATCAGTCCTCGGTCGATGCTCCGTAGGTGCCATCATCGTTCACAAGGGTGTACGGATTGAATGCAACTTCCCACTGTTCGCCGTCGGGCCCGGCGATGTAGCTGGAGTAGCCACCCCAAAACACCTTCTCAGGGGCCTTCAGCCCAGTCGCTCCTTTGGAGACCGCATCGGCATACACCGCATCGACCTCCTCTTCACTATTGACGTTGTGCGCCAGCGTGAAGCCCTGAGGAGATCCGACGCTCGTCGTGTGCTCCTTGGCCATTTCCGCCTGAGGGTAGAGGGCGAACTGGATGCCCGGCAGTTGAAAGAAGGCGATACTCTCCACCACCGGCTCGATCTCAGACCATCCAAAAACATCGCGGTAGAAGGCTCTCGATCTGGTCAGATCCTCGACGACGAGCGTGATGATCGAAAGGCGCTGCTCCATATCTCTGCTCCTCTTGTTTGTTCTGGCTCTTGTTCTTTTCTGACTCTTGCTCGGCTCTGGTTGACCTATCCCGTCACCGGACACTTACCGGACGGACCTTACCCACTAGGAGTGACGATCTTCAGCTCGCTCCATCGGGCGATCGTATGCCAATCCAAACCACCGGCAGAAAATCTGCCGAGAACCCAGGGACCATCCTCGGGTTTCATCCATGGCAGGCTCGACACGATGGACTCAACCCGGAACCTCTGACCCTGCCGGAGGGCGGCCGTCGCCGGAGACCCGGTGAGGAGATGGGGATGATGAACTAGCACGTCGGCCAGCTGGGCCGCCGCACGCCACGATCGAAGCTCGTCGTCGGCAATGTCGGCCACGATGACCAAGGCGCCGATGGGTGGTGTGCCCTCAGCTGGCCCTTTCGTCACTCAGAGCCGGTTCAAGTTGGTGAGATCACGAACCGCGCCCTTGTCTGCCGAGGTAGCCATGGCCGCATAGACCTGGAGGGCAGGGCTCACGTAGCGGTCACGATCCGCTGGCGTATAGGAAGCGGCGCCTCGGTCGGCTTGACGCTGACGGCGAGCCTCCAGCTCAGCATCATCGACCTTGAGGTTGATCGAGCGGGCCACAATATCGATCTCGATCACATCACCATCCTCGACCAATGCGATCAAGCCACCAGCTGCGGCCTCGGGTGAGACATGGCCGATCGAGAGACCCGAAGTTCCGCCCGAGAAGCGTCCGTCGGTTAGCAGGGCACACTCCTTGCCCAGACCACGGCTCTTGATGTAGGTGGTCGGGTAGAGCATCTCCTGCATGCCGGGGCCGCCTCGAGGACCCTCGTAGCGAACGACCACCACGTCACCAGCCAACACCTTCGACTCGTCCAAGGTCCCCTCCATGGCCGACTCCTGCGATTCGAAGACCCGAGCAGTACCCGAGAAACGAAAGATCGACTCATCGACGCCTGCCGTCTTCACGATGCAACCGTCCTCAGCGATATTGCCGTACAACACCGCAAGCCCACCCTCGGCTGAATAGGCGTGCTCGACCGAGCGAATGCAGCCGTCGGCGCGATCGGTGTCGAGCGATGGCCAGCGGGTCGACTGGCTGAACGCCACCTGGGTTGGGATACCAGCGGGGCCAGCGGTAAAGAGCGATTTCGCTTCAGCGGTGGCCGTTTCTCGCACGATGTCCCACTGATCGAGCGCATCGGCCAGCGACGCAGAGTGCACGGTGGGCAGCGAGGTATCGAGAAGACCACCACGGTCGAGCTCACCGAGAATACCCATGATGCCGCCCGCTCGATGCACGTCTTCCATATGGTACTTGTCGGTAGAAGGGGCGACCTTGCATACGTTCGGCACGCGGCGAGAGATGCGGTCGATGTCAGACATCGTGAAGTCGTGACCGGCCTCCTGGGCTGCGGCCAAGATATGCAGCACCGTGTTGGTCGAGCCGCCCATGGCGATGTCAAGCGTCATAGCGTTCTCGAAGGCGGCGACCGACCCGATGTTGCGGGGCAGAACCGAGTCGTCATCCTTCTCATAGTGGCGGCGAGCCAGATCGACGATGCGCCGCCCAGCCTCCAAGAACAGTTCCTTACGATCGGAATGGGTAGCCAGAACCGAGCCGTTGCCAGGAAGCGAGAGGCCAAGTGCCTCGGTCAGACAGTTCATCGAGTTGGCGGTAAACATGCCCGAGCAGGATCCACATGTGGGGCATGCCGACTGTTCGATCGCCGCCACATCCTCGTCGGAAACCCTCTGATCGCCAGCCGACATCATGGCCGAGATCAGGTCGACCTTCACCTCAGCGCCCGACGCCAGGCGGGTCTTGCCTGCTTCCATCGGCCCACCCGAAACGAAGATGGTTGGGATATTCAGCCGCATCGCCGCGTTCAACATGCCGGGGGTGATCTTGTCGCAGTTCGAAATGCACACCAGAGCGTCGGCGCAATGAGCATTCACCATGTACTCGACCGAATCGGCGATCAGATCACGGCTCGGCAGACTGTAGAGCATGCCGGCGTGGCCCATCGCTATGCCATCGTCGACCGCGATCGTATTGAACTCCTTGGCTACGCCACCGGCAGCTTCGATCTCTCGCGCCACCAGCTGGCCGAGGTCTTTCAGGTGCACATGGCCGGGTACGAACTGTGTGAAGGAGTTGGAGATGGCGATGATCGGCTTGTCGAAATCATCGTCGGTCATACCGGTAGCTCGCCACAGGGCGCGAGCACCTGCCATATTCCTGCCGTGGGTTGTTGTGTGCGACCGATAGGTAGGCATGCACCCAGGTTAAAGGCCTCCGGTGAAATCGCCCACAGCTCTGACCTGAACCAACATCCTTGTTCGACTAAGCTGTCGTCTAGCTTGAGGGAGCATGAGGAGAGGGATCCATGCGCTACGTAACAAGGTTGAAGCGTTTCGAAAGAGGCGACTATCCGATGATCTGTGTGCGGACGGGGCTTCCGGCCGACAGATTGGTGAAGGTGAGAGCCAGGCGTATCGCCAAATGGCCCTCGTTCTTTCTTGGCTCCGGGTTCATACCGTTTCTAAGTACACTCGCCTCCGTTGACGGCGACGGGCCGGTGTGGGGCCTGCTCCCGGTTTCCGATGATCGAGAGACCACGGTCAACATCACCTTTGATGCCAAGATCGGCGTGATCCTTCGCGGCGTACATCCTGATTTCGTAACAGCGACCAAGGCAGCCCGGGTTGCCCACTGACCTTTCGTGCGATTACTCTCCGATCACGATGGCCTCGGGTGTTTGATGCTCGACATCTTTGCGCTCCAGATGTTTCTGTAGCGGACGACAGATCAAGCCATCAAACCATGTCGGTTCACCGGGTTATCGGAAGCTAGACTCTGGCCCATGCCCAGCTTCGAGCGCGCCACCGAAACCGGGATCGTCAGCCTCTACTACGAACAAGAAGGCGAGGGATTCCCTCTCCTGCTTATCGCTCCCGGCGGGATGCGTTCGAATATCGGAGCTTGGCTGGAGACCCCGTGGAACCCGATCCGAGAACTGTCGCAGCACTTCACCATCGTTGCGATGGACCAGCGAAATGCAGGTCGATCGACAGGTCCGATCACCGCGGATGACGGGTGGCAGACCTACACAAACGACCAACTCGCCCTGATGAACCATCTCGGCCATAAACGCTTTCATGTGGCCGGTATGTGCATCGGCGGTACCTACATCGGCAACCTCATTAAGACCGAGCCGGAGCGTATCGCTTCAGTCGTCGTGTTTCAGACCATCGGGCTCGAGCAAGACAATCGAGACGCGTTCTACAAGATGTTTGACGAATGGTCCGAGACGATCAAGCCCCACCGGCCCGACGTAAAGCCTGAAGCGTGGCAGCAGTTCAAGGCCAACATGTACGGAAGCGATCTGCAGTACTTCGCCTTCGATGATGAAGACGTCGCCTCGATGAGCAATCCAACAATGATCCTCATGGGCGATGATCTTTACCATCCGGCGTCGGCCTCACGCACCTGGGCCAACAGCGCTCCAAACGCCAGGCTCGTCGAGAGCTGGAAACAGGACCCAGCTCGCAAGGTGGCTCGAGGTCTCGTGACCGAGTTTCTCGTCACCAACACCCCCCGGCGGTAAGGCATGGCCTACGAAGTCGAGCCTCGAACGGCTTCTCAGTTCGCCGCGAACAACCCCGCCAGCCTGTGGACTCCGGGCCTCGGAGCGATCCACACCGAGTTCGTGGCAGAAACGTTCAGCGCTGCTGCTCAACTCGTCGGCGCTTTTGGCCAGGCGGCCGACCGGCTTGATCACCACCCGGAGATCCACATCCGCTATCCCGGGGTTGTGGGCGTGTCGGTGAGCACCCACGCTGTTGGCGGCCTCTCGGATCTCGACGAAAGGTTGGCCCGAGAGTTCTCTACCATCGCCGAAAAAGAAGGTTGTCGCCAGCAGCGAGCGGTGATGTCGCTCGTCGAGATCGCCATCGACACCGTCGACGCAGACCAGATTCGACCCTTCTGGGCCGCAGCCATGGGTTACCGAGTCGATCGCTACAACAATCTGGTGGATCCGCGTGGCCTTGGTCCCTCGATCTGGTTCCAACAGATGGATTCGCCTCGCACCGACCGAAACCGACTCCATCTCGACGTAACGGTTGCACCCGAAGACGCCGACGGACGGGTGGCAAACGCGGTCGCTGCCGGCGGTACGCTCCTCAGCGATAAACGAGCGCGAGCCTTCTGGACGCTAGCCGACGCTGACGGCAACGAAGTGTGTATCTGCACCTGGCTCGACCGGGAGTAGCTGGTCGAACTCGCCGGATCGAGGTTAAACCTCGGGCGCCGGGCTCCTGTCCGGCTCCGGTTCAAGATCAGCGATGTGGACAACCGCTTCACCCTGATTGACGAGAGCGCTTTGGGTGTGGCCGATGAGCAGGCCAGAGTTCCGAGCCTTGATGCGACTCTGACGCTTGCCAAACGGGTCGTAGAGCTCAGCGACAACATCGCCTTTCGTCACCCGGTCACCAAGCTCAACATCGAGATGCAGCATGCCGCTGCGTTGGGCTCGAGTCCACCGCGTCTTGCGGGAGGTCAGCGTCGACGCAGCAGATCCCGGCTGACGCTGAATCATGCTGAGCTCACCCATGCAACGAAGTATCCCCGATGCGCCGACTTCGATCGATGCTCGGTCGAAACGATTCGCCTCGCCTCCCTCGAACACGAGGGCCGTAACGCCGGCCTCCGTAGCGGCTTGGCGGAGGGAACCCCGCCGCTTGCGAGCGTGGATGGCGATGGGCACACCAAAGTTTTTGGCCATTTGCTGAGTTGCTGGATCGTCGAGATCAGCCCGGATCTGAGGCAGGTTTGTGCGGTTGGCCGAGCCTGTGTGAATGTCGATACCGGCGCTACAACGGGAGACGACTTCCTTCATCATGAAGTGAGCGACCTGGGCCGCCATCGAACCGCGACCGGATCCAGGAAACGATCGATTCAAATCACGACCATCGGGCAGTTCGCGGGTACCAGCGTTGAAGCCGTACATGTTGACGATGGGGACGGCGATAAGCGTGCCAGCCAGACTCCGAGCCGTTACCGAGTTCAGCACTCGCCGAATGATCTCGACCCCGTTCAGCTCGTCGCCATGCACCGCTGCGCTTATCCAAATCGTCGGCCCACCCTCGGATCCGTGCACCACGGTGAGGGGCAGACCGACCGGCGTCCCGGAGACGAGACGAGCGATCGGAACCTGCACCTGCAAATGCTGACCCGCCAGCACATGGCGATCGGCGATCTCGAAGGGAGGACGGACCTGCGCCTTAGCCATGCATGTCCACGTCGGCCGATACTGGATCCAAAGCATCGGTGCCGTCACTGCTCATCGATCCATCGTCCTGAAGAGGTTGGACCGGAGGTCGGGATCGGCGGCGTCGGCGAGCTGGAATCAGCTTGCGCATCTGACTGAGCTTGCCGAAACAGAGCAGGCGATCATCGAGCTCGAGTTGACGGTCGAGCCGAGGGTTCGGGATGACATCGTCGCGTCGATGCAGGGTCAGAACTCGCAGGTCGAGGTCGGCCAATCCTGTCTCGATCGTTCGTCCCGCAAGTTCGGACCCTTCGCCGACAAACAGTTCGGCCATGCCGTAGCCGGTTGCGGTCGAGAGACGTTCTCGGACATCGAGGCCAGGGAAATCAACCTGAGAGGCGATGAAGTCGATGACGGCGCCGGCCACATCGAGTTTGGTCGCCGACTCGATACCTTCGAACCCGGGCGACGAATTGACCTCCATAACCAGCGGGCCATCGCTCGATTCGAGCATGTCGACGCCAGCGATCTGAAGGCCCATGATGTGAGCGGCTCGCACAGCGAGCTTGCGAGCGGCCGGGTCGAGTTCGATCGGTTCGGCTCTTCCCCCTCGGTGCACGTTGGAACGAAAGTCGTTGGTGGTGCTGGTGCGCCGCATGGCGGCAACAACCTGATCACCAACGACAAAAGCCCGAAGATCGCGGCCCTTGCTCTCGGCCACAAATCGCTGGATGAGCACGTTCTGCTTGGTGAATTGCAAGGTTTCGATCACCGCTTCCGCCACCTCAACATCGGGGGCGAGGATCACACCGATTCCCTGGGTGCCCTCAAGCAGCTTGATGATGACGGGTGCCCCGCCGACTCGGTCGATCGCAGATCGAACATCGATGCGGCTTCGGATAAAGGCGGTGTCAGGGATGCCGATCGAATGCCGCGACAGCAGCTGGATAGATCGCAGCTTGTCACGCGAGTTCGCGAGACCGTTGGCGGTGACCGGCGTGTACACGTCGAGCTGTTCGAACTGACGTATTACCGCCGATCCGTAAAACGTGATCGAGGCACCGATCCTCGGCAAGATGGCGTCATAGTCGTCGATCGGGCGGCCGCGGTAGAGCAGGGACGGCTCATGGCCAGATACCCCGATAGACAACCGCAGGGTGTTCAGAATGTCGATCTCATGGCCTCGATCGAGCGCAGCGTGCCTCAGTCGTTGCATCGAGTAGGACCGAGGGGTCCGCGACAGCACCGCGAGCTTCATGACATCCCCCCGGTTGGTACCGGGCGGCCGGTGAGGAACGATCGACCAACATCGACCACAAATCTATTTTTGACTGCTCGTCGGCCGACCAGCATCCGGTATCCCATCTCTTCTCGCACGGTGAGCGTGAGATCCATGTCGAACCGGTAAGGGCCGATCGCCACCGCTGATCGGACCAGAGGACGAACCTCGGCCACGCCATTCGACGACTTAACCCGCCTGAAATCGAGGACCGGCAGCACGATCGTTTTCGCTTCGATCGCCACGCCATGGTTCCGGCTCTCCGTAGCGCTCGGGAATTCGAAGCGCGCCACGGTCAGCCCGCCCTCGTTTTCGATGGCGAGATTCTGAGCGTGCAGACACGACGTCGCTGCGCCTGTGTCGATCTTTGCTTTCACCAGCGTCGAACCGAGCACCTCAAGATGTACCCATTCACGCCAGCCGATCGCCGGATAAACCCTGTGGTCATCGCTACGGTGATCGACCCTGCTAGCAACACTGCTATTAACACTGCTATTAACACTGCTAGCAACACTGTGGTCGACATCGGTCGACGCCAGAACCGATTGCCCTCTACGCATAAGAAGGACAAGCCTACAGCCCAGAACAGGCGAAGTTTGTCGCTGTGACTAGGCAACAAAGCCAGAAGGCCTCGTCCTAGATGACGCTCTGAAAACGCCGGGCCACCGTGGCGTGCCTGGCCAACATCGCCTCGACATCACCAGCCTGCAACCGCCCGTCCTCAACGACCACAGAACCGTTCACAATCGTATGCCAGGCCGAGGTTGGGCCACAGCGAAGCCACCCCTCGATCGGGTCGGCGACAACGCCTGCATGCACAAGACCGTCCATCCGCCAGACGGCCACATCCCCCACCGACCCAACCGACAGCTGGCCCAACTCCCCTACCCGGCCGAGGCAGCCAGCACCGCCCCGCGTTGCCATCTCCAAGATCAGTCTGGCCGAACCCTGATCCGGACCAGCGGTCAGTTTGGCCTGCAACATGGCCAGCCGGGCCTCTTGCCACAGCGAACCAGCATCAGCTGACGACGAACCGTCGCACCCGAGTCCTACCGAACAGCCGGCCTTGTGCAGCCCAACGGTTGGTGCGATGCCCGAGCCCAAGATCATGTTGGAACTCGGACAGTGGGCCACGCCTACGCCGGCGGCGCCGAGTCGCTGCACCTCGGCGTCGTTTGGCCGCACAAGGTGGGCGCCCCAACTGCGCGCCGACAACCACCCGCAATGGTCGAAGTAGTCGACCGGACGCATACCGAAGGTGGCGAGGGCGAACTCGTCGTCCTCAGCGTTTTCCGCCAGGTGCGTGTGGAGCCGGACGTCGAGCTTCTCGGCCAGCTCGGCTGTGCGGATCATCAGATCGGTCGAAACACTGAATGGTGAGCACGGAGCGAGGGCGACGCGGATCATCGCTCCATGGCTGCGGTCGTGATGGCGCTCAACCTGACGCTGCGACTCAGCCAAGATGTCGTCTTCATCCCTCACCGCGTCGTCGGGTGGTAAACCGCCGTCTTTAACCGAGAGGCTCATTGAGCCATAGGTCGGATGAAAGCGCATGCCGAGCTGCTCGGCTGCCTCTATCTCGGCTCCGAGCAAATCTCCGGCGCGGCGTGGATGGATGTAGTGGTGATCGGTCGAGGTGGTGCAGCCCGACAAGGCGAGCTCGGCCAGCCCAACCCAGGCCGCCAGATAGACCGCCTCTTCATCCAGATTCGCCGTCCACGTTGGATACAAGGCCTGGAGCCAGCCGAAGAGTGGCGCATCGACCATCGGAGGGAATGCCCTCGTCAGGTTCTGGTACAGATGGTGATGTGTGTTGATGAGGCCCGGCGTTACGAGACAGCCGTCGGCCGACAAGACCCGTCGAGCCTCGGGGGGTGGATCACCGAGACCGCCAACGGCGACCACGAGACCGTCCGCGATGGCTAGCCATCCATCAGGAATCTCGGATCGAGCATCGTCCATGGTCGCCAGCAGCCAGGCGTCCTTGATCACAATGTCGGCGACGAAGGGAGCACCACCGGCAAATTCAGTGACCACGATCTAGCGCTGCGCCTTCCGGTCGATGGCATTCAGGTAGTTGTAGATCGTGATGCGACTTACGCCCATGATGCGCGCTATGTCATCGACGGCGCCCCGTAGCAGGAAAGCGCCATTGTCTTCGAGGAGGCGGACCGCCATCTGTTTTTCGGAACGATCCCAATCCTCCGACGGCTTGCCAATCTCACGCTGGACCGATCGGATCATGCTGTCGAGAGCATCGTGGAGCGGCGCCACCATGAGTTCGCTTCCGTCGCGGCCGACGTGCAGTCGCAGCGACGTCGCACCTTTCGACATCGCCTGTCGAATCATCTCCGATACGGCATCGGCTACCGAGTCGAGATCACCTTCAGCCACCGAGGCAAAGGCGCCGAGGTCGGTGTCTAACCCGTGCTGGCTAAAGGCGTCGAGCGCAGCCATGACGTGTTCTCCAGGCGCGCCTTCGGTGAAAGGCTCGATCAAAAACTCGACGGCGACCGTCTCTGGTGCCCCGGCGGCCGAGCTCGCGTCTGTAGCAGGAGCATCACTGGCCTCTGTTGCCGTCGTAGCTGTCGGCGGCTGGTCGGCACTGCCTTGCCCCGTTGACCCCATTATCAGACCTTAACATCAGACCTCCACAACGACCTCACAAACAAACGACCGGGTGCCAGCCCGTCGCAGCCAAGGCCTCAACCGGCATTTTGACAAATTGTAAAAAGCAGTTACTCTTATCCCGTGACGCAAGCTGCTCTCTCCAAGGATCATCCCGGCTACGGACACATCGGGGAGACGGCCCCGCTTGTGCCAATGTCGTTTGGCACTCTCCTGCGTCGTGTAGCCAACGAGTTCGAACAACGCAAGCGCATCTTCGACCTTCCAACCGGACGATTCTGGAAGCCAAACGACGACATCGATCTCGGTTTCGATTTCCTCGGGCGCCGAGCGGCAACGCCGGTCGGCCCCGCGGCGGGGCCTCACTCCCAGCTGGCCCAGAACATCGTTCTGGCCTGGCTGGGCGGTTCGAGGCTTTTCGAGCTGAAGACCGTGCAGATTCTCGATGCGCTAGACATCGCCCGTCCCTGCATCGATATGCAAACGATCGGGTACAACATCGAGTGGAGCCAGGAACTCACCCTGGCCCAAAGCCTCACCGAATACGTGAAGGCCTCGATGATGCTTGAGATGCTCGGCCGGTGGGACCCTCTCGCCGACTTTGTCCATGGCGGACCAACGGGCGGACCTGGCAGCCATGTCTTCGACATGTCGGTCGGCTATGACCTCGCAGGCATCTCGAACGAACGAGTGGCAGCATTCATACGGGGCATGAAGGACGCCACCGCAGAGATTGACATCCTGCGTCACGAGATCCCTGATGCATTCGCCGAATTCCGCGACCTCGACTTCAATCCCGTGCTGTCCGACACCTTGACGCTGTCAACCTTCCACGGCTGTCCGCCCGAAGAGATCGAGCAGATAACAAAACATCTCATCGACGTCCACGACCTCGACGTCATCGTAAAACTGAACCCGACCCTGCTCGGCTACGAGCAAGTCTGCCATCTCGTCAACGATCACCTCGGCTACACCGACGTCATCGTGAAGCAAGAAGCCTTCGCCGAGGACCTGCACTTCGACCGCGGTGTCGAACTGATCGGCGAGCTGCGCCACTACGCAGCCGACCGCGGCCGACGCTTCGGCATCAAGCTCACGAACACCCTCGTCGTCAACAATGCCAAACAGTGGATGCCCGAGGACACGATGTACCTCTCAGGGCCGCCTCTTCATGTGCTCGCCATGTCACTGCTCGACAAGCTGGCCAACGCCCTGCCCAACATGTTCGACATACCAGGCCATGACGGCGATGTGATGGTTAGCTTCTCGGCCGGTATCGCCAAAACAAACCTGGCCGAATCTCTGGCCGCCGGCGTCAATCCTGCAACCATCTGCTCCGACCTTCTAAAGCCGGGGGGTTATGGTCGCCTGGCCCCGATGCTCTCCGCTCTTGCCGGCACGCTGCGCTCCGTTGAAGCCAGCAACCTTGCAGAGTGGCGCTCGATCAATCAAGCCGAAGCCGTCGCTGTCGGGCAACCCTCCACAATCGCTGGCTATGCGGCATCGCTTCAGGGCGATGGTGGCGAGGCCTATTCGCTGGCCAAGAACGAGCGGACACCGCGTGAGGTCGAGTCGACACTCGAAATGTTCGGATGTGTTGCTTGCAACCTCTGCATCACCGTTTGCCCCAACGATGCCTTCTTCTCGATTCCCAGCCTTGATGGCCAGGCAGGACGTCAGCAATACCTGGTCTGGTCTGAACTCTGCAATGAGTGCGGAAACTGCATGACCTTCTGCCCTGAGGACGGCGATCCAGCCATGGTGAAGCCAAGGCTCTACACCGATCGAGATACCTTCGCTGGCCGGTCCGGTCAAGGCTTTCTACTAACCGCCGACGGGCTAGAGGCCCGAGAAGGCAGCGAAACCGACGCCACAATCGTCGAAGCGCTACTCAGCAAGCCCGGCGGCAATCCACTCGGCTGACTCAGCCGCAGGACCATTCGATCCAGAACGAACGCAGCGAGCACACTTCAATGGCAAACTCCACGGTAAAAAACAGCAGTCCAAAACGGTCGCTCCGGGTGGCAGCGGGACAACTCGGACCGATCGGCAAAGACGAAACTCGAGCCGAGGTGATCGACCGCCTCCTCGCCCTGCTCGACGAAGCCGCCGACCGAAAGGTCGAACTCGTGGCCTTCCCCGAGCTTGCGTTGACCACCTTCTTCCCCCGCTGGTACACCGAGGACATCGGCGGCCACGACCATTACTACGAAAAGGAGATGCCCGGCCCGGAGACCAAGCGACTGTTCGACGCCGCCGCCTCCTATGGCATCGGCTTCTCGCTCGGGTACGCCGAGCTAACGCCAGATGGGCACCGCTACAACACGCAGATTCTCGTCGAGCGCGACGGAACCGAGGTGGCGAAGTTCCGCAAGGTTCATATCCCCGGACATGAGCAAGACGAACCCTGGCGCCCCTTCCAGCACCTGGAACGTCGCTACTTCGAGGAATCCCCGGAGGGCTTCAGCGTTTGGCCCGCCTTCGACGGCCTGGTCGGCCTTGCCACCTGCAATGATCGCCGCTGGCCCGAAACCTATCGAGAGATGGGCCTACAGGGCGTCGAGCTCATCATGATCGGCTACAACACCCCCGTCCATTACGCCCCCGATCCCGTCCAAAACGCTCTCCAAGGATTCCACAACCATCTTTGCATGCAGGCCGGTGCCTACCAGAATGGAACCTGGGTCGTCGGCGTGGCCAAAGGCGGCATCGAGGAGGGCGTTGAGTCTCTCGCCCAGTCGGCTATCTACGCCCCGTCAGGCCAGATCGTGGCCCAGGCGATCAGCAACGGCGACGAACTTATCGTCGCCGATTGTGACCTGGACTGGTGCAACAAGTACAAGGAAACCCTGTTCGACTTCGCCCGGTACCGCCGGCCCGAGGTCTATCAACGCATCGCCAACCAAAAAGGGGTCGTCGAGCCATGACCGATTCACTCCCGCTCACCGCATCCCAGCCCGCTGGTGAGCCATCTTCATCAGAGACCACGACCGCCTTTGTCCTCAACGGCACCCCGGTGTCCATCTCCAACCAGCACGAGCACCTGCTGGCCGGACTGCGCGATGAGCTCGATGTCATCTCACCCAAAGACGGCTGTGCACCAACCGGCCAGTGCGGTTGCTGCACGGTGCTCGTCAACGGTAAAGCGCGGGTGGCCTGCCAAACGCCGCTGGCCAAAGCCGCTGGCGGCGAGATCACCACCGTCGAGGGGCTCTCCACCGCCGATACCGCCTCCATCGTGGCCGCCTTCGCCGCTCACGGGGCTCTGCAATGCGGCTTCTGCACACCAGGCATCGTGATGCGAACCAAGGCCATGATCGACAAGAAGGGCGCAGCCCTCACCCGCGACGATGCGGCCCGGCTGCTCGGCGGAAACCTCTGCCGCTGTACTGGCTACATCAAGATCCTCGACGCGGTGGAAGACCTGGCCGCTGGCCGGTTCGCCGATGGCGTGTTCCCTCCCGAGATGCCGGTCGAGATCGCCAGCGGTCTCGGGTCCCGGTCGATCAAGTATGAGGCCGACGTCCTCACCACCGGCGAACGCCCCTTCATCGACGACATGCGACCCGAAGGTTTGCTTCACGGCGCCTTCCACCTGACCGAGCACGCCAGAGCCGACATTCTCGCCATCGACACGACGGCGGCTAAAGCCGTCGACGGGGTTGAAGCGGTGTTCACCGCGGCCGACGTGCCCGGCGAGCTTCGCAGCGGCCTCATCCACAAGGACTGGCCAATCTTCATACCCGTCGGGGGCCGTACGAGCTATTTGGGCGATGTGCTGGCCATGGTGGTCGCTACAGACCGGGCGGTGGCGCGACGAGCAGCCACCCTGATCGAGGTGAGCTACAAGCCACTCACACCGATGACGAACCCAATCGAGAACGTTGCCAGCACCGAATCAGCCGTCTGGGAACTCGACGGCAACGTGCTCTCCACCTCCCGCTACGCGCGAGGCGAGGCCGACGACGCTCTAGCCCAGTCGGCCCATGTTGTAACCGAGACGTTCCAGACCCAGCGCATCGATCACGCCTTTCTCGAACCGGAATCCACGCTGGCGATGCCCATACCAGCCGGTGCTGCGCCACCCCTGACGAACGGCGCCGCACCCGACACTGACTTCGATCGTTTGATGGTCTATTCCGGCGGCCAGGGTATTTGGGACGACCGCAACGACATCGCCAGGATCTTAGCCGTCCCCACCGAATCCATCGTCACTGAACTGGTCTCCAACGGTGGCGCTTTCGGCGGCAAAGAAGACATGTCTAATCAAGGGCAGACCGCCCTTGCCGCCTGGCTGCTTAAGCGTCCGGTCCGGACCACCTTCAGCCGCGAGGAGTCACTGCTGGTTCACACCAAGCGGCACCCGATCCGGATGAGCTACAAGGCTGGTTGCGACGACGACGGCAACCTTACCGCCCTCAAGATTCGCATGATCGGCGACTCCGGGCCCTACGCCTCGGTCGGCATGAAGGTGTTGGAGCGGGCGGCCGGTCATGCCACCGGGCCCTACGTCTGCCCAAACGTCGATGTTGAAGCGATCGCTGCTCGATCGAACAACTCGGTTTGTGGCGCTTTTCGAGGCTTTGGCGCAAACCAGGCCCAGTTCGCGATGGAAGGCATCATCGACCGGCTCGCCGAAAAGGTCGGGATCTCGGGTTGGGACATGCGCAACCGAAATGTGATCTCCCCCGGCGTGGTCTGGGGTCCTGGCCAGATCATGGACGATGGTTGTCTTGGCGCTCAGGCCTGCCTCGACGCGGTCAAAGACACCTACGAGCAAGCCCGAGCCAACGGCAAGTCGGTCGGGCTCGGCCTCGGGCTCAAGAACTCCGGCCTCGGCAACGGGTTTCTGGAGATCGCTCAGGCCGTCGTCCACTTCCGGCCCGACAACGTCGTCGAGGTTCGCCATTGTTGGACCGAGATGGGACAGGGTGTGCACACGGTGGCCCAGCTTGTCGCCGTCGAAGAGCTCGGTATCGACGCTGACCGTATCGAAGTTATCGTCGACACCACACGAGAGCTGGGAGCGGGACAGACCACCGGCAGCCGCGGCACCCTGATGGCCGCAGGATCGGTAGCCGAGGCATGTCGCAAAGCCCTAAGCGACGGTTGTAAAGAGGGCGTTGACTATCACGGCGAATACCGCATCGACTGGACCAACTCCATGGACAGCGGTGTCGAGAATCCAATCATTCACTCCACCTTCGGCTACGCGGCCCAAGTGGTGATCATGGACGACGGCAAGATCGAGAAGGTGGTGGCCGCCCACGACGTTGGCCGAGCCGTCAACCCCCTCCTGTGCGAAGGGCAGATCGAAGGAGCCGTCCATATGGGATTGGGCTACGCCTTGAGCGAGGGTTTTCCCTGCGATCCGGACGGGCGGCCGCTCAACAGCACCCTGCGCAGCCTCGACATCGTGCGGCCCAAAGATATGCCCGATACCGAGGTGATCCTGGTCGAGTCGCCAGACCCGAACTCACCTTACGGGGTGAAAGGTGTCGGCGAAATCGGGCTGGTGCCAACGGCCGGGGCGGTGGCCGCCGCCATGCAGGCCGATGACGGTCAATGGCGAACCGAACTCCCCCTGGTGAACGAATCGAACCGCGAGAGCGCCGCATCATGGACCGGATGGGTTGGCCTCGATGGTTGAGCTCGCAGCCGACCAAACCCCCGGCCTCGTCTGCGCCCACAACCATCTGTACTCAGGTCTCGCCCGCGGCATGCCTGCACCGCCTCAGACGCCTACCGACTTTGGCGAAATCCTGGACCTTGTCTGGTGGCGGCTCGACAGGGCCCTCGACCTTGACACCATTGCCTGGTCGGCCAAAGCTGTTGCTCTCAACGCTCTGGAAGCAGGCTGTACCGCCATCATCGATCATCACGAGTCCCCCAACGCCATCGAGGGGTCGCTCAGTGTGATCGCCGAGGCTTGTGCCGAGGTCGGTGTTCGCGTCAACTGTGCCTACGGCATCACCGATCGGCATGGTGCCGAAGGCGCCGCCGCAGGCCTGGCCGAAAACGATCGATTTCTCAGCGCCGGTGGGCGCGGCATGGTCGGCCTTCACGCCGCCTTCACCTGCAGCGACGAGACGATCGCCGCCGCCGCCGACCTCGCCCGACGCCATGGGGTTGGTGTCCACGTTCATGTCGCCGAAGGCGATGTCGATACCTGGCAACGGCTCAGCGGCCACACCACTGATGATTGGCTGCTCATCCATGGCGTTCATCTGCCCGACGATCATGGCCTGGCAGGCACGATCGTGCATAACCCCCGCTCTAATATGAACAACTCGGTCGGCTATTCCAACCCGCGCCGCTTTCCCAATCCGGTGGCGCTCGGAACCGACGGGATCGGTGTCGACATGCTCGAAGAGTTCCGAATTGCCTTCGTCAAAGCCCGAGAGCTCGACGTTACAGCCACCCCTGATCTCATCTGGGCATGGCTCGGCACCGGCTGGAAGCTCTTCCCCGAAGCGGCCGACGATGTCGTCACCTGGAACTACCCAACCATGGATCCCTGGCACCTGGCCTACACCACCCAGATCTGCCCAACGTCGGTCGATATCGGCGGGGAAATCGTGTGGGCCGATGGGGCGCCGACCAAGGTCGACGGCCCGGAGATCAGAGCAAAATCGGCCGAGGCCGCCCAGCGCCTCTTCACGGCACTCAATCGCCTTTAGGCTGACGTCAATCCTTCTACAAACGCATAAGCGAGTACTTTCATGACAACCGAAACAACGTCAAACCTGGCCGTCTTCGGCGACTTCGATCCTGAAGGCCAGCAGGCGTACGACAATGCGGTGCAGCGGTTCAGGGAGAGCAATATTGTGCTCCCAACGTTCGCCCAGCTGCGCGACCCATCGACGATCCCAGAAGCTATCCAACATCAGTTGGCCACCGTCGACAAGGACGCACCCGACTCACGCAACCTGTTCCGTGTCCACTGGTACAACGAGCATGCCGATCAGGCCGGCGAGGCCAACTATCCCAGGTTTACCGCGGTACCTGATCACATCGAGCTGCCAAAAGAACTCACCGGTGTCGATGCTCGCATCGTGCTCGCCTACGGCAATCGGTTCCCGATGATCAGGGCTCATAAGGTGCTGGCCGCCTATTCCTGTCTCGCAGCGAGGCTGGTCACCGGCCGCTTCGACCCAACGGCCGGACGAGCCATCTGGCCCTCAACCGGCAACTATGCACGGGGTGGGATCGCCATCTCCAAGATCATGGGCTGTCGTGGCGTTGCCGTGCTACCTGAGGGCATGAGCCGCGAGCGCTTCGAATGGCTCGAACGCTGGATCGAGCATCCCGATGATGTGATCCGGACCTACGGAACCGAGAGCAACGTCAAGGAGATCTATGACGAGTGCAATCGACTTGCTCAGGATCCCCAGAACGTGATTCTCAATCAGTTCAGCGAATTCTCCAACCACATGGGCCACTACTCGGTCACCGGCCCCGCGCTCGAGGCCGTCTACAAGCACGTGACCGCCAACGCACCAGGGCGCCTCGCCGCCTTCGTCTCAGCCTCTGGCTCGGCTGGAACGCTCGGCGCCGGCGACTATCTCAAGGATGCACAGGGAGCGAAGATCGTCGCCGTCGAAGCGCTCCAGGTTCCGACCATGCTGTACAACGGCTTCGGCGACCACAACATCCAAGGCATTGGCGATAAGCACGTCCCGCTCATCCACAACGTGACCAACAGCGACATGATCGTTGGGGTAAGCGATGCCTCGACCGACCATCTCGATGTCCTCTTCAACACGCCAGCTGGTAAGCGGGTTCTGGCCGAGCGCGGCGTTGCCGTGGCTGACGCTTTGATCGACATGGGCTACTCATCGATCTGCAATACGCTGGCCGCAATCGCTGCCGCCCGACATTGGGAACTCGGCCCCGACGACGTGATCGTCTCGGTGGCAACCGACGGATCCGAGCTCTACAACTCGGAGCGAGAAAAGGTGATGTCAACCCACTTCGCTGGCGGCTTCGACGAAGCGAGCGCTCAGCGGGTGTGGACCGAGCACCTCGACAGCCTTTCGACCCTGACCCCAACCAATGGCATCGCCGAGAATCTGCATCTTCGCGAGCTCGACGACGTGGAACGCAACCGCATCTTCAACCTCGGCTATTTCACCTGGGTTGAACAGCAGGGCATCGACATCCCAGGCTTTGAGATCCGGCGCGACCAGAAGTGGTGGAATCAGCTTCGTCCCCTCACCGACCGATGGGACCAGATGATTCTCGAGTTCAACGAGGCCACTGGCGCCTCACACACCTAGTCAGGTGCTGGTGCGGTGAGCGTCAATCACGACGAACCAGACAATCCATTCGTTCGGTATCGTCGGCGACTCGACAGCTACCAGCTAGCCATCGAGAGCGGCAGCAGCGACGAAGCCTTCGTTGCCCTTGTCGACGATTTCGACTCGGCTGTCGCCTCGGTAACCGGCCAGGGCTTTCGGGTAACACCGACCTTCGAGGCAGGCGAACTGGCGAAGGCCATCGGGGTCGACAACCAGCTGTGGGTCAAGGATGAGACAACCTCGGTCGCCGGGTCTCACAAGTCGAGACACCTCTACGGAACATCGCTGCACTATCTGGTCGCTCGGGCCGGGGGTACTCCCCTCCCCGATCGGTTCGCCATCGCCAGCTGTGGCAATGCGGCACTCGCCGCCAGCGTGATGGCAGCCGCCTTGAAGACGCCTCTAGATGTCTTCGTTCCAGACTGGGCCGACGCGTCAATCATCGAGCGTCTGACCGAGATGGGCGCCGGGATCAACCGTTGCCAACGTCAACCCGGCGAACAAGGGGATCCGGCTTACCTCCGGTATCAGGAGGCGGTGGCTGGTGGTGCGACACCATTCTCCGTCCAGGGCATCGAGACTCCTACGACGTTCGATGGCGCCCGCACCTTGGGCTGGGAATTGGCAGATCAGACCGGCGGCGTGTCCGAACTCTACGTCCAGGTTGGCGGTGGCGCATTGGCTACCTCGGTTGGGCGGGCCATGCCAACCGCGAAGCTCTATCCCGTTCAGGCCGAAGGTTGCGCTCCCCTCCGACGTGCTTGGGATTTGCTGGCGCCCGACTTCCGGTTCGAAAAGGCCTCAGAGTCGCCGCACGAGTACATGTGGCCGTGGACCCCCGAGCCGACAAGTGCGGCTTCCGGCATTCTCGACGATGTCACCTACGACTGGCTACCCCTGCTGCGCCATACACATGCCACCGGGGGCATCCCAATCGTTGCTCTCGAGCCGAGTATCGTGAGAGCCAACAAACTGGCCCGAACCCACACTGCCGTGTCTGTCAGCACCACAGGTTCAGCTGGTCTGGCCGGTCTACTCAGCCGACACCCAGATTCGGATGGCCCTGTTGCCGTGCTGTTCACCGGCATCAGCTGAGGAACCGCTCATTCGTTGGCCCGCTCTATCCAACGCATACAGAGCAAGTTAGCCGAGCAAGGACTGGGCCGGGCCAAACTGGAACTCGACTCGTCGGTTCCTGGCCTTGCCTTCATCGGTCTCATTCGAAGCGATTGGCTCGCTCTCGCCAGCGCCTCGGGCCACGAGACGCTCACCATTGATGCCCGATTCGATGAAGTACTCGACGACCGACTGTGCCCTCGATTGGCTTAGCGTCTGGTTGTAGACATCCGAACCACTCGAATCGGTGTGGCCAACAACGAGCATCCCACTGGAAACATCTCGGGCCAGAATAGCAACGCTGATGTCGAGGGCTGCCGCCGCTTGAGCGCCGATCTCACTCGAATCGGCTTCGAAAGTAACACCACCCTGGATCGCGCCCGAGGCCTGCCCGTCTTCAACCGTGAAACGGTAGGAGGGGCAGACGCCGAGCAGCTGATACAGCCCGGGCAGTGTTCGCATCCAGAACGACGAATACGTTTCGTCGTCAGCAACCAGCTGGTTGTCGACATTTTCGGCGCCGTAGGCTTGTTCGGCGCCGCCGACCAAGACCGGAATCTCCGCTGACGGAACGTTGCCGGTAAAGACCAGCAGACCTTCGTTGAACTCAGCGTTGAAGAGTGGCGGCGCAAGGTTGGTGATCTGGGCGTCGACCAGCTCGACCGGCATGCCGCTAATGGCTTCCAAACCGCCTTGGAGAACGCCCAAGTACTGTTCGTTGGGCGATCGAGCCGAGAGTAGAACCTTTTCCTCAGCCACCATGATGGTGCCATCGGTGATGCTGGGAAGAAGACCGATGAGTGCCGGGGCTTGTGCTAGCCAGGGCGCTGGCTCCAGGCTCTCGTCGATCTCAAGCGTCGACTCGACGAACGGAGCGTAGGAGATGTTGGCCGCGGTCTCAACCGCGGCCGCCGTCTCGGCATCGGGAACACGTCCTGACAAGACGACCATCCCGCCACCGGCTGGTTGGTAGATGTCGACATCGACGGCCACGAAGGGGCCGTCTGGGGCGGCGATATCAGCCGATGAGGCCAAGACCGACACGTCGGGTTCTTCCGCTGGCTCGTCGGTCGCCGTATCGGCGCCGTCTTCAGCCTCGTCGACGGCTGTCGCCGTTTCCTCCTCAGCAGCCGGAGCGTCAGGGTCTGGTTCGGCTACCAGTTCGGAGTCGATCGCAGCCTTTTCGGCCTGGTCGACCGATGTGCTGCCCAGGCGATCGGACTGGTAAACCAGGTAGCCGAGACCAAGGATGGCCGCCAATAGTACAGCCAAGACGGCAGGATGCTGCACGAATCGTCGTCCTGACTCCTGGGCCCATCCCGAGTCATTGTCGTCTTCGCCGTAGTATGCGCCCAGGGTCACCAAAGGGTAGGCCAGTGAACAACGATGACACCACCTGTTCGCCAAATGAGGGTAAGACCCAGCTTGCCCCTAGCGCTGGTTTCGCCGTTTCCTAGTCAAATTCTGTAATTTCCTGACTATTCAAGCGCTCCGTACTTATCAAGATAGGTCTGCACCGCCTGAACACTCGCATCCGAGAGGCCTCCGGCGGCGAGAATCTCCCTGATGGTGACGATGGCGAAGGTCGGCATATCGAACTCGACGGCAAGTGCCTGCAGTGCCGACCGATCGTCCTCACCTCGCTCACATCGGTCGACGGAGACGACCAGGCCGGCAAGGCTGATAGCAGCGGCCGAGCGAAGCAAGGGGACAGTCTCGCGTATCGCCGTTCCGGCCGTGGTGATGTCTTCAACAATCAGTACTCGATCGCCGTCGACCAGTTCGTGGCCGACGAAGATCCCGCCTTCTCCGTGATCCTTGATCTCTTTGCGGTTGAAGCAATAAGCGACGTCGTGGCCGCGATCAGCGAGGGCCGCCGCGGTGGCAACCACGAGCGGGATGCCCTTGTAGGCCGGCCCAAACAGCACATCGAAGTCGGTACCGAGATCGCGGACGATGGCATCGGCATAGAAGTGGCCGAGACGACGAATCTGTTCGCCAGACCGATACCGGCCCGTGTTGATGAAGTACGGCGTTTGGCGACCGCTCTTGGTCACAAAATCGCCGAATGTCAACACGTCCGACTCCATCATGAACTCGACAAAGTCCCGCTTGTAGGTCGGCAGTATCTCTTCCACGGTCGCCAACTCTAGTCGCTCTGGTGATCGAGGTAATCGTTGTGGAGCGAACGGCTAGCTTGAGCGAGCCGCCTTGATCGCCTTTACCCGGCGGGCACGAGCTACGGGGTCGAGCTCCACCTTGCGAAGCCGCACGTTCGCCGGTGTAACCTCGACGCACTCGTCTTCAGAAATGAACTCCAGCGCCTGTTCCAACGACAGAACTCTCGCCGGCGTGAGCTTTACCGTCTGATCGGAGGCCGCCGCACGATGGTTCGTGAGCTGCTTCTCCTTGCCGACGTTGACGTCCATGTCTTCGGAACGACTGTTCTCGCCCACGATCATGCCGCAGTAGACCTCGGTGCCGGGAGCAACCAACATCTCGGCTCGTTCCTGAAGCCCGACCAGGGCATAGGTGGTGGTAGCACCTTTGCGATCGGCAACCAACGAGCCCGAGCGGCGGGTTCGAAGATCCCCAGCCCACGGCTCAAATCCTTCGAATGAATGGCTCAACACACCCGAGCCACGGGTCTCGGTCAGAAACTCGGTACGCAAACCGATCAAGCCGCGGGCGGGGACGAGATAGTCGAGCCGAACCCAACCAGTGCCATGGTTCACCATGTTCTCCATGCGGCCCTTGCGGGCGGCGAGAAGCTGGGTCACCGCTCCCATATGTTCTTCGGGTACATCGATAGTGGCCCGCTCCACCGGTTCGTGGACCTTGCCATCGATCTCCTGGGTCACGACCTGCGGTTTACCAACCGTCAGCTCGAAACCTTCACGCCGCATCTCTTCAACCAGGACAGCCAGCTGCAGCTCACCACGAGCTTGCACTTCCCAGGTGTCGGGGCGGTCAGCGGGCTCAATCCGAAGACTCACATTGCCTACGAGTTCCTGATCGAGCCTTCCCTTGAGCTGTCGCGCCGTCAGCTTGGAGCCGTCTTGACCAGCCAGGGGTGAGGTGTTGATACCGATCGTCATCGACAGAGCGGGCTCGTCGACCTCGATCACGGGCAGTGCGACCGGATTCTCCGAATCCACCAGCGTCTCGCCGATCATGATGTCGGCGATGCCTGCAACCGCAACCAGATCACCGGGACCAGCCGATTCGGCAGGTACCCGCTCGAGATGATGGGTGAGGTAGAGCTCTGTTGGCTTAACCCGTTCGACGCTGCCATCGATACGGCTGAGCGAGATCGGTTGCCCTTTGGCCAGAGTGCCGTTGATGATTCGGCACAAGGCGAGCCGGCCAACGTAGGGGGATGCATCCAGGTTTGTTACCCAGGCCTGGAGAGGATGGCCTTCTTCGTAACGGGGCGCAGGAATGTTTTCAACCAGGAGCTTGAACAAGGGTTCGAGGTCGGTGCCGGGAATCTCAGGATCGGTCGTCGCCCAGCCGTCGCGAGCGACGGTGTAAACGATGGGGAAATCGATCTGTTCATCGGAGGCGTCGAGGTCGATGAAAAGCTCGTAAACCTCATCCACGACTTCCGCGACACGAGCGTCGGGACGGTCAATCTTGTTGATGACGAGGATCACGGGCAAGCCGCGAGCCAGCGTCTTGCGCAACACAAAGCGTGTCTGGGGCAGCGGGCCCTCGGCGGCGTCCACCAGAAGTAGAACACCATCGACCATGGTAAGAGCGCGCTCAACCTCACCGCCGAAGTCGGCGTGGCCGGGAGTATCGACGACATTGACCGTCACACCCTCCCAAACCACCGAGGTGTTCTTGGCCAGGATCGTTATGCCTTTTTCGCGCTCAAGATCAGCCGAATCCATCACCCGTTCGGTGACGTCCTGGTGGGAGCCAAAGGCTCCGGTTTGGCGCAGCATGGCGTCGACCAAGGTCGTCTTACCATGGTCGACGTGAGCGACGATGGCAAGATTTCGTAAATCAGAGCGCTCAAGAACGTCTCCGGTGGTCACAACGGCACCTTCCTAACGGAGGATAAAGAATCGGGTCTGCCGGGACGGAGAAGATTGCAAGTCCGGGCAGGATCGAGTACGACCTACCAAACCTACAGGGACCGAGCCCCAGAAAGGTGCTCGGTCCCATGTGGTGTGTGTTGGTTGGACTGTCGATCCTAACTTACGCCGTTGTAGCGCACAGGGGTTTGTCCTGATCTTTGGCAAGTCTTTGCGATCTCAAATCAGTTGTTGAAAGAGCCTGATCCGGCCATTTTCAGGCCTGCGGGCTCAACCCTCTGAGCGGTAGGCGGCTGGATTCGGCTTGAGCGGACGTGCATACCACAGCGGTCGACGCAGGCCATTGGTGGAGGGACGGGTTTTTGCCAGCCACTCCAAGTAGGCCTCACGCGACTTCGCCGTGTCGACCACAACGTCGCCGTATTCGTCGCCAGGCTCAGCTGGCGTTATCCGCACCCGCTGGTGCCAGCACTGCATGCCGGAGATGGGATCGGGCTGAACGCAGAATGTGGCGTTCTGATGAACACCGGTGTCGGTCCACCAAATACGGCCGGTGTCGGGATCCGGTCGACCTGTTTCAGCCGAGTCATAAGGCTCGTTGCCATGGTCTCGGCGAAGGCTCCAGGTGGTGCCATCGTTGCCGATCTGGAACTTACCAGCACTCCAAGAGCGCGCCTTCTTTTCATCGAGGCGCCAGCGGCCCATGTGATGCGAGGCGGCGACCACGCCGGGACGAATTCCCTCGGTGCGCCACGAGCCGATCACGAAATGCCCAATGCGGGTGGTTACCCGCACAAGACCATTCTCGTCGATGCCGAGCTTCTCAGCGTCCTCGGGGTGCAGCCATAAGGGATGTCGGTGGCTGATCTCGTTCAGCCACTTCGAATTGGCCGAACGGGTGTGGATCAGGGTCGGGATTCGGAACGTAGGTAGCAGAATCCGCTCATTGCCTGCCATATCCATATCTTCCCAATGCACATGAGAAGGGATCCATTTCGGTGTGGCGTATTCGGGCCAACCCCAATCGGCCAAGGTGTCTGAATAGAGTTCGAGCTTCTTCGACGGTGTCGGAAAACCTTCCTTCAACTCACCATCGATCTCGATGGCTGGCGACCCGTCACCGAGCGGAGCCAGCGTCAGATCGGTCAGGTCGTCGAGGTCGCCCGACCATGTGCCGGGGGTTCCTGGCTTGCGGTAGACACCGCCTTCATCCATGGCGCAGTCGTCGACCGAGGCCGCGTCGACCGAGTTCTCATAGGGCTCGTAGGGGTCGGTAGGCACACCGAAGGCCGAGCGATCCCGCATGTATTCGAGTGGGGTCTGACCTACCTTGTCAGCTGCCTCGGCGAGCCCCGGCACCTTGTCGGCAAACATACGGCTGTAGTACTCGTCGATGGTGATCGGCTTGCCGGGGTGTGCTTCGCTCTCGAACCACTTACGGATTCCCATCGAGCCGTCGGGGTCGATCTTCCACGAGAGGTCGATCCAGAACTCGTTCTCCTCCCAGACCTCGCCGGGATTGAACTCATGGCTGCGGGTATCGGGATCGATGGCCTCGCGGCCTTCCTTCCGAGCCTGGAGCTCGGCGTAACGACGAAAGACCGGCTGACGGAATCCGATCCAACGACCAGCATGCGTCTCGTAGCTGTGCACATCGTGACGCTCGGCCGAGACTCCCATCGGCAAGACATAATCGGCAAACCACGACGACTCCGACCAGGTGGGGGTCAAGGCCACATGGCAGCGCACCTTGGATTCGTCCTTCAACGCTTCCAACCACGTGAAACCATCGGGATTGGTCCAGATGGGGTTATAGACCCGGGAGAAGTAGACCTCCAGCGCACCACGCCCTTCGTTGAGGAAGTGCGGGAGCAGGATCGACATCTCGTGGTAAGAAAGCGGATATTCCTTGGGCCACTCCAGCTCATTCCACGAGGTGATATTGGGAGCACCGAGCGGAGCAGGAGCCTTGAACTTGTTCATGCCGTTGCCAGCGGTTCCACCCTTGGTGGCAACCGAGCCGGTCAAGACATTCAGGAAGAACAAGCAGCGAGCGACCTGCCAACCGCCCATGTTTCCTGCGCCAGCGGCTCGCCAGTTGTGGGTGGCCAACTTGGTGGGGTGTCTCCCGATGAGTTCCGCTATCTCGCGGATCGTGGCCGCATCAACCCCAGTCTTCTGCTCGGCGGCTTCCGGCGTGTACTCCGCGTACTCCCGGAGCAGCGCTTCGCGCACCGATTCCCAAGCGACGGGAAGATCGGGATGCTGACGCTTGAGGTAGGTCTCCCAGTTTGTCCAACGCTTCACGAAGGTGGCATTCCAGGTCTCGGCCTCAATCAACTCCCTGGCGATTGCCAGACAGAGGAAGGGCTCGGTACCGGGCCAGGTCGGCAACCAGTAATCGGCCTTGGCTCCTGTGTTCGAAAGACGTGGATCGATGGCGATAATTTTCGCCCCACGCTGTTGAGCCTCCATGATGCGCTGAGCATGGGGATTGAAGTAGTGGCCCGACTCAAGGTGAGCCGAGATCAACATGATGACCTCGGCGTTGGCAAAGTCTGATGAAGGCCGATCGTGACCCATCCACGACTGGTACCCGATGCGAGCGTTGGATGAGCAGATGTTGGTGTGTGAGTTGTGGCCGTCCACCCCCCACGCTTTCAAGACCCGATCGGTGTAGCCGTCCTCACCCGGTCGACCGACGTGGTACATGACCTCATTGTTGCGACCCTCCTGAATGGCACCGCGGATTCGGGCACCGACCTCCTCAAGAGCTTGGTCCCAACTAATCCGTTCCCAGGTGCCGGAACCTCGCTCGCCGACGCGCTTGAGCGGATAGAGAATCCGTTCCGGGTCGTAGATCTGGTTGAGGGTGGCTGGGCCTTTGGCACAGTTGCGGCCGCGGCTGGCCGGATGCTCAGGGTTGCCCTCGACCTTGGCGATTTCGCCGGTCTCCTGATCGAAGTAGGCGATCAGACCACAACCGGCCTCGCAGTTGAAACAGGTCGTTGGCACAAGCGTGAAGTTCCGTTCGACGCGGTCGGGCCAGGCCTTGGCGTCGAGTTCGGTCCAGTCGTGCCACTGGTCGTGTGGGGGGTAGTTGCGCAGTTCGGTCATGGAGAAACGCTCTCGCTCGGGCTCGAGTTCAGGGAAGAATCACAGAGAATCAGGAAGAGTTCAGGAAGAATGGGGGAAGAGATCAAGACAGCGGCACCGACTGGCCGGCTCGGACGAAGGTGTCCTCGTAGGCGTACATGCCGACCAGGGCGCAGATTCCGGCCAGAGCCACAAGGGCTGGGCTGGCAACACCGGCCACGAGGGCGACCGCAACGAGAACCGCTGGAATCAGCAGACCGAGCACCACACCGCCCCACCAGAACTGCTTGGCGTAGGTGCCTTTGGTCATAACCTCGACGGCCAGCTCGACGTGCCGGCTGCCGTGCGATGTCAACTCGACAGCGATGAGGGCGGCGGTGGCGATGACGCCGCCGAGCAAGACCCACCGCACAGCGGTCGGTTCGGGAACGTCCATGAAGAGGTCGAGGATGGCGTAGGCCGCCCCACCAGCGGTCACGGCTTGGGCCAACAGAACCGGCAGCAGGAGTGGGGTCTGCCAGAGATCCCGCCCCTCACACTGAGCGAACAAGTAGGCCGTGTAGCCCGCTGTACCGATCGCCCCCAGGACGACGGGAATGGCGAGAAGACCGAGGGTCTCTTCGAGCCCGGCCACAGCAGCGAGGAACCACAGAGCACAAACCACGCTGAAGAACATCAGGACGTAGGCGCCCTTGACGAGCCACGATGACCAGTTGCCCTTGGTGATCAGGTAGTAGAAGCGGCCCGGCTGCTTGAGATCGGTGACGAGCAAAACACCGGTCAGGGCAAGGAATACGCCGGCGACGAGCGGCGGCACAATACCGACCGCTGCCTCTTCGCCACCATGGCCCATCAAGACCTGAAGCACGGCTACCAGCATCACACCGGCGGCGATGCCCTTGGTCACCAGGTAGCCGGAAACCTTTTCTTTCCAGGTCATCTGATGGGCCGTTGTGTAGGCGGTTCGAGCGACCACACCGTCTTCGTCGACCGGTCGTTTACCCAGGGTCACGTTGACCGTCGGATGCGAGGGGGTGGTGTCGGCCCAGATCATGCCATCGTTGGCGATGGCGGTTCGTGTTGGGTCGAGGGAGGCTTGATCAGCGCCCCGGTAGTACACCTTTGGCTTGGTGTTTTGCTCCGGGGACCGTACGGCGACGTCGTCGCGGGCGATGATGCGACTGATCTCTGAGTTCGGATCGTCGAGATCACCAATTTTGATGGCCTCGGTGGGGCAAACGATTTGGCATGACGGGAGGAGTCCAACGTCAATCCGGTGATTACACATATTGCACTTGTGCGCTGTGTTCGTCTCGGGATTGATGTAGAGCGCATCGTAGGGGCAGGCGTTCATGCAGGATTTGCAGCCGATGCAATCATCGTCTTGGAAATCGACGACACCGTTGTCGGCCCGGAACAGAGCCGACGTTGGGCATATCGTCATACATGGTGCGTCGTCGCACTGGTTGCAGCGCATCACGTTGAACTTGCGGGCCACATTGGGGAACGTGCCTGTTTCGATGTACTTGACCCAGGTGCGATTCACCCCCAGCGGCACATCGTGTTCGCTTTTACAAGCGACGGTGCACGCATGACACCCGATACAGCTGTCACTATCGAGGAGAAACCCCAGGCGCGTCATGAACGCGACCCCACGTCGATCCTCGTCGGCTTCGTCATACCAGGGACTCCTTCTTGAACGATCGTCGGCCTAACGGAACCGAGTTCCCCCGCAGGTTGAGCGAATGATGGCACTAATGTACGGTCTTTCAGAGTTGCGGTCAAGCACGGCAGGCGGAGCGCTCTCGATGTCCCCCACTCGTTCCAACGATAGAACGTCCATCTAGCCACCGTGACGCTCGGCTTCGGCCCGTTCCTCATCAGCGCGGTTTCGTCCGGACAGGCAGATCAGTTCCTCGTGAAACTCAAACCAGGCCGTGTGATAGCTATCTTTGAGTGGAGAGGCCACCATCGAGCCGTCGCCACCTGCAACGGCCTCTAGAGCTCGTTCAAACCGGCTGACGAAGGGCTGTAAGCGAGAGGCGTGGGCGCACGTACGATCGACGATGGGTGCAAATCGGTCATGCAAGTCTTGGAGTCGAGATGCAGTCTCGGCTACCGCAGCTTCGCCCCGATCGGTATTCTGCCATTCGAAGACGAGGATCTTGAACGCATCGTTCAGAGGGATGAACTCTCGATAGATCTCATCAACCTGGGACTGGTCGACGGTTTCACGCTCCTGTGACAACGCCGACTGCACCCAGGCCCGACCGGATGGATCCAGAGCCCAACCCCGAGGAGATTCGGTGAGGCGTCCAGCCATCGCCTTAGCCAGCCGGTCCACGTCGCCGACCGGAACCGACAGCGCCTCGGCCGCCGCCTCAGAGGTGCATATGCCCTTGAGCTGGACGATACGAGCCAACGCCAGTTCGCTCAGCTCGTGGCTGACGGAGGACTCGGCAGACGAACCGCTGGTGGTCGCATCCTGTTCGGGCCGGACTTCGTCCACAGACGAGGCCCCGAACTCCTGGCCCGTCTCGGCCGCCCATCGCCGGAGCTCCTCGACCTCGGCGACCGGCGGGGAGGTATCATCGCGCTGATCCCCGACGTAGACCGAACCGGTGGTTCCGCACACCGTGATCAAAGCCCCCTCCGCCACATAGTGTTCTCCCACATAGCATCCGCCATCAGCTATCCGTAACGTGCCGGCGCCGGTCACTGCGGGGATTCCCCAACCGCGGGCAACGACCGCTGCATGGCTGGAGCTGCCCCCGAGGCTTGTGACCACGGCGGCTGCACCGACCATGCCGTGCACATCTGACGGCGATGTCTCGCGTCGAGCGAGCACCACCGCTGCCCCCTGCTGGGCCAGGTCGGCGGCCTGGTCGGGATCGCAACACAAGACCCCAACGCCGACTCCTGGTGACGCCGCGATCCCAACGGCTAGAGGTGTGGCACCATCGGCGACAACCCCTTGGGCCGAAAGTTGGATCAGGGTATCGGGACGAATGCGGGCCACCGCCTCACGTCGGGACAGGGGAAAATCGGGGTCGTTGGCCATGGCGGTGGCCATCCGCACCGCGGCCAGCGGGCTTCGCCGCCCAACCCGGGTTTGAAGAATGTAGAGGCGCCCCGAGCTGATCGTGAACTCGATATCGCACATGTCTTGGTAGTGCTTCTCAAGACGATCACCGATCGACACCAGCTCTCCAAACAGCTCTGGCTGGTGTTGGTTGAGCACAGCCAAGGGCTCGACCTCATGGGTTCCCGCCACCACGTCCTCGCCCTGGGCATCGACGAGAAAGTCGCCGTACGGACCTGGCAGGCCGGTGGCGGGATCGCGAGTGAAGAACACACCGGTTCCCGACCGATCGTCCCTGTTCCCAAAGACCATGACCTGGACGATCGCGGCGGTGCCGAGAGCTTCGTCAATTCCTTCGGTGGCGCGAAAGACGTCAGCTCGGGAGGACCGCCACGAGTCGAACACGGCGATGATGGCTCGGCGCAGCTGAGACAACGGGTTCTGGGGAATGCCGCCGCGCTCGGCGGCGAGGCCGCTTACCCGGTCGGCCACTTCCGCGAGTTCCCCCGGATCCGCCGTCCGATGATCCGTTCCAACTACCCCTTCGATCGCCGACGACGGGACGCCCAAAACGATCTCGCTGTACATCCGGGTGAACCGCAGCCAGGTTTGGTTGGCGAACCGTTCGCTGCCGGATTCAGCGGCGAGGGCCAATCGCACCTCGTCGTTCATGCCGACATTCAGAACGGTGTCCATCATCCCCGGCATCGAGACCGGTGCTCCCGAACGCACCGAGACGAGCAAGGGATTGCTGGCGCCACCGAACCTACGATCGGTCAATCGCTCGAGCTCATCGACAGCAGCCTCGATCTCAGCGTCGAGGTTCGAATCCCAGCCATCGACCAGATAGTTGTTACAGACCTTGGTGGTGAGGACGAAGGCCGGTGGAACCGGGAGACCAAGCTGTCGCATCTCGAACAGGCCAGCGCCCTTACCCCCGAGCAACAACCTCATCTCCGTTGGATCGAACGCCGACATTTTCGTCGACGTCTCGAGCGAAACAACACCATTCCCCTTGCTGGCTGCCAACGCTGTCCTCCCCATCGATGGTCGGCTCGTCGCATCAGCCTAACGGGCCGCGTCGAGCATGAAGTTCGGTCCAACGTCTCGATTCGTCCCTACAAACAGAAGGATTAGACGTTCTGACGGCCAGGAACGACACCTAGGTCGTTCGCCAAATATTCTGGGAGATTTCACCAGTCGCTTGGGAGTTGGGCCAACGTCGTGTAAACCTGGAGCAGTGAAGCTGCTCCTTGTTGAAGACGATCCCTCGATCAGCAACCCGCTTTGCGCTGGCCTAAACCGTGAAGGTTTTGACGTCGTCCTAGCCACCACCGGTTCGGGCGCGCTTGAGGCCGAGGACGTCGACCTCGTGTTGCTCGATCTTGGTTTACCCGACCTCGATGGCCGGGTTGTGTGCCAAAAGATGCGTCAGAAAGGCGACGTGCCGATCATCATCGTCACTGCACGCCAGGACGAAATCGACCGGGTCATGCTGCTCGAACTCGGCGCTGACGACTATGTGGTCAAGCCCTTCGGATTCCGAGAACTCGTGGCGAGAATCCGGGCCGTGCTGCGTCGTACCAGCACCGTGTCACCAACGGAGACAACCCAGACCACCTGGGGATCACTCACACTCGACCGTCGCTCACGCAAGGTGACCTTCGGCGGAGAAGACGTAGTACTCACGCCAAAAGAATTCGATGTCTTGGCGGTGCTGGCTCAAGACCCCGGTGCCGCCGTCACCAGAGAGCAGCTCATCAATGAAGTCTGGGATGAGAACTGGTGGGGTTCAACAAAGACCCTCGACGTACATATCGCATCGGTTAGGAAGAAGACGAGCCCTGAGCTCATCGAGACTATTCGAGGCGTCGGCTTCCGGCTCGCCGAGGTCTGAGCCTCCGTCATGACTCGGCGCCTTCTGCTGAGTTACCTCTTGGTGACGGTCATTGTTCTCGCAATTCTTGAGATTCCGCTCGCCATTTTCTACAGCCAGCTCGAAAGGGAACGGTTTGTAGCCAAGGCCGAGCGCGATGCCGTCGTCATCGGGGCTTTCTACGAGGACGCGCTCGATGGAGGCGACGAACTCGACCCCGCATTCGCAACCCGGTACGCGGCTGATGTCGAGGCCCGAGCCGTCATCGTCAACGCTGAAGGCATCAGCGTCATCGACACGTCCGGGTTGCCATCGATGCGCGATTTTTCAGCCATGGCGGAGATAAGCGAGGCGCTATCCGGCAACCGGTCAAGCGGTTACCGCTACTCGAAGACGATGGACGGTGAGGTCTTGTATGTCGCCGTCCCCATCTCATCGGGCGGTGAAGTCCGAGGAGCGGCTCGCATCACGGTGAACTCCGAGATGGTGTCGAAGCGGATCAGCCAGTTTGGGCTCGGGCTCCTGGCGGTAGCCGTGCTCGTGATCCTCATGTTGACACTTGTGGGCTGGACCATTGCCCGATCCGTTACCGAACCGATTCGACGCCTCCAGACCTCTGCCATTCGATTCGGGCAAGGCGAGTTTGATCTGATCGATCCAACCGCTCAGGATGCGCCACGAGAGATCGTCGACCTGACGACGACGATGAACGGCATGGCCCATCGCCTCGATGAGCTGATCTACAGCTATCGAGCCTTTGTGGCCGACACCTCTCATCAGCTTCGTACACCGCTAACCGCCCTGCGGCTCCGGCTGGAGAACCTCGAAGCCCAGCCGATGGTCGAAGATCAGCGCGATGAGATCGAGGCCGCGATCGATGAAATCGTTCGCATGAGCGCCCTGGTGAACGACCTCCTCCGCCTGGCGCGAACCGAGCGGCAGCCAGCGCCAGCACCGATCGATCTGGCCACGATGGTGACCGATCGAATCGATACGTGGCGAGCCGTAGCCGAGATGGTCAACGTCTCTCTACGCCTCGACACACCGCCCTATCCAGTTGTTGCGCTGAGCGTTCCTGGTGGTATTGAGCAAGTTCTCGACAACCTCTTGGACAATGCTCTGCACGTGAGTCGTCCCGGCACCGAGATTCGAATCTCGGTGATTCCCGGCGAAACCGAACATTGGCTCGAGGTTTCCGATGATGGGCCAGGCCTCTCCGACGAGGCAAAGCTGAAGGCCACCGAACGCTTCTGGCGGGGCGACTCAAGCCGGGCCGGCACCGGCCTTGGCCTGGCCATCGTCACCTCACTGCTCGAAGCCGGCAATGGCTCCTTGTTCCTCGAAGACAGCCACTCTGGCGGCCTACGGGTGATCTGCCGCCTACAGGCTGCAACCGTTATCCACTACCACGACGAGCTCTATTACGGGACGCCAGCCAGTTGGGTCGGCTAATCACCAGCTAGTGAATGCCGTGAGCCTCGTTGTCGGCGACGCGTTCCGCTAGCGCTTTGAGGACCCGCCGGGCAAGACCAGGCACGTCATCCAGCAGCGGATCGAGGCTGCGACGCTCTCCCACCAGCAAGGTGGTATCGGTCGTAGCTTTAGCGGTCGCGGTACGATCGCGGTCCATAAGGATCGCCATCTCGCCCAGAATTGATCCCGAGCCAAGATTGGCGACATGATCTCCACCGCGGGTCACTTCGACCTCGCCATCGACGATGATCATGAACGATGTTGCACTATCGCCTTCGCTCATGAGCTCGCGACCAGCCTTGACCTCGACCTCGGTGAGTGTCTGGGCGATCTGCTCAAGGTCTTTCGTGCCGCACTGGGCGAACAGGGGGACGGTTGCGAGATGATCTAGATAACGGTCTCGGGACATACATTCTCTCCTCAGCTTGCGTTCTTGGGGCCCACACTAGCCACATGTCCCAGTCGACGTCCCCTTCGGAACGCGATGAGAGGTGACCGCCAAACCCTCGTCCCGTTCCCGACGCCGTTCCAGCTTCCCGCTACTGCGACGTGCAGAACCCTTGATCGACCACCTAGGCTAGAAGCACTCAGGTTGAGCGGCGAGAGGCCGATCCGGATCGTGGAACCCTTGGTTCGACGTCGATGCCCGACACCACGCTTGTCCTTGCCGCAAACACCGGTATTGGGCGGCCGGGCGAGCAATCGTCCGAATCTGACCTTCGTTGGTTGATTCGTAGACCCGAGCCTGTCTACTACCGTCCGGTCGAATACGTTGAGGAGCCGCAATGACCGTCGTCACGAACCCAAGCGCCAAGGAGCAACCCGCCGAATCGCTCGACGACGAAGCAAGCTCTTCCTCTGAACCTTTCGTGGATCGAGAGTTCGAGCCTCAATCGGGTCTGGAGCAGTCCTCATCCGTCGCAGCCGCCGAAACACAGTCCGACAGAACCGAGGCCAACGGATTCGGGCCTAACGGTTCGGTCGCCGTTGCAGAGGCTGGCGCGGCCGAGGCGAAGGCGACCGACACCGATGTTGCCTCGTCGAAGGAGTCGAAAAAATCCAGCGAGGGCAAGAAGAAGGGTAAGAAGAAGCGCAAAAAGGGCAAAGGGGCTAGCGCCAAGCGGGCAGCCAAGGGCAAGAAAGCCGGCGGCATGAAGGGCAAGAAGGGCGAGACGGGTAAGAAGAAGAAGCGCAAGAAGAACGACAAAGCCAGCCTCGACAAAACCGAAAGCCGCGAACGGCGCGCCAAAAAGACGAAGAAGCCAGCACAGCCATCGAGGCTCAAAGAGTTGTCGCCATCCCTGGCAGAGTTCGAGCGCATTCAGCGCGAGCTCGACAGCACCGAAGCCGAACTGGCCAAAGTTCGGGACGAACTCGACGATATGAACGAACGACAGGAGCGAGAAGACCTCCTGGTCCCGTTCCAGGTCGAACTCTTGAAACTGCAGCGCAGCCTTGAGGCCGACGGCCGACGAATGATCGTGCTGTTCGAAGGACGGGACGCAGCGGGCAAGGGCGGCACGATCCGCCGAGTAACCCGCTACATGAACGAGAAACACTATCGGGTCGTAGCCCTGGGTAAGCCGACCGAGGAGCAGCGCTCCCAGTGGTATCTTCAGCGATACGTCGCCGAGTTCCCACGTGGCGGTGAAATCGTGCTGTTCGACCGCAGCTGGTACAACCGGGCCATGGTCGAACCGGTCTTCGGCTTCTGTTCAGACAAGGAGTACGAAGACTTTCTTCGAGGCGTTGTCGGGTTCGAAAAGGACCTGGTTCGCCAGGAGACGGTCGTTGTCAAACTCTATTTCTCCGTCTCGAAGAAGGAACAGCAACGACGCTTCACCCGCCGCCAAACCGATCCGCTACGCCAATGGAAGCTGAGCGAGATCGACATGCAGGCCCAAGAACACTGGGACGAATTCACCAGCTACAAGTACCAGATGCTTCGGCGCACCCACACCAGCCAGACACCGTGGACCGTCATCCGCGCCGAGAACAAGCCACTGGCTCGCCTCAACGCTATGAAGGTCATCCTCAACTCGATCGACTACCCGGGGCGCAATGCCGAACTCGACTTCGTGCCCGACCCCGAGCTTGTGCTTTCCGGCGCACACGAGGTTGATCTGATGGAAGCCGACCGCCTACGCAAGGGCAAGTTCAAGGCCTAGGCGCCACACATCCTGGGGCCAACGACTAGCGTTTGCCCGTAACGAAGACCGGGATCTCGCGGTCGGTCTTGGCCTGGTAGTCGGAATAGGGAGGAAAGGCGGCGACGGCACGTAGCCACCACTCGTCACGCTCGGCGCCTTCGACGAGACGCACATCAGTGTCGAACGGCTCGGGACCGTCCTGAATCATCACGCGCCGATCGGCCACCAGGTTGTGGTACCAACCGGGGTGGGCGGGTGCACCGCCCTTCGAGGCGACGATGGCGTACTCGCCCTCGTGCTCGACCCTCATCAGCGGGACCTTGCGCACCTTGCCACTCTTGTGGCCGATGGTTGTCATCACGATGATCGGAATACCGGTGTCGCGCAATGTATTCGCCTCGGCGCCCTGAGAGGCCTCGTAGCGTTCTACTTGCTCGGCTACCCAATCCCATGTGCTGGCTACGTAGTCCCCGTCAATTGGCATGGAGCAACGTTAGCCGAGAATTTCGACCCCGACTAACGGTGCGGTAGCTTCAGTACGTGGCCCAGCTAGGACGACGAGCCACCGGGAGCAGTGAGTCATAGGTGACCTGGGAAAACGAGCTTGAAGAGCTGAGGCATCGAGAGGCGCTGGCCGAGAAGCTGGGCGGTGAAGAAAAGGTCGACCGCCAACACTTTTTCGGTAAGCAGACCGTGCGCGAACGGATTGAACAGATCGTCGACAAGGGATCGTTCTGGGAGCTGGGCAAGACGGCTGGCGTCGCAACCTACGATGACGACGGCAACCTGCTCGATCTCCTCCCATCGAACTTCGTCTTCGGACTGGGCGAGCTTGACGGCCGACCGGCTGTCGTCTCCGGCGACGATTTCACCGTGCGCGGCGGTTCGAACGATGCGTCGATCTCGGCCAAACGCGAGGCCTCCGAATCGATGGCTGTCGAGATGCGCCTCCCCCATGTTCGTCTTCTCGATGGCATGTCGGGGGGAGGTTCGGTCAAGACCATCGAGATGGCAGGACGCACCTACATCCCGGTGCTCGCCGGGTGGCATACCGTGATCGACCATCTCAATGTCGCTCCTTCGGTCTCGCTGGCTTTGGGGTCGGTGGCCGGTATGGGAGCGGCACGCGCCACCACCTGTCACTACTCGGTGATCGTGCGAGACAGCGCCCAAATGATGATCGCCGGACCGGCCCTCGTCGAGCAGGCCGGGTTGGGCTCGGTCACCAAAGAGGAGCTCGGCCATGCCAGCATCCATACCGGCAACGGCTCGATCGACGACGTCGTCGATAGTGAAACCGAAGCCTTTGACCGGGCGCTCCAGTTCTTGTCCTACCTCCCGACCAGCGTCGACGAACTCCCACCGATCGAAGATTGGGGCGACGATCCGGGGCGGCGTGAGGAATGGCTGCTTGAAGCCATTCCCAGAGAGCCCCGCCAGGCCTACGACATGCGTGCAATCCTCAACGCCGTCGTCGACGACCAGAGCTTCTTCGAGATCGGCCGCGGCTGGGGCACCTCGATCATCGGTGGTCTAGCCCGCCTGGATGGCGTGCCGGTTGCCGTCTATGCCGAAGACCCAAGAATCTATGGTGGCGGCTGGACCGCCGACGCATGCCGGAAGCTGATCCGACTGGCCGACCTCGCCTCCCTGTTCAAACTGCCAATGATCCACTTCGAAGATTGCCCTGGTTTCGTGATCGGCAAGACCTCCGAACAAGAGGGAACGATCCGGGTTGGCTCCACCGCTCTCGTCGCTCTCCGACAGCTCTCCGTGCCTTATTGCACGGTCGTCGTACGCAAGGCCTTCGGAGTCGCCGGCGCCTCCAACCGAGCCCCCGGCACAAGCTCGATGCGTATGGCCTGGCCGTCGGGCGATTGGGGCTCGTTGCCGATTGAGGGTGGCCTGGAGGTTGCTTACAAGGCCGAGCTCGCCGCCGCGGGTGACCCCGATGGCCTTAAAGCTGAGATCACCGATCGCCTCAATCGCCTCCGCTCCCCTCACCGGTCGGCGGAGTTCTACGAGATCGAACAGGTCATCGACCCTCGCGACACGCGCCCGATGCTGTGCGACTGGGTTCGCCTGGCCCGCCGAACCCTGCAACCAGGCGGGACCAGCTGGGGGTTTCGACCCTAGGCCAATGCGCTTCCGGCAAGGTTGTACAGGACTAACGCCAACCCGGTCTACGCCGATGAGCTAGTCATGGGACTGCCAAACGTGGATGCGAAATCTAGTGATGTTGCTTGTGTGGCCTGTGATGAACAGACCGGTCATCGCATCCACACCGTTCCCGAAATGATGTTCGGTACCGGTGAGCGGTTCGACTATCTCGAGTGTCGGAGCTGCGGATCTCTCCAGCTTGTGTCCGTTCCTGACGACATCGCCGCCTACTACCCCGACGGCTACTACTCATTCAAGCCGTCAAAGCTGCAACGGGCGAAAGACCTCACCGTCGTGAGCGTCGACCGCGTGCGCCGGAACCTACCGACTCAGCTGGGTTCGGGCCGCGATCTGAGCTGGATGGACTTCGCTGGTGTCGGTCGGACCGACCGAATCGTCGATGTTGGCTGCGGCTCGGGCCGCTACCTGCGTCGACTTGAGCAGCACGGCTACACAGACCTTCTCGGCGCTGACCCCTTCATCGGCGACGACTTCATCCTCGCCGGCGGAACCAAGGTTCAGAAGACGAGCCTCGATGGGCTCGATGGCATGTTCGACCTCATCATGTTCAACCACAGCTTCGAGCACACGATCGACCCATTAGCCGTGGCCAAGGCCGCGGTCGAGCGGCTCGCGCCCGGCGGGCGCGTCCTGCTGCGAGTACCGGTCGTCGCCACAGCCTGGACCGAGTTTGGTGTTCACTGGATTCAGATCGATCCGCCACGCCACCTTCACCTGCAGAGCGTCGAGGGCATGCACCGCCTCGCTCGGCGGGCAGGATTGCGGGTGACGAGAACCGAGTTCGACTCGTCAGCGTTTCAATTCTGGGGCTCGATTCAGGCGCAACGAGGTGTCGCCATGACGGCACCCGATTCTTACACGCAGACGCGATTCTCGCGGCGACCGGCATTCAGCCGTCGGGAGATAGCCAGCTTCGCCACCAAGGCCAAGGGCCTCAATCGACGCTCGACCGGAGATCAGGCCGGATTCCTTCTGGAGCTCGACCAGTAGTACACGGCCGGCAGGGCCTGGGTCACGAGGGTTGTGGTAGCCGCCCCGGTCATGCCAAACATGGGGATGGCGACAAGATTGGCAAGGATGTTCAGACAGGCTGCGATCGCCATCGCCACCGCCGCTGAACGATCGGATCCATCCACGATGACAAGAATCTGAAAGGGCGCCCCGATGGTGGTGGCCGCGGTTGCGACCATCAAGATTGCCAGTGGTGTTTTACCGGCCGAGAACTCAGGTCCGAACAGCAGGGGCGATAGCCAGAGGACAACCGGTGTCGCCGCCACCAGAGCAAAAGCGCACAAGACCGAGACCTTGGAAAGGTTCGATCTGAGCTTGGCTCGCTCCCCGGGGGCGGCTGCAAGCCTGGCCGCGATGCGAGGGACAAGAGCACCGACCGACAGCCCAACGACGAGAAGCCAGGCATTGGGCAGGCGATAGACAGACGAATAGACCGCCACCTCCTCAGCGGTTCGCAAGGCACCGAGCATGAAGGTATCGGCCGTGGTGTAGATCAGGCCGGCAAGACCGGCGATCACGTACCATCCAGAACCCGACGAACCCGAGCCTGGGGTTTCCACACCGGCTCTCGGGTTGGTGCGCAGCGAGAAGGCCAGGCCGACAACTGCACCGAGACCGAAGGCGCCTGGCAACCAGTTCGCCGGCGCAGCGAGCCCGATCACCAAAGCCAGCGACTGAGCGATCAGGTTCGACGTGGCTGCAACAACAGACTTTCCGACACCAAGGGAGATCCAATCTCGGTTGAGACCGCGAAAGAGAATCGTGCCGACCAGCGGCCACATGACCAGCTGGTCGTAGAGCACGATGCCGCCGATGAAGGCGGCGCACGAAACGAGCGTCGCGATCTCGCGTCGGCGGAGCAGAGTGGCAACACCGCCACTCGAATCGCCGTGCTGGGCCACCTCGCGCGAACCGGTGAACGTTGCACCCCAGTCGGCCAGGAAGCCGGCGTAGCGGGCGGCCAGCAGAGCGACGGCAAGCACACCGGCCTCGGCCAATGTAAGCCGGTTTACCGCAACTACCCACAGGGCAAACTCGAACGCCTGCGAGAGTACTCGGCCTGCCACGTAGAGGGTCGGACTGGAGCCAGGTGTCGACCGACCCGTAGATGTCCTACCAGCCGCTGAGCCAGGCCGCGCCGGGTCGGAAACCGTTCGGGGATTCAGGTTGATCACTCGAACCGAGCCTGCGTGTTCGATGACGAAGGCATGCCCTTCTATCGGCTCTATCCCCCGACGCTGAAGGTTTCGGCTCGGCCCCAGGGGGCGACCCAACAGGAGGGGCACCTGCATCTACAGTTGTGTGCAACGACCATGTCGTGAGCCATCACCTCTCGTCGCAGCTGTGTGCAACGGGGAGTCGAAACGACGAAGACAACGGCCCCACCGCCGACGACCTCGGCCACGAGCACCCCCACAACACAAACGCCGACGACGGCCGAACCTCCCGTTGAGATCGATCTGGCCAATGGGGTCGGCCTTGAAGGTCCGGGCAGTCAATCGGCCGGGCTGAGCAGGACTCTCGGCCAGGCGGCTGAAGGCGATGAAGGCGATCACGTGCTCGCTCTTCAACAACGTCTTGGTGAGCTTGGCTTTGGGCCGGGGACTCCCGACGGCGATTATGGTGGCCGCACCGTCCGAGCCGTGAGCGCCTTCCAGGAATTCGTCGATCTGGAACCAACAGGCGAAGCCGACGACACCACCGTCGAGGCTCTGTTGGCCTATCGCTATGACGGTCTCATGGTGGCAGCAGGCGACGAAGGCGATGACGTCGAAGAACTCCAACAACAGCTACAGGAGGGTCCGTTCGATCCTGGCCCGGTCGATGGGGTCTACGGCCGCGCCACCGTCCAAGCTGTCTGGGCATTGGAGAAGCTGGCCGGTGTGCCGGTCGATGGCGACTGGGGCCCACTCGATGACAAGGCATGGAACGAGTTGACGGCGGGAGATCTCGGCGCGCCGACCGAATCGCACGACGTTCGCTGGGTCGAGGTCGACCTTTCCGAACAGTTGCTGAAAGTCTTCGACCCTGAAACAGAAAGGCCCGTGCTGATCAGCCATGTGTCGAGCGGGAGCGGTGTTCCCTGGGAGAACGAGGAGTACAGCGGCAGCTCGATCACCCCCAGGGGTGACTTCACCATCAGTCGGCGCATCAATGGTTGGCGGGAGTCGAGCCTGAATATCGGACGGCTCTACAACCCGTTGTACTTCAACGGCGGCATCGCCTTTCACGGTGCCTCATCGGTACCCCTCTACCCCGCCAGTCACGGCTGTGTTCGTGTGCCGATGCATATTGCCGAGTATCTGCCGGGCGAGCTGCCCAATGGAACCCCGGTTCACGTTATGAGCTGAGCGTCCCAACCCGGACCACGACAAGCCCCGTGGCCTCTACCCGTTCCGGCGTCGGAAGCGGGGCGATGTCGAGCCGACGCCCAACCTGCTGCACCAGGAGCACCTCACCGTCAGCGCATTCGACGATGCCCTTGATCCGCACCACACCCTCGCCCAGTCGAGCGAGTTGGGCTTCGAGTTCGTAGCGGTCGGCATAGACGCGAGGCGCTAGGAAGTCCACCTCATGATTGTCGAAGAGACTCACGGGCGGCACGGTGCGCTCACGCGCCACTCCACCGCCGAGTTCCAGCAGACCAGCCGAGGCGAGTACCGACGACGGCGACACGACCGGAACGCCGGGCGCTAGCTCTGAGATCTGCTCGGTCACCTGTTGCAGTTGATGCTGGTTCACCAGGTCGAGCTTGGTGGTGATGATCAGGTCGGCCGCTGCCAGTTGGGCCTTCACCGAGCTGGCGACTACCTCGGTAGCCAACTGCTCGGGAAGCTGCTCAGCATCGGCCAGCACCACCACTCCATCGAGCCGAAAGCCAGCTGACCGAGACCAGGGCACCACCCGGGCCGGTTCGGCAACTCCACTCAGCTCGAGGACGACGTGGGCGGGTGGCTCTGGTCGCTGGCGAATCGAGTCGAGCGCTGCGCCCAGCCCTTCGCTCAGTCCGCAACAAACACATCCATCGGTGAACTCGATCGTGTCACCACTACGTCGACGCACCAGCGCCGCGTCGACGTTCACGGTTCCGACATCATTGACGAGAACGGCGATCGGCCTCGACGTGCGGGCCAGAAGTTCGTTGAGAAGGGTGGTCTTTCCCGCTCCGAGATAGCCGCCAAGCAAGGTGATGGGAACCCTTTGCCCATCCCAGGGAAGAAACTCGGGCTCCTGGTATGCCATGGCGGTCACCCTAGCGATATTCGACGTCGGATCTCTTGGCCCTCGTCTATCTTCGGTTGGTATGGAATCGGCACCGACGACAGGAGAACTGCTTCTGGATTGCTCGTTGCTGAGCGATATTGGTTGGGCCCGGCTTCGAGCCCTCCGATCAGACGACGTCCAACCCTTGGCTGAACTCGCCAACGACCACAGGATCTGGAGAAATCTCACCCACCAGTTCCCTCACCCCTACACGACCCAGGCCGCTGAGGAGTTCCTCGCAGATCAACGAGAAAACACCGGGCCGATCGAGATATTCGCCTTCGAGGTCGGTGAGACTCAGGACACCGCACGGTTCGCCGGTGTCATCGGCATGAGCCGAATCACCGAGCCCGCCGATCATGAGAACCTCAACGTCATTAGCTTCGGCTACTGGCTCGGTTCCACCTTCTGGGGGCGAGGGCTGGCCACCGCCGGCACCAGGGCGTACCTGAGCTATCTGATCACGACCTTCCAACCGCGTCGGATCGAAGCCAAGGTCTTCGGCTGGAACCCAGCGTCGGCTCGTGTCCTGGAGAAATGCGGCCTTCGCCTCGAAGGCCGCCTTCGTTCCCATGTCGTCAAGGGAGCCGATGTGACCGATGAACTGGTCTACGGATTCGTGGTCGGGGAAGACATGTTGACAGATACGCCAGCGGCCTGAGCGGACGCGCACCCCAGGTGCACTACCATCTGCACGATGACGATTTGGCATGGGGACATGTATCCGCTGGGTGCCACCTGGGACGGCGACGGCACCAACTTCGCCGTGTACTCCGAGCCCGCCGACTATGTCGAGCTCTGCCTTTTTGACCCCTCGGGCCGCGAGACCCGCCACCGCCTACCCGAAGTTACCGCCTACGTGCACCACGGGTACCTTCCAGGTGTCGGACCCGGCCAGAACTACGGCTTCCGAGTGCACGGGCCGTGGAACCCTAGCGACGGGTGGCTGTGCAACCCGTACAAGCTCCTCGTCGACCCCTATGCCAAGTCGGTGGCGGGCCAGATCCGCTGGGGGCGTGAGGTTTACGGCCATCGCGCCTCGCGGCCAACCATAATGAGCACCACCGACAGCGCCCCGTTCATGCCAAAGTCGGTGGTGATCGATCCGAGCTACGACTGGGAGGGCGACGAGCGACCCAACACTCCCCTCCACCGCTCGATCATTTATGAAGCCCATGTAAAGGGCATGACCTATCAACACCCCGAGGTGCCGCCAGAACTCAGAGGCACCTATGCCGGCATGGTTCACCCGGCCATGCTCGAGTACCTCGTAAACCTTGGCATCACCGCCATTGAATTGCTCCCTGTGCACCAGTTCCTTTCAGAACACACCGTGGTGGAGCGCGGCCTTGTGAACTATTGGGGCTACAACACGCTCGCCTTTCTGGCACCACATGGCGCCTACTCCGCTTCCGGTGACAGCGGTGGTCAGGTCAACGAATTCAAAGACATGGTCAAGGCCTTCCATCGGGCTGGTATCGAAGTAATTCTCGATGTGGTCTACAACCACACCGCTGAAGGCAACCATGAGGGAGCGCTGCTTTCGCTGAAAGGGTTCGACAACCCGGCCTACTACCGGCTCAACCCTGAAGACCGAAGCCGCTACATCGATTTCAGCGGCACGGGAAACAGCCTCGACATGCGCCACTCGCAACCGCTCCAGTTGATGATGGATAGCCTTCGTTACTGGATTTCGGAGATGAGGGTTGATGGTTTCCGGTTCGACCTCGCCGCCGCTCTCGCCCGGGGCCTGCACGCGGTTGACCGCCTCTCTTCCTTCTTCGACCTGATTCACCAGGACCCGGTTATCAATCAGGTCAAGCTGATCGCCGAGCCATGGGACGTCGGCGAAGGCGGTTACCAGGTTGGTAATTTCCCGCCCTTGTGGTCGGAGTGGAACGGCAAGTACCGCGATGGGGTCCGCGACTATTGGCGATCGGCCGACGAGACGCTGGCCGATTTCGCCTCTCGTTTCACCGGAAGTTCCGACCTGTACGAATGGTCAGGGCGGCGACCGTCGGCGTCGGTCAACTTCATCACCGCCCACGACGGCTTCACCCTCGCCGATCTTGTTGCCTACAACGAGAAGCACAACGAGGCCAACAACGAAGACAACCGCGACGGCGACTCTCACAATCGGTCATGGAACTCGGGGGCCGAAGGGCCTACCGACGATCCCGACGTACGCCGGGCCCGTTCTACTCGTCAGAGGTCGATGCTGGCCACCCTGCTGCTTTCCCAAGGCATACCCATGTTGCTCGCTGGCGACGAGCTGGGACGCTCCCAAGGCGGCAACAACAACGCCTACTGCCAGGACAGCCCCGTGTCGTGGATCGACTGGAACAACGTTGACGCCGATCTCCTCGAGTTCACCCGCTTGCTGATCCAGATCCGGACCGACCACCCCACCTTCCGTCGGCGTCGGTGGTTCGAAGGCCGCTCCCTCCGCGGATCGGGATCCGACGCTCTCGTCCGCGATATCGGCTGGTACACGCCCGACGGCATCGAGATGAACGACCATGATTGGGATGTCGGCTACGCCCGATCACTCGCCGTCTACCTCAATGGGGAAGCGATAGCGAGCCTCGGGCCTCGAGGAGAACGAGTCGTCGACGCCAGCTTTCTGCTGCTGTTCAATGCCCGGCCCGAATACACCACCTTCAAACTGCCGAACCAGTTGGAGTCTCGGAGCTGGACGATGGTGTTTGACACCGCTAACCTGCAAGCTTCCCAAGGCGCGCCGGAGACCTCCTCGTGGGATGCGTCGCCGTGGGCCATGCTCCTACTGCAAGGGCCGACGAGCCAGCCGGTGGCAGCTACCTGATGAGAGTTCTTTTTGCCGCAGCCGAACTGGCTCCTATCGCCCGCGTCGGCGGTATGGCCGAAGCCGCAGCTGGACTGGTTCGGGCACTTCGCGACGCTGGCATCGATGTCGATGTGGTCATACCCGACTACGGACCCGAGTACATCGACGTGGTCCTCGAAAACGAGCAGACGACCGAGCTAACCTCGGCTTGGTGGGCTGGCCCGACCCGCGTTCGAAGCGGGGTTCATCCCGTGGCTGGCCCAGTCAAGCTGATCCAAACCTCGGCCATGGCTCGCCCCGACCCCTATGTCGATGCGAGCGGCGAGGGTTGGTCGGACAACGATCGAAGGTTTATGGGTTTCGCTGCCGCGGTGGCGTCCCTCGCCCGCGACAACCCACCCGATGTCGTCCATCTCAACGATTGGCATACCGCACCTGCTGTCGCTTTCATGGACGACTGGATGGCACAACGGCCTCCGACCGTGCTCACCATCCATACGCTTGGCTATCAAGGCATCTGTGGTCGCCAGTGGCTCCAACATCTTGGGCCTGACGCTTTCCGGTTTGCCTGGCACGACGCAACGAACCCGCTGGCAGGTGCGATCGAGCTCGTCGATCGCGTCATCGCAGTGAGCCCCAACTACGCCGAAGAGATCCTCAGCCCCGAAGCCGGGATGGGCCTCGACGGACGATTGAATGATCGCGGCCCAGACCTCGTAGGTATACGCAACGGCATTGATGTTTCTCGATGGGACCCGGCGATCGATCCCACTATCGCCGCCACGTTCACCGTCGCCGACCGCTCGGGCAAGGACACCTGCCGTCAGGCCTTGCTGGAGGAGGCGGGCTGGGCCGACCAAGATCCCAAACCGCTGATAGCCGGCGTCGTGACTCGCCTCGTCGAGCAGAAGGGCGTCGATCTCCTGCTGGACACCGTCCGCTATCTACCTGGGCTTCCGCTGCGAGTTGCCATCCTCGGGTCCGGTGCCGCCGACCTCGCCGCCAACCTTCATCGAGCGGCCGAGGCCCATCCCGATCTGATCTGGTTTCATGAAGGGTACGACGAGGCACTGGCGCACCGCATCTTTGCCGGCAGCGACCTGTTCTTGATGCCAAGCCGGTTCGAGCCGTGCGGCCTGGCCCAGATGCAGGCCATGGCCTATGGCTCGATCCCGGTTGTGACCGACGTCGGCGGCCTTCGCGACACCGTGATCGATGCCGACCGTGACACCAGGCGCGGCACTGGTTTCGTGGCTGGCTCCGTCGATGGCGCCGGACTCGTCGACGCCATGCATCGCGCCGTTCGGGCGGTCTCAAAAACCGGACGCCGCAAAGCCATACAAAAGCGCGGCATGTCCAGCGACTGGTCGTGGGTCGAACCTGCGGCCACCCACATCGACGTCTATCAGGCCGTCATCGATAGGCGATCCCGATGACGACCCCCTAGATAATCACCGTCTGGTTCTTAGCAACGACAACGATCCCATTGTCGGAGATCTTGTAGTTTTCGGCATCTCTCTGCGGGTCGTAGCCAACCTCAGCCCCCGGCGGCACAACGACATTCTTGTCGAGCACGCAGTTGCGAACCTTGGCTCCCTCGTGGATGACCACATCGTCGAGAATCACTGAGTTCTCGACCTGTGCGCTTCCCCCGACGCGGACCCCAGGCGAGAGCACAGATCGATGCACATGACCGCCAGCGACGACCACCCCGTTGCTCAACAAGGATCGATGCACCTGGGATTGTCCAAGATTGCCGTCATCCACAACCTTCGCTGGCGGCAGGATGCGCTCCGAGGTGTAGATCGGCCACTGTGAGTTGTAAAGATCGAAGGGCGGGTAGTCCTCCAAGAGGTCCATGTGGGCGTCGTAGTAGCTATCGACGGTGCCAACATCGCGCCAATAGTGAGGGCCGCTCTCCTGGCCTGGGATCCGGTTCTCCGTGAAGTCGTAGACATGGGCCGTACCACCATCAACCATCATGGGGATCAGATCACCACCGATGTCGTAAGCGCTGGCCCCGGCCGCCTCGTTGGCGTGAAGCATTTCCTTGAGCGCCCTGGCTGAGAAGACGTAGTTACCCATCGAAGCCAGGATCTCATCAGGATTGTCGGCGAGGCCCTCGATGCTCGTGGGATCAGGCTTTTCCAAGAACGACGATATTTGTGTCGTTTCAGCCCCTGCGGTCTGAATGATCCCGAACTGGTCGGCCTGGTCTTTGCGCACCCGGATAGCGGCCACCGTTACGTCAGCGCCCGACTCCATGTGGTGGTCGAGCATCTGCCTCGGATCGATCCGGTAGATGTGGTCAGCACCAAAGACAAACACATACTCGGGGTTCTCGTCGTCAATAATGTTCAGGTTCTGGTAGAGAGCGTCAGCGGAGCCCAGAAACCAGCGAGGCCCCTTCCTCATCTGTGCTGGCACCGAAGCCACGTAGGCACCAAGCAGGGTCGACATGCGCCACGTTCGTGAGATATGCAGGTCGAGGCTATGGCTCTTGTACTGGGTAAGTACCACGATTTTTCGGTAGCCACCGTTGGCCAAATTGGAGAGCGGAAAATCGATCAGTCGGTAGTGGCCGCCAAAAGGCACAGCAGGTTTGGCGCGATCGAGCGTTAGAGGCGCAAGCCGCTTGCCCTCGCCTCCAGCTAGGACCACACTAAGGACTCGAGGACGGGCTATCGCTTCGCGCATAACTCCTACAATGCCCCATATCGTTGCCCCATGACCACCAAACCGACGCCAATTCTTGAAGAGTTTGATGCGTGGCGGTTTGCTGAAGGTACCCATGACGAGATCGACGGTCTCCTCGGCGCTCATCTCGACGACGGCGATTGCGTGTTTCGGGTGTGGGCTCCGGCTGCGGTGAAGGTTTGGGTTATGGGCGAGTTCAATGCTTGGAACCCAACCGAGTTCCCGATGGCATCGTCGGATTCTGGGATCTGGGCAGTCCGGGTGTCAGGCGTTGTATCCGGTCAGCGGTACCGCTACAGAATCGAGTCGGTGGACGGACAGATTCTGGAGAAGGCCGATCCTGTGGCCTTTGCCGCCGAGGAGCCGCCAGCCACCGCGTCACGAGTCTGGTCACTCGACTATGACTGGGCCGATGAGGACTGGATGGCGAACCGGGGGCCAAAGAATGCGATCGATGCCCCGATCTCCATCTACGAACTTCACCTCGGCTCATGGCGCTATGAGCCCGGAGGCTATCGAGCGCTCGCCCGCCAACTGGTCGAGTACCTCGACCAAACCGGCTTCACCCACGTCGAGCTACTGCCGGTGATGGAGCACCCGTTCTACGGCTCCTGGGGCTATCAGACCACGTCCTACTTCGCTCCAACCGCACGTTACGGCGAGCCTCAAGATCTAATGTTCCTCGTCGACCTGTTGCACCAGAACGGCTACGGGGTTCTGCTCGACTGGGTTCCGAGCCACTTTCCAACCGACGCCTTCGCCCTCGCTCGCTTCGACGGGTCCTATCTCTACGAACACGCCGACCCTCGCCTTGGCTTCCACCCAGACTGGAAAAGCGCCATCTTCAACTACGACCGCGGCGAGGTCCGAAGCTTCCTCCTGTCGAGTGCCCGGTTCTGGATGGACACCTACCACCTCGATGGTCTGAGGGTGGATGCTGTCGCCTCCATGCTGTACCGCGACTACTCGCGGAATGAGGGAGAGTGGATTCCGAACGAGTTCGGCGGCAACGAGAACCTGGGCGCAATCAAGTTTCTTCAGGAGCTGAACCGCCGTCTCTACCTGAACTATCCCGATGCCCTGACCGTTGCCGAGGAGTCGACCGCCTGGCCCGGGGTGTCGCGCCCTACCGATGGTGGTGGTTTGGGTTTCGGCTACAAGTGGGACATGGGGTGGATGAACGACACGCTCGACTACTTCGGCAACGATCCCGTCCACCGTTCACATCATCACAACGCCCTCACCTTTCGGATGCACTACGCCTACAGCGAGAACTATGTGCTCCCGCTTTCCCACGATGAGGTCGTGCATGGCAAGGGCTCGCTGCTGTCTCGCCAGCCCGGAGATCGGTGGCAGCAGTTTGCAGGCCTCCGGTTACTCCTTGGCTATCAGTACGCCATGCCAGGCAAGAAGCTGCTCTTCATGGGTTCTGAGTTGGCTATGGAGGGCGAGTGGCATCACGAGCAGGAGTTGCCGTGGCGTCTGCTCGACTTCGAACCTCATGCCGGTGTTTTCGCCTGGGTTGGCGAGCTCAATCGGTTGTATCGCAACAATCCGGCCTTGTACCGGCTCGATTGTGAGCCCGACGGCTTCGAATGGATCATCGGCGACGACGACGCCAACAGTGTGCTGGCATTCCTCCGCAAGGGCCGTGACGGCGACCCTCCCGTCCTCGTGCTGGCCAATTTCACGCCAGTCCCCCGCCCCGACTATCGAGTTGGCGTGCCAAGCCCTGGCCAGTGGCAAGAGTTGGCCAATGGTGACGACGGCACGGTTGGAGGAAGCGGGATTGTGAACGGCACGCTCGCCACCGAGACCGAACCCGCCCACGGCTTTGAACAGTCGTTGCTCGCTACGCTGCCGCCGCTGGCTATCTGTTTCTTCTCACCAATAGCCGAGGGCGAAACCCACCTGCGGTAGGTAACCGATCACAGATCGGGGGTTCCCTCCAACCAATACTCGTCACCTCGTACCGGCGGCTCGACCTGTGGCTGAGGACGAGGTTCTGCAATCAGCTTGGCCACCATTATTCCCGCCAACATGCCACCGAGGTGGCCCTCCCATGACAGGCCCTCGCGTGGTATTAGGCCAACCCAAAGGCTGCCGTAGAACATGACAGCGACCAGGGCTACCGCCGCCGCCCGGAGGCTGCGTTCAAAGACAGCAGCCCCCACAAGAGCCCCGAAGTAACCAAAAACGAGGCCGCTGGCTCCGATGTGGTTGCCACTTCCGCCGACCACCCAGGTGAAGAGACCACCGGCGATAGCGACAAAAAGTGTTACCGCGATCCAGCGACCGAGGCCGCGAATCATCATCAGCGCACCCAGGATCAGCAGGGGCGCCGTATTCGCCAAAAGGTGGCCCCATGTCGAGTGGAGGAATGGACTCCACGCGATGCCGACAAGACCATCGAGCTCTCGGGGGTGAATGCCGTTGGCCTGAAGGCTCCAGCCGGGCGTAACCCGGTCGACGATCTCGATCAGCCACATCAAGCCCGTCAGGCCGACCAGCGGCAAAACCTTGTCGATGAGCCTCAGCTCGTCATCGCTGGATCCGCCCAAGGGATCCGTCATCGAACGTCATCCGCGCTGAGAAGGTCTGTCTGGTTGGCGGTTCCTATCCCCGACCACCGCTCCACGTCGGCGGCAAGATCGAGAGGCTCAACGACAGCCTCTCGCTCGTAGCGGCCCCAGTCTTTCCGCGGCACCATCCACATGGTCTCGAACTCGTTGCCATCAGGGTCTTGAGCGTAAAGGCTTTTGGCCGCTCCATGAGATGATTCGCCAACGAGGGCGCCGGCGGCGGCAAGAGCGGCTCGGGCCGCCACCAGCTCATCGATGGTGTCGACCTGCCAGGCCAGGTGGTAGAGACCGGTTTGACCTCTCGTTGGCCGCTGGGCCGCAGGGCCGAGGCCGAAGAGTCCGAGATCGTGGTGGTTCGCCGATCCAGGGGCCCGAAGAAAAGCAGCAGCCGCGGCCTCTAGACGACTGATCGTCTCGAAACCGAGCACCTCGGTGTAGAACCTCACCGAGCGGTCGATGTCGGCAACGTACAGCACTGCATGGTTGAGGCGACGAATGCGGAAGGCCCCAGCCGGCGACGTAGCCACCTTCGCCCTTCCGCCACCTTCTTGCTCGTCACTGCGCACAGCCAGCACCTCTCGTCATCGGGTCATCATTTCAAAGGAATCGTAAAAACGTCGTAAGGAACGTGGTGGTGAACGTCGTACGCGCCTTCGACCTTCATTTTAGGCTTGTCGCCGTGGTCAACGGCTGTCGGCGGGTTCTGGCTACGCTAGTCGGCTACGAAAGGATCTCGATGACCGATCCCACACCTCCGCTTCCTCCCGGCGGCCAGCCGACACCTGACCCAAGCAACTGGCCTCCGCCATCGCCTTCTTCACCACCGCCCCCGTCGTCGCCCGGACCTCGTCCTGCCGGCACGTGGGGTGATCAAGCAACCTATGGTCTACCGCCTGCGCCCGGCCCGATCTCGGTCGTTGTCGAACAAGAAGGCTTGGGCCGCTCGATGGTTCGGACCGGCCTCAAAGCGCTCGCCGTTCTGGCTGTGTTCAGCATTCTTCCTCTCCTCTTCTTCTTCGCTTTGGCCTCCTTGATCGCGGCCGCGGTCGGTAGCAGCTCAACCGATGGGATGACCGAAACCGCGACGCCAACCAATTTCAGGGCTGGCGAACGCGACGGGGCGATCAAGCTGGTTTCGATTCCGATCACCGGCCCCATTCTCGGCGAGGACCGCAACTCGGCGTCCAGCTTCTTTGCTCCTACCGACATCACCTACGGCTACACGGTGAAGGAACACCTCCTGGAACTAGCCGAAGATGATGAGGTCGATGGCGTCCTGCTCGAGATGAGCACGCCTGGTGGCACCATCTTCGGATCGAAAGCCATCGCCGATGGCGTCGCCGAGTATCAAGCGGAAACCGGCAAGCCGGTTGTGGCCTATGTAGCAGACATCAGCGCTTCGGGTGGCATGTACGCCATGGCGGGCGCCGACCAGATCGTCGCCGACCATGGAACGTTGATTGGCAGCATCGGTGTGATCTTCGGTCCCTTCGTACATTATGACGGCGTGACCGCTCTCGATGGCGGTCTCCTCGGGGGCGGCGTCACAACCGAAAACGGCATCACCTTTGAGTATCTCACCGCAGGCCGAAGCAAGGATTTTGGCTCGCCATACCGCGAGATGACGGCCGAGGAGCGCCGGGTGCTCCAGGAAGGTCTCGACGACGCCTATGACTCGTTTGTCGCACACGTGGCCGACGGCCGGGATCTGACGTCCGAAGGCATCAAATCCGACCTTGGCGCTCTGATCTTTGGCGAGGACCAGGCGCTCAAGCGCGGCTTGATCGACCAGGTTGGGCCACGGGAGTCCGCCTATCAGCTCCTGGCTGAACTTGCGGGGGCCGATGGCAACGACTGGCGCCTCGACCGTGCCTTCACCTCGGAGCCAGGTTTGCTGAGCCTGTTCGGCGCAAGGTCTCAGGATGAGGTCAGTGCCGAGCTGCCGGTCTTCTGTACGAGTGGCCCGGCCCTGCTCGCCTTTCATGGCGATCCTTCGTCCATGTGCACCGACTCCTAGACGAACCTTCGATACGGATGGCGAGCGGCGCCGCTTTTGCTCGCGGCCGTCGCTCGACTAGGTTCGCTGTATGGCCAAGCAGTCGCCGCGGAACCTCGGTCGTCGCACTCGCGATGCGAAACGCCGTCTGCGTAGTGAACGAAATCTGTGGGTGGCCACCGCTTCGCCGAGCGGTGTTCCTCACCTCGTCCCACTGTCACACGTCTGGGTCGAGCGGATCAGTGCCTTCCTGATGGCGACGCCGTCGTCGACGCCGACAGCGCGAAACATCGAGGCGACCGGGATTGCTCGCGCTTCCTTCGGCGACACCGACGATGTCATCATCGTGGTGGCCGAAGCTGAGATCACTGCCTACACAAGTGCGTCACCGGCGATGGTCAAGGCATTCGAACGCGGCGTCGGTTGGGGCCCATCGGGCCAGGAAGACGGGTTCTCTCTCGTCACCATGAGGCCTAAAACGATCCTGGCCTGGAACGGCGTCGACGAACTAGACGGCCGGTTGCTCATGCGGAACGGCCTATGGCTCGACGGCCAGTCGTAACCGTGGTGGCCTGAGAAGAAGCCAGCCCCAACCGAAAACGGGCGACATGTTTCCGGTCGGGGCCGACGACGCCGTCAACGACATAGAGGCGACAGGCGACGTTAACGACGTGATCTAAGAGTACCCTTCAGCTCTTCGAATCGAAAGCAATAGTGAGATCCTATCGAACGCTGGCGCAAAATAAATCAAATCTGAACCAACCAGTTGAACGGGCCAAACGTCCAATTCTCGGTCGTTTCGGGCGCTCGGAGCACTTTCCGGACGCCTGGAGCCAGCGTCGACTAGGTAGAACTACTTGTGCGCCTCATCCTGCCGCAGAAATCGCTTCGAGTTAACAAGGTCGCTCGCGTCCTTGTCAGCGTTCCAGCAGAATGCCCGTTGCCCCAAGCCGATCGCCAACCTTGACGCACACCTGTTGATTCTGGGTACGACCATCAACCAAATAGCCTTGGGGTGCGATGAATTCGACCACATAGCATCCATCGTCCACCGAGAAGGCGTAGCTCCCATCGCTGGCTGTTCGGTCGAATGCCTGCCATTCCTCCGGCTCGCCATCACCGTCGACATCGCTGAGCAGATCGACGAATACGTCCTCCGCCGGCACGTCTCCGCCATAGACAACTCGGCCACCAATTGTTGCATCGACCGGCGCAGTCAGCTCCGTGGTTGGAGGCGACGCCGTCGTGGTGGTCATCGGTGCCTCGGTTGTGGCGACTCCGGTTGTCGGCGCGACCGTCGTCGACGCTGTCGTTGTTGACGTTGTGGCCGACTGGTCGGTCGTCGACGACGAGGTCGAGGCCGAGGAGGTCACGATCACAGAGGTGACAATCTCTGACTGAACACCACCGGTATCTCCGGAGCGCGAACCCTGAGACGTCGCAGTAACCCGCTCCGGACTGGTACTAGAGGCGGTCGCTGCGGTGCCTACGCCGCCCTCCTCGACCAGAGCTGACGTTGACAATCCGGCCTCGATCGATCCACTACGTTCGTTGTTCCAACGCCACCACAGAAAGCCACCGACGAGGCTGGCGGCTACGATCGCCGAGGCGAGCGGGGCGAGCACAGCGGCCGATGTGAGCAGCGATCGCTTTCGCCCCTTCGGTCGCCGGGCGGGCGGCATAGCGTCGCTGATCTGTATTGCGGGGTTCTCAGCGGTTTCAGGCGCATCATAGGCTCGACGAAGCGGGCTCGACGAAGTCTCGAACCAGTCTGAGCTGGCGTCGGATTCGGGGCGATCGGCTCTCCCCCTCGGCTCCGGGGCTTGAACCGGTGGCGAGAACATCACCGATTCAGGTTTCAATTCTTCGGGTGTGATATCGGCGAAACTGGCGGCGGGAGCGGGTTGTCGTTCAGTCCGCGGCGAAGCCTTTAACGCCGACGTCATCGACAGATAGCGGTGCAATCCCTCATCGACGACGGGAGCAGGTTCCACCTCGACAACCATGGACCGCATCGCCTCAACAATCTGGATGGCGACATCCGACGCTTCTCCAGCCGGAACGTCGACACCGGCCAGAGCGAACTCAAACGCGGTGATGTTTCCGGCATGGGGCGCCGAGGGTTCCCGCCGATCAACCACTGTTGCACTCTCCTTGCCGCCCTATCGACACGCTAGCCCTACCACCTTATGGCGACTCCGAGCCCCAATGCACCCGAACCAGGCCGGGGGGCCGCTCCCCGTGCTACTCGGCGGCCAGCAAGGCATCGCGAAGCTGGCGCTTGACGAACTTGCCGTTCGCGTTTTGAGGCAGCGGCTCGTCGAGAATCCAGACTCGCTCAGGATGCTTGAACTTCGCCATGCGACCTTCGAGGTGTGCGGTGAGTTCTGCCTCACCGAAGGAGGCGCCAGCGGCCGGCACGATTGCAACCGCTACGAGCTCACCGAGGCGTTCATCGGGAATACCGAAGACTGCCACCTCGGCCACCGACGGGTGCTCGTAGATAGCGGCCTCGACCTCGCCACAGTAGACGTTCTCGCCACCCCTGAGGACAACGTCTTTGGCCCGATCGACGATGTGCACGAAACCGTCCTCATCGATCTGCACGATGTCACCGGTCCGGAACCAGCCGTCCCGAATAGCTTCGGCGGTTTCCTTTGGCCGGTTCAGATAACCCTTGATGACGGCCGGTCCTCTCAAGCAAAGCTCGCCAACCGAACCCTCGGGTAGATCGTCGCCGTTTTCATCGATTACCTTGGCTTCAAAGGTTGGTGCAATCGGCCCCGCCGACGTCGGCTTGGCGGTGAAGAAGATCGATGAAACGGCGGTTGCGATCCCGTGGGTTTCCGTCAACCCGTAGCCTGTGCTGGGTGCAATCTTCTCGTTTGCCTTGTCGATCTTTTCAACCAGATCCGGCTGGACCGCCGCTCCCCCGCCACCCATCGATTCAAGGGACGACACATCTCGGGTGTGCCAATCAGCGTGGCCCAGCATCTCGCGGCTCATGGTTGGAACCCCGGTGAAGGTCGTGACCTTCTCGCGCTCGATGAGCTCGAGTGCACGGCCAGCATCCCACCGATGCATAAACACCAGCTTCGCCCCGATCATCGTGCCAGGATGCAGCACACAGTTGTTGGCCGTGACGTGGAACAGTGGCGTCGGCACCATGATTGCAGGATCCGACGGGGCCGCCGCAGCAGGTACTTCCTGACCACTGGAGGCGGCCTCGGCCGCAGCCAGCTTCGCACTGGCCATGCCCGAGGCGAACAGGGAAAAAGCCATATGAAAGAGATTGTGAATCGAGCCACGATGGGTGAGCTGTGCGCCCTTCGGGAATCCGGTCGTGCCCGAGGTGTAGAAGATGCACGAGTCATCATCGGGTTGAATATCGGCCTCGGGCAATGCGTCGGGGGCCTCGCTTGCGACAACCACATCGGTCCAATGAACCGACCCGTCAGGCAGATCGGACGAGGTTCGCACCGCGATCAGTTCGAGTGGGTTGTCGGCCCGCAGCTCTTCTAGATGAGGAGCGACCCGCTCTATCCGTTCACTATCGGCGATCAGGACCTTGGGGACTGAATCCTGTAGGCCGTAGGTCATCTCTGGCCCTGTCCACCAGGCATTCATGCCAACGACAGCAGCGCCGAGCGAGATCGTGGCCCAGTAGGAAACGACCCATTCGGGATAGTTGCGCATGGCCACGGCCACCCGGTCGCCGGCGCCAACACCATAACGATCGGACAGGAGGTGCGCTAGCGCCCTGACCTGAGCATGGATCTCGGCGTAGGAGTACTCCTCGTCCTCGAAGACGATGTACGGCTTGTCGCCTTGGAGGGCGGAGAGTTCCCAGATAGCTCGCATGGTTGGAGGCACGGCGTCGAAGACACGCATCTGCATCCCCCGCACCTCCTGCATCGACCACGAGAAGCCACCCTCGGGGGCTTGCAGCTCTTCGAATGATTCCTTGAGGGCTCGCATCACATCAGACATCGGACTACACCGTAGATCGATCTCCGACGCAGAGGCAACGCGACCCAGCGAGTTGGTTAGAACAAGATGAGGGTGCGCCTGAGTACCAACGCCAGGCCGAAGAAACCTGTTGCCGCTAGGGCCACGGTCGCCTCGGGGGCTGTGTCGTGGTGGTAGCTGAGCGCCAATCCAACGATGGCCGACAGCACGCCGATGGCGGCAGCACCAACCATGATCGAGGGCAGGCGGCGAAACACCAAGGCCGCAGCTGCCGGCGGGGCCACGAGGAAGGCAAAGACGAGCAGACTCCCGACCGATTCAAAGGAGAACACGATCGAGGCCGCCACCAGACCGAGCAGCATCGTATTCACGCGTTGAGGATTGAAGCCCAACATGGCGGCCTGTGTTTCGTCGAAGGTGGTGGCCAAGAGCGCCCGGTGCAGAACAACGGTTGTCACCACCACGACGATGGTTGCAAGGCCCTGTCGTACGAGGTCGTCGGTGCCAACCCAGGTCAACGACCCGAAGAGGAACCGGTCCAGGTCTCCAACGCCGCCCGAGTCTTTGGAGATGATCACGATGGCGAGGGCCAGAAAGCCGACAAATAGCACGCCGATCGAGGTGTCTTCCGGCAGGGGCGATGTCGATCGGATGGCGCTGATCGCCGCCACCATCAGGACGGCCGCAGCCAGGGCTCCGAGCCGCACATCAACACCGAGCAGGAAGGCGACGGCCACGCCCGGCAACACACCGTGGGCCAGAGCATCACCGAAGAACGACAAGCCTCGCATGACCACCCACGTGCCGACGACCGACAAGCTGATGATGGCCAACACCGACACCGCAAGTGCCATCCGCGTCGCCTGGCTGGTGAGGAAAGGATCGGTCCACCACTCGATCAGACCCATCGTCGTCTCCACCGTGTGGTCATCACGCTGGCGTCAACCGGTCCCAAGGGCGTCAGCCATAACATTGCCGTTTTCACGCATCATGCCAACATAGCTTGATGAGAGCTGACCTTCGGCCGCCAAGTATTCGACATTGATCACCACGATCGGGAGTCCCACCCGTTCGGCAAAGGCCGAAGCGCTCCTGTCGGAGACGCCATTCTCGACGAACACAGCGCTGACGCAGACATCCTCCAACCGTTCGGCCAACTCGTCGAGCTCGGAGAGGCTCGGTTCAGCCATCGATGACATGGAGGGGATGATGGCTCCAGCGCTGACCAGGCCATAGCGAAGGGTGAAATAGTCGAGCGAATGATGGTTGGTGAGGATCGTTTGGCACTCCCCCGCTATCGACGACAAGGCGTTGGAGAGTTCCTCGTCCAAAGCTACGAGTTCGTCCTTGTAAGCTTCGGCGCATTTCTCTACCGCCGGGCGGTCGAACCCTACACCGATGAGGGCGTCTGCGATCCCGTCGACCGTCGATGCCACGAGCAAGGGGTTCATCCAGAAGTGGGGGTTGGCTTCCACCACATCACCAGGGTTGAGAAGGTCGGCGAGGATGACTGATGGGGCGTCGATATCGGCGAGGAGCGACGCCAGTTCAGGTTCCAACCCAAGCCCATTGCCAACGATGAGCTCGGCCTGCGAGAGGGCGTCACGTTGAGCCAGGGTGAGGGTTGAGGCATGTGGATCATCGCCGCGACCCACCAAAGATCCGACGGCCGTCGGGCCATCGGCATCACAGGCCACGTTGGAAACGATGTCGGCCCAGATTGACGTGGTTGCAAAGACTTGCGGTTCGCCTGGCTCTCCCGACTGGGCTGAGGTACACCCAACGATGAGCAGAACAGAAAGCAGACAGCCAGCCAGGAGACCACGACTCACAAGGACACGCCTTTCACAAAGAACCACGTTTTGAGAATGGCTCTCATTCTATATGTGGTTGATCGACGATCAGGCGTCCGAGCGAGGCTCGGCCAGAACCGATGCCAAGTTTCCACCGAGGCGAACCAGGACTGCTGCGAGCTGCTGACGCTCAGAACGGGCGATGCCGTTACGGAGCTCCCCGCGCAGAACTTCGTCGATCTCACGGATCCGTTCGCTCATAAGCAGACCGACCTCGGTCGCTTCGACCAGCCAGACCCGACGATCATCCGGGTCGGGTGAACGTTCAACGAGACCTCGACGCGCCAACCCATCGATGACCGATCCCGTGGCTGCCCGGCCCAAGGAGAGCCGCTCGGCCAGTCGCGTCTGTGCCATCGCTCCAGATTCGGCGACGTAGGCCAGAAGGCTCGCCTCGGAAAGGTTGAGATCGAGCGGAGCCAACCGCAGATCGTAAGCCTGGCGCAACGCTCGGGCGGTTGCCATGATGGTTGATTCGACCCGCAGCCATGGCGGCGCGTCGAGCTCGTGACCTTCGGTCATACCAGGTCGACCTGCCCACACACCCTGCTCACCGAGCCAGTCTAGGCTCCGTCGGCTAGCCAAGCTATATGGCATCACCACGGCAATGCACCGGTTGTGGGCGTCTCGGTAATCGCCACCGCACTCCTGGCGCGACTGGCTCAGATCCCAGGGGCTGATTCAACATCTATGCACGCCGTCCCGGATGGTGCGCTACCCCGCCGCCTGCGCCCCTTCGCCTTTGCGGCATACATCGCCTGGTCAGCGCGGCGGAGCCACTCGTCGCCGCTCTCACCATCGCGCCGCTTTGCCGCACCGACCGAGCAGGTCATCTTCACCATCTGCCCGCCGATCATGCCCTCCAACGACAGCGCCTCCGGCAAGACGTCAATCCGGGCTGCGATGTCCGCTTCGTCACCCGCTTCCAGGATGACGGGTCACGTCGCGTTCGACGATCGGCTGCCGCCTGGTTCACATCGAGGATATTGCCGAACCTGTCGAGCACGATGAGGATGTCTTGGGCTGGGTCCATTAGGCGAGACCGTTACGTCAGTCGTTGCAACTCGGCATCATCCACTTCCACTGCATTCCTATCGACCGAGGCTTGCAAACGCTTGAGCAACCACTCAGGCGGCGTCATCTGACGTTCTCCCAAAAAGCAAACGCAGCACAAGAGAGGCACCCCAAAACATCTGCAACGTTTCGAAACGACGGCACGGCGGCCTGACCTCTGGCACTATCGAGGCATGAAGAAAAACACTAACCCTACGTTTGGTGGTTACAGCACTGAGGGTTTGGCCTTTCTAACCCAACTGGGCGAGTCCAACAAAGACTGGTTCACCGCGAACAAGGCGGCGTACGACGATCTGGTCGCACAACCAACCAAGGCGCTCGTCAGCGCTCTCGGCGAACGGCTGGCAGAAGAGATCAGCCCAACGATCGTGGCTCAACCAAAGACCAACGGCTCGATCGCTCCAATCAACAACGATCTCCGATTCAGCCCGGACAAATCACCCTACAAAGATCATCTCCTGCTGCGCTTCTGGGATCCAGGTCCGGTCGGGCTCGACAAGAAGGTAGCGCCGACCTTGTTCGTGCGGGTGAGCGAAGACGAGATCGGCTTCGCTGCTGGCGCCGCTATCACCTCAACCGATCGGTGGCGCTCCACGATCGACGGGGCGCAAGGCGAGGCGCTGGCTGACGCTCTCAAGGCGCTAGGCAAGGGGCGCCAGCTAGATGTGGCTGGCGCCGAGTTGAAGAATGTTCCCAAGCCTTACGACGCTGAGCACCCTCGCGCCGATCTGCTGAAACATAAACGCGGGTTCCAAGCGAGATGGCCCGAGCCGACGCCAGCCTCGATTCAGAAGGCCTCCTTCGTCGACTGGTGCCTCCGACGCCTCCGAGACTGTGGTGAGGTTCATCACTGGCTGGTGCGCCATGGCTGATGTTCATCGCCCGGCTGAGGTCGACGTCGAACAGCGAGCTGAGCTCGAGGCTCTCTCGGATCGGGCGATGCCCGGAACCCAGCGTGATCGCATCGGCCAGTGGGTGCTGCGCAGCGACCGGGGAGCGACCGGTCGCGCCAATAGTCTCTGGCCGGTCGGCGATCCAGGATGTGATCTCGCGACCGCGATCGATCGGGCGGAAGCCTGGTTCGCCGAACGACAGCTCAAGCCACACGTCATGATCTTTGATGATTGCGATCCAGCCGTTTCGACCGAGCTCAGCCGTCGCGGTTACCTTCAGCGAACCGGCTCTGATGTGATGATGACCTCGATCGCAGAGCTCAACCGCCAACCATTCTCAACACAGTCTCCCGACTGGGCCGTCGATGTGACGACAACGCCCACCGAGGCAACGACCATCCTCACCGGCGACACAGATCGGCTGGCCGAGAACGCAACAACCTTTCTGCCCCAGCGCTATGTAGCGGTTCGCCACAAGGACGAATTACTCGGTGGCGGCATCGGCACCATCGACGACGATTGGATTGGCGTTTTTGCTATGAAGACCATGCCGGCGGCTCGGCGGCGAGGGGTAGCGTCGCTCGTCTTGCGAAGTCTCGTCGCCGCCGGCCAGCGCGCAGGAGCGACCAAGGTGTGGCTTCAGGTCATGCCGGACAACACCGGGGCCAAGAACCTCTACGTCGGCCTCGGCTTCGAGGTCGTGCACGCATACCACTACCTCGTGGCACCTTTCGACGCTGCTGAGCCGAGCGGATGCTAGCGGCGTCGCCCTAGCTAGATCGTCCGGCCCGCTCTCGTTCTAGCCGTCGGGCAGGCTTCGCTTGAGTGCGTTGCGGGTTACCTGGGCCACGGCCTCATCGTCGGGAAGGCCAAAGACCCAGTCGGTGCTGCCGATGGTCACCACCTGTCCACCGTCGGGGCCGAAAGGTCGGACAACTGCCATGATGGCGTTGCCATAGCGGGCCTTGGCCAACGATTCGGGGCTGAGATCGCCGTGGATTCGTTCGGCGATGAACTCGAGGTCGCCCTGATCGCTCAAGGCCGAGATCGACGAGGGATACTCGCCCATACCGCAATTAGAGGCAGGGGTGAAGGCCACGATCTCCATGTCCTCGGGGGTATCGTCGCCGCCGGCGCGCACCGGAAGTTGGAAATCGTCAAACTGGATGCGACATCCGAGGGTCTCGTAACCGACAGCTCCATGTTTGGCTCCAAGGAGGTCGCCGTAGCCAAGATCGGTGCCTTCGAACAACCAATGGTCATGGCGGTACACGGTGAAGGCTCCTGAACCGCGCCGAGTGGCCTGCCCAAAACGGCTGTACAAACCCCAGGCTGAACCGCCTCCAAGAAAGGAGGCCTCGGGGCGGCCGACGACAGGGTCGGCCCACATCCCGCTCATCTGTTGTGGATCGTCGGCCATGATCGGGTCGGTCTTGTGGGCAGAATATTTGTGGCACACCATGGTGTCGCCACTGTTGAACCCGGGTTCGATGCGCACCTGCCAAAACATGGTGTTGCCGGAGAAACTCACATAGTTGCCGCCCCGGCCCACATGATCTTCGACGACCGCTCGTTGCGAGCCAGACCAGTATTCGTCGTGGCCGATGCCGATCAAGAGGTCATAGCCCTCGGCGATCGAAGGATCTTCGTCAAGGTCAGCTGAGGTTGCGAAGTCAAACCGGTACCCCTCAGCTTCCGCCCATTCGACGAAACGTCGCTCATAGAGGTACCAGCCCGATGAGCCGATGATGGGTGGATACTTGCGCGGGAGACGGAAGGCCTGGAACGACTCGCCATCGACATCTGGCTCCTCTCCCCACCGGACAGGGCGGGCCTTACGATCGTCTCGTTCGCTGGCTTCACGGTCTAATGCTCCTCGAGCCATCGGGCGGGCGAACGATACCTGCTTGCCGCCGGTGTAGAGGCTGGCGCCGCCCCATGTGTTGTAGGCATTCCAGGTGTTGGTGGCCAACACGAGCAGGGCGGCGGCTCGTTGTGTCGGATCGGATCCGGCTCGAACGACGAAACTGGCGTGGGCTGTGCTGGTCTCGGCCGGCGCCCCTTCGGCGGTCAGCGTGATCAGGTAGAAGCCGCTCGTCCAATCTTCACCAACCGAGAATCGGTAGCCTTCAGGCCAACCGCACCCGTTGGCGTCGGCGTCGGCGGGTGGTGCGATGTAGGCGGCAGGAATACCTGCTTGTTCGTAGACGAGCTCCCTCGTCGCTCCCCACCGCTCCACCGTGAGCGCTATGTGGTCGGTTCGGGCCGAAAGGTGCAGCACGACGTCTTCGCCCGGGGCGTAGCTCGATCGTGCGCAGTAGGCCTCAACGTCGTCTACGAAGGTCGGGTCGCCGTCCCAGCTGGTCGTCATCCCACGACGCTAGCAGTTCGTACCCGACAACATCCCAGTTGTAGTCTCGTGCCATGACCGACCTGCCAACGCCGGATCCGCGCTCCTACCTCAGCGTGCACGAGACCGTCGACGCCTATCGACGCAAAGACCGTTCACCGGTTGAGGTCATCGACGAGCACCTCGACCGCATCACCACGACCGAGCCCTTCCTCAATGCCTTCGTGGTTGTGGCCACCGAAACAGCCAAGGCAGAAGCCAAGGCCAGCGCCGAGCGCTGGGCCCGAGGCGAGCCGATCGGCGAGCTGGACGGCGTCCCGGTCACGGTTAAGGATCTGGTTGCCGTCGGCGGGCTCCCGACCCGATCGGGAACGGCTGTTTCCGACGACACACCAGCCGCCGACGACGATCCGGTGGTGGCCAGGATGCGTGAGGCCGGGGCCATCGTGCTGGGCAAGACGACGACCTCGGAGTTCGGGTGGAAGGGCATCACCGACACTCCGGCCTTCGGCACCACCCGCAACCCGTGGAACCTCGATCACTCCCCTGGTGGCTCCTCGGGCGGGGCCGCAGCCTCTCTTGCTGCGGGCATAGCGGCTGTGGCCCACGGCAACGACGGAGGCGGTTCGATTCGCATCCCTTCCAGCTACAGCGGCCACTACGGGATCAAGCCAACGTTCGGCCGAGTCCCACAACCAAACGAGGCGCCGTACGGCACGCTGACCGCCAACGGCCCACTGGCGCGAAATGTGGCGGATGCAGCTCTGCTCCTCAACGTAATGTCTCGCCCTGATGTTCGCGACTGGTGTTCGTGTCCCTACGACGATCGCGACTGGCGAGCTGGTCTTGACGAGGGGGTAGCCGGTCTACGTATCGCCTACACCGACACGCTGGGCGATGCCAAAACCTCGGAGCCGGTTCGAGCCTCCTGCCGGGCCGCCATCGACGCTCTGGTAGCCGCCGGGGCCCGGATAACGGAGGTTGGCACGGTGTTCGAACCTCTACGCCCCCGCCTCGAGCCCTACTGGAAGGCCGGCTTCAGCAATACCCTTCGCTCGCTTCCATCAGACCGATGGTCCGAACTCGACCCCGGCTTCCGCCAGCTCGCCCAGGAAGGACTGGCAGTTGCCGCCGACGCCGTGGCCGATGGCTACACGGCCCGGGCCCAGTTGGCCGAGAAGATGAGGCGCTTCCACCAGGACTACGACCTGCTGCTGACACCGACAACGCCGACCGTTGCGCCGGCGGTCGACATGGTCTATCACTCCACCGACTTCGACCGTTGGGATCATGCGGTGCCCTTTACCGTGCCCTTCAACTACACGGGTCAGCCCGCCGGCTCGGTCCCCGTTGGTTTCGCCGGAACACCCGGCAAGGGTGGACTTCCGGTCGGCATGCAGGTGGTGGCCAGCCATTGGCGAGAAGACCTGGTGCTGCGCGGTATGCATGCCATCGCCGACACCGTCTCGGCCTGGAGCTGACCGCGGGTTCCATCCACGGGCTGACCGGCGACCGGATGGCCTGTAGGATCAAGCGGTGATCAAGTTGAGTCTGCCCGGGCACAGCCCACGCATAATCACCCTCTGGGGCAACCCGATCCTGCGCCAGGCGGCCACGCCGGTTACCACCTTCGACAAGTCGATGATCAAGCTGGTGGACGAGTTGTTCGAGACCATGTACGCCATCGAGACCGGCGTCGGCCTCGCCGCCAATCAGATCGGACGATCTGAATCGGTGTTCGTTTTCGATTGCCAAGACGACCTGGCTGCCCATGTCTTCAACCCGGTGGTCGAGCCGATCGGCACCGCCTATCAAGACGGCGCCGAGGGGTGCCTCTCCTTGCCCGGCTTCGAGCTGGACACTATCCGCTTGGAGAAATGCCGAGTCCGCGGTCAAGACATGTATGGGGCCGAGGTTGTTTACGAGGGCAGCGGTTTGCGGTCCCGCTGCTTCCAGCATGAGGCTGATCACCTGGCCGGTCGCCTCTACATCGACTGCCACGATGAGCAGACCAGGGCTGACATCGAAGTCGATATGGCCGCCTCCGCCTGGTACGGCAAGGACAGTCTCGACCCGGAATCAAAGCTGTATCGCCGTTCCCAGGAAGGCTAATGATCGAGCGGCCTCAATCGTGGCCCAAATATATTTCTTCGAGCACGGATACAACGGTGCGGCTGAGACGTCTTTAGTCGGTGGGTCTGACGATGATTGACGACAACACGAGCGATGTTGAGAGCAGGGCTCGGCGCGGCGAAGCGGCAGCCTTCGGCCAGTTGATTCGGCGCTACGATCACGATCTTCGCAACGTCGTCTGGTCTGTCTTGCGCTCACCAAGGTTGATCGATGACGTCATGCAGACCTCCTACGAACGAGCCTTCCGGAACATAGAGTCGTTCGACGGAAGATCAGCGATCAAGACATGGCTGAGTTCGATCTGCTATCGCACAGCAATCGACCACGCCCGCTACGAAGGTCGACGCCGCCACACATCCCTCGATGATGAAACGGCGACTGCCCGGTACGATTCGACGCTGGCCAGCGGCATCGACGTCGAATCACAGACCATCGACCGAGATGAGCTGGAGCGAGCGATGCAACAACTGTCCTCTGGCGAGGCCGCAGTCCTGACCATGACGGCCGGGCTTGGCTATTCCTACGACGAGGTGGCCACGATAATGGGGCTGGCTCGCGGCACCGTCGCTTCCAGGGCCAGTCGAGCCCGCCAACGCCTTCAGCAGGAGCTTCGATCATGACCGATGAACCGTTCGATCCTGAGGCGACGCCACTTCCCGAACTTGGCGATCTCGCTCCCGAACCACCGTCTGACTACTGGTCCACCATCGACGCCAAGCTTGCAGCCATCGAAGCCGACCAGCCCGCGTTGGGTCGCGAGCACCCGTCGGACGGCGAGGAAGGCTGGGGCGTGCCCGGTGACAACTTCGATGCGTCTGGCGACACGACGGATACAGACGCCGACATCATCCGTCTTGATGATATGAAAAACATCAGGAACGGGTACTACAAGGAATGGCGACCAGAAGGCAGCTCGATTCTGGCCATCGCGGCCGCTGCGCTGCTGCTCATAATCGGCGGGACCTTTGCCGCTGTCTCGCTCACCGGAGCTGACGGCGCATCGGTAAACGTTGAGGCGGCAGACAGCGACAACGCTTCATCCTCGCGATCAACCGAAACCGCTGAGGGCGACGAGGCGTCAACCGACGAAACCATCGACAGAACAAGCAACGAAACCAGCGACGGTGAGACCACCACCGACAGCTCGGCGTCAGATGACGAGAACGATTCGACCACTCAAGACTCATCCGGGGTTTCGCTGCCAGCTACCACGACATGTTGGGCCGGTGAACGACACGTCGTGATGCTCGATATCAACAACGTCGGTGAGGCACGCGCAGCGGAGGCCTTGAACGGCGAACCGGCTATCTCCACCGCGGTTGGGCATCGCCAGGACGGAACGGAGGCGACTTTCATCATGGCTGTCACCAACGCATCCGGCACCAGCACTCAGATCTGGGACTTCGGCGACGATGCGCTCTACCAGGGAGAAGGAGATGAGGGATCGGTCGAGATCGACTGTTCACAAATCCCGCGAGCCCAGGAACTCCTCGACGCCATGCCCAACGCCGGTAGCCCAAATGCCGACACCATCAAGCCAGTGCTGGCAGCCGGATCCACCACCTGTTGGGCCAAATCTGTTGATAGCCCAATGGATGATCTTTTCGAGATCAAGGTTGACGCCGATGCCACCTCAGTCTCGCTGAGCAGTTTTGGCACCACCGATCCAACCATCGATGTCATTCGGACCGGTGTTGGCTCCTTCGTTTCCGGCAACGAGCTGGCGATCTCGGTCGAGACCTGGACGGTTGATGGCCGGACGACCCAAACCGATGTCTTCGTCATCGATGACGACGGCGCCCTTGCCATCCGCCCCTACCTTGAGTGGACGGCCACGCCGGTCGGCTGCGGGGAGGTAGACCGGCATGTCCGATCGGGCGGCGAGGGCTTCGATACCTTTGCTGCTGGCGAGATTCGATTTGAGACGGGGAGCAGCTCAGGTTCGGCCGAGAGCGCTGTTGTCCTCGGCCAGCGCAACCTCCACACCTTTGAGGCCACTGCTGATCAAGCGGCGTCGATCAGCATCACCTCGCTCGAAGACAATGCTGTGTTCGATCTGGTCACCCCCGAGGGCCAAGCAATTGTGGTCGGCGCCGAATCGACCAGCCTGCGGCTGCCAAGCAGCGGTGACTACACCATTCTCGTTGGCGGCACCCGGGGCAACGCGTCCTACACCTTGACGCTCACAATCACTGGCTAGCGTGATGGTAAGGGCGGAGAAGGCCTCGCTAGCGTCGATGACTGGGTTCGTCGTGGGCCGTCGGGTGGTCGATCCTCAGGTTTGCATGCGCGTTCCGAACTGTTGCTGCTAGCCACAGACGAACTCTCCTCCGGTCACTGTGGCCGTGCTCGGTTCGCTAAATCCATCCGTCGAGTGCGTGCAGGAACTCATCGACGTGGCCGTACCAGACGGTGTGCCCGGCGCCAGGGATCTCGCGTACTTCTACACCGAGGTTGTTCAGTTGGGCGACGTCGCCGGGTGCGACGTGTTCGCTTGGCATTGGCAGGATCGCCAACGACCGAATCCCGGAGGGAGGCGGATGTTCCATACCCCGCAGGGAACCGACAAGGCTAAGCGCGGTCGTCACGTCAAACATCTCGACGGCTTCAGCCTCGATCTCGCAGTCTCGATCGTTCCAGTGTGGGCGCTCGCGACGAAGCCACTTTAGCGTGCGTTGTGCCTTGACCTCGGCGAGCAATTGATTCGTCTCGTCCCTCGGTCTTGCCGGAGGGAGCCGAAGCGGAACATCCACGAAAACCGCTCGCTGAACCTTCAGACGCTCGGCGCTGCGGGCGAGGATCAGGCCGCCCAGCGATTGACCGATCGCTATCTCGGGAGCGGGGCATAGCTTGACCAGGCCCTCAACCGTGGACTCGACGGTCGCCTGTGGGTCACGCGGTGAACGGCCATGGCCCGGGAGATCGGGAGCGATCACGCGGTAGCCGAGCGTTGCGATGCGGGGCGCAATTTCCCACCACATGAGTCCGTCGCCGAATTGGCCGTGGAGCAAGAGTGCGGTGCGGCTCCCATCTCCCCAGACATGTGCGTGCAAGCGCTCATTGGGCATCGCCCAATCATAGGTGGGTTTCCCGGGCCCCCTGAACGGCCGAGAGTCGTGGATCTGGGCTAAGACCGAGAGATCGCGGATTCGGGGCCCTGATTCGGGATTCAAAACGGATCCCTCGACGGAGGCCCTTAGCAGGGCTTTCCGCGCAGATGTTCGTCAACCCCTGTTTGGCGCCGCATCAGTGACCGCCAGCCGCTTTCAAACCTCGAACAACGACCACGACGAGGTACAAGCTTGAGATCATGAGCACGCCGATCGCCAGACCAATAGCTAGACCTTCGTCGACACCGGCCAAGTAGCCCAACGCCATGGCGGCTACGGCCAACACCCAACCAAAGCCCGATGCGATGATGCCGTTGCCAATGATCTGGTGGGCGTGATCCCAATCCTCAGGACTGGTGTTGGAACGGTTGTGGCCACCGAGAGCGAAATCGATCTTGCCTGCAGCGCCGCGACGCCCCAGCCATATCAAGAGCCCAGCGACGGGTAAGATGAGTGCCCCGAAGAGCACCGGACCCCAGTTCACGCCAGCCGCTCCTTCACGAGATTGGCCACCGTCTTGCCGTCGGCTCGACCGGCGACCTTGGCATTGACGGACTTCATGGCCTTGCCCATGTCGGCCTTAGCCGTAATCCCCTCGGACGCCAACGTCTCCTCGACGAGCGTCACCAGCTCATCGTCGCTCAAACCAGCAGGGAGGTAGGTTTCGAGAATGGCGAGTTCGGCCCGCTCGGCTGCGGCCTGCTCGGGGCGGTCTCCCTCATCAAAGGCTTCGGCCGCTTCCACCCGACGCTTTGCCTGCGCGGCGATCACTTTCTGCACACCCTCGTCATCGAGTTCGGTTGCTTCCTTGCCCGAAACCTCGGCCTCTTGAACCGCGGCAATGATCGACCGCAAGGTCTGGGTTTCGGTCTTCTCCCGAGCCTTCATTGCAATCGTGAGATCGGCTCGAATTCGTTCAATGAGTTTCTGGTCACCCGACATGATCTTTATCGTAGTCGCCTCCGCCCGCCACGCTCCCCTGGTTTCGTTGGACGCGACAAAGTGGGCGCGCTGGCGTGTCGTTCTGACACCCGATCGCGCTGACTTCGAGCAGGCTCCGCTACTCGACGTCTGAGGCTTCACCTCTGGCTCGGCGGATGACATTGCCTGCAGCCCATCGGTTATCGGCCAACACGTTCAAGAATCCGGCGATGTTTCGATCGCGGATCCGCTCCAACTCCCGCACGTCGTAAGCCCCCGACTGGGCGTCTGACTGGGCTACCAGCTTGTCGACCAGCTCCGGTGTGAACTCGGGTGTGTCCATGAGTTTGGTCCAGGGCCACGCAAGCGTGGGTCCGAACTGTTCCACGAAGTGGCGAAATCCGCCCTTGCCGCCAGCGACCCGGTAGGTCTCAAAGAGACCCATCTGCGCCCAGCGCAATCCGAAGCCGTAGATCATGGCGTCATCGATCTCGGCCGTCGTCGCCACCCCGTCGTTCACAAGCCACAAGGCCTCTCGCCACACCGCTTCCAGGAGCCGATCGGCAATGAAGGCGTCGATCTCCACCCGCACATGCAGTGGATGCATGCCCAGGAAGGCGTAGATACCTTGGGCTTTGCGAATGATCTCGATCGGCGTGTGCTGGCCGCCAACGACCTCGACCAGAGGAAGGAGATAGACAGGGTTGAAGGGATGACCAACCACGAGCCGCTCAGGATGCGTCATCGATTCCTGCATCGATGACGGGCGGATACCAGAGGTGGACGAGCCGATAATCACGTCGGTGCCGACAGCGGCCTCGATCTCATTCAACACCGTGGCTTTTATCTCGGGCCGTTCCGGCACACTCTCCTGTACGAACTCTGCACCGGCAACCGCTTCAGCCACCGAATCCACCAGCTCATAGGAACCTGCGTCGTCGACCGCGATCCCGACTTCAGCCCAAGCCAGCCGGGCGTTTGCCAAGACTTCTTCGACGATCTCGGCTGCGTCGGGGGCCAGATCGAAGACCTTAACCTCGACTCCTCGCAACACCATGCGGGCCGTCCACGCCGCTCCGATCACACCACATCCGATGGTGGCGGCCTGGCGGATCTCCACCGGCTCGATCACCGCTGGCTCGGCTCCGTCGGTGCGTGTTGGATCCTCCGTCGTGTCCTCAGCCATGCTTGGTCAGCTGCAGATTGTCCCGAACCTGAGCCGGAGAAAGGATGTTGTAGTTCTGAGCCTCGAGGATCGTCGCCGCCCGCTCGACCAGGTCGCGATTTGAGGCCAACACACCCCGGTCGAGGTAGATGTTGTCTTCGAGACCGACCCGGATGTTGCCCCCGGCGAAGGCCGCCAGCGACACATATTTGAGCTGGTTGCGACCCAGCGAGAACGCAGAGAACGTCCACGAGTCGGGCACATTGTTGATCATGGCCATGAAGGTGTTGAGATCATCGGGAGCGCCCCAGGGCACCCCCATACAGAGCTGGACCACGACGGGGTCCTCGATAAAGCCACGCTCAACCAGGCTCTTGGCGTGAGCCAGATGGCCAGTGTCGAACGCTTCGATCTCGATCCGCACGCCCATCGCTGTCATCTGGGTGGCCATGGCCTCCAGAGCGGAGGGCGTGTTGGTCATTATGTAGTCGCCCTCGCCGAAGTTCATAGACCCACAGTCGAGCGTGCAGATCTCAGGCCGGATCCGGCGAACGTGCTCCACCCGCTCGGTGGCCCCGGCCATATCGGTTCCCTCGACAGCAGGCGGCAACGGCTTTTCCACATCACCGAGCACGAGATCGCCCCCCATGCCCGCTGTGAGGTTCAGCACAACGTCAACGTCTGAGGAGCGGACGAGATCGGCGACTTGGATGAACTTGTCGATGTCGCGCGAAGGCATGCCGTCGTCTTCGCGCACATGGACATGAACAACAGCAGCACCGGCTCTGGCCGCATCGATGCAATCGGTGGCGATCTGTTCCGGAGTGATCGGAACCTTGTCAGACTTATGGGTGGTGTAGCCACCTCCGGTGACGGCGCAGGTGATGAACACACCCTTATGTTGTGTGGTTGAAGTATCGGTCATAATCATCCTTGTCGATAGTGGGCGACAGAAGCCGCCCGGCGATTGGCAACACGGGCAAACGAGTAGATTTCATCGTGGTCGACGTAGGCGCCTCGAAGGTGCCGGTAGCCACCGGCGGTGAACGCATCGCGCCCGTGCAATATCCGGCGGTTGTCGAAGCCGACGAGATCGCCGGGCTCAAACGGGTAGCGCATCTGAAACTCGTCGGAGGCTGCCAGTCGGCTGAAGACCGACATGGCTTCATAGGCACGGGGCATGTCGACAGGATCCATATCGGGAAAGCCCCGCACAGGATAGAAGGCCCGCAGGGTGAGCGGAGCGCCAGCGACACCGAGGTCGATGAAAGGGCCGGACCATCGATGATCGATTCCAGGACCCCGGTTGAAAAACACCCAATGCAAGGTGGTGAGTGCTTCGAAGTGTTCGGCGTGGTTGGCCTCGAGATACCGAACGACGGCGAGGCCGTCTGTCATGGTGGAATACCCGCCTTGAGCATCGTTCGCGTAGCAGAACAGGAACTGAAAACCGGGAGGAGTTTCTCGGGTGGGAAGGTCGGTGTGCGGGCCAAGCCGCAGGTTGGTGTTGGCTGTGCTGTTGGTGTCGGCGGCGCCCGCCATCTCGATGTCGGCCTTGACATCCCAGGTTCGACCAAAGTTGGTATCCCGCACGGCTCCTACGGTCTCAGCTACCCGAAGACACGTGCCGAGATCGACCGGGAGGTTCCGAAGGCGGGCGATGCCGTAGCGGAGGAGATCATCAACCCATGGCTCGAGCGTCCTAACTCGGTCGGCATCGAAGCCGGCCGCTTCATGGGTGGGAGGAGCGCTCCATTCAGCCGCGGTCCAGCTCTGTTGGGACGGGACCCACGCGTCGGCACGATGCTTGCCCTCAGCCACGTGGCGGAGCCAGCCTGGGTGGTACGAAACAGAAGCCTTTTCATGTTCCCAGTCGATTTCGAGAGCGCCGCTTGTGGCCACTCTGGCCGCCTTGATTCGTTCGGTTGCATCGAGATCCGCTGGGTCGAGCAAGCCCTCACGGGTCGCTCTATCCACGCCACCAACGCCCACCGCGTTTTCGCGCAGCCAGAGTTTGTACGCCTTGAGTTCGACGCCGTCGGGCCATCGCACAAGAACAAAATCGTCGACGATCGTGGCCGAAGACAATGGCGTCCAGTCATAGTCGTAGAAATCAGGGCTCAGTATCGACAGCGACCCACCAGGTGTCTCAGCCGCAATGGCCATATCCAAATCCTTTCATCCACCTATGGACATTTCCTCATGCGTCCCATAGAATGGGACGTCCCAGCATCAGATAGTTGAAGTGTATGAATCCTGCCACCAACCGTCAAGAGCCTGCCAGCCAGCCCACGCCCAAACGCAACAGCGTCGAGCGGGCCTTCCTGGTCCTCCAGACGATCGTGGCTGACGGCGAACCGGTCGGGGTCCGTGAAATCAGCCGACGCACCGGGCTCCCGCGTTCAACTGTCTCCCGGCTCGCCACAACGCTGAAAGAGCTCGGCATGGTGAAACGCCAGGCGGACGGTGCCCTCTCGTCCGGGCCCGCACTGCGCACGCTTTCACCAGCGCGAGGCGAGGGTGCGGTCTTGCTCCACGATCATCTCCGTCCACTCCTAACCGAGCTGGCGAGCGTCTTCTCCGAAAATGCGGCCCTGTCCATAGACGATGGGGAGCGGCTGCTCTATCTCGTCCAGGTCGAGGCCGATCAGGCGGTCACCGTGCCCGACCTGGATGGCTCGCGCCACCACTTCCACCTGGTGGCCCCCGGCCTCGTGACCATGGCCCATTGGGACGAAGATCGCCTCAACCGCTATCTCACGACCGCCCTCGAAACAGCCACACCGACCTCGGTCGTCGACCCGGATCGCATCCGCCGACGCCTCGGTCAGATTATGGCCCAAGGCTATGCATGGACCGACCAGGAGCTCGATGAGGGGGTGAATGGCCTGGCGGTGCCGATCATCGACGATTCTGGACTTCTGGCCACCATCAGTCTCTATGGACCCAGCTACCGCTTCGCTCCCGATCACCTGGTCGACGCAGGCGACGAACTCGTTCGTACCGTAGACGGCCGAGCCAGAACATTGCTTGGGCTCAGCTCCGCTTCGGAGCAGATAGAGCTGTTCGCAGACGTCCAGTCGCCACCGCTAGGCCCACCACCACAAGCCACGTAAGCGGATTTGGCGCAAAGCGAAGGAGCACAGATGCGACCGGCTCAAGCGACGGGAACCGACGTGAAGCCATGACGGCCGACGCTATGAGCAGTACGACCAACGCCACCGACCCGGAGGAAAGCAACACCGTCTGAGCGACAATTTTCCAACGCTTGCCGATGCCGGGCTGGCCGGTGGCAAAGACATCGATCAGACAGACCGCCGACGCTCCTGCGAGGTAGGCGATGGACCATCGAGTCGACCACGACATCTGATCATAGGTCGACACCCAACCCCGAAATCGCACCCAACGGCCAAACCGTGCCGTCATCCGCGGCAGCCATCTCAGGGTTCCTAAGACAACCACGCAGTCAAGAAGCTGGGTGGCGGACCAGAAAACGAAGGCGGCCAAGCCAGCAACCAGAACGGCGGCCACCCCGCTCATCCACGTTTGGCCATCATCGATAGCCACCAGAGAGCGCGCCGCAAGCGTCGGCAGAACCACGTCGTTACCTAGGCCCCACTGGAAGGCAAGCCAGAACAGGGCCAGGGTAACGACAACTACCGGAAGTCCACGGTGGGAGCGGATGTCATCGAGAGCATCGCCTATGAGGGACTTCTCAGGCTGCGCAGCTTCGCCAGGGGTCCGAATAGATATAACCTGATCGTAGCGTTCCGAGGCTTCTTGTCCTAGTGGCTCAGCGAGATCGCAGCACCGTCGTTTCACAACGGAACCCATGGTCTCTGGTCACCAGAAACCAGCCAGCTAGAGTGCTTCGATGGAGTCTTCCGACGATGTTCCTTTGCCCTTCTGGTCTGCCCTCAATCGTTCTCGTGGAGATCACACTCATGCAGGACGGTGGGGCCTCTACTATGCCGTCGAGCCCGATGATCCTGCGTCAGAGGCGGCACGAGCAATCGAGCGATTCGTCTTCACGCACTCACTGGGATACTCGGACACAATGGTGGAGGAAGAGTATGGGCTCTACGAGGAGATCTCGGTGTGGATCTTGCTCATAAACCGTGCATCAGACGAACCTGTCGGATCGTTGCGAGCCCTCGTCGCGCCCAACGAGAAGCTCAAGATCGACGCCGATCTTCACCGCCTCTGGGGTTGCTCACTGTCGACGGCACTCCAGCTACACGGCCTCAATCCGCTAGCCAACGTAGTCGAGTGCGCCACGATAAGTGTTTTGCCGGAATGGCGAACCGCCGACCGTCGCTGGCCGGTGAAGGCCCTTTGCGCAGCCTTCAATCATCTTGGGCTCGACCTCGGAGCCGAGTACTTCGTTCAGCTGCAGGACGTTACCGGTCCTCGATTGTTGCGAGCCATGCTGGGTCTTACGTTTGATGTTCTCGCCGATCTGCCGCCAGTTGACTTCCTTGGCCCCGTCCAGCCAACAATTACCGACCCCCGGACCCACGGTCAGACGATGACGAGCACCGATGAAGATTTCCGGAGACTTTTCATCGATCGAGATGGTCGGACGGCTCGTGGCGGCACTTCTCTGCCCTTCATCGACCTGTCGGCGACACCACGATTGCGCCACTTGTCACCGCCTTCTCGACCTGCGACATAAATGCTCCGAACCAGCCAGATACCTCAACGGCACGACGGCAGCGCCGATAGAGCCCTATGCATACGCGCCAAGACGGTCTTCGGGCCGGCGCCGTACTCCTCGCCCTTGGAGTAGCCGCACTACCATCGCTCAACGCCGCCATTGCCGGCGGACTGCTCATGTTCTTTGCCGCCTGGATGGCGTCAAACTATTTTCTCGCTCGCAACTGGCGGGCCCTACCCCGATCGCTGCGGATTCTTCACCTCGGTGTCAGTCTTCAGGCAGTCGGGACCCTCGCCCGTCTGGTCGAAACCGCGATGTCGGACGGAAAGCTGGCTGTTCCGAGCTGGGCTGATGCCGTCGTCATCCCGGGCATCGTCATCATGTTGGGAGGCATGTGGGAGGCCGGTCGTGCTCGGGCCGCGATGGCAAGACTCGGAGATGTTTTGGATGCCGTTGCTATGGCCTTGATCCCGATTGGGGTGGTCGTCGCGCTGACTTGGGAGTACTTCGCGGCGGGCTCGGCTCCGCTCTCTGAGAGACTGATGAACGCGAGCCTCATCGTCCTCGACTCGGTGTCGATATCGGTTCTTCTCGTCCTTATCTTCGGACCAGGGTTTCGCTACGCTGGCGCTGTTTGGCTTGCAGCTGGAGGCCTGATCGGCGTTCTGTTCGACCTCACGCTTACCGTAGGTCTCGCACGTGACTCATCATGGCAAGACGATCCCTTACGAGCCTTAGCACTCGCGATTACCTGCTATGCCATCGGTACCTCGTATCCCGAGTACATCACGTTCGGGCAACCGGGGACTCGAGAACAGTGCTATCGATCCAGTCTCTATATCGTCGGTGGTCTCGGGCTCGGATTGCTGGCCATGGCTGCTGCCTCGTCGTCCATGGGCGGAGAGCTCAATGCGGTCCTTGCCACCATGATCGCTTTCATAGCCGTTACCGCGGCGAAGACTCATCAGGCGAGCGTCGCAGCCAGTCGACTCAGTGCAGTTGTAGCAGCCGAAGGCCGACTAGCCCAAGCCCTCGCACAGGCCGACACAGACCAAGCGGCTATCGCGGCCGCCAACGAAGTCTGCTCAGAGCTCCTAGGCTCGAGCAATGTTGAGGTCGCCCTTGGCCCAACCGCTGCGCCCGCTGTCACCAAGACAGAACGAGTTTGGGTGGGCGCGTGGGAGAACGTTCCTGCCTACCTTCAGGTCTCGTTCGAGCAGATTGCACAAGTCGTCGAGTTCTCTTTGGACTCGATAGAGGCCAGATCGGAACGGGCGGCGCAGGCGGCTACTCGTAGCGCAACGACCGATGCCATTACGGGGCTACGCACCTCGACCGACTTCCTCGCGTCAGCCGATCCTGTTGAAGGTGTCGTAGCTTCAATCAGCTGTCTTGATGCGATCGCACTAGCCAGGGCTTCTGACAGCTCCCAGGCCGAACTCGTCGTGCAGGCGACGAGCGAACGGCTCGCCTCAATCCTCGACGACACCAAGCAGCCCATTCGGCTGTGGCGCGGTCAAGGCACAACGCTCATCGCCAAAGGCAAAGGGCAAGCGTGGCTGCATGAAGCGTTGGCCATGGTGCTCGAAGCCCCGATGGTGATCGGTGCTGCGGCGATCGACCCTACCGTAGCCATTGGGGCGGTATCCCTTGCGGAACCAACACCCGCTGGCCCAGCGCTCGAGCGAGCGAAGCTCGCTCTCGATCAGGGCGAACGCAACACGATCTCCTGGTACAGCGACGAACTGCAGGTCCAAGCTCGCCGACAATGGGCCATCTCTTCCTGTTTCCAGAAGGCATTGCGGTCACCTGAGACATCGGGTTTCTGCGTCCACTATCAGGGAATCGTCGATGCTACGTCGACTCAGCCGGTCGCAATGGAAGCTTTGGTGCGGTGGACACATCCCACACTCGGGCCGATTTCACCTGCTGAGTTCATACCGATCGCGGAGCGCGACGGTCTCATCGAGGCGCTCGATAGATGGGTGCTCGATACAGCGCTCGAACATCTACCACAGTTCCGCTCCATCGTTCCGACGATCAAAATGCACGTGAACATGTCACCCTCAGGTCCCATAGCAACCAAGGTTCGCACACTCGCTCACACGCTCAGGCTTCAGAACAATCCAAACGCGAACGCTCTCGTTGTCGAACTGACAGAATCAGCACTAGGTGGGCAGGATCTCGAACAACTAGCGGCTGCCTGCCAGCTGCTCCGCGATCTCAACGTTGGCCTCGCGCTCGATGACTTTGGCACCGGCGAGTCTAACTTCGATCGAATCGCCGCTCTCCCGTTCACGGAGATCAAACTCGGCGCTCCCTTCGCCGCCTCCAAAGATCCACGAATTCTCAAGAGCATCGTGCCGACAATTCACAACCTGGGGCTGCCGGTCGTGGCCGAAAACGTTGAAACCGAGGAACAGCTAGCACGTCTCCGTGCGGCCCAAGTCGAATCGATCCAAGGCTGGCTCTTCTCTCGTCCGTCAGGCCTTCCATCAGCACTACGATGGCTGCGGGAGCACCAGCAGGCCGCGCAACCAGCGATCTCGCTCGAATAGCTAAACCCGAAGCCGCCATCGAAATCAGAACGATCAATCGGCGTCGTAGCGCAACGCCTCGATCTTGTTCCAAAGATCTGCAGGTACGTCGACCGGAGCATCGGGGTTGGGTCGCGAGCCTGGCAGACGGGCGCCCTCTTGGCTCGCAATTTCAGCCCCCAGCTGGGTAAGCCGAGCTGAGAAGCCTTCCTGATCAAAGGCTCCGGGGTCGATCAGGATGTAGAACTGTCCGAGATCGTGAGGTGGCCCGGTCGGCGCCTTCAACGGAGGCACATCGACGCTGGCTCGGGAGCCGGTCAGGCCGGAAGCCAACATTTCAACCATCAGACCCAAGGCATAGCCCTTGTAACCGCCGGCGCTGAGCATCGACCCTTCGAGGGCCGCCGACGGATCAGTGGTAGGGGCGCCGTCGGCATCGACAGCCCACCCTTCCGGAATTGACTCGCCGGCTGCGGCCGCCATCGTTATTCGTCCGAGGGCAACGGCGCTTGTGCTGAAGTCAAACTGGAAGGCGAGGCCACCCGTGCCGTCGGGAACGGCCATCGCCATCGGATTCGTTCCGAGAAGCGCACTCTTTCCGCCCGGAGGGGCAACCCGCGCCGAGGCATTCGTTGCACCGATAGCCAGCAGTCCCTGTCTCGCCGCCATCTCGGTGAAATAGCCGAGAGCCGTGCAGGTGTGGGTGTGCTCTATAGACAGCCCAACAACCCCATTGCTTCTTGCCGCTTCACAGGCGATTGGCAGCCCGGCCTCGAAGGCTGGCTGAGCGAATCCAAGCTTCCCGTCAACCCGCACCGCCGACGGGCGAGGTTGAGTTACAACAGGGACAGCGGTGCCATCAACTCGGCCCGTCTTGAGCTGAGCGCAATAGCTCTCTAGGTAGTAGAGGCCGCAGATGCGGTTGTGATTTCGTTCGGCGGCCCGAACTGCTCGAGCCACACTCGCCGAGACCTCAGGGGAGGCACCGTGGGCCACCATCGCTTGATGGGTGACGCGTTCTATCTCGTCAAGCTCGACGTTCATCCGACCCTTTCAACGATCGACAGGGGGAGGCGGGCCCTGGGTGACCCACCGCTCGTGCTTCCGGCAGCGCACAAGCGGTGCCGTCCGAGAACGATAGTCATCCAGGGCCCGAACCAATCCGTTAACCGGCCGCTTTGGCTGAATCGAGCAGGGGATCGAGGGTCTCGCGGTTGTCAACGATCCACTTGGCCGCCGCATCGGCGATGTCTTCTTCAGAGTTGGCACCGGCATCGATGGCAACAGCCTGGACAGCAACTGCTACCGGATCCATCTGGAATCCTTCGAGCAGCGTCTTGGCCGCTGGGTTGTCGTCAAGCCACGCCGTGTTGGCCGTCACTACGATGTCGGACGGGGTAAAGCCGGTGGTGCAAGGCGTAGCCGTGCAGCTATCGCCAACCTCGGAAACACCATCCTGGCCGTCCAGCGTGGTCGATGGGTCGACGGCCAGCCAGAGGACGTCGCGTCCTGGTACAAGCTTGCCGACGAAGGCGGTTGGGGTCCACACGTACTGGAGGACGGGGCCGCCGGTATCAAAGCTGGCCTGCGACTCGGCAAACAGGGCCGAGTGGGTGGCCGAAACCTGAGCGATCTTGTCGTCCCAACCATTCTGGGTGATGGTGTCGTTGATTACCTTCTGACAACCCCAACCATCATCACAACCGTTGATGTCGGCCTTGCCATCATCATCGGAGTCGAAGTGGGCGACTGCATCCGGATTCTCCAGCAGCTCATTGAGCGTGGTGAAACCGAACTCTTCAACGCTGGCCTTGTCGACCAGCAGGCCTTGCAGGGCGCCGGAAGCCATCATCGTGCCAACATGGTCGACATAGTCGGCGATCACGCCACCGGCAGGAGACTCACCTTCGGTCAGCGGGTCGTGGTTCAAAGGCCAGGTCGAAGCCCACAGGTCGTAGTCGCCCTGGGCCGCTGCCGGGAAGAAGGTGGCCGGAGCGATTTCTTCCGGACGGTTTACCTCATAGCCCAGCTCGGTCAGAAGCTGCTGCACCACATAGTTC